>NZ_JAUXVZ010000020.1 GCF_030680185.1 Phenylobacterium sp.
GACCCTGATGATCATCGAAGCCATGAAGACCATGAACCCGATCCCGGCGCCGCGCGCCGCTGGCGACGCGGTGAACTCCCCCATGGTCGGCACGGTCTATCTGCAGCCCCAGCCGGGCGCCGCCAGCTTCATCAAGGTCGGCGATACGGTCACGGCCGGTCAGACCCTGATGATCATCGAAGCCATGAAGACCATGAATCCGATCCCCGCGACGCGGGCCGGCAAGGTGGTCGAGATCCTGGTTTCGGACGCCCAGCCCGTCGAGTTCGGCGAGCCGCTCGTCATCATCGAGTAGATCGATGTTCGAGAAAATCCTGATCGCCAACCGGGGCGAGATCGCCCTTCGCGTTCACCGGGCCTGCAAGGAGATGGGTATCTCCACGGTGGCCGTGCATTCCGAGGCCGATTCCGGCGCCATGTGGGTGCGCCTGGCCGACGAGAGCGTCTGCATCGGTCCGGCCTCGGCCGCCAAGAGCTATCTCAACATCCCGGCCATCATCGCCGCGGCCGAGATCACCGGCGCCCAGGCCATCCATCCGGGCTACGGCTTCCTGTCGGAAAACGCCCGGTTCGCCGACATCGTGGGCGCCCACGGCTTCACCTTCATCGGGCCCAAGCCCGAGCACATCCAGATGATGGGCGACAAGATCACCGCCAAGCAGGCGGTGATGCGGGCGGGCATCCCGGTGGTCCCCGGCTCGGCCGGCGCGCTCACCACCGAGGAAGAGGCCCTGGCGGCCGCCGACGAGATCGGTTTCCCCGTCCTGATCAAGGCCGCCGCCGGCGGCGGCGGACGCGGCATGAAGGTGGCCCTGGACCGCGAGAGCCTGGCCGAGGCCGTCAGCACCGCCCGCGCCGAGGCCCTGGCGGCCTTTGGCGATGGGTCGGTCTATATGGAGCGCTACCTCCAGAAGCCCCGCCACATCGAAATCCAGGTGATCGCCGACTCCTTCGGCAATGTCTGCCATCTGGGGGAGCGTGACTGCTCCCTGCAGCGCCGCCACCAGAAGGTGCTGGAAGAAGCCCCCTCGCCGGCCATCGATGCGGCGGCCCGGGCCAAGATCGGCAAGGTGGTCGTCGATGCGATCAAGGCCATCGGCTATCTCGGCGTCGGCACCATCGAATTCCTGTATGAAAACGGCGAGTTCTTCTTCATCGAGATGAACACCCGCCTGCAGGTGGAGCATCCGGTCACCGAAGCCATCACCGGCATCGATCTGGTGCGCGAGCAGATCCGCATCGCCGCGGGCCTGCCGCTCTCCTTCACCCAGGAGCAGGTGGTGTTCGAAGGCCACGCCATCGAGTGCCGGATCAACGCCGAGAATGCGCGAACCTTCCGCCCTTCGCCGGGCAAGGTCACCGACTTCCACGCCCCGGGCGGCCTGGGCGTCCGGCTGGATTCGGCGGTCTATGCCGGCTACGTCATCCCGCCCGACTATGACAGCCTGATCGGCAAGCTGATCGTCCACGGGCGCGACCGCGAAGAATGCCTGGCCCGGGTCAACCGCTGCCTGGGCGAGATGGTGGTCGGCGGGGTGGACACCACCATCCCGCTCTTCCAGGACCTGATGCTCCAGCCCGACATCATCGCCGGCGACTACAACATCCATTGGCTGGAAAAGTGGATCAAGGCCCAGGCTGACGAAGCCTGAGGCCATGGAAGCCTTCGGCCCGCTGCAACTGCTGGCCTGCTACACCCGCGGCGTCTTTCCCATGGCCGACGCCCGGGAGGACGACCGCATCTTCCTGGTCGACCCGGAGCACCGCGGCGTCCTGCCGCTGGACGACTTCCACGTGCCGCGCCGCCTGGCGCGGACGGTGCGGTCCGAGCCGTTCGAGATCCGGTTCGACACCGCCTTCGACACCGTCGTCGCGCTGTGCGCCGAGGCCGCGCCGGATCGGCCCGAAACCTGGATCAATCCGGTCATCCAGGACCTCTATTCCGAACTTCACGCCATGGGCTGCGCCCACAGCGTCGAATGCTGGCGCGACGGCGTCCTGGTCGGCGGCCTTTACGGGGTGTCTCTGGGGGGCGCCTTTTTCGGAGAGAGCATGTTCTCGCGGGCCACGGACGCCTCGAAGGTGGCCCTGGTGCATCTGGTCGCCCGGCTGATCGTCGGCGGTTACCGCCTGCTGGACGCCCAGTTCATCACCGATCACCTGACCCAGTTCGCCGCTGAAGAAATCCCCCGCGCCGACTATCACCGCCGCCTGGCCCAGGCCTTGTCGGCCCCGGCGGTCTTTGGGGATCAGCCGCCGCTGGCGGGCGCAGACGCCCTGCAGGTGATCAGCCAGGCGTCATAGACCGGATGCTCCAGCGGATGGAGCGCCGGCGAGGCGGCATACATCCAGCCGCGATAGGCCTGCCGCGGCGCCGGCGTCGGCAAGCCGGCCCGGGGGCGGGGCTGCGAGTCGATGGTCAGATAGGCGATGGCGTCCGGGGCCTGTTCGTCCGGCGCGGCAAGCTCGCAGGCCCGCACCGTGAACACCAGGCTCTTGTAGCGGATGGGTTGGCCCACAGGCGCTTCGAAGCGGATGGTCTCGGCGCTGATCTTGTCCAGGGCCTGGATGACGGCGACGTCGTAACGCGCCCGCTTCATCGGCGGCTTAGGTTCCGGCGCAGGCTCCGGCTCGCGCGCCGCCTGGGTCGTTTCCGGCGCGTCCTCGATCTCCGGCGCCGGTTCGGGCGGCGGGGCGACATCGGGCAGGCTCGGGATAGGGGCCGGCGTGACCTGGGGGGGCGCGGGCTGGGGCGGCGGGGCGGATGTCTCCGGCGCCGTCTGCGCCACCACGGCGCCGGCAGCGAGCCCCGCCAGGCCCAGGCTGAGGATCAGGGCGCGCGAGCGGCGCATCAACCGATACCTATTCCGGCGTCCAGGGCAGATAGTCCCCAGTCGCCTTCTGACGCTCGCCGCTCCGGGCCAGGGAGCCCTGGGGACGGTAGGCGTGGATCGTGCCGGTCAGGTTGGGGCGATGGTCCTTCTCCCAGGGCTGGCGCAGCAGGGGCGCCTCCACCGGGGATTCATCGAAGGTATAGTGCAGCCAGCCATGCCATTCAGCCGGCACCTTGGAGGCCTCCGCATAGCCCGAGAAGATCACCCACCGGCGCTTGCGGCCGTCATAGGAGTCCGACGTATCCTTGGCCTCATAGTAGCGATTGCCATAGTCGTCCTGGCCCACGAAGACGCCACGGCGGCCGATGTGGAAGCGCGCGCCGAGGGAGGCGCCGTTCCACCAGGTGAAGATCGCTTTGAACACGTTGGACTGACCCGGCTGGCAGGAATTTCGGGCGGACTATAGGTCCCCGTCCCCGGATCGTCCAGCGCCCCGCCAACCTCAACATCTTGGGGATGACGCGTCTGTCGCACGCAACATCTATTGCCCGGCCGGCAGGCCCTTTCTAGGCTGCGCCCAAGGGAGTCTGAGATGAGTCTAGACGGCGGCAGAGTGGAGCGGCGCACGCTTGAGCGCAGAGGCGACGTTGTCGAGGTGGCCGCGCCCTCCGCCTGGCCCAACGCCCAGGTCGAGGCGTGGCTGGACTGGGCCGAAGGCGACACCGATCTGCCCGCCGCCATCTTCCGGTTCGCCGAGGCGCAGGTGAAGGCCGGCCAGCGGCTGGGCCTGTTCGAGGGCGTGGGCGCCCGCGGCCGATTCCGCCGGGAACTGGGGGCGGCCCTGCTCGCCGGACAGATCGCTCTGCGCTCGGTCACCACGGCCGAGCCCGACCACCTCGACGACGCTGAGGCCCTGCTGGAAGACTTGGCCCGCTACCGCGCCGCCCATCGGGGTCGGCGCAGCGCCTTGGAGGCCGCCGCCGCCCTCGGGGGCCGGCTCCAGGCCCTGGCCGACGCCGTCCATCGCTGCCATGGCGATCCGGACGCCTGCGCCGACCCGCAACGCAACCCGAGCCTGGCCCGCGCCGCCGAGGCGGCCCGGGCGGCCGGCGCCTCCGACTGGGCTATCCTCGACGCCATCAGCCTCGCCAGGGCGGGCGAGACCCGCCTGCTCGCCATCGCCCCGGTCCTGGCGGATCTCGCGCCGATCCTTGCCCGGCCGCCCGCAAGCCCCGCCCCCGCCCTGGATCGCGCCCTCGCCCTCACCGCCTGGGAGACCGGCGGCCTGACCGTGGCGTTCGACGCCCCTGCGCCGCCGGCCCATGCCCTGGGCTGCGTCAACCTGATGGCGTTCGGCGGCGGCGAGGCTTTCGACGTCGGCCGCTTCGAGGCGTCGGTGGGCCTGCTGGCCACGGCCCTGGCCTGTCTGGCCGAGGGCGAGCCGGCCGTGCTGGGCCTGGCGGGTCTGGCCGACTGGCTGGCCGCCCAGGGCCTGGCCTACGATTCCGATGAGGGCCGGCAGGCCGCCCGCGACCTGTATGAGCGCGCGCGTCTGGCCGCCGAGGCCGCCTGCCCCAGCCTGAACGGCGGCCCGGGCGTGTTCGATGATCCGGAACTGGCCCTGATGGTCGGCGGCGCCAGCGCCGCAGGCGAACCCTGGGAAGGCCCCGTCACCTTCGCTGAAACCGCCGATGGCCATATCGTGCGGGTGGTGAGCGAAGCCGCCCTCTGCGGCCTGCGCGCCATCGGCGCTGACCTGGACGCCGCCCGCTGGCGACTGCTGGGCCATGGCAGCCTGGAGGCCGCGCCGGGGATCGACCACGCCGCCCTGACCGCCCGGGGCTTCACCGAGCACGAGATCGGCGCGGTGGAAGCCGCCCTGCCTTATTGCGTGGCGCTGCGCGAGGCTTTCCGTCCCGAGGTGGTCGGGGAGGGCTTCCTGGCCGACGTCCTCGGCGCGCCGGGCGAAGACCTGCACGACCCGCGGTTCGACGCCCTGCGCGTCATGGGCTTCACAGAGGCCGAGATCGCCGCGGCCCAGGCCCACGCCCTGGGCGCCAATCGCCTGGAAGGCCCTGACCTGGACGCCGCCCAGCAGGCGGTCTTCCTCACCGCCGATGACCTGGGGCCGGCCCCCTACCTCGCCCTGCTGGCGCGCATTCAACCGGCCCTGTCCTGGCCGGCGCAGGCCGACTTCACCCTGCCCTGGGACGCCAGCCTCGAAGACGTCCAGACCTTGATGGCCCAGGCCAGAACCGCTGGGGTCTGCGCCGTGCGCATTCAGCGCGCCGAGCCCTCCGCCTATCAGGGCCTCGACCTGCCTCAGACGAAGGAGGCCGCCCGCGCCGAGCCGCCGCCGGAAGAGCGGATCGTCGAGCGGGTGGTGGAGCGCGAGCGCGCCCGCCGCAAGCTGCCCGACCGTCGCAAGGGCTATATCCAGAAGGCCTCGGTGGGCGGCCACAAGGTCTATCTACACACCGGCGAGTATGACGAGGGCGAGCTCGGCGAGATCTTCATCGACATGCACAAGGAAGGCGCGGCCTTCCGATCGCTGATGAACAACTTCGCCATCGCCGTCTCGATCGGGCTCCAGTACGGGGTGCCCCTGGACGAATTTGTCGAGGCCTTTGTCTTCACCCGCTTCGAGCCGGCCGGACCCGTGACCGGCAACGACTCCGTGCGTTCGGCCACCTCGATCTTGGACTATGTGTTCCGCGAACTGGGCGTCTCCTATTTGGGCCGCGATGACCTCGCCAACGCCGATCCCGACGAGCTCAACGCCGATGGCCTCGGCCGCGGCAAGGCCGATGAGCCGGCGCTCGCCACCGGCGAGCCGCAGCCGGCCTCGCGCTACATCTCCAAGGGCTTTTCCCGCGGAGCGGCGCCGGACAATCTGGTGGTCCTGTCCCTGGCCGACCATCGGGCGAGCCGGGCGCAGAGCGTCCAGGCGGCCGATGTCTGTGCGGCCTGCGGCGACATCGCCGTGGTGCGCAAGGGCGCGAGTCTGATCTGCGAGACCTGCGGCGCCCGGGCTGGAAAGATCGACGACCAGGCGGGTTAGGCGCCAGCCAGCAGGGCGCGCCGCACACCTGGCCTTAAGCTTGCAGGTCTAGGGCAAGACCTGTTCCTTTGCTTGCAAGGCGTCGCCCTATGAGACTGACGACATCCCTTTTCGCCCTGGCGGCTGTTCTGGCCGTGGCCGCCCCGGCGGCCGCCCAGAACGCGGGCCAGATCGCCCAGGTTCGCAATGGCGCGAGCTGTCCCAAGTGCAATCTGTTCCAGGCCGATCTCAGCGGCCTGAGCCTGAGCGGAAAGAACTACGCCGGCGCCCGACTGCGCCAGGCCGACCTCAGCCTGTCGATCATGACGCGCACCAGCTTCGCCGGCGGCGACCTGCGGGATATCGAGGCCTATGGCGGGCTCTTCACCGGGGCCAACTTCGGCGGCGCCAACCTGACCAACGCCAGCTTCGTGGGGACCCATCTGCAGGGCGCCAGCTTCCGCGGCGCCAATCTGACCGGGACCAATTTTTCCGGCGCCGAGATGGATCGGGCGACCGGCCTGACCCAGGGCCAGCTTAATGCCGCCTGCGGCGACGGCGCCACGCGCCTGCCGGGCAATCTCCGAATCCCCGCCTGCTAAGGTCGTATAATTACTGCGATTTAAGTGGTCATTCGCGCGCGGGCGTCACAGATGGAGACTCGACACGGAGCCTGCATGACCCGACTGACCCGCCTTCTCGTCCTGATCGCCGCTCTGGGCGCCCTTGCGCCGGGCGTCGCCAGCGCCCTGACCAGCGACAAGTCCGTCGCCCGCATGGTGGCCTTTGGAGGCTCCTGCGCCAAGTGTGAGCTGTCGGGGCGCAAGCTGGCGGGCGCCAGCTTCATCGGCGCCGACTTCACCGGCGCCGCCCTGGTGGGGTCCGATCTGCGTGGCGCGCGCTTCCACGGTTCGGCCTTCACCCAGGCCGACCTGTCTCGGGCCGACATGTCCGACAGCGCCATGATGGGCGCGGCCTTTGACGAGGCGAACCTGTCTGACGCGGTGCTCCGCTCGGCCGAAGCCAAGGGCGCCAACTTCGCCAAGGCCAACCTCAGCGGCGCCGACCTGCGCGAACTGGACGCCAGCGGCTCAAACTTCGCCTCGGCCAATCTGCAGAACGCTCGCCTGGACGAGGCCGAGCTCAAAGGCGTGAATTTTTCCCGCGCCGACGCCCGCGGCGCCAGTTTCCGGGAAACCGAGCTGACCGCCGCCAATCTTCAGGGCGGCCGCTTCGACAATGTCTCGTTCCGGGAGGCCGAGTTGGACATGGCCAATCTTCGGGGCGCCACCTTCTCCGGCGCGGATTTCCGCGAGGCCACCATGGATCGCACCGATATCGGCGGCGCTGACCTCTCCCGCGCCCGAGGCCTTAAACAGTCGCAGCTGGATGACGCCTGCGCCGACGGCGGCACAAAGGTTCCTTCTGGCCTGACCGCCAAGTCCTGCGGCGGACGGCGCGTGGTGGTTCGCGTACGGCCTCCGCCGGCGCCGCCTGCCCCGCCCGCGCCGCCGGCCGCGCCGCGCTATCTGGCGCCGCTGGCCGACTAACGCCGTTCGCCTCAGGCCGGCTTGATCGGCAGGGCCAGGCGCAGGCTGAGTTCCTTGAGCTGCCGCTCTTCAACGTCCGACGGGGCGCTCATCATCAGATCCTGACCCTGCTGGTTCAGCGGGAAGGCGATGACTTCGCGGATGGCGCTCTCACCGGCCAGCAGCATGACGATCCGGTCGATGCCCGGCGCCAGGCCGCCGTGGGGCGGGGCCCCATAGCGGAAGGCGTTCAGCATGCCGCCGAACTGCTCCTCGACGATCTGCTGGCTATAGCCGGCGATCTCGAAGGCCTTGATCATCACATCGGCCCGGTGGTTCCGCACCGCGCCCGAGCACAGCTCATAGCCGTTGCAGACGATGTCGTACTGGTAGGCCAGGATATCCAGCGGATCCTTGGTCTGCAGCGCCTCCATCTCGCCCTGGGGCATGGAGAAGGGGTTGTGCGAGAAGTCGACGTGGTTCGTCTCCTCGTTCAGCTCGAACATCGGGAAATCGACGATCCAGACGAACTCGAAACGGTCCTCGTCCACCAGCTTCAGGTCGGTCCCGACCTTGGTCCGGGCCGCGCCTGCGAACTTGTAGAAGACCTTGGGATCGCCGGCCGCAAAGAAGGCCGCATCGCCCTGGCCAAGGCCAAGCGCGCTCATCAGGCTCTCGGTCTTTTCAGCGCCCAGGTTCTTGGCGATCGGGCCGCCCCAGCCGCCTTGGTCCTCGCTCCAGAAGATGTAGCCCAGGCCCGGCTGGCCCTCGCCCTGGGCCCAGGAGTTCATCCGGTCGCAGAAGGCGCGGCTGCCGCCCTTGGGCGCCGGGATCGCCCACACCGCGTTCTTGGCGTCTTCCAGGATGCGGGCGAACAGGCCAAAGCCGCCGCCGCGGAAGTGGTCGGAGACGTCCTGCATCTCGATGGGGTTGCGGAGGTCGGGCTTGTCGGAGCCGTACTTGGCGATCGCCTCCCGGTAGGGGATGCGCGGGAAGGGATAGGGGGTGACCGGCTTGCCCTGGCCGTATTCTTCGAACACCCCGTGCATCACCGGCTCGATGGCGGCGAAGATGTCGTCCTGGGTGACGAAGCTCATCTCCACGTCGAGCTGATAGAATTCCAGGCTGCGGTCGGCCCGCAGGTCCTCGTCGCGGAAGCACGGCGCGATCTGGAAATAGCGGTCGAAGCCCGCGACCATCAGCAGCTGCTTGAACTGCTGCGGGGCCTGGGGCAGCGCGTAGAACTTGCCCGCATGCAGACGCGAGGGCACCAGGAAGTCCCGGGCGCCTTCCGGCGATGACGCCGTCAGGATCGGGGTCTGGAACTCGTTGAAGCCCTGGTCGGTCATCCGGCGGCGGATGGAGGCGATCACCTGGCTGCGCAGCAGGATGTTGCGATGCAGGGTCTCACGCCGCAGATCCAGATAGCGGTGCTTGAGGCGGATTTCTTCGGGATAGTCAGGCTCGCCAAACACCGGCAGCGGCAGTTCGGCGGCTTCCGACAGCACCTGGACGCCCTTGGCGTGAACCTCGACCTCGCCGGTGGGCAGGTTGGCGTTCACCGTGTCGGGGGTGCGCGCGACGACCTCGCCCTCCACGCAGATGACGCTCTCGGCCCGCAGGCGCTCGACCGTGGCGAAGCCCGGGGTCTCCGGGGCAAACACCAGCTGGGTCAGGCCGTAATTGTCCCGCAGGTCGATGAAGACCAGCCCCCCATGGTCGCGCTTGCGATGAATCCATCCGGAAAGGCGGACGGTCTGGCCCGTGTCGGCGGCGCGAAGCTGGCCGCAGGTGTGGGAGCGGTAAGGGTGCATGAGGAGTCGCAGAAAAAGCAGGGAAAACGAGGCGCGGAAGGGCGCATGCGGGGCCTGCCTTGTCAAGGCGGCGGGCCGGCGCAAGCCAGCCCGCATCCTAGATAGGTCGAGGCCTATTTCGCGGGATCGACCAGGGCCTGGTAGACCAGGGTCCGGGTTGCGGTCCCCAGATCAGGCCCGCCGGTGCCGCCGAACCGCTGGATCATGCCCACGAACACGATGTCGTTGGTGGGGTCGACCCAGAACCAGGTGCCGGCCGCACCACCCCAGCTGAGCGTCCCCTTCCCTTCCAGACCGCCGGCCTTGCGGGGGTCCTTGATCACCGCGAAGTCGAGGCCGAAGCCCACGGCGTCATTGAAGCGCTGGCCCACCGATCCGTTGGAGGACACCACCGCGTCCTTGGGAATCATGTCGGTTCCCATCAGCTCCACCGTGGCCGGCGAGAGGATCCGCACCCCGTCCAGCTCGCCGCCATTGGCGATCATCTGGGCGAAGCGGGCATAGTCGGCCGTCGTCGAGACCAGGCCGCCGCCGCCGGACTCCATGCGCGGCGGCGCGTTGAAGTCCTGTGCCGGCGCCCCGGCCAGTTCCGTGGCCTCGAACAGGCGTCCCCCGTTCGGCGCGCCCACATAGACCGCAGCCAGGCGATCGCTCTGGCCCTGACGCACCTGGAAGCCCGTGTCGGTCATCTTGAGCGGCTTGAAGATCCGCTCGGCCATGAAGGCGCCCAGGGTCTGGCCGGTCAGCTTCTCGACGATGTGGCCCTGGATATCGACGGCGACGGAGTAGCTCCAGTCCGTGCCCGGCTGGAACATCAGGGGGATGGTCGCAGTCTTCTCGACCATCTCCTGCAGGGAGGCCGAGCCCAGGACGCGCTTTTCGCGGAACATCCGGTCGACAGCGTGTTCCTCGGCCAGGCCATAGCCGAAGCCGGCCGTATGGCTCATCAGCTCGCGCATGGTCGGGTCGCGGGTGACGGGCTCGAGGATCGGCTGGCCCTGGGCGTTGGTTCCCGTCATCACTTTGAGGCCGGCCAGCTCGGGCACGTACATGCTGACCGGGTCATCCAGCCGCCAGCGGCCCTCTTCGAACAGGATCATCATGGCCACGCCGGTGACCGGCTTGGTCATGGAATAGATGCGGAAGATGGCGTCCTTCTCCATCGGCCGCTGCTCGGCCAGGCTCGCCTGCCCATAGGTGTTGAAAGCCACCACCTGGCCGTGGCGGGCCAGGAGGGTGGTCATGCCCGCCACACGGCCGTCGGTGACCGCCCGGGCCATGGCGGCGTCCAGGCGCTTCAGGCGCTCGGCGGAGAAGCCCACCGATTCGGGACTGGCGGCGGCCGGCAGAGGCGCCGGCGCCCTCTGGGCCAGGGCTGCGGGCGGCGCAGCCAGGATGGCGACAGCGAGCGTCGCCGCCGCAAGACGGTTGAAATGGAACATGTGTGGCCTCCCCTGAGCTCTTTGGGCCGAAGCCTATCGGAGCCTGCGGCCGCCGCAATGGCCAAGCTGACCAAGGCGGGGCGAAGGAGGCCTATTTCGGCTTGAACCGCTTGCTGGTCGGGAAGCCGCGGGGCGCCAGCTTGCCGGCCCCGGCCCTGCGGCCAAGCCACTCGCGCCACTCGGTCCAGACCCGGGTGCGGCCGGCGGGATCGATCCAGACAGCGCCCGTCTCGGCCTCGAACACGGTGGCGTCCCGCAGGCCGCCCTCGCGATAGGCCTGCAGCTTGACCCCCTTGCCCCGGGGCATTTCCGGCAGCTCGGCGATGGGGAAGATCAGGATTTTGCCGTTGTCGCCGATCACCGCAATGTGGTCGCCACGCACGGCCAGGGTCGGCAGGGCGCCGTGCTTGTCCACTGTCAGCACCTGCTTGCCGGCCCGGCGCGCCGACACCGCCTCGTCTTCCGACATGACAAAGCCATAGCCGGCCTTGGAGGCCAGCACCCGGCGCAGGCCAGGCTTGTGGGCGAAGACATCGACGATCTCCACCTGGTCTTCCAGGTCGATCATCAGGCGCAGCGGTTCGCCATGCCCGCGGGCCGAGGGCAGCTTGTCACAGCCGATGGTGAAGAACCGGCCGTCCGACGCCAGGATCAGCAGCTTGTCCGTGGTCTCGGCCGGCACGATGAAGCCGAGCTTGTCGCCCTCCTTGAACTTCAGCTCGGAGGGATCGTCGACCTTGCCCTTGGCCGCCCGGATCCAACCACGCTCCGACAGGATCACCGTGATCGGCTCGCGGGGGATCATCGCCTCGATGGCGGCCTCGGCGTCCACCTCGGGCGCATCGGCGAAGATCGAGCGGCGCTTGCCCACGGCGGTGTCGGGGCCGAGCACCTTGCGCACCTCCTTCAGGCCGACTCCGACCAGCTTCCATTGCCGGAGCTCGGACTCCAGCAGCTTCAGCAGGCCGTCGCGCTCCTCCGAAAGCTCCCCATGCTCGCGGCGGATCTCCATCTCCTCCAACCTGGCCAGCTGGCGCAGGCGGGTGTTGAGGATGGCGTCCGCCTGCAGGTCCGAGAGCTTGAAGGTCTCGATCAGCTTGGCCTTCGGCTCGTTCTCGTGCCGAACGATGCGGATCACCTCGTCCAGATTGAGATAGGCGATCAGCAGGCCGTCGAGGATGTGCAGCCTAGCCTCGATCTTGGCGAGGCGGTGGCGGGCGCGGCGCACCAGCACCTCGCGGCGGTGGTCCAGGAAGGCGCGCAGGGCCTCCTTCAGGCTCATCACCCGCGGCGTGCCCCGGGCGTCCAGGACATTGAGGTTCACCGAGAACCGGCTTTCCAGGTCGGAGAGCTTGAACAGACTCTCCATCAGGACTTCCGGCTCGATGTTGCGGCTCTTGGGCTCGAGCACCAGCCGCACGTCCTCTGCCGACTCGTCGCGGACATCCCCCAGCAGCGGGGCGCGCTTGTTCTCGATCAGATTGGCCAGTTGCTCGACCAGGTCGGCCTTCTTCACCTGATAGGGGATCTCGGTGACGATGATCTGGTAGGTCCCGCGCCCGGTGTCTTCGCGCACCCAGCTGGCCCGGGTGCGGACGCCGCCGCGGCCGGTCTCATAGGTCTCTAGCATCGAGGCGTGGGATTCGACGATCACCCCACCGGTGGGGAAGTCCGGCCCCTTCACATGCACCATCAGGTCGGCGGTGCTGACATCGGGAGCATCCAGCATCAGCAGGCAGGCGTCGATCAGTTCGGCGGCGTTGTGCGGCGGGATCGAGGTGGCCATGCCCACGGCGATGCCGCTGGAGCCATTGGCCAGCAGGTTGGGGAAGCCGGCCGGCAGAACCACCGGCTCCTCGTCTTCGCCGTCATAGGTCGAGCGGAAGTCGACGGCGTCCTCGTCGATGCCGTCCAGCAGCAGCTGGGCCGCGTCGGTCAGCTTGCACTCGGTGTAGCGCATGGCCGCGGCGTTATCGCCGTCGATATTGCCGAAGTTCCCCTGGCCGTTGATCAGCGGATAGCGCTGGGAGAAATCCTGGGCCAGGCGGACCAGGGCCTCATAGACCGCCGTGTCCCCGTGGGGGTGGTACTTACCGATCACGTCACCGACCACCCGGGCCGACTTCTTGGCCGAGGAATTGGGGTCCAGGCGCAGCTGGCGCATGGCGAACAGCAGCCGGCGGTGGACCGGCTTCAGGCCGTCGCGCACGTCGGGCAGGGCCCGGCCGGTGATGGTCGAGAGCGCATAGGCCAGGTAGCGGCGCGACAGCGCCTCGCTCAGCGGTTCATCGATAATGCGGTCGCCGTCGCCATCGAACGGCGGGGGTGTGTGCTTGCTCATTGATTCTCCGTGGCCGCGGTTTTAGCGCGCCGCGCGGCGTCCGTCACAGTCGCTCAGCGTCCGACAGGCGGTCGATCATCCAGACCCTGGCCGGCGGCAGGGGCCGGTTCAGAGGATTGAAGACAAAGGCCTCCAGGAAGTGGCCCGTCAGGTCGAGGCCAGAGCCGATGTCGCCCGCCTCCAGCCCCCACTGGGCCGACAGCATGAAGGGCGGCAAGCGCAGGAGCTTGTCCTTGTAGGGCTCGCCGGCCTGGGCGCTGACCGCCCGGCCGGTGCGCGGGCTGACATAGATCAGGTCGTCCACTGATCCCGTGGCGGCGCACTTGGAGAGGTCCAGGCCAAAGCCCAGGTCCTGCAGCAGGCCGGCCTCGAACCGGACGAAGACCGCCGGCCAGATATCGGGGACCGCCAGGGCCCTGATCAGGGCCTCCAGGGCCAGATAGGCTCCGTGGTGGGGCTCCCGCTCCGGCAGGGCGCCAGCGGCCACTGCAGCGGCCGCAGAGAGGCCATGCAGGGCCAGGGGATCATCGAACAGGGCGCCCGGCCCCTCCCCGATCGGCTCCAGGGTCGCGGCGCCCAGTTGCTCGGCCACCCGGGCGCGGAAGCGGACGCGGACCTGGGCGCCGGGCTGCAGGAAGGGCTTCAGGCGACGCGAAGCCCCACCGGCCACATGGGCGGCGTAGCGGCCATGCTCGGACGTCAGCAGATCGACGATGGCGCCGGTCTCGCCATGGGCGCGGGCCGAGAGCACGAAGGCGTCGTCCTCGAACTCCATCAGACGTCACCCATCAGACGTCCCCCATCAGACGTCGAAGTCGAGACCCACGTCGCCGTAGAACTCGCGCTTGTCGGCCCAGGTCTCATCGACCTTCACATGCAGGAACAGGTGCACCGGCCGGTCGAACAGCTCGGTGAGCTCCTCGCGGGACTTCTGGCCGATCCACTTCAGGGTCTGGCCGTTCTTGCCCAGGATGATCGGTCGCTGGCTGTCACGCTGGACATAGATGGTCTGCTCGATCCGCACCGAGCCGTCGCGCCGCTCCTCGAAGGCGGTGGTGTCCACGGCCGCCGCATAGGGCAGTTCCTCATGGACCCGCAGATAGAGCTTTTCGCGGGTGATCTCGGCGGCCAGCAGGCGGGCCGGCAGGTCGGCGGTCTGTTCGGCCGGATAGAGCCAGGGGCCTTCAGGCACCAGCTCGGCCATCCGCCGCTTGAGGTCGTCCACGCCCGAGCCGTCGGCGGCCGAGATCATGAACACCTCGGAATAGACGCCGGTGTCGAACAGGCGCTGGGCCAGGGCCAGCATGCGCTCGCGCTTGACCCCGTCGATCTTGTTGAGCGCCAGGATCGCCTGGCGGCCCGACGCCTTCAGACCCTCGATGATGGTCTGCACGTCGATCACCGCCCGCTTGTCGGCCGGGCTGCCCTGGGCCTCGCCCACGGCCAGCTCCGCCTGGACGTCGATTAGGTGGACGACGCCGTCAGCCTCCTCTGCGCCGCCCCAGGCCGAGCGGACCATGGCCCGGTCCAGACGGCGACGCGGCGCGAAGATGCCGGGCGTGTCCACCAGCACGATCTGGCTTTCGCCCTCGATGGCCACCCCGCGCACGGGAAAGCGCGTGGTTTGGACCTTCTGGGTTACGATGGAGACCTTGGCCCCCACCAGACGGTTGGTGAGAGTCGACTTGCCCGCATTGGGGGCGCCGATGATGGCGACGAATCCGGCGCGGGTCATTGAGGTCCTTCACGTTTGAGAAGCATCACCAGGGCGGCGGCCTTTTCGGCCTCCTGCTTGGAACGTCCCTGGGCGGCTTCGGGATCATACCCCTCAATCGTCACCTGTACGGTGAAAGATGGGGCGTGGTCGGGGCCTTCGCGGGCCACGACCTCATAGGTCGGCAATGGCAGCCCACGGCCCTGCGCCCATTCCTGGAGCTGGGTCTTGGGATCCTTGCCCCGGGGCGCATCCAGGTCGGCGAAGGCCTTGGCCCAGAAGTGCAGGAAAAAGGCCCGGGCGGCGTCCAGGCCGGCGTCGATATAGAGGGCGCCGATCAGGGCCTCGCAGGCGTCCCCCAGCACCCCGTCGGACTCCCGGGCGCCGATCTTGGTGGCGCTGGCCGAGAGCCGCAGGGCCTCGCCCAGGCCGATATCCCGGGCCACGTCGGCGCAGGCGTGGAAGTTGACCAGATTGGCCAGCCGACGGCTGAGCTCGCCCTCGCGCGCCTCGCCGTCCAGGCTCATGAGCCGTTCGGCCGCCAGCAGGTTCAGGACCCGATCGCCCAGGAACTCCAGCCGCTCATAGTGGCGCACCTTGGTCGCGCCCTCGCCGACGCTGGCGTGCGTCAGGGCGCGCTCCAGCAGTTCGCGGTCATGGAAGACATGGCCGATCCTCGCCTCGAGTTCGGCGATGGCGGCCGCCCGGCGATTCATGGACGGCCGGTCACTGGAGGATGTTGAAGAACCGGCCAGGCCGCGCCTCGGTCACCCAGGTCCAGGGCTTGAACAGCGAAGCGGCCCGTTCCCAGGACAACAGGATGATCTCGGCCTTGCCCACCAGATGATCGGCCGGGACATAGCCCACGCCGATCTCGGCCGGCGCGCGGCTGTCGAGAGAGTTGTCCCGGTTATCGCCCATGAAGAAGTAGTGGCCTTCGGGAACCAGGAACGGCCCCTTGTTGTCCATCTCGCCGTCGGCGCCCATGTCGTAGGTCACATAGGTGCGACCGTCCGGCAGGGTTTCGCGGAAGCGCATGACTTCGCGGCTGAAGCCATAGCCGGTGTCGATCAGGCCCGGCGACATGGCCTCGCGGGGGATCGGCTGGCCGTTCAGGATGATCTGGCCGCCACGGATTTCGATGCGGTCGCCCGGCAGGCCGATCAGGCGCTTGATGTAGTCGGTGCGGCCATCGCGGGGCAGCTTGAAGACGATGATATCCCCGCGGGACGGGTCGCGGGCGGCGATGCGGCCTTCGAACAGCGGCGGGCTGAACGGGATCGAATGGCGGGAATAGCCGTACGCATATTTGGAGACGATGATGTAGTCGCCTTCCAGCAGGTTCGGCTCCATGGAGGCCGACGGGATCGTGAACGGCTGGAACAGCAGGACCCGCAGGACCAGGGCGATCAGCAGGGCGTAGACGACCGTCTTCACGATCTCCACAATCTCCTGCACCGCGTCGGGCTTCTGGGAGGCCGGCGCGCTGTGCACATTCTCGCTCATGCGTGTTCTCTGCGGCGCGCTGCAGCGCGCGGAAGGGGTTTAGCTATCGTCTGGCGCTGTCTCTAGCAAGCCAGCCCCCTGTGAACTCGCCGTAATCGACGATTCGCCGCAGGGCTGCGGCTATTCGGGCACGGCCTCTATGATCACGAAGGCTTGAGCGTAGGGATGGTCGTCGGTGAGCGTCACATGCACCACCGCCCGGTGACCGGCCGGCGTGATCTCCTGCAGCCGCTTCAGGGCGCCGTTGGTGAGCGCCATGGTCGGCGCGCCGGACGGCATGTTCGCCACCCCCATGTCGCGCCAGAACACGCCCCGGCGAAAGCCGGTGCCCAGCGCCTTGGAGCAGGCCTCCTTGGCGGCGAACCGCTTGGCGTAACTGGCCGCGCGATCGGGCTTGCGCTCGGAGCGGCGGACTTCGATCTCGGTGAAGATGCGTTTGACGAAGCGATCGCCGAAACGCTCCAAGGTCTTTTCGATACGCCGGATGTCGGCGAGGTCGGAGCCCAGGCCGATGATCACGCCGCCAGCTCCGCCCGGGCCTGGTCCATCAGGGCGCGCATCCTCTGGATGGCGGCCGGCAGGCCGATGAAGATGGCCTCGCCGATCAGGAAATGGCCGATGTTCAGCTCCATCACCTGCGGGATGGCGGCGATCGGCTTGACCGTCTCATAGTCGATCCCGTGGCCGGCATGGACCTCCAGGCCCAGGCGCGAAGCCTCGACGGCGGCGGCCTTCAGGCGCTCCAGCAATTCATCGGCGCGGGGATCGCCCTCACGCACGGCGTCGCAATAGGCCCCGGTATGCAGCTCCACCACCTGGGCGCCCATGGCCTTGGCCGACGCCACCTGCTCCAGGTCGGCGTCGATGAAGCACGAGACGCGGATGCCCGCTCCGGCCAGCCGGCCGACCACGGGGGCGATGTGATTATGGCCCTTCACCAGGTCGAGCCCGCCTTCGGTCGTGACCTCTTCCCGACGCTCGGGCACCAGGCAGGCGGCGTGCGGCAGGTGTCGCAGCGCGATGGCCTCCATCTCGGCCGTCACCGCCATCTCCAGGTTCAGCGGCCGGCCACGGCGCTTCACGATCACCGCCAGGGCGTCGATGTCGGTGTCGGAGATGTGCCGGCGATCTTCGCGCAGATGGGCGGTGATGCCGTCGGCGCCGGCGGCGATGGCCATCTCGGCCGCCCGCACCGGATCGGGATAGGTCGCCCCGCGGGCGTTCCTGATCGTCGCCACATGGTCGATATTGACCCCCAGGCGCAGGCCCCTGCTCATGCTTTCAGCCTCCGGCTGCCGGGATCTTCCACCGGGATGGCGGCGAGTTCGGGGGGCAGTTGGTCGGCGGGATAGGCCGGCACGTCCAGCTTCGCCAGGGACAGGAACGGCGCGCCGATCTCGGCCCGTCCGCCGGAGCGATCGACCAGGGCTGCGGCGCAGACCACCTCGCCGCCCGCCTCGCGGATGGCTTCGACACACTCCCGCGACGATAGCCCCGTGGAGACGATATCCTCGACCATGGCCACGCGCGCGCCGGGCTTCAGGGCGAAGGCGCGACGGAACTGGAGCCGGCCATCGACCCTTTCCACGTACATCGACGGCACGCCCAACTGACGGGCGGTCTCATAACCGGGAATAATGCCGCCGACCGCGGGGGACACGCAGACATCCACCTCGCCGACTTCGCGGCGGATCAGGTCCGCCAGGGCCTTGCACAGGCGTTCGGTCCGGTCAGGATACTGGAAGACCAGATTCTTCTGCAGAAACACGCCGGAGTGGAGCCCGGACGAGAGCACGAAATGGCCCTCTCGCAGGGCGCCGGCGCCGCGGAATTCCTCAAGGACTTCGTCAGTGGTCATTTGGGCGCCTCCTTGAGGGCGAAATATCTGAGGGCGGCCTAGATGTCACCTTCGCCCTCCAGTCTATGGTTGGAGATTCGCAGGAGCCGCCGATGCCGGGGATTATCACAACCGAGCGCCTGACGCTTCGCCCGGCCCGGGCGAGCGACCTGGAGGCCATGCATGTGATCCTCAGCTCGGCTCACGCCATGGCCTTCTGGTCGACCCTTCCCCACGAGAAGATCGACGAAACCCGGCTCTGGCTGGAAGGCATGATGGCCACCCGCGCCGACGACTTCATCGTCGAGACCAAGGCTGGCCAGGTGATCGGCAAGGTGGGCTTCTGGGCCGATCCGGAGATTGGCTACATCCTCCACCCCGACGCCCAGGGGAAGGGCTACGCGCATGAAGCGGTTTCGGCGGTGATCGCGCGGGCGTTCAAGGATCGCGGCCTGAATGAGGCGACGGCGGACGTCGATCCCAACAACACCAGTTCGCGCCGACTGCTTGAGCGGCTGGGGTTCGTGGTCGTGGGCAGCGCCAAGAAGACCTATCTGCTGGGTCACACCTGGGCCGACAGCCTTTACCTGCGCTGCACGCCGGAGACGTTCACGGGGGCGAAAACCGCCTGGACCTGGCGCGACGTGCAGATGGCCTGAGCTGGCGCGCCGGGCCTCAGCCCTTGGCGCGATCCACCGTCTCGACACTGGGATTGGCCCGCAGGCCCGCGGCGATGTGGGTGAGGTGGCGGGCGTCCTTCACCTCGAGGTCGAAATCGACATCGAAAAAGTCGCGCTGGCGATGGTGCATGCGCAGGTTGACGATGTTGCCGCCGGCCTCGCCGATCACCGTGCAGACCTGCCCCAGCACACCTGGCGCATTGCGGATGGTGGCGGCCAGCGAGGCCCTGGAAATGGTGTTGCGCTCGGCTTCCGGCGTCCATTGCAGGTCGCGCCAGACGTCCTCGCGATCCTCGTATTCGGCCAGGGTGGCGCAGTCGATCGTGTGCACCGCCAGGCCGCCGCCCTCAGGCTCCAGAATGCCGACAATGCGGTCGCCGGGCACCGGGCTGCAGCACGGCGCGAAATGCAGGGTGACGCCCGGAGTCAGGCCGCTGCCGCGCACATAGAGCCGCGCGCCCGCGCCGCCTTCGATCCTGCGCTGGGCCGTGGCGGCCTCGCGGTCGGCGGCCTTCAGGCCCGGGAAGATGACGTCCAGCACCTGGGTCGGCGTGACCCGCCCGCGGCCGACGGCCTCGAACAGGTCTTCCTCGGCCGCGGTGGCGAACCGGTCCAGGGCCGGGCGCAGGGAGACATCAGCGCGCTTCTTGCCCGCCCGCTCGAAGGTCTGGTCCACCGTGGCGCGGCCCAGGCGGATGAACTCGTCCTTCTCGCTCTGGCGGATATGCCGGCGGATGGCCGAGCGGGCCCGGCCGGTGACGGTGAGTGAGCGCCAGTCCGGCGGCACCACAGGCTTGGCGCCGCGGATAACCTCCACCACGTCGCCGTTCTGCAGCAGGGTCCGCAAGGGACGCAGCTCGCCATTGACCTTCACGCCAATGCAGGTGTCGCCCACATCGGTGTGGACCGCATAGGCGAAGTCGAGCGGCATGGCGCCCCGCGGCAGGCTGACCAGCCGGCCCTTGGGCGTGAAGACGAACACCTGGTCGAGGAACATTTCGAGCTTGGCGTGCTCGACCAGCTCCTCGACATCTCCGCCGTGTTCCAGCAGCTGGACCAGGTGGCGCAGATTGACCAGCGGATCGCGCCCGCCGGCCGCAGCCTGGGCCTCGGCGTCGAAGCCGTAGCTTTCGTTCTTGTAGCGCCAGTGGGCGGCGACGCCGTCCTCGGCCACCCGGTCCATGGCCTCGGTGCGGATCTGCATCTCGATCCGCATGCCGCGGGGGCCGACCACCGTGGTGTGGATCGAGCGGTAGTTGTTCCGCTTGGGCGTCGAGATGTAGTCCTTGAACCGCTCGGGCACGCTGGGCCAGGCCCGGTGGATGACGCCGAGCGCCCGGTAGCAGTCCTCCTCGGAATCGACGATGACCCGGAAGGCGTAGATGTCGGAGAGCTGAGAGAAGCCGATCGATTTGCGCTGCAGCTTCCGCCAGATCGAAAAGGCGTGCTTCTCGCGGCCGAACACCCGGGCGGCGACGCTGGCGGCGGCCAGCTTGGCGGAGATCTCGCCGGAGACCACCGACACCGCCCCGCCCTGCTCCTGGCGCAGCGCCTCGAGCCGCCGGCCGATGGCGTCGCGGGCCACCGGGTTCAGGTGCAGGAAGGCCAGCTCCTCCAGCTCGGTGCAGATGCGGTGGCAGCCGATGGAGCGCGCCAGGGGCGCATAGATTTCCAGGGTCTCGCGGGCGATCCGCTCGCGCTTGGCCGGGTTCTTGATGAACTCCAGGGTGCGCATGTTGTGCAGCCGGTCGGCCAGCTTGACCATCAGGACGCGCACGTCCTTGGAGATGGCCAGGATGAACTTGCGCAGGTTCTCGGCCTGGCGGGTATGTTCGGAATTGCCTTCGAGTTGGGAGAGCTTGGTGACGCCCTCGACCAGTTCGCCGATCTCTTCGCCGAACAGCTGATCGATATCGGCCCGGCTGACCGGACAGTCCTCGATCACATCATGCAGCAGGGCCGTGACGATGGTCGCGGTGTCGAGGCGGTAGTCTGTGAGGATGCCCGCCACCTCGATGGGGTGGGCGAAATAGGGGTCGCCAGAGGCCCGCTTCTGCGAGCCGTGCATGCGCATGGCGTAGACATAGGCGCGGTTCAGCAGCGCCTCGTCGGCGGTCGGGTCATAGGACCGGACCTTGTCGATCAGCTCGTATTGGCGAAGCAGCTTGGGCGGACGCGCCGGTACGGGCGCGTCCTTGGGCTCGGCGACGGGTTGGGCCGCCTGGACAGTAAGAGGGTCTGCGCCTTCGGGGCTCAGTACCGCTCCTCCTGACCGCCATCCCGGTCGCTCTGCAGGGCCCGGATCAGTTCCAGTTCGCTCATCTGGGCATGGGTCGGGTCGGCCAGCAGGGCCAGGGTTTCGGCCTCTTCCTCGGCTTCGGTGTGCTCGTCCACGCGCTGCAGGCTGGCGATCAGGTTTTCGCGCAGCTCTTCGGCGTCGACCACGTCGTCGGCGATCTCACGCAGGGAGACGACCGGGTTCTTGTCGTTGTCGCGGTCGACCAGCAGCTGAGAGCCGGCCGAGATGGCGCGCGCGCGATGGGCGGCCAGAAGAACCAGGTTGAACCGGTTCGGAACCTTCTGGATGCAATCTTCGACGGTGACGCGGGCCATGGAATCCTCGGATTGGGGAGAGAACTGGAGAAAATAGTCGCTCATGCCCGATTGTGCAATGCCGCAGGGGCCGCGTGCGCCTTCGACCCCACCCTCCCTACGGCGCCAGTCGTTGCACCCGCATTCTCCCATCAACAATCATGATCGGCGGGCGCCCATCCTCGTGATGGATTGTTTGTCACTGGTCTCGCGTGTCGCCAAACATCTCAAAACAGCGTCGGAAAATCGGACGCTCCTATTCAAAATTACCATGATATGCGATCGGACGCCGCGGCGGCGGCTCAGAGGGGCGGGTCGCCGGACTGCAAAAACGGTGTCTGAACTCAAAGCGTAGGCATTAGCCGAGGCGGCCGCGAAGTAGGATCTCCATGCGTAGGATCGGTAAGGTGGTCATGGCGGCCGGCGCCGCGCTCGGCCTTGCGATCGGGATCGCTGTGGTTGTCACCTATTGGCCAGCCCCGTCGCCACCGCGACAGCAGGTCGAACCGGCGGCGCCGCTGCGCATCGACAATGTCACGGTGGTCGATGTCGATACGGGCGCCCTCTCCTCAGACAGATCAATTCTGATCGTCGACGGCAAGATCGCTCAGATCACCGGAGCCGACGAGATCAGCGAGCTTTCCAGTCTGCGCCGGATCGACGCCGCTGGGCAATATGTCGTGCCTGGCTACAATAACATGCACAGCCACATCCTGACCGCGGCCCACCCCAACGCCGGGCTCGCGCTGATGTTGTCGGAAGGCGTGACGGGCTTTCGTCAGATGAACGGCTCGGACCGGTTGCTGAAACTACGGCGGGAAGGCCGGCTGCCACTGAACGAAAACACTCCGCGGCTTCTGGCGACGCCGGGAGACCTGGTGATGCCGTTCAACGTGGCGTCGGTCGCAGACGCCGAGACGCTTGTCACCTCGCAGAAGCGCCAGGGCGCAGACTTCATCAAGGTCGGGGCCACGACGCCCCCGTTGCTCTACGCGATCTTGTCGGCCGCGCGAAAGGAAGCGATCCCGGTCGTGGGCCATCTGCCGGAGGGCATAGATCCCGTTCGCGCGTCGCAAAGCGGCTTCCACTCGATCGAGCACCTGGGTCCAGGCGACACGATGTGGATTGGTTGCTCGGCTAAAAAAGCGACGCTCATGAAAGAGGCTGAGCTCAACCCCTCGTTTGCCGCCCCGCCCTTCGAAATACCGACATTCGCGCAAAAGTTGCTTGCGCCTTTCGTCTCTCGAGTCATGGCGCGGCGCCTTCTCAACCCCGCCGCGTTCGAAAAGGAGGAAGGCGTTCGCCGCCTCCAGGCCGCCTTCGACAGCTATGAGCCACAGCAGTGTCGCGCCCTGGCCCAGGAGCTGGCGCGCAACGGCACCTGGATGGTCCCCACGCTTGTCAGGCTGCGAACTCAATATCTGCAGGACTCTCCCGAGTACCGCACCGATCCGTCCATCCCCTATCTTGAGCCTAGCGCCTACAGCGCCTGGATAAAGGTGGCCGACGTCTTCGCGGCGCTGCCAGAGAGTTCCCGCGCGACATTTCGTGAAGGCTACGATCGAAGCTTGGCCTTGACGGCGGTATTGGCGGACGAGGCGGTCCCGATGATGACCGGCACCGACGGCAGCCACCAGGCGCCGGGCTTGAGCATGAAACAGGAATTTCAGGAACTCGCCCGAGCGGGGCTGTCGCCGTTGAAGATCCTTCAGATGACCACGCGCGATCCGGCTCGGTTTCTAGGCCGGACCGCGACCATGGGCTCCGTCGCCGTGGGCAAGGACGCCGACTTGGTTCTGCTCTCGGAAAACCCGACGTCGGACGTCGCCAATCTCGGCCGCATCGCCGGTGTGGTCAGATCGGGCCACTATCATTCGCGCGACGACTTGGAGCTCATGCGACAGCGTGTCGCCAGGGCGCACGGGCGGTTGGAGTAGCGGCCTCAAGCTTGGGTGAAGCCTCCTGGGGTGGGAAGCGACGCCCCTTCAAGCCCTCCGCGCGTCGCACCCTACGCTCGCTCCCGCCGCCAATTCTCGCGCCGTCAGCCCCAAAACCGGATGGCGCCAGTCCGGCGCGATCTCGGCCAAGGGGCCCATGACGAACAGCCGCTGGTGGGCGCGGGGATGGGGCAGGATCAGGTCTTCGCTGTCGATCACCTGGCGGCCGTGGGCGATCAGATCGAGATCCAGGGTCCGGGGCGCATTCCTTTCCCCCCGATTGCGGTTGAATTCCGCCTCGATTGAAAACAGGGTATGCAGAACCGAACGGGGTTCAAGGCGCGTCTCGACAATCGCGACAGCGTTGCGATACTCCGGCTGCGACGGATCGGGCCAGGCGGCCGAGCGCCACCACCCCGATCGCCGAAGAACAGGCAATCCCGCCTGATCGAAACGAGCCAGGGCGGCTTCGAGAAGGGCTTCCGAAGAGCCGTAATCGCCGGTCAGATTGCCCCCCAGCGCGATCACGACCGCCTCGTCCCAGCCAGGTCCCGCGCCGTTTTCAAGGATTTCCACGCTTATGACTTTCTACCCCACCGACCGGCTCGCCCTCTTTATCGACGGAGCGAACCTGTACTCGGCGGCCAAGGGGCTCGGCTTCGACATCGACTACCGCAAGCTGCTGGAGGAATTCCGCAAGCGCGGCGTGCTGGTGCGGGCCTATTATTACACCGCCCTGGTGGAGGACCAGGAATACTCGCCGATCCGTCCCCTGGTGGACTGGCTCGACTACAATGGCTTCCGCCTCGTGACCAAGGCCGCCCGGGAATATACCGACGCGCAAGGCCGCAAGCGCTGGCGCGGCGACATGGACGTCGAGATCGCCGTCGACATGATGGAGATGGCCGAGCACGCCGACCACCTGGTGCTGTTCTCTGGCGACGGTGACTTCCGCTGCCTGGTGGAGGCCGTGCAGCGCAAGGGCTCGCGGGTGAGCGTGGTCTCCACCGTGAAGTCCCAGCCGCCGATGGCGTCGGACGATCTGCGCCGCCAGGCCGACGTCTTCATCGACCTGGCCGATCTGTCGGAGATCATCGGCCGGCCTTCGCGCCTGCCCCGGTTCATCCAGGAGAGCCGGATGAACAATGAGAGCGAGAACGAGGCGGATGCCGAGGCCTGAGCCGGCCATGAGCTCCGCCGCCGAACCGCCCCGCGACTGCCCGCTCTGCCCGCGCCTGGTGGCCTATCGCGAGGTCAATCGCGCCGCTCATCCCGACTGGTGGAACGGTCCGGCTCCTTCGTTCGGCGATCCGGGCGCCCGCCTGGCCGTGGTTGGCCTGGCGCCTGGCCGCATGGGCGCCAACCGCACGGGGCGGCCCTTCACCGGCGACTTCGCCGGCGTGCTGCTGTTCGACACCCTGATCCGCTTGGGCTTCGCGCGCGGGACCTATGAGGCCCGCCCCGACGATGGGTTGGAGTTGATCGACTGCCTGATCACCAACGCCGTGCGCTGCGCCCCGCCGGGCAACAAGCCCGAGACGTCGGAGGAGGCCACCTGCCGGTCGTTCCTGACCGCCCGGCTGGATGAGCTGCCCAATCTGAAGGTGATCGTCACCCTGGGCGACGTGTCCCGGCGCAATGTCCTGCGCGCGCTGGGCCTCAAGGCCTCGGCCGGCGTCGGCGGCCACGGGTCTGAGTTCCAGGCCGGCCCCTATACGGTGATCAATTCCTACCACTGCTCCCGGCTCAACACGAACACCGGACGGCTGACCCCGCAGATGTTCGAGGACATATTCGTCCGCGTCCGGACGCTGCTGGACGGCTGATCCGCTCCCCCTGCCTGCGGACGCAGTTCGCATCTTCCTCCGTCATGGTCGGACTTGATCCGACCATCCATGAACACGTCGGCCAACCCGGTGTTCTTGGACCCTCGCGTCAGGCGCGAGGGTGACGGGAAGACTGAGGGTCTAAGCGCTGCGCCAGTACTGATAGCGCCACAGCGGCGTGAAGCCGGCGCGGGCATAGAGGGCGCGGGCCGGCGCATTGCCCTCCTCCACCTGCAGGAAGATCTGCGTCGCGCCCTGGACCTGGGCGGCCTGGGCGAGGCGGGCCATGACCTGTCCCGCCAGACCCTCCCCCCGGCGGGCGCGGCGGGTGCGCATGCCGTGCAGACTGGCCCAGCCCTCGGCAAGGCTGAGCGCGCCGACCGCGTGGGTCCCCTCTGGGTCGCGGACGGCGGCGAACACCGCGCCGGGCGACTTCGACAGCACGGCCACCCGGTGGGCGCCGTCCTGCGGATCAAACCCCTCGCCCAGAAACACCGACGCCCAGTCTTCGTCCGGCGCCTCAAGTTGCGTCGCGCCGGCAGGCTCGGCGAACCCGGCCACCAGATCGAGATCAGCGGCCATCACCATCGTAGGCTGCTGCGGCGCATAGCCCCGATCCGCCAGCGCCTCGGCCACGCTGGCCAGGCCCTCAACATCCGGCAGCCGGAACACCGGCGACATGCCCTTGGCGCGATAGGCCGCCTCGATGCGGGCGATTAGGCTCTCGTCGCGGACCAGGGTGTGGGCGAGCGGCGCGGCGCTGTGGGCGCGGCCGATGGAGCCTGGCCGCAAGCCCAGGATCCAGGGCCCGATCACCTCGAAACAGTCATGGGCGACGGTGGCGATGGTGGCGCGCTCAATCGCCTCGATCTGCGCCGGAGTTGGCGACGAAAGGCTCACCCCTTGTCGCGCAGCAGGCGGGCCTTATCGCGGGCCCAGTCCCGTTCCGCCGAGGTTTCGCGCTTGTCGTGCAGCTTCTTGCCCTTGGCCAAGGCGATCTCAAGCTTGGCCAGGCCCTTGTCGTTCCAATAGAGCTTGGTGGGCACGATGGTGCGCCCTTCCCGCTGGACGGCGCCGATCAGGCGGTCGATCTGCTTGCGATGGAGCAGCAGTTTCCGGGGCCGGCGGGGCTCATGGTTGAAGTGGCTGGCCTTGGCGTAGGGCGGAATGTCGGCGTTGATCAGCACGATGTCGCGCCCCTCCACCGCCGCATAGGATTCCGCGATATTGGCCTTGCCGGCGCGCAGGGACTTCACCTCGCTGCCCGTCAGGGCCAGGCCCGCCTCCATGGCGTCGTCGAGGAAGTAGTCGAATCGCGCCCGCCGGTTTTCGGCGATGGGTTTTCCAGCCATGACCAGCGCCTAGACGATCCCGGCGTCGTGCAGGGCCGCCAGGACTTCCTTGCGCGCGGCGTCAGAGGCCGGCGCGATCGGCAGCCGCGCCTCCTCCGAGCAGAGCCCCAGATGTGCCAGGGCGAACTTGGTGGGCGCAGGCGAGGCGTCGGTGAACAGCGCCTTGTGCAGACGGATCAGCCGGTCCTGCCAATAGAGGGCGGTCTTCCAGTCGCCGCTCAGGGCTGCGTTGTAGAAGGTGGAAATCAGATCCGGCGCCACATTGACGCTGACCGAGATGGAGCCGTGGCCCCCGTGGGCCATGTAGCCCAGCGCGCTGGGATCATCGCCCGACAGCATCACCCAGTCCTGGCCGCACAGCAGACGCTGCATGGTCGGACGGGTCATGTCGCCGGTGGCGTCCTTGACGCCGACGATGTTGGGCAGGCGCGACAGACGGCCCAGGGTGTCGTTGGAGATGTCCACCCCGGTGCGCGAGGGCACGTTGTAGACGATCACCGGCAACTGCACGGCCTCGTTGATCGCCGCATAGTGGGCGTACATGCCCTCCTGGCTGGGGCGATTATAGTAGGGCGTCACCACCATGGCCGCGTCGGCGCCGACGGCCTTGGCGTGCTTGACCAGTTCGATGGCCTCGCGGGTCGAGTTGGACCCGGCGCCGGCGATCACCGGCACGCGGCCGGCCGCGGTGCGAATGCACAGATCGACCACCCGGCGGTGCTCGTCATGGGAAAGGGTCGCGGTCTCGCCGGTGGTGCCGACGGGCACCAGGCCGTGGACCCCGCCGCTGATCTGGCGCTCGATGAGCGCCACAAAGGCGTCCTCATCCACCGCGCCGTCCCGGAAAGGGGTCACCAGGGCCGGCATCACGCCCCTGAATAATGGTTCGGACATTGTCTGCAAAAAGCCGTGAAAGCGCCGCATGCTGTTGCGGCCTATGATGTTGCGCGGACAATATGTCCGGCGCGGCCATGCCCGCAACCGCCCTGTCATCCGATAGGGTGAGACCTGGAGAGTTCCTGCTTGTACGTCCTTGCGCCAAAGACCCTTCTGACCGCCGCGGCCCTGTTCCTCGTGGTCGGCGTCCCTCAGGCGCAAACCCCACCGGCCTCGGCCCAGGACCCCTTCCCCAAGCCCATCGAGCTCGAGGCGGTGCGACGCGCGCCGCAGGCCCCCCTTTCGGCCAGCGAGAATCAGCTGCTGCGCCAGGCGCTGACCGCCGCGCGGCGCAGCGATGTGGCCGCAACGCGCAGCCTGATCGGCGCCATGTCCGACCCCATCGCCCGCAAGATCGCCACCTGGGCGCTGGTGGATGTGGCCGGCGAATCGGTCGGCTTCTTCGAGGCTGACCAAGCCCGTCGCGACCTGGCCGACTGGCCCCGCAGCGCCGGGCGCCAGGAGACCGCCGAAAAGCTGCTGGCGACCTCTGGCCTCTCGCCGCAGCAGACCATCGCCTGGTTCGGCGGCGAACAGCCCGTCACCGCCCGCGGCGCCATCGCTCTGGCCAACGCCCAGATCGCCGCCGGCCAGGAGGCAGAAGCCACCGCCCTGATCCGCCGCTACTGGCGTGACGAGGTGTTCGAAGCCGATGTCCAGGCCTCGATGCTGGCTCAGTTCGGCCGCTACCTGCGGCCCGAGGATCATGTCCGCCGGGCCGACCGACTGCTCTACGGGCCGCAAGGCCCCGCCGCCCAGGCCATGCTGGGTCTGCTGCCGGCTGACGAGCGGGCCATCGCGCAGGCGCGCATCGCCCTGCGCTCTGGCTCGGCAGGGGCCGAGGCCCAGCTGGCCGCCCTGACGCCGATCCAGGCGGCCCACCCCGGGATCGCCTTCGAGCGGGCGGCCTATCTGCGCGGCCGCGGCCAGGAGTCCCGCGCCTATGACGTTCTGACCCCCCTGCCCCCGGAGCATGCTCAGCTGAGCACCGCGGCCAGCCGCGTCTGGCGGGAACGCTATCCGATGACCCTGGCGGCCCTGCGGAGCGGCGACTATCGCAACGCCTATCGCGCCTCGGCCAATACCGGCCTGACCGTGGGGGCCTCGGCGGCCGAAGCCGAATTCTACGCCGGCTGGATCGCGCTTCGCCGGCTGAACAACGCCGAGCTGGCCGACCGGCACTTCGCCGCCATCGCCGAGATCGGTTCTTCGCCCATCACCCGGGGCCGCGCCCTCTACTGGCGGGGCCGGGCGCATGAGGCCATGGGGGACGCGGCCGGCGCCCAGAGCTTCTATCGCGCGGCCAGCGAGCACAACACGACCTTCTACGGCCAGCTGGCCGGCGAGAAGGTGGGCGACGGGACCATGACCCTGCCGCCGGAGCCCGAGATCACCGAGTTCGACCGCGCCCGCTTCGAGGGTCGCGACGTAGTGCGCGCCGCGCGGCGCCTGCAGGAGATCGGCGAGGCCGGCCTGTTCCGCACCTTCGCCCTGCACCTGAAGGACACCGTGCCCAACGCCGCCGAGCAGGCCCTGATCGTCGATATGGCCCGCGGCTATGGCGACCAGACCGGCTCGATGCTGGTGGTGCGCGGCGCCGCCACCCTGGGCCACGTCCTGCCCCTGCGCGGCTATCCGCAGCGCACGCCGCCCCAGGTGTCGAATGCGCCGGAGCTTGCGCTGACCATGAGCATCACCCGCCAGGAGAGCGGATTTGATCCCCTGATCCGTTCGCCCGCCGGCGCCCGGGGCATGATGCAGGTGATGCCGGGCACGGCCCAGATCGTGGCCCGCCAGATCGGCCTCTCATACTCGGCCAACATGCTGGATGATCCCGACTACAATATGCAGCTGGGTCAGACCTATATCGCCCAGATGCTCCGGCAGTTCAGCGGCTCCTATCCCCTGGCCATCGCCGCCTATAACGCCGGTCCGGGGCGGCCCTCCCAGTGGATCGGCTTCTGCGGCGATCCCCGCGGCGCCGGCACCGACCCTATCGACTTCGTCGAATGCATCCCGTTCTCCGAGACGCGCAACTATGTGATGCGGGTGATGGAGGGCGCGCAGGTCTATCGGGCGCGGCAGAACAACGGCACGGCCAAGATCACGCTCTCGCAGGATCTCGCCCGGGGCGGCTACGGCTATTCCACCGCCCAGGCGACCGGGGCCCAATAGCCAGCCTCCTCGGTCCTAATCGATCGTAATGCCGGCCAGCAGGCCTTCGATGGTCACGTGGATCAGGTCGTCCACCGGCTGCCAGGGGAAGTTGGGGCGCGAGAGGCGCAGGGCCACCACCCCGTGGCAGGCGGCCCAGAGCGCCTGGCTGGCGCTGTCGGCGTCCCCCAGGCGCAAGCGGCCCTCGGCGGCGATTTCGCGGACCACGCCGCTGAACGAGTCGTAGCAGCCGGCCCCCAGTTCCGAAGCCGCGTCGGACCCCTGGGGCAAGGGCCGCACCGCCGAAAACACCAGCTGATAGGCGTTGGGATGCTCGAACCCCCAACGCATATAGGCGTCGAGCATCATGCGGGTGCGGCTGACCGCGTCGAGCGGGCGCTCGGCGATCTGATTGTTGCGATCCAGAAGCTCCTGCATGGCTCCCTGGCAAATCTCCAGCAGGATGCAGGCCTTGTCCTGGAAATGCATGTAGAGCGCCGTGGACGACACCCCCACCTCGTCGGCGATCCGGCGAATGGTCGCGCCCTCATAGCCCTCGGCTACGAAGATACGCTCGGCCGCCTCAAGAATCTCAGCCCGACGCAGATGGCCGTCGCCCTTGGCTTTACGCGCCGAGCGACGCCGTGTGGTGCTGACGCCTACCAAACCCAAATCCCCCTCAAATACACCTGAACACCGGAAACCAATTTCGACCACCTGACAACCCCGGGCTGGATTATCCAGATTTTTCAGCCGTCAGGCGCCATACCGGACCCTATAGGATTTCATCCCCTGGCGCCGTGGGCGGCTTTTTCGTAAGCGAAGCCCATGACTTCATCCCGCCCCACCGTCGCCGAGACCCCCGGCGTGATGCGCACCACCGGCTGGGCCGACTATGCCCTGCTGGATTCCGGGGATGGCAGGAAGCTGGAGCGCTACGGCCCTTACACCGTGGTGCGCCCCGAGCCCCAGTGCCTGTGGACCCCGCGCCTGGACGCTGCGACCTGGGCCAGGGCCGATGCGGTGTTCGATCCCAGCGACGAGGAGGACGCCGGCCGCTGGCGTTTCCAGGGCAAGCTGCAGGACTCCTGGCCCATGTCGTGGCGCCAGGCGAGGTTCAACGCCCGCTTCACCGCCTTCCGTCACCTGGCCTTCTTTCCGGAGCAGGCGGCCAACTGGGAATGGCTGGAGGCGCGCATCCGTAGCGACGCCCAGGCCGCGGCCGAGCCGCCCCGCGTCCTCAACCTGTTCGGCTATACTGGCGTGGCCAGCCTGGTCTGCGCCTCGGCCGGGGCGGCGGTGACCCATGTGGACGCCTCCAAGAAGGCTATCGCCTGGGCGCGGGAAAACGCCGAGCTGTCGGGGCTGGCGGACCGGCCGATCCGCTGGATCTGCGAGGACGCCCGCCGCTATGTGCAGCGCGAGGTCCGCCGGGGCTCGCGCTATGAGGGGATCATTCTGGATCCGCCGAAGTACGGCCGCGGCCCCACGGGCGAGGTCTGGCGGCTGTTCGAGGATCTGCCGGAGCTTTCGGCCCTATGCGCCGAACTTCTCTCGGAAAAAGCCTCCTTCCTTATACTGAATGCTTATGCGGCCAGGATTTCCGGCGCGGCCCTAGCGGGCCTGCTGTCCGAGCGCTTGGCGACACGCGGTGGGACCATCGAATGGGGCGAGCTGGCGCTGTCGGAGCAGTCCGGCGAGCGGGAGATCGGCCTATCCTTCTACGCCCGGTGGGCCTCGTGAGCGGGCGGACCGTCACCTCCCTGACCAATCCCACGGTCAAGGCCGTCCGCGCCCTTCACCAGCGCAAGACTCGGGATGAGACCGGCCTGTTTGTGGCCGAGGGCCTGAAGAACGTCACCGAGGGCGTGGAGACGGGCCACGCGCCGGAGATCCTGCTCTTTGGACGCGAGGCCGCCGACCATCCCCTGCTGCGCGCCGCAGCCCAGGCGACCGACAGGGCCGGCGGCGAGGTCATCGAGGTGACCCAGGACATCCTCGCCAAGGTCTCCCGGCGGGATAATCCCCAGGCGGTGGTGGGCGTCTTCCGCCAGGTCTTCACCCCCCTCACCTCGCTGGAGCCCCGGACCGCCAAGGCCTGGGTCGCCCTGCACCGGGTGCGCGATCCGGGCAATCTGGGGACCATCATCCGCACCGCCGACGCCGCCGGCTGCGGCGCGGTCGTGCTGGTGGGGGAATGCTGCGATCCCTATTCGGTGGAGGCGGTTCGGGCGACCATGGGCTCGATCTTCGCCGTGCCCATCGTCCTCGCCACCGAAGCCGAGTTCGCCGCCTGGCGCCGCGACTGGCCAGGCTCAGTGGTCGGCACCCTTCTGAGCGCCGAGGTCGACCATCGCAGCGCAGGCTACGTCCACCCGGCCCTGATCCTGATGGGCAATGAGCAGCAGGGCCTGCCGCCGGACATGGCCGCGCTCTGCGACGTCAACGTCAAGATCCCCATGCGCGGCCGGGCCGATAGCCTGAACCTGTCAGTGGCCACCGGCGTGATGATCTACGCCGCAAGCTAGCTCCGCGGCTTGGTCCGGGTGGTCGGGTCGGCGACGGACGGATCTTCCGGCCAGGGATGGCGGGGAAAGCGGCCGCGCATATCGGCCCGCACATCGCGCCAGGAGCCGCGCCAGAAGCCCGGCAGGTCCTGGGTCAACTGGATCGGCCGCCGGGCCGGCGACAGCAGCGCCAGCGTCAAAGGCCGCCCGGCCACCATCGGGTGCTCGTTCAACCCGAACACCTCCTGCACGCGGATATCCACTCGCGGGCCGCCCTCGGCCTCATAGTCGATCTGCGCCCGGTTGCCTGTCGGCGCCGTCCAATGGGTGGGAAGCTCCGCCTCCAGCCGTCGCTGAAGGTCCCAGGGCACAAGGCTGCGCAGGGCGCCGTCCAGCAGGTCGGGCGTCAGGTCGGCGAGCCCGCGAAGGCCGTGCAGCAGTGGCGTCAGCCAGTCGTCGAGCTGCGCCACGAGCGCCTGATCCGACAGATCCGGCCAGGTCTGCGCATCTGTTTCGCGCAGGAAGGCGACGCGCTTGCGAAGCGCTGTCGCCGCCGTCCCCCAGCGCAGGGCGCCCAGCCCCTCCCGCCGCAGGCGCGCGGCCAGGGCTTGGGCCACCACCTCAGCCGGCGGATTGTCATCGAGGCTTTCGTGCAGGGCGAGCCGGCCTAGCCGCGTCAGGCGGCGCACGCGGATCCGGCCACCGGGGCTTTCCTCGACACGATCCTCGGTCTCCAGGATGGGGGCGAAGGCTTCGAGGATTTCGTCCTGCGTCAGGGGCGCGGCCAGCAGGATACGATCTCTGCGATCCCCGCCGCCCAGTTCGGCCACCGCCAGCCAGGGCTCGCGGGCCAGCACGTCGCCGGGCTCGATGAAGGCGCCGCGGCCAGTGGCCAGCTGGAACTCCCCCAAGGGCCCCCGCGCCTTGGCCACCCGCTCGGGATAGGCGAGCGCCAGCATCTGGCCGTCGCTGAGCGGCGCGCCCTTGCCCGCCCTGGTCCCTCGGACCCAGCGGTCGGCCAGGGCGCGGGCGTCCCGGGCGCGGGGGGAGCCGTCGCGGTCGAAGGCCTCAAGCCGGTGGGTCAGATGGGCTTCGCGGCCGCCCAGACTGCGCTCGGTGACCAGGGCGGCGATGCGCGCCGCCCGCAGCGCCTGGCCATGCTCGGCGGCCCGCAGGACCATATGCGCCAATCGCGGCGGCAGGGGCATGTCGGCCAAGGCCTCGCCGTGCGGGGTCAGCACGCCAGCCGCATCCACCGCCTCCAACCGGCGCAGCAGGGCCTGGGCCTCCGCCAGGGCGGCCTTTGGCGGCGGATCGAGAAAGGCCAGATCATCGGCCGACTTCGCCCCCCAGCGGGCCATGTCCAGGGCCAGACCCGACAGGTCGGCGTCGAGGATTTCCGGATCGGCGAAGGCCGGCAGGGCGCGGGTTTCGGCCTCGTCCCACAGGCGGTAGCAGACGCCGGGCGCCGTCCGGCCGGCCCGCCCGCGCCGCTGGTCGGCGGCGGCACGGCTGACCCGCACCGTGGCCAGCCGCGTCAGGCCGCTGGCGGGATCGAAGCGCGGCACACGAGCCTGACCGCCATCGATCACCACCCGGACGTCTTCCAGCGTCAGGCTGGTCTCGGCGATGGAGGTGGCCAGGACGACCTTGCGCACTCCCGGCGGGGGCGCCGCTACGGCCCGGTCCTGGGCCTTGGGATCGAGAGCGCCATAGAGGGGCGTGACCAGCACGTCGTCGCGCCGCAGCCGCTCCCCCAGTCTCTGGGCGGTGCGCAGGATCTCGCCCTGGCCCGGCAGGAAGACCAGGACCCCGCCGGTCTCCTCGGCCAGGGCGCGCTCGATGGCCCGGACCACAGCGTCCTCCAGACGCAGGGGCTCGCTGCGGCCGAGATAGCGGGTCTCCACCGGAAAGGTCCGTCCCAGGCTCTCAATCACCGGAGCGCCGGCCATAAGCCGCGCCACAGCCGCCCCATCCAGGGTGGCCGACATCACCAGCAGGCGCAGATCGTCGCGCAGCAGGCCTTGCGCATCCAGCGCCAGGGCCAGGCCCAGGTCGGCGTCCAGGCTGCGCTCGTGAAACTCATCGAAGATCACGCAGGCCACCCCCGACAGGCCGGGGTCGGCCAGGATCATCCGGGTGAAGACGCCTTCGGTGACCACCTCGATGCGGGTGCGGGCGGAGACCTTGGACTGCATGCGCACGCGAAAGCCGACCGTCTCGCCCACGGCCTCGCCAAGCGTCGCGGCCATGCGTTCGGCGGCGGCCCGGGCCGCCAGGCGCCGCGGCTCCAGCATGATGATGCGGCCGCCGTCGAGCCAGGGCGCCTCCAGCAGGGAGAGCGGGGTGACCGTGGTCTTGCCGGCGCCCGGCGGGGCGACCAGCACGGCGCGGGTCCCCGTCGCCAGGGCGTCGTTCACCGCGCCCAGGACGTCATGGATCGGCAGCATGGCGCTCAAGGATACGACCCTTGGTGATCCGCTCAGCTGATCAGCTGGGGGAAGAGGCCAAAGAGCAGGATCAGGAACACCGCGATGGGGCAGAGCCAGGCGATCAGGAAGCGCCAGACGGGCAGCAGCGGGCCGCCGCCCAGGCCGGTCTCGCCGTCCACCAGCTTGCGGTCGGCGATCCAGCCGATGAACACCGCGGTGATCAGTCCCGACAACGGCAGCAGGATCTTGCCGGTCACCCCGTCAAAGGCGTCGAACCAGTTGGCGTTCTCGAAGCCGGGCAGGAAGGCCAGCGGCCGGTGATCGGCCCAGACATTGAACGACAACACCGAGATCATCCCGATCACGAAGAGGCTGGCGCCCAGCAGGCTCGCCACCACCACCCGGCTGGCCTTGAACCGCTCCACGAAATAGGCCGTCGAGATCTCCAGCAGCGACACCGAAGAGGTCAAGGCGGCGAACAGGGCCAGGAGGAAGAAGGCCAGTCCCACCAGGGCGCCGCCCGGCATGCTGTGGAACGCTGCCGGCAGGGTCTGGAACATGAGCGTCGGGCCAGCGTCCGGCGTCAGGCCGACGCTGAACACGATGGGAAAGATCGCCAGGCCGGCAATGATGGCGACCGCGGTGTCGGCGGCCGAGATGAAACCCGAGGTCTGGCCGAGATTGGTGTCGCGCGACGCATAGGCGCCATAGGCGATCATGGCCCCGCCCCCAAGGCTCAAGGAAAAGAAGGCCTGACCCAGGGCCGAGTTCAGCACCTGGGGCTGAAGGGCGCGACTGAAGTCCGGGGTGAACAGGAAGGCCACGGCGGCGGCGAAGTCACCGCTGATCCCGGCATAGATGGTGATCGCCACCAGCAGCACGAAGAAGGCCGGCATCAGCCAGGTGGCCGCCACCTCGATGCCGCCCTTCACCCCGCGGGCGACCACGAAGGTCGTGGCGGCGGCGAACAGAAGATGGGTCAGGCTCATCTGCAGCGGATTGGCGAACAGGGCCGGCATCTGCCCCCTCACCTCCTCGACACTCAGATTGGAATAGGCGCCCGCGAAGGGCTGACCCGCCATGATCGTGCGAGCGACGTCGGCGCCCGATGTGCCGACATAATAGAGCACCCAGCCGGCGACCACGCTGTAGAAGGTGAGGATCACATAGTTGGCGATCATGCCGATCACCGCCAGCCCGGCCCAGGCGCTGCTGGCCTTGGATTGCCGGGCCAGCAGAACGGCGCTCGCCACGGTCGAGCGCTGGCCATGGCGACCGATCAGGGTTTCGGCCAGAAGCAGCGGCGCGCCGATGAGGGCCACGCAAAGAATATAGATTAAGACGAATGCCCCGCCGCCATTGGCGCCGGCCTCGGAAGGGAAGCGCCAGAGATTGCCGAGGCCCACGGCCGAGCCGACGGCGGCCAGCACGAAGGCCGCCTTGGATGACCAGTGGGGCTGACCGGCGGTGGCAAGGTTGGCGACCATGAGGATTTCCCGCGGTTAGACACGTCCGTGGGACGCCGAAACCGCGACCTTGGCCAGCGTCGGACGAACAATCAAGCCGGGGCGCCCGAAGGCCGCCGGAACCGGGGGTCGCCTTCCCCGGCCCCGGCGGCCTCGCCTGGGGCCTATTGCGCCGCGCCCACGGTCTTCTCGTGGTAGCGCGAGTGCCAGTAGGCGTAGCCGAAATAGACCACGATCCCGATCGCCAGCCACACCACCAGCCGCACGAAGGTCGCCGCCGGCAGGCTGGAGATCAGATAGAGGCAGGCCAGCATGCCGCCCGGCGCCACCAGCCACACCAGCGGAGTCTTGAAGGCCCGCGGCAGGTCCGGCCGCGTGACCCGCAGATAGAGCACTGCGCCGCAAATCATCGAGAAGGCCAGCAGGGTGCCGACCGACACCAGCTCGCCCAGCAGGCCGATGGGAAACAGCCCGGCCATGAGGCCGGCGAAAATGGCCGTGAGCGCGGTGCCGGCCCAGGGGGTGCGCCGCTTGGGATGCACCTTGGAGAAGATCGGCGGCAACAGGCCGTCGCGGGACATGGCGTAGAAAATCCGCGACTGGCCATAGAGCAGCGCCATGATCGTCGAGGCGAGGCCCACCGTGGCGCCGATGGTCACCACCGGCTTCAGCCAGGCGAGCTGCGGTCCGACATTGTCCACCGCCACATAGACCGGGGCCGGCACGTTCAGGGTCGTGTAGGGCGCAAGGCCGGTGATCACCAGGCTCATCAGGATGTAGAGCACGGTGCAGATGGCCAGGGAGGCGAGGATGCCGATGGGCAGCGTCCGCTGGGGGTTCTTCGTCTCCTGCGCCGCCGTCGAGATGGTCTCGAAGCCGATATAGGCGAAGAAGATCACCCCGGCCGCGGCGAATATCCCGCCCAGCCCGTACTTCGACGCCCCGGTGATCGGGTCCGTGGTTTCGGCGGGAATGAAGGGCTGCCAGTTGGCCGGGTTCACATAGAGGAATCCGAAGATGATCACGAGCAGCACCACCGAGACCTTCAGAAGCACGATGGCGTTGTTGAACACCGCCGATTCCGTGATGCCGGCGATCAGCACCGCCGCCGTGATCCCAATGACGGCCATGGCCGGAACATTGAGGATGGCGCCGGTGGCGACCAGCTGGTGAGCGTCGTTCACGAGATAGGGCGCCTGGCTCCAGGCCGCCGGTATCAGCACGCCAAAGTCCGCCATCATGCCCACGAAATAGCCTGACCAGCCGACGGCGACGGTCGCCCCGGCGAACAGGTATTCGACGATCAGGTCCCAGGCGATGATCCAGGCGAAAAACTCGCCGACGGTGGCGTAGGCGTAGGTGTAGGCCGATCCCGCCACCGGAATGGTCGAGGCCAGCTCCGCATAGCAAAGCGCCGCCAGGGCGCAGACTAGCCCGGCGATGATGAATGAGATGGTGATGGCGGGTCCTGCATGGGCCTCGGCCGCCTGGCCGGTCAGGACGAATATGCCGGCCCCGATGACCGACCCGATGCCAAGCGCGGTCAGACTGACCGGCCCGAGGCTTCGTTTTAGCGTGTGCTCCCCCTGTTCCGCCGCCTGGGCGAGAAGCACTTCAATGGGCTTTTTTGCGAATATCTTCACCGCAGGACGCGTCCCAACGGGCGTAGCACAACGCCGCCCGAATGGCCGAACCAATGCACGGCCCGCAGAGTCCGGCAATCGCTCTCAAGCGAGGCCCTTTTCCCCGCCGCGGGAAACATGAACAATGCTCCGAAATGCGGAGGCCAACGCCCTTGAACCCATCGGAACCGCCCATCCGCGCCCTGATCGCGCCGGTGACGCCGCTCGCGCAGAACTGCACCATCGTCTGGTGCGCCAGGACGAAGAAGGCGGCGATCATCGATCCCGGCGGCGAGGTCCCTCGCCTGCTCCAAGCGCTCAAGGATCACGACCTGACGTTGGAGAAAATCTGGATCACCCACGGGCACCTGGATCATGCCGGCGGAACCGCCGCGTTGAAGGCCGCCACCGGCGTCCCCATCGAGGGTCCCCATCGCGACGACGCCTTCTGGATCGAACAGATGGACGCAGACGGCGCCCGCTGGGGCATGCCCGAGGCCCGCTCCTTCACGCCCGATCGCTGGCTGGAGAACGGCGATGTGGTGCAGCTCGGCGAGACCGAGTTCGAGGTCTATCACTGTCCGGGCCATACCCCGGGCCATGTAGTGTTCTTCCACCGTCAGGCGCGCTTCGCCCAGGTCGGCGACGTGCTGTTTCAGGGCTCCATCGGCCGCACGGACTTCCCCCGTGGCAGTCATCAGGACCTGATCGACGCCATCACCGGCAAGCTCTGGCCGCTGGGCGACGATGTGCGCTTTGTCTGCGGCCATGGACCGATGTCCAGCTTCGGCGCCGAACGCCAGACCAATCCCTTCGTCGCCGATCAGGTCCTGGCGCGCTGAAACCACGCATGCGCCTTTTACAGGCGTGAAATCTGACGGTTACCCCGGAGGGCGAAAATGGCTCGCATGCAGACAACGCTCACCGACGCGCCCGGCCCCACCGCGCGGATCCTGATGGTCGATGACGACCCCGGCATCCGCGACGTGGTCTCCGATTTCCTCGGCCGCCATGGCTATTCGGTGACCACCGCCGGCGATGCGCGTGAGATGGAGCAGGCGCTGGAGCGCGAGCCCGTCGACCTGATCGTGCTGGACGTCATGCTGCCGGGAGAGGATGGCCTGGCCATCTGCCGCCGTCTGGCCGTGGGCGAGGCCCCGCCGATCATCATGCTCTCGGCCATGGGCGAGGACACCGACCGGATCGTCGGCCTGGAGCTGGGCGCCGACGACTATCTTTCCAAGCCCTGCAATCCACGCGAACTCCTGGCTCGCATCCGCGCCATCCTGCGCCGGGCCGAACAGCGGGGGTCGGGCGATGACCTGGGCGCGGCCTGTGAATTCGCCGGCTGGCGGCTCGATCTGGTCCGGCGCGAACTGCGCTCGCCGCAGGGGGTGGTGGTGAACCTGTCCAGCGGGGAGTTCTCCCTGCTGCGCGCCTTTGTCGAGCGGCCCCAGCGGGTGCTGACCCGCGATCAGCTCCTGGACTTCGCCCGCGGGCCGACCTCCGACGCCTTCGACCGGGCGATCGACGTGCAGATCAGCCGCCTGCGCCGAAAGCTTGACGACGGCGGGGGCCACGACCTGATCCGCACCCTCCGCAACGAAGGCTATATGTTCACCCCGCGGGTGAAGCGTCCGTGAGCCGAGCCAGCCGCCCCACGGCGTCTCTGTTTGTCCAGGTCCTGATGCTGGTGGGGGTCAGCCTGATCACCGCCCAGGCGATCAGCGTCTTCCTGCTGTTCAACCTGCCGCCGCCGGTGCCGGACTTCTACCGCTTCTCGGAGATCGCCGCCGCCCTGCAGGGTCGCCCGGGCGAGCTGATCGAACGGCGCGATCTTCAGTTCCACCTCGCCGACGCCCCGCCTGAAGGCCAGTCGACCGCCGAAAGCATGATGTGGGCGAGAGACAAGCTCGCCGAGGACCTGGGCGTGGCGCCCAGCGCCATCGTCATCGCCAAGACCTACCGCCTGCCCATCTCCGACCGCCGTGTCTTTCGCATCGTCCGCGACCGGATGGAGCGCGCCGGCGGCGAAGGCGTCGAAGACCGGTTCCTGGTGGCGCCGTTCGAGATCGCCATGCAGCGGCCGGACGGCCGGTGGGCCGTGGTGCGACCTCAGCGCGGCCTGGGGCTGAATGTCTGGCAACAGCGGGTCATGCTCTGGTTCCTGCTGTCGGCCCTGGTCATGGCGCCGATCGCCTGGATGTTCGCCCGGCGCCTGTCGAAGCCGTTCCGTCTGTTCGCCGAGGCCGCCGAGCGTCTGGGCCGCGATCCGGAGGCTCCGCCGCTCACCATCCGCGGCTCGGCCGAAATCGCCGTCGCCGCCCGGGCCTTCAACCAGATGCAGGAGCGCCTGCGCCGCTATGTTCAGGACCGCACCGCCATGGTCGGCGCCATCGCCCACGACCTGCGCACCCCCCTGACGCGCCTGCGCTTCCGGATCGAGAACGCGCCGGAAGACCAGCGGGCCAAGATGGCGTCGGACATCGACCAGATGGAGGCCATGGTCGCCGCCACCTTGGGTTTCGTCCGCGACGCCACCCGTCCTGGCCAGCGCACCAAGCTGGAACTGGCCTCACTGGTGGAAAGCGTCTGCGATGAAATGGCCGAGACGGGCGCAGCCATCGAGGTCGAGCGGGCCGAGAAGGTGGTCATCGAGGGCGATCCCGTGGCCTTGCGCCGGCTGGTCACCAATCTCGTGGAAAACGCGGTCAAGTTCGGTGATCGGGGCCGGGCGCGGGTGATCACCGGCGAGCGCGCCGTCATCATCGAGATCGACGACGAAGGCCCCGGCATTCCCGAAGCCGAGATCGAGCGGGTCTTCGAGCCCTTCTACCGCCGCGAGCCCTCCCGCAGCCGCGGCACCGGCGGGATTGGCCTCGGCCTGGCCGTCGTGCGCTCCATCGCCCGCAGCCACGGGGGCGATGTGACCATGGTCAACCGCCCCGGCGGCGGACTGACGGCGCGGGTGACTTTGCCCGGTTAGCGGAAGGCGCGGGACGGGGCGCAGCCGGCGGGTTACCGGGATGCCTCTGTAAAAATTCCGAGATTCGGCGACGCAACCTCAGATGCGATTCGCGGGTTGCTAGAGCGGAGCCTTACGCGGCCCTCCGGATCCGGAGCGTCGGGCGAGAGTTCCGACGCCGCCTGCAAGGAGTGACCCTGATGAGCATTGCCGACCAAACCCCCCCCCGCGCCCGTCGCGGCTTCGCCGCCATGAACCCTGAGCGCCGTCGAGAAATCGCGCGCAAGGGTGGCGCCAGCGTGCCCGGCGAGAAGCGCAGCTTCGCCAAAGACCGTGATCTGGCCGCCTCGGCCGGACGGAAGGGCGGCGAGGCGTCGCGCGGAGGCGGTCGCCGCGAAACCGACGAAACGCCGGAATCCTGAACGCGGCGAGGTTCAGGCCCTGAGCCTGAACCGCCCAGCCGAGGCTGAACATCCTGAAGCGCGCCAGAGGTGATTGGGGCCACTCGCCTCCCGCGCGTTTCAGGCGCTCAGCAGAAAAATCCCAAATGCCGGCTCTGGACTGATCCAACGCCGCTCCATTCGCCATCCGGCCTTAGCCGCCAGAGCTTCCAGCCGCTCTGGCGTGAATTTGTGCGAGTTCTCCGTGTGGATGGTCTCGCCGGCGGCGAAATCGAAGCGGCGACCGGCGACCTGCACGCTCTGGGCCTTGCTGGACACCAGATGCATTTCAATCCGGGCCTGATCGGCGTTCCAGAGCGCGCGATGTGAGAAGGCGGAAAGGTCGAAGTCGGCGGCCAGCTCGCGGTTCATCCGCACCAGCAGGTTCAGATTGAATGCCGCCGTCACCCCTTGCGCATCGTCATAGGCCGCCACCAGGACGTCTTCGCCCTTGACCAGGTCGGCGCCCACCAGGAAGCGCGCGCCGTCCCCTAGCAGGTGGCGCGCATTGACCAGGAACTCCACGGCCTCCTCCGGCGTCAGATTGCCGATGGTCGAGCCGGGGAAGAACCCCACTGCCGGGCGCCCCTGGGCCTGGGCCGGCAGGTCCAGAGCCGTGGTGAAATCGTCCGCCAGGGGCGCGACAGCCAGGCTCGGATAGTCGGCCGAGAGGCTGGCCACGGCCTCATCCAGGGCGCTGGGGCTGATATCGATGGGGGTGTAGACCGCCACCTGCGGGGCGTGGTCGAGGATTTCGCGAGTCTTGAGGCTGGCGCCGCTGCCGAACTCCACAAGGACGGCGTCGGGCGGGATAAAAGCGGCCACCTCGGCGGCGACGTCCTTGAGCAGGGCGAGCTCTGTGCGCGTCGGATAGTATTCCGGCAGCCCGCAGATATCCTCAAACAGCCGCGAGCCCTCGGCGTCATAGAAGTACTTCGGCGATATCGCCTTCTGCCGCCGCGCCAGCCCCGAGAGGACATCGGCCTCGAACGCGCTGCGGCGACGCGCAGGCTTGGGCGCGGCGCCATCCTTGGCCAGGCGCAGCCCGGAGAACATCCACCGCTGATGCGGGTGGAAGAAGTTGCGGTAGGTGGCCCGCACATGGCCGGCCGGCGTCACGCAGGCCCCGCCGCGTAGCACCATCTGGCCGCTCATGAACTTGCCATTGTACTCGCCCACCGCGCCTTCGGCCGGGGCGAAGCCGGGATAGGGGCCATAGGCGCTGCGGGTCCATTCCCAGAGATCGCCGAACATCTGGCGCAGGCCAGATCCGCTGGCGGCGCTCGGCGCCGGCGTCGCCCGGTCGAGGAAGTTGCCCCGCCGGGGAAGCTGGGCCGCGGCGTGCTCCCACTCGGCTTCGGTGGGCAACCTCGCGCCCGCCCAGGTGGCGAAGGCGTCGGCCTCGAAATAGCTGAGATGGGCCACCGGCAGGTGCGGGTCGACAGGACGCAGGCCCTGCAGGCTCATGGCGCTCCAACCGGTGCCGGCCTCGGCCTCCTGCCAGTAGAAGGGCGCACGCCACCCCTCGGCCTGGACCCGGGCCCAGCCGTCGGACAGCCAGAGTTCCGCGCGCTCATAGCCCCCGTCGGCCATGAAGCTCAGCCATTCGCCGTTGGTCACCAGACGGTCGGCCAGGCTGTAGGGCGCCAGATAGGTCTTGTGGCGCGGCCCCTCATTGTCGAAGGCGAAGCCCGGCCCGTGATGGCCGACCTCGACCAGACCGCCCTCGAAGCTCTGAAATCCAAGGGGACCAGGATCTGCGGCCAGGCCCGTGACCGCGCTGCGGCCATAGGCGGGCTTCAGCGGCGACTGGGCGAACAGGTGCAGGACGTCCATCAGGATCAACTCCTGATGCTGTTCCTCATGGGCGAGGCCCAGATCGAACAGGTCCGCGAAGTCCGACGCGCCAGACAGCAGCAGGCGAGTCATCGCCTCGTCCACATGGGCGCGATAGGCCATCACCCGCTCCTGGGAGGGGCGGGTCAGAAGACCCCGCTGAGGTCGTGGCTGACGGGGTCCCAGAGCCTCGTAATAGGAGTTGAACAGGAAGCCGAACCGCTCGTCGAAGACGCGATAGGCCGGCAGATGAGGCGTCAGCAGGAAGGTCTCGAAAAACCAGGTGGTGTGGGCCAGATGCCATTTGGTCGGGCTGGCGTCGGGCATGGACTGGGCCAGCTGGTCTTCCGGGGAAAGGTCGCGGACCAGATGCTCGGTTCGCGCCCGGGCGGCCAAGTACCGTTCCAGTCGCGCATGAGCTGGCGCGTCCTGGGCCGCGAAGGTCATGGTTGCGTCGTCCGAAGGCGCCATTCCACCCCTCCCCATCCCGGTTCCGCAAAGCCAGCCGGCCGCGCGCCTTCGCCAATGCGAAGGTTCAAGGACGAACGCCGATCGGGCGCGCCCTGTTCCCTTAGGTTGGTCCTCGGCCCCCCTGGCGCAACCCGGAACGGAAGACTCCCGGCCACGTTTGGGGGATTGGCCGGGCGGCCGATCGCCCACCAAGGTCGACCCTTAAGGAGTAGGTGTGTCGAGCGAAGGCTCCCAGATGACGCGCGACGGATGGCGGGACGCCGTGGTGGCGATGATCCCGGCCTTGCGCGCCTTCGGCTGGTCTCTGACCCACAATGGATCGGACGCTGACGATCTGGTGCAGGACACCCTGATCAAGGCCTGGTCCAACCGCGACAAGTTCGAGCCGGGGACCAATCTGCGCGCCTGGCTCTTCACCATTCTGCGCAACACCTACTACACCCAGATCGCCCGCCGACGCCGCGAGGTGCGCGACGAGGATGGCGACTACGCCAAGCAGCTGAAAACGCCGCCAAGTCAGGACTGGAGCGTCGCCATGCAGGATTTGCAGGCCGGCCTCGCCCAGCTTCCCGATGAACATCGCGAGGCGCTGATCCTGGTGGGCGCGGCGGGGCTCAGCTACGAAGAGGCGGCCGAAATCTGCGGCTGCGCCGTCGGCACCATCAAGAGCCGGGTGAACCGGGCGCGCAATCGACTGGTCAAGATCATGGAGGACACCGAGTCCTCGGACCCGGCCCCGGGCCCCCCAGACGCGGTCAGGTCCCGCTAGCAACTTGCAGCGGCGGCGGCGCCAGATCGCTCTCGGTATCGCCATCCAGCTGGTCGACCACGGACATGATGGAGTCCGGCACAGGTCGTGACTGAAGCTGCTGGAACATGGCGGACAGCTGTTGGGTCAGGTCATCCTTCGCCGGGCGCAGGTCGGCCGACATATCGAAACTCCAGTAAGAGGTCCGCAGATTTTCCATGAGGAAGGTTAATGCAGCCTGTCTGACGGAACGAGTCCCAGCGCGCAGGGGTTGAACGGGACCATCCAAGGAGACCCCATGGCCGAACACCCCAAGCCGCCCGCCTCCTCCACCGAACGCACCAGCGACACGCCTGGCCAGACCCGCCCGGGCGCCCAGGCCTTCGGCATCGGCGCCGAGGAGTCGCGGCCCGAGTCCAGCGGCATCGTCGATGAGCACAAGGCCTATGTGAAGAAGATCGGCCATCCCACCGCCCCTGAAACCGACCTCGGCGAACCGGCGGAGGAGATGCCCGACCCCACTGAAAATCCCTGATCTGAAGTGCGTGCTGGAACCTGCGCCACGGCGCGGGCCTTATCTGCGGCATGATCCAAGCTGACGCCGCAGGCGGCTTCCAAGGCGGCCTGACGTCGCTGCTGCAAGACCATCCAGAGCAGGCCGGCCTGGTCATCGGCCTGCTGGTCTTCGCCGAGAGCCTGGCCTTCGTCGGCTTCTTCGTTCCCTCGACGCCCATGCTCCTGGCCATCGGCGCGATGCTGGGCGCGGGCCTGCTGGAGCCAGGCCCTCTGCTGCTCTACGCCATCCTCGGCGCGGTGCTCGGCGACGCCGTCTCTTATGAGCTCGGCCGTTGGATGGGCCCGTCGGCCCTGCGCCATCGGATGCTCAAGCGCCGTCGTCGCGCTATCGCCCGCGCGCGCCTGTTCATCCGCAAGGCCGGGATGCTGACCATGGTGATCGGCCGATTCACCGGCCCCATACGCTCACTGGTTCCGCTAGCCGCCGGCATGCTGAAAATGCGTCGCACCCAGTTCCAGATCGCCAATCTGATCGGCGCAGTCCTGTGGATTCCCGTGATGCTCGCGCCGGGCTATCTGGCCGCACAGGGCCTGAGCCTGCTGCCAGAAGGGATGCTGGAGCCGGTGCTGGCGGGCCTCGCCATCGCCGCCATGGGCCTGCTGTTCTGGAAGTGGCGCAAGCGCCGGGCGACCTCAGGCTGAGACCGTCACCATTTCGTTGATCTTGGCGGCCAGCTCCTCCAGGCGGAACGGCTTGGCCACCATCGACATGTTGGCGCCCAGGAAGTCGGCGCGGATCGTCGCGTTTTCCGCATAGCCGGTGATGAACAGGATCGGCAGATCCGGTCGGTGCGCGCGGGCGACCTCGGCGAGTTCTCGGCCATTCATCCCTGGCAGGCCGACATCCGAGATCAGAAGATCGAACGGCGTCGGCGAGGCCAGGATGGGGATCGCAGCGTGGGGCTCGGCCGCCTCGACGGGGAAGTAGCCCAGCTCCTGGAGCACTTCGCGGACCAGCAGACGAACAGCCGGATCGTCCTCGACCACAAGCACGCGCTGGCCGTCGCCATGCGGGGCGATAGTCTCCGGCGCGGCCTCGGCGGCCGCCTCGTCCGCCGTGGCGGGCAGCAAAAGCTCGATGCGAGTCCCCGCCCCTGGCCGGCTGTCGATGCGCACATGGCCACCGCTCTGGCGGGCGAAGCCATAGACCATGGAAAGCCCGAGACCCGTCCCCTGCCCCAGCGGCTTGGTGGTGAAGAAGGGATCGAAGACCTTCTCCACCAACTCCGGCGTCATGCCGACCCCGGTGTCGGAGACCGTGATCATCACATAGGCGCCGGGCTCCAATCCCGGGTGCTGCACGGTTTCGGCTTCGTCCAGACGCACAGCGCCCGTGCCGATGGTCAGGACGCCACCGTCGGGCATGGCGTCGCGCGCGTTGATCGCCAGGTTCAGAAGGGCGCTTTCGAGCTGGTTGACGTCGACGATGGCCCGCGGAACGTCCGGGTCGAGGGCGAACTGGAGCTGAATGCGTTCGTCGACCGAACCCCGGATCAACTCGTTGAGCGACGCCGCCAGGCTGTTGATGTCGGTGGGCTTGGGGTCCAGGGACTGGCGGCGCGAAAAGGCCAGCAGGCGCTGGGTGAGCGCCGCCGCGCGGCTGGCCGAAGCGGTCGCCGCATCCATGAACCGATCGAGATCATCGAGCCGATTGGAGGCGATCCGCCGCCGCATGATGTCCAGCGAGCCGATCACGCCCGTGAGCATGTTGTTGAAATCGTGGGCGATCCCGCCGGTCAGCTGCCCCACCGCCTCCATCTTCTGGCTCTGACGGAGTGCGGCCTCGGCCAGGGCGCGCTGCGCCACCTCCTCCTGAAGCTCGGCCGTCCGCTCCTGCACCTTCAGTTCGAGAGCCTCGTGGCTCTGGGCCAGCAGCGCCATCTGGTCGCGCAGGGCGAACTGCCGCCTGCGACTGCGCAGGGCCACGTCGATGGCGCTCAGCAGGGACCGCTGTCCCAAGGGGCGTTCGAGCAGGATCGCATTGGTGATGTCGGCGAGCAGTCGTCCAGCCTGGCCATCGGCCGGCCGGCCGCTGGGGCGCGGCGAGGTGAGCAGGAGGACAGGGAGGTCCGACCAGCCTGGCTGGACCGCCAGGACCTGGCTCAGAGCCCCCTGGGCCACCAGACCTTCTTCCGTCACCAGAACGGCGCCGGTGCTTTCGTCGACCGCGGCGGCCAAGCTTGGGAGATTGGCGAACACGCGGGCTTCGAACCCGCCGCGGCGCAGCAGGTCGGCGATCGTCTCACCGTCGCGGCCGTAGGGGGCGCAGACGAGGATCGGATTCAGGTCACTCACGTCCCTAGGTTTCACCCCTTGGTTCCATCAAAGGGCCGGCCGCTCCGGCATACTCCGGGGTCCCGGTCATCACCCCTCTGAAGGTGGTCAAGGGCTCACCGACCCGGATCCCTTGAGCATCAATGCGCAATTCGCGAATTGTGTCCTCGTGGGTCCCGCCCCGGTTCTTGATGATCGAGATCGCCTTGCGGATGCGCCCCTCGGCTTCAAAGAAGCGGATCAGCACCACGGCGTCGGCGATGTAGGAGATATTCAGGACGCCGGTGGTCATACTGCCCACCAGCCCGGCCTGGGGATTGATCAGGAAGGTCGTCACCCCCTGCTGGTTCAAGTACGAGAGCAACTCGTGCATTTGCAGGATCAGCTGTTGTTCCTGCGGCATGGCCGTCACGTAGCCGCTCAGGCTATCGATAACCAGAATGCGCACGGCCCGCTCTTCGACCTCGCGCCGCACCATCCAGGCGAACTGTCCCGGTGAAATTTCGGCGGGATCGATCTGGCTGATCGTCAGGGCGCCGCTGTCGATATGCTTCTGAAGATCGAAGCCCAAGGCCCTGGCGCGGACGAGCAAGGTGCCGACGCGCTCGTCGAACTCGAACAGGGCCGCGCTCTCGCCACGCTCGCAGGCGGCGTAGATGTATTGAAGCGTCAGGGTCGTCTTGCCGCCGCCAGCCGGTCCGGTGACCAGGGTGGTCGTTCCCCGGAGCGGCCCGCCCGCCAGCAGGCGGTCCAGTTCGGGCACGCCGCTCGGCGTCGGGTCGCCGGCGAAGGGCGCATGGTGATTGGCCGCGATCAGCCTAGGATAGACTTCGAGCCCGCCTGTGCGAATGGCGAAGTCGTGGTAGCCGGCTACGAAGTCGACCCCGCGCAGTTTCTGGACCTGCAGGCGGCGTCGCGCCGCGCCGAATTCCAACGTCAGCCGCTCCAGGCTCAGCACGCCGTGACAGAGACTATGGAGGTGCGCGTCCCGCTGCCCGTTCTCGCCGGTGAGATCATCGACGAGGAGGACGGTGATGCGCCGGCCGGCGAAGAACTGCTTCAAGGCCAGCACCTGCCGCCGATAGCGCAGCGGATCCTGCGCCAGGAGGCGCATCTCCGACAGGCTGTCGAAGACGATGCGGGCGGGTTGGACCTCGTCCACCTTTTCCTGGATCAGCCGGACAGTGCCGCCGAGTTCCATCTCCCAGGGGTGCAGGACCGATTGCTCTCGTCCCTCGCCGAGCACTTCGCTGGCTGAGGCGAGTTCAAAGAGATCGATACCGTCCAGGCTCCAGCCATGGGACTCCGCCACCGCCTGCAATTCCTCGGCGGTTTCGGACAGGGTGACATAGAGCACGCGCTCACCGCCGCGCACCCCTTCAAGGAGGTACCGCAGGGCCAGGGTGGTCTTGCCCGAGCCCGGCGCGCCTTCCAGAAGATAGACCCGGTTGGCGGGCAACCCGCCCCGCAGAACACCGTCGAGCCCGATGCTGCCGGTGGAAATCCGCACCGGCTCGCCCGGCTTGTCCTCAGTCATGTGGCCCTCTCAAGACCGGTTGGCCGCGCCAGTCGGCTCATCGACCGCTTCGGCGTCGAGAAACGCCGCACGACATGCAGGTTCCTCGGCCCTCACCCGTTCTGCAACGCAAAGCCAAGCTGAAGCGTTGCCGAGTTTCGCGGGCGTTCCGGCGCCAAGCAATACCTTCCAGGGCCGCCCAGGACCCGTGATCGGAAGATGTCGATTGAGGAGGGTGGCGGTGACGGAGGGATTCGAACCCTCGATACCCTTTCAGGTATGACGATTTAGCAAACCGTTGCCTTCAGCCACTCGGCCACGTCACCATTGATTTGAACCGGGTTGTCTCCCGGCCTTCCGATGGTCGCCAGTCCAGCCTTGAGCAGCGACGATCTCGAAGGACGGTCTCCATAGCCGAAACCCGGGGGCCGGGGCAACGGCTCAAAGCCGCGCCCGGCGAAAGAGCCGCGGGTCAGCGCCGGTTAACCTGTCGATCAGGGGCGGCGCCCCATACTGGGCAGGACTTTACGACCCCCGCGTACAGAATGACCCGCGTACAGAATGTCCAACCTGGTCCGTCTCCCTCAGGCTTCGCCTAAAGCCCCCCGCCCCTCGCCGGCTGACCACGCGCCAGAGGCCGAGGCTGAGGCGAAGTTCGCCCTGGGGCTGGAGCAGGGTCTGGAGGGCGCCCTGCCCCCGGCGGAGTCGGCGCCCGTCCAGGACCGCCGCGGCCCAATGCGGCCAGATCGGCTGAGCCCCACCCGCAGGCGATTGCAGGGCCAGGCCTATGCCTGGGCCTTCCAGGCCGCAGACGGGGCCTGTCTTCTGGTCATCGCCCTGGTGGCCTTTCTCGTGGGGCCAGGCCCGGCCGGGGTCTACGCCACACCCGCCCTCGCGGTGATGATCGCCCTCAGCCTGTTCGACGCCTATGGCTTCCGCAGCCGTCAGGGTCTGGCCTACCATCTCGCCCAGACCTCGGTGGCCGCCGCTCTGGGGGTGCTGACCGCCGTGGCCCTGCTGGCCGCCTTCCTGCCCCTGCATGCCGTGGTGGCGGCCCTGGGCTCGTGGACCGTCGCGGCCTTTCTCAGCATCTACGCCTTGCATGCGGTCTGGTGGCTGATGGTCCGGCGCTGGCGGGGGGAAGGTCGGCTGACGCCCAATGTGGTCGTCGTCGGCGCCACGCCTGCGGCAGAGCGGCTGATCGGCGAGGCGATCCGGTCCGGCGACGTCAATGTCCTGGGAATCTTCGACGACCGGCTGGCCCGCGTGCCCAGCGCCCTGCGCGGCGTGCCGGTTCTGGGCGACACCCAGGCCCTGCTCGACCACCGCATCATGCCCTATGTGGATCGGGTGATCGTCGCGGTGCCCACCGGCGCCCGGGACCGGGTGCGGCAGGTGATCGAGGCTCTTCGCCCGCTGCCCAACGAAATCAGCCTGCTGCTGGAGGACGAGATCGCGCCGGTGGACGCTGTCGCCGTGCGGGGGACGCAGAGCGTCAGCGACCTGCCGCTGGCGCGCATCGCCGGGCCGCCGCGCCACCTGGGCCGGGCGATCACCAAGCGCAGCCTGGATCTGACCATCGGCGTCGTGGCGATGATCGCCGCCCTGCCGATCATGGCGCTGATCGCATTGGCCATCCGGCTCGACAGCCCCGGCCCGATCCTGTTCCGCCAGCGCCGCCAGGGCTTCAACAACGAAGAAATCGTGGTCTGGAAGTTCCGCTCCATGCGCCACGACCTCGCCGACGCCAGAGCCCGCCAGCAGGTGCAGGCCGATGACGTGCGGGTCACCCGGGTGGGCCGCTTCATCCGCCGCACCAGCCTCGACGAGCTGCCGCAGATCTTCAATGTGCTCACCGGCGAGATGTCCCTGGTCGGACCGCGTCCCCACGCCATCGGCATGATGACCGGCGATGTGGAATCGGCCCGGCTGGTGGCCGAATACGCCCACCGCCACCGGATGAAGCCCGGGATCACGGGATGGGCCGCCATCCACGGCTCCCGCGGACCGGTGGACACCCCGGCCGACGTCCGCCGACGCATCCAGCTGGACATCGAATACATCGAGCGCCAATCGGTCTGGCTCGACCTCTACATCATCGCCATGACCATCCCCTGCCTCTTCGGGGATCGGCAGGCCGTGCGCTAGGGGACAGGTCTCATGTTCTGGCGCGGCGTGGTCGGCTACCTGCCGGTCAACATCATTCAAGGCCTGGTGGGTCTGGCGACCATCGTCACCTTCACCCGCCTGCTGGCCCCCTCGCAGTTCGGCGATTACGCCCTGGGCTTCTCGGTGATGAGCCTGCTGCACACCGCGATCTTCACCTGGAATGAGGCCGCCATGGCCCGCTTCTGGGTGGCGGAGTCCGACAAGGGCCAGGGCGGCGCCCATGCCGCCACAGTCTATCGCACCTGGCTGGCCCTGCTGGTCGTCCTGCCGCTGGCGCTCGCCGCCGCGCTGCTGATTCCCATGGCCCCGGGCCTGCGGCTGGCCGTGGTCTGCGGCGTGCTGGCCGTCCTGCCCCGCACCTTCGCCAAGCTCGCCCAGGAACGCCGCCGCGCGGCCGGCGAAGTGGCCGGGGCGGCCTCCATCGACATCATCCAGACCCTGGGCGCCTTCGTGGTCGGCGCGGTGCTGGCCTATATGGGCTTTGGCGGCGCAGCCCCGCTGATCGGGTTCGGCGTGGCCGCCGCCATCTGCATGGCCTGGACCCTGCCCTCGGAACTGGCCCACAGCCGTCGCGGACAGTTCGAGGCGCCCCGGGCGCGAAGCTATCTCGGCTATGGCCTGCCGGTCGCCCTGTCGCTGATCCTGGCCCTGGTGCTGTCGACCACCGACCGGTTCCTGCTGGCGGCCTTTCTCGATGAGGCGGCGGTGGGCGTCTATCATGCCGGCTACAGCCTGGCGAACCGCACCCTGGACGTCCTGTTCATCTGGCTGGGCGCGGCCGGAGGCCCTGCCCTGATCGCCGCCCTGGAGCGCGGCGGCGAAGGCGAGCTCGGCGCCGCGGCCCGGGAACAGGCCAGCCTCATGCTGCTGCTCTGCGTGCCGGCCGCCGTCGGCCTGGCCCTGGTGGCCGCGCCGCTGTCGCATCTGATGGTCGGGCAGGAGCTGGCCATGGGCGCCGCTCACGTCACCCCCTGGATCGCCGCCAGCGGCCTGCTGGCCGGCCTGACCACCTACTACTTCCACCAGGCCTTCACCCTGGGCCAGCGCACCGAACTTCTGCTGGCCGCCATGGCCATCCCGGCACTCGCCAACCTGGTCCTCAACCTGATCCTGATCCCGCGCTATGGGCTCGACGGCGCGCTGTGGGCCACGGTGGCGAGCTATGGCCTCGGCCTCGCAGCCTCGGTGGCCCTCGGCGCCCGCAGCCTTCGCCTGCCCGTACCGTGGACGCCCCTGCTGCAGACCGTGTTCGCCACCGCCGTGATGGGCGTCGCCGTCGTCCAGATCCCGGCCCTGGGCGGCTGGGCCGAGCTGATCCTGAAGGCCGGGCTCGGCGCCATCGTGTTTGGAGCCATCACCTTCGCCCTGGACACCGGCGCCCTGCGCAGCCGTGGGCTGGCCCTGGTCCGTGGCTACAGGGCGCGCACGGCATGACAGAGATCCTGTTCGACAATGCGCCATGGGCTGAGGCCAAGCCTCGCCTCTCGGTGCTGATCCCGTTCAAGGGGGACGATCCCTGCAGCCTCCTGGCCACCCTGGGACGCGAGCCGGTCGCCGCGGAGATCGTCGTGCTGGACGACGGTACGGCCGACGCCGCCCTCACCGAGCGGGTGCGCGCGCAGGTCGCCGCCCTTCCCCTGCCCGCCCGCCTGGTGACCCTGGCGGCCAACGAGGGTCGCGCCAAGGGCCGCAACCGGCTGGTCAGCCATGCCCGGGCCGGCCACTTCCTGTTCCTCGACAGCGACATGGCGCCCGACACCGGCGACTTCCTGGGCCGCTGGCTGACCCTGATCGAACGGGACGATCCTCCCGTCGCGTTCGGCGGTTTCTCGCTGCTGCAGGTGGAGCCCCGACCGGACCAGGCCCTGCACCGGGTCATGGCCGGTCACAGCGACTGCCTGCCCGCGTACGAACGGATGGCTGCGCCGGAAAAGCATGTCTTCACCTCCAACCTGCTGGTCCGGCGGGATGTCTTCGCCGCCGAGGGCTTTGACGAGGGCTTCGCCGGCTGGGGCTGGGAGGATGTGGAGTGGGGCATGCGGGTGGCCCGGCGCTGGCCCATCCTGCACATCGACAACACCGCCACCCATCTCGGCCTCGACAGTGCGGCGACTATCGCGGCCAAGTACGAACAGTCGGCGGCGAACTTCGCCCGCGTGGTGGCCGCCCATCCCGAGGTGGTCCGCACCTATCCCAGCTATCGCGTCGCCCGCATCCTGCGCCGCGCGCCCCTGCGCGGCGTCTGGCGGCCGATGATCAAGGCCTATGCCCTGAATAGCGCAGCGCCGATCAAGAGCCGCGCCTTCGCCATGCGCCTCTATCGCGCCGCCCTTTATGCCGAGGCCGTCTGATGTCCTATGCTGAGGCCTACCAGCCCGACCGCTCGCTCAAGGGCAAGATCCGCCGCCGTGTGGTGCGCCTGGCCCATCGCCGGCCGCTGGCCCGCGGTCCGACGACGCCCATGGTCACCTTCAGCTTCGATGATGCGCCGCTCAGCGCCGTCGAGGCTGGCGCCGCCCTCCTAGAAGCCCGCGGCGCTCGGGGGACCTTCTATGTGTCAGCCGGCCTGGCCGGGACCGAGGGACCGATGGGCCGCTACGCCGAGGCCGCCGACTATGCCCGGCTGGCGGCGGTCGGCCATGAGATCGCCTGCCACACCTATTCCCACCTGGACTGCGGCCAGGCCAGCGGCGCCCAGGCCCTGGCCGACACGACCCGCAACCTGGAGGTCCTGGCCGACTGGCGCGCCGGCGCGGTGGACAACTTCGCCTATCCCTATGGCGACGTCGCCGCCGGCCCGAAGGCCGCGCTGGCCAGGCGATACGCCGTCCTGCGCGCCCTGCACCACGGCGTGATCGAGGCCGGAACCGATCTCAACCAGGCGCCGGCCGTGGGGATCGAGGGCGCGGATGGAGAGGCTGTGGCCGAGCACTGGCTGGCGCGCGCCAAGGCCAGGTCCGCCTGGCTGATCCTGTACACCCATGATGTGCGCCCCGATCCGTCGCCATGGGGCTGCGCGCCGGACGCCCTGGCCCGATTGATCGACCGCGCCCAGGCCGACGGATTTGAGATCGCCACCGTGGCCGAGGCGGCCCGTCGTCTGGACATCGCCGCAGCGGCCTGAGCGGCCCTCAGATATCGCTCTCGTCGTCCTCGATCCGCTGCTGGCGGCGGGCGGCCTTGGCGCGGGCGGCAAACAGCTTGCGGTGGATCACCTCGGCGGCTGGATCGGCCTTGCGCGGCAGGCTCGCCCCCTCGCGCTCCAGCTTTCGGTAGGACTCCAGGCGCTCGCGGGAGATGACGCCGGACGCCAGGGCCGGGCCGACCGCGCAGCCCGGCTCGCCATTGTGGCTGCAGTCGCGGAACCGGCACTGCAGGGCCAGGGCCTCGATATCCTCAAACGTCTGGGCCGCGCCCTCCCCTGGATCCCATAGCCCCAGTTCGCGCATCCCGGGCGTGTCGAGGATCAGGCCGCCCTGCGGCAGGAGGACAAGCTCGCGGTGCGTGGTGGTGTGGCGGCCCCGGCCATCGGCGGCGCGCACCTCGCCCACCGCCTGGCGGGCCTCTCCGGCCAGGGCGTTGACCAGGGTCGACTTGCCCACACCCGACATGCCCAGCATCACCGCCGTCGTCCCGGGGCCGAGATAGGCCTGCAGGGCGTCCAGGCCGAGGCTCTGGGGCGCAGAGATCGGCAGGACCGGGGCGCCCAGCGCGACGCCTTCGACCTCGCGCACGAAGGCGGGCACGTCATCGACCAGGTCGGCCTTGGTCAGCACCACCACCGGCTGGGCGCCTGTGCGCCAGGCGGCCGTGAGATAGCGCTCGATCCGGCGCAGGTTGAAGTCGGTGTCGAGCCCTGTGGTCAGCAGGACCACGTCGAAATTGGCGGCCACCACCTGGGGCTTTTCGACCACGCCGGCGGCCTTGCGCACGAACTGGCTGTGGCGGGGCAGCACCGCATGGATGGTCGAGACGCCATCGCCGGACTGGGGCGCCACGGCCACCCAGTCGCCCACCACCGGCAGGTCGGCGGTCGAGGCGTTGTGCAGGAAACGGCCTGCGGTCTCGGCGGACATCTCGCCCTCTTCGCCGATCAGCACGAAGCGGGCGCGGTGCTGGATCACCACCCGGGCGGGGGCAAGCCCTTGGGCCGCGAAGGGGGCGAAGTCCGCCTGAAGCGCGTCCGTCCAGCCGTAGGATTTCAGCAATTCGACGTCCTTCGCACTGCCGACAGCCGGCCCGGATCACGCGCGGCGGCGCTCGATCTCTCGGTCGGGCCAGGCGAGCTTCACGGCGATGGCCACGAAGAGCACCCAACGGAAGTCATTATAGGTCACCGCGATGCTCTCGGTGATGGTCATCAGGCTGTAGACGATCAGGAAGGGGATCGCCAGATAGGCGCCCGGGTGGCGGAACAGGGCCACCAGCGCCAGGAGCACGGTCTGGGCGTAGAACAGGGCGAAGGCCACCAGGCCCAGAACCCCCATACCGATCCACTGTTCGATCCAGGAGTTGTGGGCGTGCTCCGGCTCGAAGCCGGCGTCCTTGCTCATCTGGGCCAGGGGCGCCCAGGGGCCCAGATCGTCCCAAACCACGCCAAAGCCATAGCCGGTCCACGGCCGCGCCTGGATCTGGGTCATGGCCGCAGCCCAGATCTCTGTCCGCCCCGTGAGCGTGGCGTCCTTGCCCAGGGCCTCGAACACCACGTCGGCGGCGAAGAGTGCGATCCCCAGGCCCATGCCGGCGGCGACGATGGCCAGCCACAGGATGGCGATGCGGGTGGCTGGACCCCGCCGGATGACACCGACGAAGATCAGCCCCCCCAGGCCGAGCGCCAGCGCCACCAGCGAGGTCTTGGAGGTGGACATGAGCACGAGCAGCAGGGCCAGGCCCGCAAAGCCGATCCAAATGAGCCGTCGGCGGGGATTGAGGATCGCCGCGGCGCCCATGATCGCGAAGCCGAGCGCCATATTGCCCCCCAGGGCGTTCTTCTCCGACCAGACGCCGCGCCAGGCGCCGGGAAAGATTTCCTGCATGACGCCCACCGAGGGCAGGACCAGGGGGACCACGAAGGCGATGACCGCCAGGATGGCGAAGGCGGCCGCAATCACCTCGGCCAGTTCCGACCACTTCAGCCGTGAGGCCAGGACCACTCCGCCCAGGGCCGAGCAATAGGCGGCGAAGACCCGTCGCAGGGTCTGGTCCGGGGCGATGGACCAGAGAAAAGACGCCGCCACCAGCAGCATCAGGACTACGAGGAAGGGTTGACGCAACAGGGCCTGGAAGGTGGCGCCGGGCGACACGGCCAGGAGCAGGAAGCCCGCCGCATAGGCCGGCAGGTAGAGGGCGCGGATCAGCCCCCCCTGATCGGCGGTGGCCTGTTCGCCCATCAACGGAAAGACCCAGGCCTGGCTGTAGACCAGCAGCAGGAAGACCGAGGCCCCGGCCAGGAGCATCCGCCAGGCCGTCAGCCGCGGGGCCGGCGCCTCGAACGCCGGGGCGGCGGCGTAGGCGGCGCCGGTCACCGCAGGAAGGCGCGCGCGAATGGCGGCTGTTCCACCGTCGCGCGATTGAAGAACAGGCCGGCCACATCGGCGCCGGCGCCGATCAGGGCGTCGCGCATCAGGGCTGGCGCGCGGACATCCTCTTCGTCGGCGGCGACCACCATCACCGTCTGGTCCATGAAGGGGGCCACCGTGGTGGCCGCCTGGGAGCGGTCGCCCGAGGGGCAGTCGACGATGATCAGGTCGGCGAACTTGCGCAGGGCGGTCCAGTAGTCGCCGCTGGGCAGGATATGGACGGTCTGGCGCCCGCGGAGGGCCTCGCGGCGAAACCGCGTCACCCACCAACGCGCCGCCCCGACCCGGTGAGCGGCCAGATACCGCGCGTCCGGCCATGGCTTGCCATCGGGCCCCTGGGCTGGCGGCTGGACGGCGAAGAAGATGGAGCCGTCGGGGCTGGCCTGGGCGGGCTGGCCGATGAGGCCATAGCGGTCGCTCTCGGCGCCGATGGCCGCGTGTTGCGGCGAGGCCATCAGGTCGAGGTCGACGAGCCACACCGCGCGGCCGGCCTGGCGGGCTGCGAAGAAGGCGAGCTCCCGGGCGATGGTGGACGTCCCCTCGCCCCGCCGGGCCGAGACCAGCTGGAGGATACGCGCACGACCGGCCGCCGGCGCCCCCAGGGAGGCCCACAACTCGGCCATCTCAGCGTTGAGGTTCACCATTGTTCGAATCGCCACGCGTACACTGTTGGCGACGTTAGCCCAAAGGGCCGCGCCGGACAGAAATCCTTGCCCATCAGGCCTTCATTGGCGCCGCGCCAAGTACGGGAAGATCCAGGGTTCTCGAGGCCGACTGCGCGGTGGGCAGGCCAGGCCGCAGGAACATGCGCAGCAGGCCCGCGCAAAGGGCCGTGAAGCCGGCGAACAGGAAAGCCAGTACCAGCATGGGTTTCTTCAGGCTCGAACCCCGGGCCGGCGCCGTGGCCCGCTGAACGATCCGGATATTGTCGTTGGAGGCCGCGGCGATCTCGCGGGCGGCGCGGCTCTGCTCTTCCTTGACGGCGAAGTCGCGGACATTGGCCTGCAGGACATCGCGGTCGAGGCTGAGCGCCTGGAACCGGGGCTCCAGTTCAGCCAGCTTGAGGCGGCGGTCCAGCAACTGGGCCAACTGCGTATTGAGGGTGGCCTGCGCCTGGCGCAGGGCGGCCACCTCGGACTGGAGCTGGATCCGCTCGGTCTGCAGGGTCTGGAAGACCGGGTTGACGCCAAACCGCCGCGCGCCTTCGCCGGTCGTGCGGCCGGCCTCGATCCCCTGTTCGAGCCGGCTGATCTGGGAGTCCAGGTCGCGAACGGGCTGGGCGTCGGCCCGATAGCGGCCCAGCAGGTCCTCCCGCTGCAGCTTCAGCTCCACCAGCTTGTCGGAGGCCGCATTGTTCACATCGCGATAGAGGCCGACCTCGGGCGAGACCTGTCCCATCTGCGCCTGGAGCGCGGCCAGGCGACCGACCCGGTCCTGAAGTTGGGTCTCGGTCTGATACTTCTGCTGCTCGATCTGGCTCTGCAGTTGAGACAGGGCGGCCTTCTCGGACACGAAGTCGCCGATCTGGTTGCTGGTCAAGAACTGCTCATAGGCGGCGTCGGCCTCGGCGAGTCGTTCCTGGAAGGTCAGACGCTGGGTCTCCATCGCCGGCAGGTTCGACTCCACAAGAACCGTGCGACGGAAGATCAGATATTCCTCCAGCAGGGTGTTCAGGACGAGGGCCGCGGTCCCGGCGTCCTCATGTTCGAACACCAGCCGGACGATCGGCGTATCCGGCGCCGTCTGGATCTTCAGGCTGGTCTCCATGGCGCGCAGGGCCTTGCCCATGACGATCCGCTTTTCGCCAGCCGGCGCCTCGGCGAACTCGGCCGCCAGCTTCGGATAGATTCGCGACAGGCCCAGGCGATCGATGACCCTCTGCTTCAATTCGCTCGAGGCCAGGATTTCGGTCTCAGCCTGGATCACCTGCTCGGCTTCCGGCACCGCGCCGCGCCCGGCGTCGCCCGCCCGGGGTTCATAGACATATTCCTGGCCCAGCCGCACGAGGATGCTGGAGCTGGCCGGATAGGTGGTCTTCAGGCTGAAGGCGAAGGCCGCGCCAATCACGAAGATGACGGCGAACACCGCCAGCATCAGGAAACGCTCGCGCCACAGCAGGGCGACGAAGTCCGACGGCGCATAGCGCGGCCGCATGGCCCAGTCCGACCGCGGCGCCATGTCATTTGATCGTGCAGTCCAGGCGCTTGTTGCGGCCATAACGAATCCGGCGGTCCGAGGTGTTTGCAGAGGGACCGTCGCCGCCCGCGCTTAAGACTTCGTTACCCATTCCTGTTAACCCTGGCCCCATGCTTAGACGCGCCAGATTCCAAGCCCTGCCGAGCCTCGTGGCGGCCCTCGCAGTCGCCGGCTGCGGCGGCGTTCGCGCCCTGCCCGGCGCCCAGGCCGCGGGCCTCGCCCAGCCGGCTCACGAGGCGGATTTCGTCAATCTTCCCTACGCCCAATGGACCGAGGAAGAGCCGGCCTATCGATTCTATCCGGGCGATGAAATCGAGGTGACGGTGCCCTCTGCGCCGGAGCTCACCAAGACGGTCACCGTTCAGCCTGACGGCCGCGTCACCGTGCCGCTGATCCCGCCGGTGATGGCCGCCGATCGCACCACCATGGAACTTGAGGCGGCCCTGTCCCAGGCCTATGCGGCGCACCTGTTGCGCCCACAGGTCTTCGTGACGGCCAAGGCCGCGCCCTTGAAGGTGTTCGTCGGCGGCGAGGTGGGGACACCCGGGGTCTATGACATGCAGGGCGACGCTGACGCGCTGCGCGCCATCATCCAGGCTGGGGGCTTCAGCCCGTCGGCCGACCGCAGCGAGGTCATCATCCTCCGGCGGGGCGCCAATGGTCAGGGGATGATGCGGCGGGCCGACCTGCTGGCCGGCCTGCGCCGGCCCAGCGCGGATCTGATCCCGCTGCGCCGGTTCGACATCGTCTATGTGCCGCGGAGCGGCGTGGCCAATGCCGGCCTGTTCGTCCAGCAGTACTTCCGCGACCTGTCGCCGATCCAGTTCGGCTTCAGCTACGCCCTGAACGAGCAGGGCGCGAACTGACGGCGGGAACGGCTCAGGCGCTCAGCCCTGCGCCAGCCATTCGCGGGCGGCGCGCTGGGCTTCGGCCACGTCTTCCGAGGCCATCTCCTGCGACAGCTCCTTGCGATAGACCTTGGCCTCCAGCGAGCCCCGCATGGCCGCCAGGTTGAACAGCATATGGGCTGAAACATAGTCCAGCGGCGCCCCGCCCTGGCCGGTCGAATAGAGCATGCCCAGGCGGAACAGCTCGTCTCCGGAGGCCTCGGGGCCTGGCAGCGGCAGGCCTTCAGCGCTCCCCACTTCCACGTTCGCAAACATGACCTTCACGTCCCTCATCCAGCGGCCGGCGTCCATTCTGGAGCCTTGGCGCCGCTATCCATGAGCGAAGAAAAGTCGAGATCGGCTGAACATATGGTTAAGCCCCGAAATAACACGAATTCATGCGACAATCTGGCAGAGTTCGAAGCGCTTACTGACGCGAAACCTTTATCTACATGGACTTAACGTGGCCACGTCCCTGCCCCGGCGCGGCGTGGGAGCCACTGACGGCCTTGGACGTTTCCTCATCGAGGGACACGAGACGAGGAGCCTAGTGATGAAGACCCTAGTGATTGCGGCGGCGGCTATCGCCCTGGCCGCGCCGGCCTCCGCCCTGGCCCGCCCGCACCCCGACTATCACGGCGATCGCTATGAGCGCGACCACCGCGGCGACCATCATCGGGGCAAGCACGCCGACAAGCGTCATCCCCACGGCATGCCGCCGGGCCAGGCCAAGAAGCGGTGGAGCCGCGGCGAGCATGTGCCCCGGGCCTATGTGACCGAACGGACCTATTACATCACCGAGCCCGCGCGCTACCGCCTGCGCCAGCCACCGCCCGGCTATCAGTGGGTCCGCGTCGATAACGATGTCTATCTGGCGCAAACCCAGACGGGCCTGATTGCCGACGTGGTGCTGAGCCTGTTCAACTAGCGCAGGACCTTCCTGAATTGACCGTTCAGCGGGGGTTCAGGGCGCTCCGCCCATTCTTTGATCATCGGGGGATGTGGCGGCCAGCCCTGGCGGGCCCGCAAGAAAACGGAGACGTAGAATGCGACGTCTGATCTTGAGCCTCGCGGCCATCGCCGCCGTTGCGGGTCCGATCGCGGCCTCCGCGACCGCCGCCCAGGCGCAGTCCTGGGACCGGCGCGAGAACCATGCCGATCGTCGGGGCGACCGCTGGGATCGCCGCGACGACCGGCGCGACCATCGCTATGACCGGCGGGACAACCGCTACGACAACCGTCGCCATTACCAGCCGCCGCCCCCGCCGCCGCGCTGGGACAGCAATCGCTACAATGGCTACTACTACCAGAACCGCTGGTCCTATGGCCCGCCGCCGGCGGTCTATTACAGCCATCCGCAGTATCGTCCGGGCTACGTCGCCTGGCGCCGCGGCGCGGTCCTGCCGCCGCAGTACCGCACCTATGTGGTGCATGATTACCAGCGTTACCGCCTGCGGCCCCCGCCCCGGGGCTATGCCTGGCACCGGGTCGGCAACGACTACCTGCTGGCCGCCGTGGCCACCGGCCTGATCTTCGAGATCATCAACAGCCGATGAGCCTCGGCCCCACGTGAAAAAGGCCCCGGACCTGCGTCCGGGGCCTCCGTCATGTCTGCGACGCCAGATCAGAGGCCGAGCTTGGCCTTGAGCAGTTGGTTGACCGTGCCCGGATTGGCCTTGCCGCCCGTTGCCTTCATCACCTGACCAACGAACCAGCCGATGGCCTGGGGCTTTTCCTTCACCGACTCGGCCTGGGCCGGATTGGCGGCGATCAGGCCGTCGATGATCGCCTCCAGTTCGCCAGTGTCGGAGACCTGCATCAGGCCCTGCTTCTCGACGATCTCGCCCGGCGCGCCCTCGCCGGCCCACATGCGTTCGAAGACGTCCTTGGCGATCTTGGACGAGATGACCCCGTCCTCGATCAGCTTGACCAGATCGGCGATCTCGCCGGTGCTGATCGGGCTGTCCTGGATGTCCAGACCGGCGGCGGTCAAGCGGGCGGCCAGGTCGTTGGTGACCCAGTTGGCCACCAGCTTGGCGTCTCGCCCCTTGGCCGCGGCCTCGAAGAAATCGGCCCGGGCCTGTTCGCCCACCAGCACGCCCGCATCATAGGCCGAGAGACCGTACTGGCTCTGCAGCCGCGCCTTCTTCGGGTCGGGCAGCTCGGGAAGGCTGTCCTGGATCGCATTGACCCAGGCGGCGTCGAGCACCAGGGGCAGCAGGTCCGGGTCGGGGAAATAGCGATAGTCCTGCGCATCCTCCTTGGAGCGCATCGACCGGGTCTCGCCCTTGCCCGGATCGAACAGCCGGGTCTCCTGAACGATCTTGCCGCCGTCCTCGAGGATCTCGATCTGCCGGCGGGCCTCATATTCGATGGCCTGCTGGATGTAGCGGTAGGAATTGACGTTCTTGATCTCGCAGCGTGTGCCCAGGTGGCTGAAGTCGCCGGTGGCGCGGAACTTCTCATAGGCGCCCGGACGACAGACCGACACGTTCACGTCGGCGCGCAGATTGCCCTTCTCCATGTCGCCGTCGCAGGTGCCCAGATAGACGAGGATGGTCCGCAGCTTCTTCACATAGGCCGCCGCTTCCGGCGCGCTGCGCATGTCGGGGCGCGAGACGATCTCCATCAGGGCGGTGCCCGAACGGTTCAGGTCCACAAAGCTGGAGTCCGGGTCCTGATCGTGCAGCAACTTGCCGGCGTCCTGCTCCAGGTGCAGCCGCTCAATGCGCACAGTGATGGTTTCGCCGTCGTCCAGCTCCACCAGAACCTCGCCCTCGCCGACGATGGGCTCCTTGAACTGGCTGATCTGGTAGCCCTGGGGCAGGTCCGGATAGAAGTAGTTCTTGCGGTCGAAGGTCGACTTCAGATTGATCTGCGCCTTCAGGCCCAGGCCCGTGCGCACGGCCTGTTCGACGCAGCGGCGGTTGATCACCGGCAGCATGCCCGGCATGGCGGCGTCGACCAGGCTGACCTGGGCGTTGGGACCCGCGCCAAAGCCGACGGCGGCGCCGGAGAAGAGCTTGGCGTTGGAGGCGACCTGGGCGTGGACTTCCAGCCCCAGGACCATTTCCCACGGACCCGTCCGGCCCTGGATCAACTTGGTGTTCTCAGTCATCCGCTCTTCCTAATCCCAGCCGCCGCCCTGCGAAAGCGGCCAAGTTAAACCCTCTTGCGAAAGGCCGGCGTCTGCCGCTCACTCCGCCTCGCGACAACGCCGATCCAGGGAGGAGACCTCAACCATGCGCAAACTTCTTATGACGGGCGCCCTCGCCCTTTCGATGACGCTCGCCGCGGCCGCCGGCGCGACCGCGGAGACCAAGCTTTCGGTTGAAGCCACGCCGGTCGCCGAGTTGATGGCGAACGAAAAGGCCAAGGCCGTGCTGGAGAAGCACATTCCCGGCATCGGCGCCCATCCCTCCTACGACATGTTCAAGGGCATGACCCTGGTGGAGCTGAAGCCCTATTCCGAGGGCCAGATCACCGACGAGACCCTGGCGGCCATCAAGAGCGAACTGGCCACCGACTAAGCCCTGAAGGTCCGGCCCGTCCGCGGCCCCCGGCCGCGGCGGGCCTCACCACCAGCGCTGCGGCCTAGCCTTGAACTGCGCCGCCTCTTCGATCACCCCGCCCAGCGAGAACAGCGTCCCCTCGTCCAGGGGGCGGCCGATCAGCTGCAGGCCAAGCGGCAGGCCGCTGGCGTCGACGCCGGCCGGCACGCTCATGCCCGGCAGGCCCGCCAGGTTCACCGTCACGGTGAAGATGTCGTTCAGGTACATGGCCACCGGATCGTCGGCGTTCTCGCCCAGCGCGAAGGCGGCCGAGGGCGCGGTGGGGGTCAGCAGGGCGTCGACCTTTTCGAAGGCTCGGTCGAAGTCGTCCGAGATCCGCCGACGCACCTTCTGGGCCTTGAGGTAGTAGGCGTCGTAGTAGCCCGCCGAGAGCACGTAGGACCCGATCAGAATCCGCCGCTTGACCTCTTCGCCGAACCCCTGGGCGCGGGTCTGCTCGTAGGTTTCGGTCAGGTTGGCGCCATCGACCCGCAGGCCGTAGCGCATGCCGTCATAGCGGGCGAGGTTGGACGAGGCCTCCGCCGGGGCCACGATATAGTAGGCCGGCAGGGCGTATCTGGTGTGGGGCAGCGAAACCTCGACGATCTCGCAGCCGGCCGCCTTCAACCAGGCCACCCCCTGCTCCCACAGCCTGTCGATCTCCGGCGGCATGCCGTCGGCGCGGTATTCCCTGGGAATGCCGATCCGCAGTCCCTTGACCGACTTGCCGACAAAGCTTGCGAAGTCTGGCACCTCGACGTCGAGGCTGGTCGAGTCCCGCGCATCGTGCCCGGCCATGGACTTCAGCAGGATGGCCGCGTCCTCGACATTGCGGGCGATGGGGCCGGCCTGGTCCAGGGACGAGGCGAAGGCCACCACGCCCCAGCGTGAACAGCGGCCATAGGTCGGCTTGATCCCCACCGTGCCGGTGAAGGCCGCCGGCTGGCGGATCGAACCGCCGGTGTCGGTGGCCGTGGCGCCCAGACACAGTTCAGCGGCCACCGCGGCGGCCGAACCGCCAGACGAGCCGCCGGGCGTGCGGGGCGTCTCATCGCCCTGACCGCGCCAGGGGTTGATCACCGGGCCAAAGGCGCTGCTCTCGTTGGACGAGCCCATGGCGAACTCGTCCATGTTCAGCTTGCCCAGCATGACCGCCCCGTCACGCCAGAGATTGGCCGTGACCGCGGACTCATAGTTCGGGACGAAATCGCCAAGGATCTTGGAGCAGGCCGTGGAGCGCACGCCTTCGGTGCAGAACAAATCCTTGATCCCCAACGGCGCGCCGTCCAGGGCGCCGGCCTCGCCGCGGGCGCGGCGGGCGTCACTGGCCCGGGCCATGTCCAGGGCCTTTTCCGGAGTCTCCAGGACATAGGCGTTCAGCGCCTTGGCCGACTCGACAGCCTCGATATGGGCCTGGGTCAGTTCGAGCGCGGAAAACGACTTGGATTCAAGACCTTCGAGGGCGGTCTTGAGCGAGAGTTTGGTCAGGTCGCTCATCTATTCCACCACCTTCGGGACCACGAAGAAGTCCTTGACCGTCTTCGGCGCGTTGGCCAGCACCTTGGCCGGATCGCCGCCCTCGGTGACCACGTCCTCGCGCATGGGCAGGCCCTGATGCACCACCGACGTCATGGGCTCGACCCCGTCGGTGTCGACCTCTTCCAGCAACTCGATCCAGGTCAGGATGCCGTTCAGCTCCTGGACCAGGGATTCCAGGCGCGCCTCGGGTTCAGCGATGCGCGCCAGCTTGGCGACCTTGCGAACGGTCGCCACGTCGATGGCCATGGGGGCCTCCTTGCAATCTGACCCGTGGGTTAGCCGCGGTGGGAGGGCTTTGACAAGCGGGCGGCGCCTTTCCCGGCTCGGGAGCGTCCTGAGATCGAAGCTGCGAGCTGGCCGATCGCCATGTCGCCGGCCACGGGGCGGTGGGCTCGACTGAGGTCAGGCGGCGGCGGGTTCGCCGACCACGCCCTGCCCTTCGGCCAGCCAGCGGGCGCATTCGGGGCCAAGTTCGGCCAGGGCCCGCGCCTCGTAGGCGGCGTTGTCCTCGGGGGTGAGCACCTCGCTCCAACGGCCGTTGACGCCCTTGTTGATGAAGGTCTGCGCGCCGCCCTCGAAGACCGCCCCGCCCAGGGGCGCCACGTTCTCGGCATGGGCCTTCATCCAGTCGAACGAGCAGTGCTCCAGGATCTGCGGCCAGCGGTCTTCGGGAACGTCGCAGTCCAGGAATGCTGCGATCCGGCGCATCTGGCCCTCGAGGTCCCGCTTCAGATCGTTGAAATGGACCAGCATCACGTTGGGCAGGTCCCGGATCGCCCACCAGGATGCGACATTCTCCCAATAGGGCCAGAAGGGCGCGCCGTCCTCCGCGAGCCAGGTCTGGAAGTATCGACGAATGTCCGGGTCCGGGCGCTCGATCGGCGGCCCGACCCGGCCCGGCGTGCCGTTCAAGGCGTCGTAGAAGAGCTGATTGGCCCCAGCGTGATGGTTGTAGAGGCTCCAGACCACATCGCGACCATCACGGCCGATGTAGAGATACTTGGCGTCCGGTGAAAAGCGCAGGGCGTCCACCGGCAGGTGGGTCTTGAGGATCCGCCGGTGGGTCTGGGCCTCAAGGATGTCCAGCAGGTCGGGCGGCATAATCCGCAGATCCACCCAGGGCGAGATCTCGGCCACCTTCACCGTGGGATCGCCCGCAAACACCATCTGGCCGACGATGTGCTGGGTCCAGCTGATGCCGGACTTGGCGTAGGTGCTGACGATGACGTCGTCGGGACGGAAGACGAAGCGATCCCACACTGTGGAATCCATATGGTGGTTATGCAGATCCCGCGTCTTTTGCGGCCAGGCAGGCGACGACATCCGAACCCCCAGAGCTCAATCCTCGCCGGCTCATATCCGCTGGCTAGACCCCGACCAATACCGAAGTTCGATGAACTTGCTGCTTCGGCGCCCAAAATCGCGTGGCGCCCTTCCCCGACATGATATGAGCGGCCCATGCCCGTACTGGATCTCAGCGAACTGCCCGCCCACCTGCCCCGTCTTGGCCCCGTCGTGGGCCTGGACCTGGGCGAAAAGACCATCGGCGTGGCGGTGTCCGACACCAGCCGCATGGTGGCCTCGCCCCTGAAGCTGATCCGCAAGACCAAGTTCACCGCCGACGCCGAAGCCCTGTTCGCCCTGATGGAGGGCCGCGGCGCGGTTGGCGTGATCATCGGCCTGCCGGTCAATATGGATGGCACCGAAGGGACGCGCTGCCAGTCCAGCCGCGCCTTCGCCCGCAACCTGCTGCGGCTGCGCGACCTGCCCATCGCCTTCTGGGACGAGCGGATGTCGTCCATGGCGGTGAACCGCATGCTGGTGGATGAGGCTGACATGACCCGCGCCCGCCGCGGCGAGGTGGTCGACAAGACCGCAGCGGCCTGGATTCTCCAGGGCGCCTTGGAGCGGCTGCGCAACCTGGCGGACGCTGCGCCGCCGCCGTCCGAGGCCTGAACATGTGGACGGCGGCCACAGGCGCCTTGGCGAAGCGGGTCGCCCCCCTTAAGAGGGCGCTTTAATGAGCGCGCCCGAATCCGGTCTGATCGACGTCCTGGGGAAGACCTTCCCCTTTCCGAAGCGCCATTTCCTGTCGGTTCTGGATCTGAACCCCGTCGAGGTCAGCGACCTGCTGGACCTGGCCGACGGCTTTGTGGCCCTCAACCGCCAGACCTCGAAGAAGCTCGACCTGCTCAAGGGTCGGACTTTGATGAACCTGTTCTTCGAGAATTCCACCCGCACCCAGAGCTCCTTCGAGCTGGCGGGCAAGCGGCTGGGCGCCGACGTCGTGAATATGAGCCCAAGGGCCTCGTCGATCTCCAAGGGCGAGACCCTGATCGACACCGCCGTCACCCTGAACGCCATGCAGCCGGACCTGCTGGTGGTGCGCCACGCCTCGTCGGGCGCGGCCTCCCTGCTGTCGCAGAAGGTGTCCTGCTCGGTGATCAACGCCGGCGACGGCCAGCATGAACATCCCACCCAGGCCCTGCTGGACGCGCTCTCCATGCGCCGCGCCTTCGGCCGCATCGCGGGCCTGCGGGTGGCGATCTGCGGCGACGTGCTCCACAGCCGGGTGGCGCGCTCCAATGTCGGCCTGCTGCAGATGATGGGAGCCGAGGTCCGGCTGGTGGGTCCGCCGACCCTTATGCCGGCCGAAGCCGACCGATGGGGCTCGGAGGTTTATCACGACCTGCGCAAGGGCATTGAGGGCTGCGACGTGGTCATGATGCTCCGCCTGCAGCTGGAGCGCATGGACGGCGTGCTGGCGCCGTCGCAGCGGGAATATTTTCGCTTCTTCGGCCTCGACCGGGAAAAGCTGGCCTGCGCCGCCCCCCACGTTCGGGTGATGCACCCCGGCCCCATGAACCGGGGCGTGGAGATCGATTCCGAGGTGGCCGACGACCTGGCCGTCAGCCTGATTCAGGATCAGGTGGAGATGGGGGTCGCCGCCCGCATGGCGGTGCTCGCCGCCCTCTCGGCCCGACTGGATAACGACTGATGGCGCCCCGCCCCCTCGCCCTTCTGAATGCGCGTCTCGTCGATCCGGCCAGCGGCTGGGACGGCCCCGGCGCCCTGCTGGTCAAGAACGGCAAGATCGCCGAGGTCGCCTTCGGCGGCGACCTGGGAAGCCTGTCGGACGACATCGAGACCCTGGACACCCGCGGCGCCATGCTCAGCCCGGGGCTCGTCGACCTGCGGGTCAAGACCGGCGAGCCGGGCGCCGAGCCCAAGGAGACGCTGAAGTCCGCCGCCCTGGCCGCGGCCGCCGGCGGGGTCACCTCCATCGTCGTCCAGCCCGACACCTCGCCCGCGGTGGACGACCCCTCGGTGGTGGATTTCATCCTGCGCCGGGCCCGCGACATCGAGCTGGTCCACGTCTATCCGGCCGGCGCCGCCACCAAGGGCCTGGCGGGCGAGCGCATGGCCGAGATCGGCCTGATGCGGGACGCCGGCTGCGTCTATGTCACCGACGCCGACCGGCCGATCGTCAATTCCAAGGTCCTGCGGCGGCTCCTGGCCTATGCCAAGAGCTTCGGCGTCCTGGTCGCCCACCGCCCGGCCGATCCCTGGCTGGCGGCCGGCGCGGCGGCCACAGAAGGCGAACTGGCCGGCCGCATGGGCCTGCCCTCGGTCCCGCCCATCGCCGAAAAGATCATGCTGGAGCGCGACCTCGCCCTGGTCGAGCTGACCGGCGGACGGCTGCTGGTGGACCAGATCACCACGGCCTGCGCCCTGGAGAGCCTGGAACGCGGCAAGGCCCGCGGCCTGGACGTGACGGCCACCACCTCGATCAACCACCTGTCGTTCAACGAGGTGGACATCGGCGACTACCGCACCTTCTGCAAGGTCGATCCCCCCCTGCGCGGCGAAGACGACCGCCAGGCGGTGATCGACGCCCTGGCCTCGGGCCTGATCGACATCGTGGTGTCGGCCCATGCGCCGGCCCCTGCCGAGGACAAGCGCCTGCCCTATGACGAGGCCGCGCCGGGCGCCGTGGGGCTCCAGACCCTGCTGCCGGCCCTGCTGGCCTTCCACCATGAGGGGCGCATTCCCCTGATCGACCTGATGCGCACGGTCACCAGCCGGCCGGCCGAACTGCTGGGCCTGCCCGCCGGGCGCCTGGCCAAGGGGGCGCCCGCCGACCTCGTGCTCTGCGACCTGAACGCGCCGATGATCGTCGACCTGGCCGATCTGAAGTCCAAGTCAAAGAACTCGCCCTTCGATGGCCGCCGCCTGCAGGGGGTGGTCCGCATGACCCTGGTTGACGGCCGCGTAGTGCATCGCGCCAACTAGCTGAACCATTGTTGCCCGGCTCGACGACCGGCGCTATGCATGGGCGAACAAAACAGCAACGGCAGATCCTGGGCGTCGTGACACGCGAAAGCGACGCCGCCAGGACTTAGGGAAACCGGGGAAACAGATGCCGACCGACACCTTGAGCCTCGCGCTCATCGCCGCCGCCCTGATCGGCGGATACCTGCTGGGCTCCATCCCCTTCGGCGTCCTCGCCACCCGTCTGGGTGGGGCCGGCGACGTGCGCGCCATCGGGTCGGGCAACATCGGCGCGACCAATGTGCTGCGCACTGGCCGCAAGGATCTGGCCCTGATCACCGTGCTCGGCGACGGCGGCAAGGGCGCTATGGCGGTGTTCCTCGCCTGGATGATGACGCGGAACGGGCCGCAGAGCGCGCAGGCGACCCTCACCGCCCTGGCCGGCGGCGCAGCCTTTATCGGCCACATCTTCCCGGTCTGGCTGGGCTTCAAGGGCGGCAAGGGCGTGGCCACCTTCTTTGGGACGCTGCTGGCGGCGGCCTGGCCGGTGGGCCTTCTGGCCGGCGCCACCTGGATCCTGGTCGCCCTGGTCTTCCGGCTCTCGTCCCTGGCGGCCCTGACGGCGGCGGTGCTGGCGCCCATCTATGTGTTCGCCACCGACCGCCCCTATCCCATCGCCGTGCTGGCCGTGGTCATGGGCGTGCTGATCTTCGTCCGGCACAAGGACAACATCGCCCGCCTGCTGAAGGGCCAGGAGCCGAAGATCGGCGGCGGCAAGACGCCGGCGTCCCAGGACCCTGCATGAGCCCTGGCCTGACGCCCCAGGCCCGGCGCGACTGGTTGCGGCTGGCCCGCAGCGAGGGGGTCGGCGCGGTGACCTTCGACCAGCTGATCCGCCGCTACGCCGAGCCTGGTCGCGCCCTTGAGGCCCTGCCGGACCTGGCCCGACGGGGCGGACGCGCCCGGGGTCCCGCCATCCCCTCGACCGACGAGATCGAGGCCGAGCTCGCCGCCGGCGAAGCCCTGGGCGCTCAGCTCATCTGCGCCTGCGAGGCCAGCTACCCCCAGGCGCTGGCGGCCCTGGACCCGCCGCCGCCGGTGCTGTGGGCGCGCGGGGACATCCGCCTGCTCGACCGCTCCATCGTGGCCATCGTCGGCGCCCGGGTCGCCTCGGCCGCCGGCCAGCGATTCGCCCGCGGTCTGGCCGCCGAACTGGGACAGGCCGGACACGTAGTCGCCTCAGGCATGGCCCGGGGCATCGATGGCGCCGCCCATGAAGGGTCGCTGGAGCACGGCAGCATCGCCGTCCTGGGCGGCGGGGTGGACGACATCTATCCCCCCGAGCACCGGGATCTCTATCGCCGGCTGACCGAGCAGGGCTGCGTGGTGGCCGAGCATCCGCCGGGACGTCAGGCCCAGGCCCGCGACTTTCCCCGCCGCAACCGGATCATCGCCGGCCTGTCCCGGGCGGTGGTGGTGGTCGAGGCCGAGCTGCGGTCGGGCTCGCTGATCACCGCCCGCCTGGCCGCGGAGCAGGGCCGTGACGTGCTGGCGGTGCCCGGCTCGCCGCTCGACCCCCGCGCCCGCGGCGCCAACGATCTGATCCGCCAGGGCGCGGCCCTCTGTGAAGGCGTGGAGGACGTGTTGCGCGCGCTGGACACCTTCGACGGATTTCGGGACCGGGAACGCGCCTATGCGGGCCCGCCGCCCTGCGTGGTCACCGACCAGGCCCTGGTCGAAACCGTTGCGGCGCTGCTTTCGCCGACCCCGGTCTCGCGGGATGAACTGGTGCGCGCCTCTGGCCGTGACGCCGGCGCCGTGGCCGCAGCCTTGGTGGAGTTGGCCGTCGCCGGCCGGGCCGAGCTGCTGCCCGGCGGCCAGGCTGTCGGCGCGTGAGGCGCTCAGTCCCGGCCTGCCTGCGGGGGATCGGGGGCGCCGGCCGAAGCGCGAGCCGCCTCCAGGGCGGCGACCATCAGGGTCGTGGCCAGTCCGCGATAGCCCTTCACGGCGGCCAGTTCGGACAGGTCGCGGAGCATTTCTTCAATGAACACGGCGACCCTTTGGGGGGACGCGCCCGGCGGAAGAGGTTCGATCATTTCAGATATCTCTGCTATGCAAACAGTGGAGCTTGCGCACATGCGCTGTAAACCCATCATGGGTTGTGTTTGGGGGCGAACCTGCGGCCGGTTGACATCGCCCTACGCCCAAGCCCACCTTTCGCGCCTTTGTGTTCCGGGCTTTCCGCCCGCGTAGCCGTCAGTCAAAGCCCCATAAATGAACGTCGTCGTCGTCGAGAGCCCGGCCAAGGCCAAGACCATCAACAAGTACCTGGGCAGCGACTATGTCGTTCTGGCCTCGTACGGCCATGTGCGCGATCTGCCGCCCAAGGATGGCTCCGTCCGACCGGACGAGGACTTCGCCATGAGCTGGGACGTGGACGCCAAGTCCTCCAAGCGGCTCAACGACATCGCCGAGGCGATGAAGGGAGCTGACCGCCTGATCCTCGCCACCGACCCCGACCGCGAAGGCGAGGCCATCTCCTGGCACGTGCTGGAGGTCCTTCAGAAGAAGAAGGTCATCAAGGGGGCGCAGGTCCAGCGGGTGGTGTTCAACGCCATCACCAAGTCGGCCGTCACCGAGGCCATGAAGGCCCCGCGGGACATCGACATGGAGCTGGTCGAGGCCTATCTCGCCCGCCGCGCCCTGGACTATCTGGTGGGCTTCACCCTCTCGCCGGTGCTGTGGCGCAAGCTGCCGGGCTCGCGCTCGGCCGGGCGGGTGCAGTCGGTGGCCCTGCGCCTGATCGTCGACCGCGAACTCGAGATCGAGCGGTTCAAGACCCAGGAATACTGGACCGTCGACGCCGATGTGTCGGCCGGCGGCGACCCCTTCGTGGCCCGGCTGGTCAAGCACCAGGCCAAGCGGCTGACCAAGTTCGACCTGGGCGATGAGGCCGCCGCCGAGGCCGCCAAGGCCGCGGTCCAGGCCGCCAGCTTCACCATCGCCTCGGTGGAGAAGAAGCCGGCCAAGCGCTCGCCGGCCCCGCCCTTCACCACCTCGACCCTGCAGCAGGAGGCCTCGCGCAAGCTCGGCTTCTCCGCCCAGCGGACCATGCAGGCCGCCCAGAAGCTCTATGAGGGCGTCGATATCGGCGGCGAGACCGTCGGCCTGATCACCTATATGCGGACCGATGGCGTGCAGGCCGCGCCCGAGGCTCTCGACGAAGCCCGCATGGTGATCGGCGGGGTCTACGGCAAGGAATATGTGCCCGAGCAGGCGCGCATCTATCGCACCAAGGCCAAGAACGCCCAGGAGGCCCACGAGGCGATCCGGCCGACCAGCCTGGCCCGCAATCCTGGCTCCCTGCGCCTGGATGGCGATCTGGGCCGGCTGTACGAGCTGATCTGGAAGCGGATGATCGCCTCGCAGATGGAGAGCGCCCGCATCGAGCGCACCACCATCGAGCTGGAAAGCGCCGACGGCCAGACCGGCCTGCGGGCCACCGGCCAGGTCATCCTGTTCGATGGTTACCTGGCGGTCTACGAAGAGGGCCGCGACGACGCCGACGACGAGGAATCCGGCCGTCTGCCCCAGGTGACCCAAGGCGCCAGCGCCAAGGTCGCCGCCGCCCGCGCCGCCCAGCACTTCACCGAGCCGCCGCCCCGCTATTCCGAAGCCAGCCTGGTCAAGAAGATGGAGGAGCTCGGCATCGGCCGGCCCTCGACCTACGCCTCGGTGCTGACCGTGCTGCGCGACCGCGACTATGTGAAGATGGACAAGAACCGGTTCGTGCCCGAGGACAAGGGCCGCCTGGTCACCGCCTTCCTTGAGCAGTTCTTCCGCCGCTATGTGGAGTACGACTTCACCGCGGCCCTGGAGGAGAAGCTCGACCTGGTCTCGGCGGGCGAGCTCGACTGGAAGGTCCTACTGCGGGAATTCTGGCAGGACTTCCACGCCGCCGTCGGCGAGATCTCCGAACTGCGCGTCACCAACGTGCTGGACGCCCTGAACGACGCGCTGGGCCCGCACATCTTCCCGGACAAGGGCGACGGCGCCGATCCCCGCGCCTGCCCGACCTGCGGCACAGGACGCCTGTCGCTGAAGACCGGCAAGTTCGGCGCCTTCATCGGCTGCTCCAACTATCCCGAATGCCGGTTCACCCGACCCATCGCCCAGACCGAGGGCGACGAGGCCGACGCGGCCAATGGCGACCGGGAACTGGGGACCGATCCCGAGACCGGCCTGATCGTCTATCTGAAGAGCGGCCGCTTTGGCCCCTATGTGCAGCTGGGCGAAGGCGACAAGCCCAAGCGCTCCAGCCTGCCCAAGACTTGGTCGCCGGCGGCCATGGACCTGGAAAAAGGCCTGCGCCTGCTGCGCCTGCCCCGCGAGGTGGGCGCCCACCCCGAGGACGGACAGATGATCCTGGCGGGCCTTGGCCGCTATGGGCCGTTCGTGCAGCACAACGGCGCCTACGCCAATCTGGAGAGCATCGACGAGGTCTTCGAGGTCGGCCTCAACCGCGCCGTGGCGCTGATCGCCGAGAAGAAGGCGGGCGGCAAGGGCCGCCGTGGCGAGGCTGCGGCCCTGAAAGAGCTCGGCGCCCACCCGGCCGACGGCCAGCCGGTGCGGGTGCTGTCGGGGCGCTATGGCCCCTACATCAAGCACGGCGCCACCAACGCCAATGTGCCCCGCGGGGGTGATCCGCAGGAGGTGACCCTGGAACAGGCGGTCGCCCTGCTGGCAGAGCGCGAGGCCAAGGGCGGGGGCAAGAAGAAGCCGGTCAAGAAGGCCGCGGCCAAGCCCAAGGCTGAGAAGGCTGAAAAGGCGCCGGCGGCGAAGAAGACGGCGGCTCCGAAAGCTGCGGCGAAAAAGCCCGCCGCAAAGAAACCTGCGGCCAAGAAGGCGCCCGCCAAGAAAACCGCGGCCAGCTAAGCGCCATGGACCTGCCGGTTCGTGATTTCTCAGCCTCGGGCTACCGGTCGCTGCAGAAGATCACCTATCCGATGTCGCGGCTCGACGTGTTCGTGGGCACCAACGGGGTCGGCAAGTCGAACCTCTACCGGGCCCTGGACCTGCTCCAGGCCGCCGCCCAGAACCAGCTGGGCGCACGGCTCGCGGCCGAGGGGCTGGACCTGGCCATGTGGGCTGGCGCCCGCAAGGGCCGCGACCCGGCGCGGATCGCCCTGGCTGTTACCCTGGCGGCGCCGGGCGCCCGCGACACCGCCTTCCGCTACGAGGTCGAGGTCGGCTTTCCCCAGCGGGTGACGGCGGCGGCCTTCGACCTGGAGCCCCAGGTCAAGGTCGAGACCCTCACCTATCTGTCGGGCCAGCGGCGTTCGCGGCTGGTGGAGCGGCGCAACGGCTCGGTCATGGCCCGGGACGCCGACGGCCGGCCTGCGGACCTCGACATCGACCTGCTCAGCTCCGAGACCCTGCTGGGGCGGCTGGAAGACCCCGCCCGCTATCCGGAACTGGACGTGGTTCGGCGCACCATTCTGGAATGGCGGTTCTATCACGATGTCCGCACCGACGCGGATTCGGCCCTGCGCCGCCCCTGCGTCGCGGTGGCCGCGCCAACCCTGGCCTCGGACGGCTCCAATCTGGCCGCCGTCTTCGCCACCCTGGCCCACATCCGCGGCGACACCGCCGACCTCGACGCTGCGGTGAGCGCAGCCTTCCCGGGCGCCCGCCTGGACCTGCCGACGCCGTCGCGCACGGCGACCTTCGGCCTGAGCCTGCCGGAATTTCCCAATCGCGTCTTCGAGCCCGCCGAGCTCTCGGACGGCACCCTGCGCTTCCTGGCGCTGGCCGGCGCGCTGCTCGCCTATCGCCTGCCCCCCTTCATCGCCCTGAACGAGCCCGAAGCCAGCCTGCATCCCGACCTGATGGAGCCGCTGGCCGGCCTGATCGCCAAGGCCGCCGAGCGGTCCCAGGTCTGGCTGGTGACGCACGCGGAGCGGCTGGCCCAGGCGCTGGAGGGCCACGGGGTGGTGCGCACGGTCCGCAAGGTCGATGGGGCCACGACCATCGAGGGGCTGACCCTGTTCGGCGCCTTCCGCGACGATCCTGACGAGGACTGAGGGCGCACACGGCTGGCAACCCCGCAGTTGTGGAAGCCGACCAGCGATTCCCGCGTTAGAAGGGGCCATGGCCAAGCCCCGCTCCCCCCGCCCTGCCTCACGTTCGGCCTCGCGCCCGCCCCAGGGCATGCCCGACCGCGAGACGCTGCAGAAGTTCATCCGCGAGACCGGCGAAACCGATCGCGCCGAGCTGGCGCGGGCCTTCGGGCTCAAGGGGGTCGATCGCCGGGCGCTGCGCGAAATGCTGAAGGAGATGCAGGCCGAAGGCTTGCTGGGCCGCCGCGGCCGCAAGGGCGTGGCCGAGGCCGGCGCGCTGCCCCCCGTCGGCGTCGTCGATGTGGTCGAGCGCGATCCCGATGGCGACCTGCTCGTGCGCCTGACCAAGGGGGCGGAGGACACGCCGCTGGTCCATCTGGCGCCGGACAAGGCCGAGGTGGTGGCCGGCGCGCCGGGCCTGGGCGACCGCCTGCTGGTCCGCTTCGTCACCCTGGAGAGCGGCGAGACCGAGGCTCGGCTGATCAAGCGCCTGGGCCAGAGCGCCCACCGGGTGCTGGGCGTGGTGCGCAAGCATCGCCGCGAGGTCCGCGTGGAGCCTGTGGACCGCAAGTCCAAGGAAAGCCTGATCGTCTTCGACGACGGCCAGCTCAAGGACGGCGACCTGGTCCTGGCCCAGGTGGGCTCGGCCGAGCGCCACCACGGCCCCAAGCGCGGCAAGGTGCTGGAGGTGGTCGGCCGCGAGGATGAGCCCCGGGCCGCCAGCCTGATCGCCATCCACAGCCACGGCATCCCGACAGGCTTTTCCCATGAGGCCGAGGCCGAAGCCGAAGCCGCCAGGCCCCCGGAACTGGCCGGCCGGGAAGACCTGCGCGACCTGCCGCTGATCACCATCGACCCGGCCGACGCCCGCGACCACGACGATGCGGTCTACGCCCAGGCCGACGAGGACCCGCGCAATCCCGGCGGCTGGATCGTCTGGGTCGCCATCGCCGATGTGGCCGCCTATGTCCGGCCCGGCGGCGCGCTGGACCGGGAGGCCCGCGACAAGGCCAACAGCGTCTACTTCCCCGACGGGGTGGAGCCGATGCTGCCCGAGCGGCTGTCGAACGGCCTCTGCTCCCTGCGGGAGGGCGAGAACCGCGCCTGCATGGCCGTGCGCATGGTGTTCGACAGCCAGGGTCGAAAGCGCAGCCACAAGTTCGTCCGCGGTCTGATGCGCTCGGCCGCCAAGCTGGCCTACGAACAGGCCCAGGACGCCATCGACGGCCGCCCCGACGACAAGGCCGGCCCCCTGCTGGAGCCGATCCTCAAGCCCCTGTGGGCGGCCTATCTGACCATGAAGAAGGGCCGCGAGGCCCGCTCGCCCCTGGCCATCGAAAGCTCGGAGCGCCGCATCGTCATCGGCGAGGACGGCAAGGTCGCCTCGATTACGCCCCGCCCCTCCCTCGAAGCCCATAAGCTGATCGAGGAGATGATGATCCAGGCCAATGTCTGCGCCGCCGAGACTCTGGAGGCCAAGCGCACCCCGCTGATCTACCGCATCCACGATGCGCCGAGCCCGGAGAAGCTGGATTCCCTGGCCGAATTCCTCGGCTCGATCCAGGTGAACTGGTCCAAGGGCGAGGCGGCCCGCACCGACCGCTTCAACCGCCTGCTCGACCTGACGCGGGAGGGGCCGAACGCCGAGATCGTCAATGAGGTGGTCCTGCGGACCCAGATGCAGGCCCACTATTCCACCGACAATATCGGCCACTTCGGCCTGAACCTGGACCGCTACGCCCACTTCACCTCGCCGATCCGCCGCTATGCCGACCTGATCGTCCATCGGGCCCTGGTCAGCGCGCTCGGCCTCAACCTGCCCGGCGGCCCCGATGGCCTGAGCGACTGGGACATCTCCCACATGAAGGCCACGGCCGAGGAGATCACCCACGCCGAGCGCCGCGCCATGGCCGCCGAGCGCGACGCCACCGACCGCTATGTGGCCGCCTTCCTGGCCGATCGCGTGGGCGCGACCTTCTTGGGCCGGATCACCGGGGTCACCCGGTTTGGCCTCTTCATCCGCCTGGCCGAGACCGGCGCCGACGGCCTGATCCCGATCTCGAACCTGGGCGATGAGTTCTTCATCCACGACGAGAAGATGCACGCCCTGATCGGCGAACGCTCCGGCGCCCGCTGGCCCCTGGGCATGAGCGTCGAGGTCAGGCTGCGGGAGGCGACCCCGATCACCGGCGGCCTGCTGTTCGAGATGCTGAGCGAGCCCGCAGCCCCCGACCCCACGGCCCCACGGCCGCGCCTGGGCATCCGCCGCAAGGCTGGCCGCCCGCCCCTGCCCCGACAGGGCGGCAAGCACCGGCGGCGGTAGGGGGCGGTAGCGCGCTCGTCGCCAAGCTGACGTTGGTTTCCGCTAGGCGCCAGCTCAAGACATTGAGTGTGAGGCTGAAAGCGGACTCAATCGAATGCCCGCCTGCGTCACTAGCGGCGCGCGTCCGGTGCCCGTCGCTCAAACTGCTGAAGGCGTTCATCGAGTGGCTGAGGATTCGTCGCTCGATCAACGCGGGTACAGGCACGACCGATCCTCTCCGCCGACGAAATATGGACCGACGATCCTGACATTGTCGGATAGTCAATGCTTTTAGAATTGACATTGTCGGACGGCGTGCCATCGTTGTGGTCATGCGCGACGACATCCACAAGCGAGTCCCAGTTTCGCAGGCCATGAGAGCAGTGCTTCGCGGCTGCATGCGTTCGGCTGACAGGCAACAACCCGAACTCCTGATAGCTAAGGCTGCAGCAGCTCTAACGAAGGACGTCAGGGCGAACTTGGACGCGGCCCTTTCTGGAGTGATTGCAGCCGAAGCTAACGAGCCGGGCCTCTTCGGCTTTGAAGGGGTAAGTGCTGCGCCGCGTTCTGCGCTGCAGACCGAGGTGATCATCCTGCTCAACAACAACCAAGCAGCAAATCTCGGAGACGCCCTGAAGGCCGCCTTGGCAAGTCACATTACCAGTGTCGTCTCTGAGACCAACGCCTGCATGATCGCAGAGGGCGTCCACCGATCTGAACGACAGGAGGTGATTGCTACGCTGAGCTCGGTGCTCGCCGAGGCTACTAGCCCTGCTGTCGCCACCTATCTCCAGGGCGAACGCCCGCCTGCGCCCGCAAAGATTCAACTCGATGATCTCCTAGTACTCGGCCCACGAGCCTCCGGATTCGAGCGATGAAGCAGATCATCCGCATTGTTGGGCAGTCGGGCTCGAAGCAACCAACCGAGCCGCTGCTCGCCGTTCTTGGCGAGACGATCCGAACGAACCCGGTGCCGATTGCGAAACACTGCCTAAACGAACTAGCCCCTGTAAGCGAGGACTTGGCGACCATAGTCGAGGCCGTGGCACTGGCGGATCGATGCCAGACTCGACTGCTCACCCAGGGATGGGCAAGACGGCTTGCCCTGAGCATCCCCGTGTTCGAGCAAGCGCTCTTCTCTCGAAGTGGTGTGACAACTGCCTTGGCGGATGCCCTGGGCTTTCTGACTGGGGACGCTTGGAGCGTCGAGTTCATCAAGCGTACAGATGAGCCGATCAAAGAGCGGTACTTGCCGCTCTCCGACGATCCCCCCCGCTTTGTTGTACCGTTCAGCGACGGACTAGACTCGTTTGCGCAGGTAGCCTTCCTAACGAAAGAGTTTGGCGACAAGGCCGTCCTTCCTTTTAGGGCGGGGAAGCTTCAATCGGGACGCGCAGGAGGCCAGTTCCTGCAGGTCCCCCGGAGATTCTACGCCGGGCATCCGCGGGAGAAATCCTATCGGACCAGGCCGTTCGTCTACTTCACCCTCGCCGCCGTCGCTGCAGCGACCGCGAACGCGGAGGCAATAGTAATTGGCGAAAACGGACAAGGTGCCTTGGGGCCATCGTTTGCCCGATTCTACAACGAATGGCCGTTTCGCAGCACTCATCCAGCGTTCATCGCGCTCCTGAGCGCCTTCCTGTCGCTGGTTTTCGATCGCAAGATCGAGTTCAAACAACCGCAACTCTGGAAAACCAAGGGCGAAGTACTCGCCGAGCTACGGGACAAGGATCTAATCGCGGGCTTTGAGGCGACTCGGTCGTGTTCGCTAAGGCCCTACCAGAGGAGAAAACGCTGGGCGTGCGGGTATTGCGGCGGATGTGTCTTGCGCCAAAGCGCGCTGGTCGCGGCCGGCATGGGCTTCCAGGATGATACCGCCTTTGACCTTCGTGATGCGGAGTTGAGGCTCAAGGCGCGCTCGGGTGCGTTCGAGAATTTCACTCGGAACGAAATGGAGATTCTAGCGCGGGCAGCCTCATCGATGGCTATTTTCGCGGAAATGGCGATAACGAACGACACGCGTAGCCGCGTCACGCTCGAAGCAATCGACATCCCCGACATGTCAGCCGATCAGGCGGACACGGCTTTCAAATCTCTGTTCCTTCGGCACCGGGCGGAATGGGGAGGACTTCTAGATGCGTTGCCTTCTAGTGCTTGGCTGCGCAGAGAGTTTGAATACCAATGAACCCAGGCCAGATCGAACCACACGTTCTAGGGGAACGGCTCCGGATTGCTAGGTCGGGCGTAAATCTCACCCAGGAGGCTGCAGCAGCACAACTGGGTATGTCCCGCCCCACGTTGGTCGCGATCGAGAAGGGGCAACGCCGTGTGCGCCCTGAGGAACTGATCGCTTTCTCTAAGACCTATGCGACTTCGGCAGGGAAGCTGCTCGCGAGCGACGCTGTTCACGTTGACCTGTCTGCAAAGTTTAGGCGGCTGGAGAGCGAGGGAGAGGTACCGACGGTCTCGGACGCAGTTCAACTCCTCAACAAGCTGGCGACGGGGGCTGTAGAACTTGAGCGGATCCTGGGAGCAGAACTGCAAACCGACTATCCGCCGCCACTTCGAATTGCCTCTAGTGGCTACCTCCAGCAAGCTGAGGATGCAGCCGTAGCGTTCCGCCAACGGATGGGCATTGGCCTTGGCCGTGTCGGCGATCTCTTTACTTCTCTTGAACTCGACATGGGCATCCGTGTGTTCGCCAGGGGGCTTCCGGACAGCTCACTTTCAGGCCTGTACGCCTACGATCCCGCCGTAGGAGCTTGCATTCTAGTCAATGCAAACCACCCTCGCCGTCGCCGGCTTCAAACGTTGGCACACGAAGCGGCTCACTTCGTCGCCGATAGATCACTTGTTGATGTTCTTGACGAACGGCCGACGCCCCTGACTGTCGAAGAGAGGTTTGCCCGACGATTTGGCTACGCATTTTTGATGCCCTCGGCGATGGTTCGGCAGAGGTTCGACGCCTTGCTTATTCAACGGAAGGGCGTCGACGTTAAGGGACTGATCCTTCTTGCCCACCAGTTTGATGTGACCACCGAAGGCATGTGTCGGCGACTAGAAGAGTTGGAACTGTTGGCGCAGGGAGCATGGGCATCCATAAGGGAGCGAGGCTTTAGTTCAACTATGGAACGCGAAGTCCTTGGCGACGCAGAGCCTGCCTCTCGCCCACCGTTGGTATCCCCTCGCCTAGCCTACCTAGCCGCGCGCGCCTTAGCGGACGGTATCCTTAGTGAGGGCCAGGTCTGCGAACTACTCGTGTTGGACCGAAGCGAATTGTCCGGCGTGGTTGAACCGTTCTGCGAGGTCAGCTGACCTAATGACGGCTTTCGAACCGCGCGCCCTCGTCTTGGACACCAGCGTGTGGATTAACCTGCTCGCTACCGGACATGCCTCTGCGATCGTGAAGGGGCTCGCTTGCCCAATCGCCGTCCCCGAGCAGGTCCTCGGCGAGCTTAAGCTGGATCCCGTTACGCGCAGGCCATTTGTCGGCGACATCCATCCAGCACTCCAAATCCCGATGGTTGAGCTCGTGTCGCTAGGCGGGGACGAACTTGATATCTTCGTCGAACTGGTGTCCGCAGACGCCCCGGACAGGCTCGGAGATGGCGAAGCTGCTTCAATAGCGATCGCGTGGAAACGCCAGCTTCAGCTAGGAATAGATGAAAAGAAGGCAAACCGCCTACTTCGAGAGCGGTTTAGCTCGATACCGGCGTTCCGCTCAACGGAACTATTGGCTCATCCCTCTATAGCTCTGGAGCTCGGGCACGCTACCGCATCTGATTGCTACGAGCGTGCCGTTAGGTACGGACGAATGCATATCGTTCGGAGTCCAGCGGATTAACGCCTCCGTTGAACGGTGCGTGGGGAAGCCTCACTTAGCTGGAACCAAAGCGGCACCTAGTTCGGCCTTAACGCCGATCACTTGCCAATTCCTAATCCAAGCGATGATGCCGCTTAGAGGACTCAAACCCGAGACCTAATGCGGCGTCGAGCAGACCTTCCCTCAGAGTGTCTTCGAACCCAATTCGGTCGCGTCACCTAGGCGAGAGTGACACCCCAAAGCGGACGTCGCCGTAGACCGCCTTGAGCCCAACTGAACCGCACAGCACTTGGGCGCCCGTCCTCGTCACGTCATAGGCCCTTCCCCAACGTCATGCTTCCTCAACGTCCCTCGGCGGTCATACAGTTGTTTCATGAGCGAAGCAGAGATTCCCCGCCGTCCTGAGGGCGGGCGTATGCGCCCCGAGGGCGCCCGAGCCGTGAAGCCGCGGGATGCAGCCACCATCATCCTGGTCCGCCGGGACGCCGCCAAGCCGCGGGTCCTGATGGGCAAGCGCAACAGCGGCCATGACTTCATGCCCAATCTCTGGGTCTTCCCCGGCGGGCGGATCGATCGGGCGGACTTCCGCGCCCCCCACGCCACCGACCTGCGCCCCGAAGTCGCCGCCAAGTTCGACCGTCACATCAAGCTCGGCCGCGGCCGGGCCCTGGCGCTTGCGGCCATCCGCGAGACCTTCGAGGAGGCGGGCCTGCTGCTGGCCAAGCAGGCCCCGCCACGGCCCGGCGTCGGCCCCTGGCGCGACTTCCTGGCCCAGGGCGCCCTGCCCGACCTGGAGGCCATGGAGATCATCGCCCGAGCCGTGACCCCGCCCATGCTGGCCAAGCGCTTCGACACCTGGTTCCTGATGGCCGACGCCGAGCGGCTGATCAGCCTGGACCGCCAGCCCGATTGCGGCGAGCTGGAAGAGATCGCCTGGGTCGATTTCGACGATGCGCTGGGCCTGGAGCTGCCCATGGTCACCCGGACCATGATCAAGGAGGCGGTGCTGCGCCTGGATGATCCGGAGCGACCCTCCCCCTATATGCGTTTCGGTGTGAAGGGCCATAAGGTCGCCCATCTCTGACACCCGCACTGGAGTTCGCATGTCCGATCGGCCCAAGGTCGCCGTCATCGTCGGCAGTTTCCGCCGCCATTCCGTGAACCGGCGCCTGGCCGAGGCGATCGCCAAGACGACGGCGTCCAAGCTCGACCTGCAGATCCTCGACTATGGCGACGTGCCCCTGTTCAACCAGGATCACGAGGCCGGCCCGCCGGCGGCCGTCGTGGCCTTCAAGGACGCGATCAAGGCCGCCGACGCCGTGCTGTTCGTGACGCCGGAATACAACCGCTCCATGCCCGGCGTGCTGAAGAACGCCATCGACTGGGCCTCGCGGCCCCCAGGCCAAGGCGTCTGGTCGGGCAAGCCCGCCGCCATCGCCGGCGCCAGCCCCGGCGCGCTGGGCACGGGGGCGGCCCAGGTGGACCTGCGCAACGTGCTGACCGCCATCAATGTGGCTGTGATGGGCATGCCGCAAATCTATTTCGTCCATAAGGACGAGCACTTCACCGAAGACGGCGGCTTCGCCGATCCCAAGTTCCAGGCCTTCATCGAAAGCTGGGGCGACAAGTTCGCCGCCTGGATCGCGAAGATGAACGGCTGAGCCGATGGCCCTCTCCGTCGATCGCGTCGAGACCGCCGGCCCGCGCAATGTTCTCGGTCCCCGGCACCAGAACCGCCTGATCATCGCGCCGCAGGAGCATGGGCCCTACAGCCCCTTCCTGTTCCTGGCCGAAGACTGGTTCGCCCCGCCGGCCGGCTTTCCCGCCCATCCCCACCGGGGCATGGAGACGGTGACCTTCATCCTCGAAGGCCAGATGATCCACGAGGACCACACCGGCGCCCACGGGGAGCTGGAGGCCGGCGACGTCCAGTTCATGACCGCCGGCGGCGGGGTGATGCATTCGGAAATGCCCGGCCCTGGCGGCGTCCATTCCCTGCAGCTCTGGCTGAACCTGCCGGCCGCCCAGAAGATGAGCCCGGCCCGCTACAGCGACCAGCGGGCCGCCGAGGCCGCGCTGGTCACCGGCGAGGGCTATGAGGCGCGGCTCTATGCCGGTCGCCTGGGTCAGGCCGAGCGGCCTCACGGCAGCCTCTGGCCGCTGGCCTTGATGGATCTGCGCCTCGACGCCGGCGCGACGCTGGACCTGCCCCTGCTGAAGGGTTGGCGGGGTTTTGTGCTGATCCTGCAGGGCGAGGCCCAGGTGGGCGACGGCCAGATGCCCGTCCGCGCCGACCAGCACGCCTGGGTCCACGCCCGCGAGGCCGACGATGTCCTGGCGCTCAACGCCACGACCCCCGCCCGCGCCCTCTTCTACGCCGCCCCCGTCATCGACGAGCCCGTGGTCGCCCACGGCCCGTTCGTGATGAACACCGTGGAGGAAATCCGCCAGGCCTTCGCCGACTATCAGAGCGGCCGGCTGACCACAGCTGGCGCTTAGATCAAGCGCTCGGCCTTCGCCGCATTGACTTTGGTCTGCGGATTCGTATTGTCCGCGGCTCATTCGAAATGACTGCCGGGGAAGCGCGCTTGCCCGGCCCCGCGAGGACCGACCATGGCGAAGCCAGCTTCCATCAAGATCCGCCTGAACTCCTCGGCGGACACCGGCTTTTTCTACGTGACCAAGAAGAACGCCCGCACCAAGACCGACAAGCTGGTCATG
>NZ_JAUXVZ010000025.1 GCF_030680185.1 Phenylobacterium sp.
TTTAACATCAGGTGGACTTGTTATTATGTGTTTTTGTATCATGTTATCACCTTGTGTTTTTGTATTATTGGTTATTACTCAAAGTGATAGTTTGTTAAAATTACACATAATGTTGAAGTAGCATCACCGACTACTTTTGCAGTTCCCAAGATTCTTATATCTTCTAATGTGTTTCTATCGACAGATATTGATTGACCTGCAGCTATGGTTACTTGAAGTCTTACCACTGTTTGTGCTGATGGTGAAGGAGTTCCAACACTGGCATCTGGCGTAAAGACATCTTGAAATATTAAAGTTCTTGCTGCTGCACTTTGATTGTCTATGTTTATAGCAGTTATTTTTCCTGTTTGATGTTCAGGTGCTGCAAATATTGTTACCGCAGTTGTAATAACTGATGTTACTCTTTTTGAAGCCATGATTAGAACCCCGTTAATTCAGTGTAGTATCTTATAAGAAGGGCTTTGTCCTCTTGTTCTGTAGTTGGAGTTGGAATTTCTCTTAACTCACATTTATTTATATAGAACTTAACTGAGCATTTTTCAAAGTCTACTCCACTTGTAACATAATGTCGCAGTACGTAAGCTGCCATGTTTTTAATTGCATAAATATTGAGTAGTGGAAACTCTGGTGAGCTTTCAGTTGATGTTTTTGCACCAAGATATAGATTTGATGCACTTGTTACATCAGGATACATAGATGAATATCCTAACGAGTAGATGTATCTACCTGATGGAATATAAATATGCATTAAATAGTCTCCTTTCTTGAAACCTAATGCTATCTGATATAAAACTTGTTCATTTTCAGGATATAGTTTTAATCCAGCTGCAGAATTACTTAAATCTACATCTTTATAATCTGATCCTGGAAGTATGTATGAATTTTCATAAGGAACAATTATAGGTTCTTGATTAACTACAAAAGTCTTTCCTCTTGCCCACTTATGTGTGTCTGGAAATTCCTTACTAAATCTTACCCAGCTTCCCTTTTGTAAAAAGAAATCTTGTGGTTTCACGCTTGTGCTTACTTTTGCAAACAAAGGTGTTAATTGAGTTATCATTTCTCTCGTCTCTCCTTGTTGAATTGTTGATTTGTTT
>NZ_JAUXVZ010000044.1 GCF_030680185.1 Phenylobacterium sp.
GCGGCCTGAGGTGGTGTTCACCCTGGACGACTATGTCGAGGGCGGCATGATGAGCGCCGCCCAGGCCGAGATCATCCGGGCCGCGGCTGAGGCGCGCGAGAACCTGCTGATCGTCGGTGGCACGGGGTCGGGCAAGACCACGCTGGCCAACGCCATCCTGGCGGAGCCGGCTTTCGCCGCGGACCGGGTGGTGTTGATCGAGGATACGGCCGAGCTGCAATGCTCGGCGGCCGACCAGATCCAGATGCTGACCAAGCGCACCGAGCCTGCGGTGACCATGACCGACCTGGTACGGGACACCCTGCGGCTTCGGCCAGACCGCATCGTCATCGGCGAGGTCCGGGACGGCTCGGCGCTCGATCTGTTGAAAGCGTGGAATACCGGCCATCCTGGCGGTCTGGCCACACTCCACGCCAACAGCGCCGCGGAGGGGCTAAGCCGGCTGGAAGACCTGATCGGCGAGGTGACGCAGCGCATCCCGCACCGGGCGATTGGGCAGGCCATCGACCTGGTGATCCACATCGCGCGCACGCCGGGCGGGCGGCGGGTGTCGGAGATCATGCGGGTCACGGGCTGGGGGGAGGGGGCTTACGCGCTGCAGACGGCATAGCCCCACAGGCCGTGATCGAGATCAAGGCGGAACCAATACAATGGGGGTAGTCTTCCCTTAGACGAAGGACCCTTCTCCATGGCAAATCTGGCCGACACCCACGTGATCCGCGGCCGCCTGCCGGTTGTCCGCTGCGCAGCGGCCGGAGCTGTGGCGCTTGGGGCGCTGTTTGTCCTTTGCTGGATCGCCGCTTCCCTCGGATGGGCCAATGCCAGCCACATGTACCTGTCGCTGTTCACCGTGGCCCCAGTCAGCTCGACGTCGGCCCTGGAGGCGGGCCTGTGCTGGTCGCTCGGCTTCGGCGCGCTTGGCGGCGCCTTGGTGGCCCTGGCGTTCAACGCCCTGGCCTTCCTCGAACGGTGACCCGCGCGGACCCGCATTCGCCACAGCTCCGCTTACGACACGCCGCCGCCGGGCTGTTAGGCGCCTGCGCGGCCTATCAGCTGGGTCTCGGCGCCTATTTCGTGGTGTTGCGACCGCCCCTCCTGCCCGAAGATCTGCGCTTTCTGGGCGCGACCGCCCAGCGATTGACTGAGCTTCTGCCTCGCCTCGAGGGGTGGCCGGACCTGGTGTTCGCGGTCCTGGGCGGGCAGATGGCGGCCCTTGGCATGCTTGTCGCCGGGGTGGCGTTGCGTCTCGCCCAGGGGAAAGCCATGGCGATGTATGAGCTTTTGCTGCTCGGTCTGGCCGGGCTCATATCCGTGGCGGGGATGAGCGCCGTGAACTTCGCCCTCGGGTCGGACTTCCGTTGGCTCTTGATTTTGCCGGTCCTGGCGTGGGCGCTGGGCCTGGCCTTGGCCGCCTTGGGGCGCGGCGAAGCGCCGGTCGACACGACGGGGCGGGCATGACCGATGACGCGCCAAGCGTGAGCGACCGTGACGCGGTCCTCAACAGCGGCTGCTTCTGTGTCACCTTGGACAGCGATCGGCTGCTCACCGCGATCCAGGCGGAAGCGCCCGAGCCGGATCTTGCGGCCGCTCTGCTCGCGGCACGTCCGCATCTGTTCGCGGCCATGCCGGTCTTTTTGGCCGACCACGACCTCAAGGCCATGCTTGCTGTCGTCGCTGCAGTCGAAGCGGCCGCCGAGGATCCAGCTTACCAAGCCGCGGTGCTCGCCTGGGCGCCGGACATCGCGCGCCACGACTTCGGACCGCGGGCGGCCTTCATGGGCTATGATTTTCATCTTGGAGCCGATGGCCCCAAGCTGATCGAGGTCAACACCAACGCTGGCGGCGCCTTCCTGAACGCCTTCCTAGCCCGCGCCCAGGGCGCCTGCTGCCGCGAGGCGGAGGACGCGATGCGGGCCGCGCCTATGGCTGAGTTCGAGACCTCGGTCTGGGCGATGTTCCTGGCCGAATGGGCTTTACAAGGTCGGACGGGCCAGCCGCGCTCGATTGCCATTGTCGATGACCGGCCCCGTGAGCAGTACCTGTTCCCAGAATTCCTGCTGGCCCAGCGGTTCTTCGAGCGCCACGGCGCCAAGGTCTGGATCGTGGATCCCGGCGAGCTTCGCTTTACCGCGGGCGTGTTGCAGCACGACGGGGAGGCGGTCGACCTCGTCTACAATCGCCTGGTGGATTTCTCCTTCGAAGCTGCCGAGCATGAAGCCCTACGCGACGCCTACCTCGCAGGCGCAGTCGTAATGACTCCCGGCCCCCGCAACCACGCGCTCTTCGCCGACAAGCGGAACCTGACGCTGCTGTCCGATCCCGCCGCCGCTGCCGGCTTCGGGCTAACGCCTGATCAGCGGCAGAGCCTTTTGGCGGTTCCCCGCACGGTGATGGTGACGGCCGTGAACGCCGAAGATTTGTGGTCAGGGCGTAAGCGCTACTTCTTCAAGCCGGCGGGCGGACACGGGGGCAAGGCGGTCTACCGCGGCGACAAGATGACCCGCGGCGTTTGGGCAGAGGTTCAGCAGGGCGGCTACATCGCCCAGGAGCTCGCCGTTCCGTCCGAGCGCCGGATCAGGATCGACGGCGAGATCAGAGCGCTCAAGCTCGATGTTCGCGTCTACACCTACAGAGGCTCGCCGCTGCTGACCGCGGCGCGGGTCTATCAGGGCCAAACCACGAATTTCAGGACGCCCGGCGGCGGGTTTGCGCCGGTGTTCGTCACCTAAGGCGCCTGATCACGCCTGCATGCCCTTCTGCCTTTCGAATGTCGGCCATACGCACGTAGGTGGCTACTTCAATCCGGGACCTGCGATACGCCCAACTGGAGCGTGCCGCTTAGCTATCTGAAACAGCTTCGTATTGCCCCTCGCCGATCAGGTCCCAAGTGGAGTGAGCCGTCGCGAGCTTGGCTGGAAGGTCCTCGATCTCGAGCTCAGTCCAGCTGTAGCCCTTCGACCGCATGCCGCCCTTGATGTCGGGATAGTTGTTGTACTTCACGGCGTTGTACTCGGGCCTGAAGCGATGGATCAGGTAGGCTTCGACCTCCCGCGTCATGGCCTCGTCACGCAACTTTACGAACTGCTCGGTCGCGAAGCGGCCGAGCCCTTCCTCGTCGGCAAGATCGAGGTTGTGCAGAATGGGCTTGACCCCCGGCGGCGTCGCGAACCCCATGAATGGGATCTCCATCATCTCGGCCAAGCCCACAACCGTCAGCAATATGAGAGACACCTCGAAGGGCGCTCGCGCGGCAGGCGCGGCGCCGACAGGGTTTTGGACGGTCATGATCCTTTGCATCTTGTCGTGGCCGGTCAGGCGATCCCAGACTTTCTGGTCAAAGGCCTTGCCGACGTAGAGCACGTTGAAGTCGAGAAACGAGCGCGGGCCACCGTCAGCGGTCGCGACTTTCAGCCCCTTCACAAGCATCTCGTAGAGGATTTTGTGAGGGCTCCACCAGAGGATGAACGTGCCATCCTTTCTGAATAGCCTGATCGCCGCCACGTCTCTAAGCGGCTGGGTCTGCCGGGTTTCCTTGGTGTGCCAGGCCGTCTCAACATCGATCACCTCGCCCGGGGCGCAGATGCCGAGGTCGACCAGATCGACGCGGCACTGGAGCGGCGGGTTCGCCCGGTCGGCGATCTCGAAAAAAAGCCGTCCTTCGCGAAATTCGACCTTGTCGAAATAGGTCAGCGGTCGCTGCACCAAGAGGTAGATCGAACACTCGTCCAGGCGCTGCCGGATAACCTCTTCTTCTTTGAGGAATTCAAATTCCCAGGCGGAGACCATCGGATAGGTCGTCGTGACCTGGATGTTGGCGCCTTTCACGCCTTGGAAGACATCGTCGTCCTCAACTTCCGCCTCTTCCGTCATGCCGTTCGGCCCCGTTTCATCCGATAGCGAGATAGGTCTTCCCTTGCGGTTCAGCTAGCGGCGCAGCGCCATCGGGCGCGACGGGGGAAGGCTTTCCCCTGCGGCCGAGCCCTCTGGTCTCGGCCGACCCCCTTCAAGCGGGGACACCCCGCAACGCCCCGCAAACGAAGAGCGGCCGGCGGGCGTGCTCGGTCCCGCCGCGTGCCGCGGCTCCTACGGGTCCGCCCCTGTCGGGCGCCGTCAGGCGCCGCCGGCCGCTCGACGGCGCGCCCCGCCTGGCCTGCGTCCAGGCTCCTGCGGCCTCACATGGTTTTAGGGTCAAGGCTGTCCGGCGACGGCGCACGTTCCGCATAGAGGGACTGGATCAGCGGACAGCCCGGGTCCTGCCCAGCGTCGCAGGCCCGGACAGAGTCAGCCAGGACCCGCTCCATGCGCTTCAGGTCAGCAATCCGCGTTCGGACGTCCGTCAGGTGTGACGCGGCGAGGGTTCGTACTTCGGCGCAGGAGGCTTGCCCGCCGCCGGCCAGGCCCAGCAGAGCGCGCACCTCGTCCAACGTGAAGCCCAGTTCACGCGCCCGGCGCACAAAGCCCAGGCGGCTCACGTCCTGGCCGCCATAGCTGCGATAGCGGCCGCGCCGAGGTGGGGCCGGCAGCAGGCCGATCCGCTCGTAGTATCGGATCGTCTCGATATTGCAGCCGGTGCGGCGTGAGAGCTCTCCGATCTGGATCGCTTGGTCGGCCATGGAAGCGTGGCTTTCGATTAGGGCTTGAGTCTGTAGTCACTACAGATGGCATCCTCCCGGGAAGGGCGCCAGGAGACGAATGGTATGACGGCGAGTAGCGGGCTTCGAGCTCGGCGAGATGCACCAGGCCATAAGCCTGCCGAGACGGCGTTGAGCTGGGCGGCGGTCGCGGCGGCGGCCGGTGCGGTTTTTGCCTGGGCCGCGTGCTGCGTTCTGCCGATGTCGCTGGCGCTGGCCGGCCTTGGCCTGGGCGGCCTGGGTTGGTTTGCGGGGCAGCGGACCTGGATTACGCTCGCGGCGCTGGCCGTGATCGGCGTGGGCTGGGTGGTCACTTGGAGGCGTGCGCGGACGTGCCGAATCGATAGCAGCTGCGGTGCGCCATCGCGGCTCGGGATCGGCTTACTCGGTGCGGCCACCCTCCTCGTTCTTGTTGCTCTGATCTGGCAGCCGATCATCGAGCCCTGGGCCCTGGCCCTGATCCGGAGCGCCCGTGGATGAGTGACATGCAAACTGAGCTCCGCTCCACGCTCACCTGTCCGCAGTGCGGTCACCAGGCGACCGAGACCATGCCGACCGACGCCTGCCAGTATTTCTACGACTGCCAGGGTTGCGGTGTGGTCCTCAAGCCGAAGCCAGGCGACTGTTGCGTCTACTGTTCCTACGGCGACGTGCCCTGTCCGCCGATCCAAGAGGGCGGTGGCAAGGGGTGCTGCGCTTAAAGACACGGTTCGGCAGCGTTACAGTTTCGGCGCCCACTTGGAGATTTCGGCCAGGATGTCGTCGAAGGCTGGCTGGCCACGGAAATAGAGCGCGCTCGACGCGGCGTAGGCCTTCTGCAGCGTGGCGCGGGTCTCGGGGTCGCTCAGCACGAAGGCCTCGTTCTCGGCGATGACCGGATTGTCGGCCTTCGGGAACCGCTTGGCCTTGTGGTCGAGATAGTTTTGCGTGCCGACAAACGCCTGCACGCTCGGATCCTGGAGCAGCGAATAGACGTCGTAGTAGTGGCGCATGAAGTTGGGCGGAAACGCGCCGGTCTCCTGCTGCTGGCGGAACTTGGTGGAGATCGCCTGCAGCTTTTCCACGAGCGTGTGGCCAGGGTGGTAGCAGGCGACGGCTTGGGCCCGGTTATCGAGGATCTGCACCCGGCTGGCGGCGAAGTCATAGGCCCACGAGCTGATATTGCGGGCTTCGTTGGGCGCGACATCGTCGAAGCCGACTTCCAGCAGCACGCCGTCCTTCAGGCCTTCCACCGATCCATTGATGCTGGCGTAGGTCAGGCGAATGCCGGCGCTGCGATATTGGCGAGGGTCATCAAACGCCGGGTCGCGCTCGACCGAGGTGATGCCGTCGATGACGATGGTCTGCGCCAGCCGATCGTAGAAATCCTTGCGGCTTTGGACGTGGGCCGGCTTGTCGTGGTTGCGGCCGGTCATCACCGGCGGATCGGCCGGCGGCTCGATGCGGATATCGATGTCTTCCGAGAAGCGGCTGATCAGTCCGTACCCCTTGGAGAGCGATGTGCCGCCCTTCAGCTCGAAGGTCAGGCCCAGCTGCTGCAGGCCGTAGAGGCTCTGCATGATCCAATAGTCCTTCTCGACCAGCGCCGGCGCGATGCCCTGCGCCTCGGCGACGATCCGGATCAGATCGGCAAACTGACGATGGTTGTGCAGGAAATCACGCGGCATCCTGGGTTCCAACCTCGGCTCCGACCTCAGCAAGCGCGCGGGCGAAGAACTTCTTGGCCCGTTCGGAGCCGTAGGACTGGGCGGCCTTTTTCACGCGCGCCCGGTCACTGGCGGCCAGCCGCGCCTTGACGCGGGTCAGCACCTCTTCGGCGCTCTCGCCCAGTTGATCGAGGTTGTTGACCAGGTCGACCATCAGAAACTCAGCCGTGAGCTTCTTCGGGAAGGCGGGCTTCATCCGAAAATCGTAGGTGCGGCCGCCGAGCGCGAATTTGCCGTGGCGCTTGTGGTTATAGACCACGGTCTTGTTGTGCAGCTGGGTCGTGCCGACCCCAAGGGCATTGTAGGCGTTGGGCGAGGCCAGCAGGAACGGGCCGCCCTTGAGGAAGGTCGACACCAGGGTATCGTCCTCAGGCGGGGCCTTCCCGAATACCGTCTGTTTGGGCGCATAATAGAGGCCGCCGGCCAGCTTGGTCAGCACGCCGGCCTGCACCGCCTCCTTGAGGTGACGATCGACCGCCGTCGACCATTGGGCCAGGTCCGCCCGGCGATAGGTCTGCCCGGGGCGGAGCTTGGCCTTGAACTGGTCGAACTTGCTCATGGCTCCAATCTAGGCCTCCGCAGTCAGTTTGCAAGGAATGTCATTAAAAATCCATGCAAACGGAGCGTGTAGGCGGGAGGGTCACGATTGGAGGGGCTCGTCTTGGCGTCTTGGGTTACATGGCGTCTAATAGCGGCATGATCCAGTCGACCACTCGTCTTAGCCGGGGCGCACGCCTTCGGCGCCCACGGCCTGTGTGGGTTTACGCCGAGATTGTTCTGGCTGGTGTCGTCCTGCTTGGCTTGGGGATTTTGGTCTTCAGGCCGTAAGCGCGTTGGGGGAAAGCCTTCCCCTGCGGCCGAGCCTGAGGTCTCGGCCGACCCCTTCGAGCGGGGACACCCCGCAACGCCCCGGAATAAGGAGAGCGACCGGCGGGCGTGCTCGGTCCCGCCGCCTTCGCGGCTCCTGCGGGTCCGCCCCCTGGCGGGCGCCTTCAGGCGCCGCCGGCCGCTCGACGGCGCGTCCCGCCATGGCCTTTGGCCAGGCTCCTTGCGGCCTTCATTGAGTAGGGCCGGCGGAGCCGGCGGTTGGTCGGGCTTGAGCTGGCTAGTCTTCACCCCAGGCCTTGAGCACTTCGTCTTTCGGCACCGGCTCGCCCACAAGATCGACCCAAGCGGATCGTTCAAGGCACCAGCTGACGGCGGCCAGTCGCGCGCCGCGCCCACACCTGAACCAGCCGCGGATCACACGGCCGTCCTTCGGTGCGGTTTCAGCAGGGTGTGGCGCGATCACCGGTTCACCGCGCGCGAGCCCATCCTAGACTTCTTCGCCTTCGGCTTCGACCGCCACGGAGGCGGCGCCGCCAAGCGCCTCATACCGTCGCGCCGATAGCCACTGCAGCCGCTTGGCCTGGGTCAGGAGAACCCGCCGCAGGCCGCCCTGAACCTTGCGCTCGGAAATCACCTGGGCGAGCCTCGAGAGGATCAGGGAGCGGCGGGCGATGCGAAAGTCGGGGTGGGAGCGGAGCTCAAAGACGCGGTCGGAGACGATGCGGGCCCGAAAGGACGGCGGGGCCTCGACGGCCAGGTCGCCGGGCGGCGGGTCCTTTTCGTTGAGAATAGCCTTGAACTGCGAGCCCTGGACGGCGCGGTCGGTGATCAGTCGCTCGAGCGCATCGAGGTGCTGCCGGGCGGCCAGGTCGGAGCGGTTTGAATCTTGGAACTGGGGGAGGGGCCATACCTCGATCTCGAAGACCTCGAACGGGTCGAGCACCGACATGGCCACGGCGTCGGTGCGCTGGTTGGTCAAGTGGCGGCGGATGCGGGTGCGCAGGCGCTCGTTGGTCTGGCCGACATAGATCGGCTCACCGTCGTAGTCGAAGAAGGCATAGACGCCCCATTT
>NZ_JAUXVZ010000049.1 GCF_030680185.1 Phenylobacterium sp.
TCATTTCCGAGGTGGTGGTGAGCAGGTCCTCGCGGAGCTTCTCGGCCTCCTTGGGCAGATCGATGGCCTTCAGCAGGCCCTGGACGGCCTCAGCGCCGATCTCGGCGGTGAAGCTGTCGTCCCCGAACTCCTCCTGGAAGCGCATATAGTCGTCTTCCGACAGCAGCTGATGCTGCTTCAGCGGGGTCAGGCCCGGCTCGGTGACGATGTAGTATTCAAAGTAGAGCACCCGCTCCACGTCCTTCAGCGCCATATCGAGCATCATCGAGATGCGGCTCGGCAGGGACTTCAGGAACCAGATGTGGGCGACCGGGCTGGCCAGTTCGATATGGCCCATCCGCTCGCGGCGGACGCGGGCCAGGGTGACCTCGACGCCGCACTTCTCGCAGATGATGCCCTTGTACTTCATGCGCTTGTACTTGCCGCAAAGGCATTCGTAGTCCTTGGTCGGGCCAAAGATACGGGCGCAGAACAGGCCGTCACGCTCGGGCTTGAACGTCCGGTAGTTGATGGTCTCGGGCTTCTTGATCTCGCCGAAGGACCACGAGCGGATCTTTTCGGGCGAGGCCAGAGCGATGCGGATCTGGTCGAAGGTCGGAGCGGCCTGGACCGGATTGAAGATATTCAGGACTTCCTGGTTCATCAGATTTCCAGTTCGTCAGTAATTCTGGAAGGCGAGAGGGAGGGGCTGACGGCCCCTCCCCCCGCAAAGACGGCGGCGCGGGATGAAGGCAGCGATCAGCTGTTCTCCAGCTCCACATTGAGGCCCAGCGAGCGCATTTCCTTGACGAGAACGTTGAAGCTCTCGGGGATGCCCGCCTCGAAGGTGTCGTCGCCGCGCACGATGGACTCGTAGACCTTGGTCCGGCCGGCCACGTCGTCGGACTTCACCGTCAGCATTTCCTGCAGGGTGTAGGCCGCGCCGTAGGCTTCCAGAGCCCAGACCTCCATTTCCCCGAACCGCTGACCGCCGAACTGGGCCTTGCCGCCCAGGGGCTGCTGGGTGACCAGGCTGTAGGGGCCGATGGAACGGGCGTGGATCTTGTCGTCCACCAGGTGGTGCAGCTTCAGCATGTAGATGTAGCCGACCGTGACCGGGCGCTTGAACTGGTCGCCGGTCTGGCCGTCGTACAGCGTCACCTGACCCGAACGGTTGAGACCGGCCTTTTCCAGCAGGTTCTCGATGTCGTCGATGTGGGCGCCGTCGAACACCGGCGTGGCGAAGGGCACGCCCTTGGAGAGGTTGCGGGCGAGCTCGATGAGTTCCTCATCGGTCTCGGGCAGCTCTTCCTCGGGGCCGTAGATGTCCCGCAGCCAGTCCATCAGGGCCTGACGCTGACCGCCGTTCTGCCAGGCCTCCAGCAGATCGGAGATCTGGCGGCCAAGGCCGGCGGCGGCCCAACCCAGGTGGGTTTCGAAGATCTGGCCGACGTTCATCCGCGAGGGCACGCCCAGCGGGTTGAGCACGATGTCGACGTTCATGCCGTCTTCGAGGTGTGGCATGTCTTCGATCGGCAGGATCTTGGAGATGACCCCCTTGTTGCCGTGACGACCGGCCATCTTGTCCCCGGGCTGAAGCTTGCGCTTCACGGCCACGAACACCTTGACCATCTTCATCACGCCGGGGGGCAGTTCGTCGCCGCGCTGCAGCTTGTCGACCTTGTCCTCGAACCGGCGGTCCAGGCGCTTGCGAGCCTCGTCGAACTGGCGGCGCATGGCCTCCAGCTCGCCCATGGCCTTCTCGTCCTCCAGGGCGATCTGCCACCACAGGCCCGGCGAGATGTCGTTCAGCTTGTCAGCGGTGATTTCGCCGCGGCCCAGGCCCTTGGGCCCGGAGACGGCGACCTTGCCCACCAGCATGTCGCGCAGACGCGAGGTCATGTTGCGGTTCAGGATGGCGAACTCGTCGTCGCGGTCCTTGCCCAGACGGTCGATCTCGGCGCGCTCGATGGCCATGGCGCGCTCGTCCTTGTCGACGCCGTGGCGGTTGAACACGCGGACCTCGACCACCGTGCCCGACACGCCGGGCGGCAGGCGCAGCGAGGTGTCGCGGACGTCGGAGGCCTTTTCACCGAAGATGGCGCGCAGGAGCTTTTCTTCCGGCGTCATCGGGCTTTCGCCCTTCGGCGTGACCTTGCCCACCAGAATGTCGCCCGGCTGGATCTCGGCGCCGATGGCGACGATGCCGGCCTCGTCCAGGTTGCGCAGGGCTTCCTCGCCGACATTGGGGATGTCGCGGGTGATTTCCTCGGGGCCGAGCTTGGTGTCCCGGGCCATGACCTCGAACTCCTCGATGTGGATCGAAGTGAAGACGTCATCGCGCACGATGCGCTCGGAGATGAGGATGGAGTCCTCGAAGTTGTAGCCGTTCCAGGGCATGAACGCGACGAGCACGTTGCGGCCCAGGGCCAGTTCGCCGAGCTCCGTGGACGGGCCGTCGGCCACCACGTCGCCAGCCGCGATCCGGTCGCCCACGCGGACCAGCGGACGCTGGTTGATGCAGGTCGAGGTGTTGGAGCGCTGGAACTTCTGCAGCCGATAGATGTCGACGCCCGGCTTGGTGGGGTCGGTCTCTTCGGTGGCGCGGACGACGATACGGGTGCCGTCGATCTGCTCGACCACGCCAGAGCGGCGGGCCACGACCACGGCGCCGGAGTCCACGGCCACGACGCTTTCCATACCCGTGCCCACCAGGGGGGCGTCGGTGCGGACCAGCGGCACGGCCTGCTTCTGCATGTTCGAGCCCATCAGGGCGCGGTTGGCGTCATCGTTCTCGAGGAACGGGATCAGCGAGGCGGCGACGGAGACGACCTGCTTGGGCGAGACGTCCATCAGGTCGACGGTGTCCTTGGGCAGCAGGGTCGGATCGCCGTTCACGCGGCCCGGGACCAGATCGTCGACGATCTCGCCGTTTTCGATCTTGATGTTGGCCTGGGCGATGACGTGCTTCGCCTCTTCCATGGCCGACATGTAGACCACTTCGTCGGTGATCTTGCCGTCCTTGATCCGGCGGTACGGGCTCTCGATGAAGCCGTACTTGTTGACCACCGCGTGGGTGGCCAGCGAGTTGATCAGGCCGATGTTCGGGCCTTCCGGCGTCTCAATGGGGCAGATCCGGCCGTAGTGGGTCGGGTGCACGTCGCGGACTTCGAAGCCGGCGCGCTCGCGGGTCAGACCACCGGGACCAAGGGCCGAGAGACGGCGCTTGTGGGTGATTTCCGAGAGCGGGTTGGTCTGGTCCATGAACTGCGACAGCTGCGAGGAGCCGAAGAACTCCCGCACGGCGGCGGCGGCCGGCTTCGCATTGATCAGGTCATGGGGCATGACCGTGTCGATATCGACCGAGCTCATGCGCTCCTTGATGGCGCGCTCCATGCGGAGCAGGCCGACGCGGTACTGGTTTTCCAGCAGCTCGCCCACCGAACGGACCCGGCGGTTGCCGAGGTTGTCGATGTCGTCGATCTCGCCGCGGCCGTCCCGCAGGCCGACCAGGGTCTTGAGCACGGCCAGGACGTCGGCCTTGCGCAGGACGCGGACGTCGTCAGGGCAGTCCAGCTCCAGGCGCATGTTCATCTTCACGCGGCCGACTGAGGACAGGTCGTAGCGCTCGGAGTCGAAGAACAGGCTGTTGTACATGGCCTCGGCGGCTTCCACCGTCGGCGGCTCGCCCGGACGCATGACCCGATAGATGTCGAACAGCGCGTCTTCGCGCGTGGTGTTCTTGTCGATGCGCAGGGTGTTGCGCATGTAGGCGCCGACATTGACCTCGTCGATGTCGAGGACGTCGAACTTGGTGAAGCCCTGCTCTTCCAGCGACGCCAGAAGGGTCACGTCCAGCTCGTCGCCGGCCTCGGCGTAGATTTCGCCGGTCTCGTGGTTGACCAGGTCGCTGGCCAGGTAACGGCCGGTGAGCGCCTCAGGCGCCAGCAGCAGGACCTTGAGGCCCGCATCGGCGAACTTCTTGGCGTTACGGGCCGAGATCTTCTGGCCGGCCGGGGCCACTTCCTCGCCGGTCTCGCCGTCGATCAGCGGGAATTCCGGCTTCACGCCGCGCCAGCGCTCGGGCTTGTACTGGGTGGCCCAGCCGCCTTCACGCTTCTCGAAGGTCACGGTCTCATAGAAGGTGGAGAGAATCTCCTCACCGTCCATGCCCAGAGCCATCAGGAAGGTCGAGGCCGGCAGCTTGCGGCGGCGGTCGATACGGACATAGACGATGTCCTTGGCGTCGAACTCGAAGTCGAGCCAGGAGCCGCGATAGGGAATGACGCGGGCGGCGAACAGGAGCTTGCCCGAGGAGTGGGTCTTGCCCTTGTCGTGGTCGAAGAAGACGCCCGGCGAGCGGTGCATCTGGGAGACGATGACGCGCTGGGTCCCGTTGACGATGAAGGTGCCCTTCTCCGTCATGAGCGGGATGTCGCCCATATAGACGTCCTGCTCCTTGATGTCCTTCACCGAGCGGGCGCCGGTCTCTTCATCGGTTTCGAACACGATGAGACGCAGCTTCACCTTCAGCGGCGCGGCATAGGTCATGTCGCGCTGGACGCATTCCTCGACGTCGTACTTCGGGTCCTCGAACTCGTAGGACACGTATTCGAGCACGGCGCGCTCGTTGAAATCCTTGATCGGGAAGACGGACTTGAAGACCGCCTCGACCCCTTCGTCCCGGCGATCGGCCGGGCGCACTTCACGCTGCAGGAACTGTTCGTAAGATGAGCGCTGAACCTCGATCAGGTTCGGCATCTGCACAGCTTCGGGGATGCGGCCGAAAGACTTCCGGATCCGCTTCTTGCCGGTGAAGGATTGCGCCATTTTATTCCCTTGAGCGCGCGCGGGCGTCAGGCCAGCGCGCCGTAAGTGTCATCCTGCGTCCACCCTCAAAACCCCCGAGGCCGGGGGCCGGACGCTGGAAATGTCCCCTTTACGTCGGGGACGCTCCCTCGCATGGTCGGAGGGCGACGGACCATGCCTCGGAGACTGAACGTGCGAAGACTCGCGTCTTAGCTGAATCGGAATTTCGCGAAGCTCGCCAGATAAGGCTTTTGCAAGCGCTTGGGAAGCCCCTTCCACAGAAAAGTTAAAGGGGCTGTGGAACCAGGCGGATGGGCGCCGCCTACAGATCGATACGCCAGCGCAGAATCTCGACACCGCCATGCACGGCGTCATCGCGTTCGCGCGCCACCAGCACCCCGCCATTCTTGATCACCACCTGCTGCGAGGCTGGATTGTCGGTGTCCGTGGTCAGCTCCACATAGTCCAGCCCGCGCGCCGGGGCCTCTGGCAGCAGCAGGGTCAGAGCCTGAGAGGCGTAGCCCCGCCCCCGCCGCCAGGGCGGCACGGCGTAACCGATGTGGCCATAGGGGAACCAGTCCGGCAGCGGTCCGCCGCCTGGTCCCCAGCGCAGGCCGATCGCGCCGCAAAATCCCTCATCCCAGATCCAGCGCCGGATGCTGGGCAGCCGGGTTCCCAGGCTTCCGTCCAGACGCATGACCGGAGGGCCGCCGCCGTCGGGGTTGTCGAGGGATCGAACGAAGGCCTCAGGATCGGCGGCGATGCGTTCGAGCTCTTCGTCGGCCGCGGCCTTGCCCCGCACATTGTCCGCCGACCAACCCCGCCGCAGCGCGTCGGCATAGGCCGGCAGCAGGTCCAGGCTGGGGGTTTCGAGCGTGACGGGCATGGCCTCCTCAGTCGGTGCGACCGCCGAACTCAAGCAGGTTGCCATCCGGATCGGCGACGATGAAGTTCCCCTGGCCCTGACCATGCCAGGGTTCGCGCTTGAGTGGCCGGTGGATGGTCGCGCCCCGAGCCTCAAGCTCCAGGAACAGCAGCCGGGCGTTGCTGACCGCGATGGCCGCCGACAGCAGTTCGCCGCCGACGCTGTGGTCCATCACCGGGCGCTTCACCTGCCGCATGCAGATCGCCGCCGCGTCGCGGACCACCATGCCGAAGAAGGGCGGGTCGCCGTAGGTCAGGGCGGCGCGAAAGCCCAGCACGTCGACGTAGTAGGCCAGCGAACGGCGGAAATCGGCGACGAACACATAGGGTTCGGCGGCTCTCAGCACTGGGGTTTGGGGATAGGCGACAGGCTTGTCGGCGACCATTTGGCGCTCTCCTTGAGTGACCAGCGCCGCCCAACTGTCGAACCCTTCCCGACGGGCGACGAGCCTCTGGGCCTCTGCGAGCTTGAACTCGCGAGCCATGATCTCGCCATCTGTGAGGCCGGCGCAGTCCGGCAGGGTTCCGCGGATCATCGCGGCGACCGTATGACGGCCTTCGCGATGCCAGCGTACGATCTGCTTGGCCTGCTTCTTCAGGTTCTCGATATCGGGCATCGGGGCGCTGCAGGTTAAGGTTCGTAGGCGGGCCTGGCCCCCTCGGCCGACACGGCCGGTGCGCCCTACAGCGACGCCATGATCAAAGCCCACGCCCCGAGGCCTGTCAACGGAAACGGGCCCGGAGGTTTCCCCCCCGGGCCCGTCGAAAAGCGCAGAGCTTGCGCCGCCCCCGTCCTTCCTAGAGGAAGGACGGTCTCAAGATGTTGGAGCGCGACGGGCGCCGGAACCGGTGTCCACTTCCGGCTGTCGCGCTCTGTCCTACTTGATCTGGACGGAGGCGCCGGCTTCTTCGAGCTTCTTCTTGATCTCTTCAGCTTCCTGCTTGGAGATGTTTTCCTTGATGTTCTGGGGAGCGCCTTCCACCAGGTCCTTGGCTTCCTTCAGGCCGAGGTCCGGACGCACGCCGCGAACTTCCTTGATCACGTTGATCTTCTTGTCGCCGCCGCCGGTGAGGACAACGGTGAACTCGGTCTGCTCTTCAGCGGCTTCAGCCGGGGCGCCGGCGGCGGCGGGGGCCGCAGCGGCCACCGGAGCGGCGGCGGAAACGCCCCACTTTTCTTCCAGCATCTTGGAGAGCTCAGCGGCCTCCAGGACGGTCAGAGCCGACAGGTCTTCGACGATCTTTTCGAGGTTAGCCATGGGATTTTGATCCTTGAGAGATTGGGGGTGTCGGGAAAATGACGATCAGGCGGCGTCTTTGGCGGCGTATGCGCCCATGACGCGGGCCAGCTGACCGGCCGGCGCCTGCAGGATGCCGGCGATCTTGGTCGCAGGCGCCTGGACGAGGCCAATGATCTTGCCGCGGAGCTGGTCGAGCGAAGGCAGAGTCGCGAGCGCGCTCACCCCGGTCTTGTCCAGAACCTGCGTGCCCATCAGGCCGCCCATGATCACGAGTTTCTCGTTTTCCTTGGCGAACTGGGTGGCGACCTTGGCGGCGGAGACCGGGTCCGGGCCGTAGGCGATGGCGACGGGGCCAGTGAAAAGGGCGTCGCCCTCCTCGCCAACCGAGCCGTTCAGAGCCTTCTGGGCCAGGGTGTTCTTCACCACCTTCAGCTGGGCGCCCTGCTCACGCAGGCGGCCCCGGAGATTCGTCATTTCCGCAACGGTCAGACCCAGGTTGTGGGTCACGACCACGGCGCCGGATTCGGCAAAGACGCTTTTCAGCGTCTCGATCGCTTCCTGCTTTTGAGCGCGGTCCATTGCGGTCTCCTACTCAGGTGCGACGCCCGGACTATTCCAGACGCCGTTCGACGGCCACGCGACGGGGAAGCCCCGCTTCGGAACCATCAGCCTGTCCTATGAGAGAAGCCGCAGCCGTCGCGCCCGTTGTCCGCCATGCGGAAATGGGCCTTGTCGGCGTCATCTTCCCGTCTCCCCGCGAGTGTGGAAGGGCTCTTCCACGCTTATGGCCCAGGCGACCCCTGGACCCCGCAGTTCTTGGACAGGATCGGAAGCCCCGAAACCGGGAGCTTCCAGTCCCCGCCCCTCCTTGCGGAGCGGCGAAACCTTAGAGGCGCGGCTCATACAGCACTGAGGCCCGGCGTGCAACGCCTCCACCCCGTCGAGGAACGCCACGCCCCACGAAAAAGGGGAGCTGCGTCGCCGCAGCTCCCCTCGATCGTCTGTTCGGCTGGAGGCGCTTAGGCGCCGACCGAACCGGTCTCGACCCGGAAGCCGGGGCCCATGGTCGAAGACAGGCTGATCTTCTTCACATAGGTGCCCTTGGCGCCCGACGGCTTGGCCTTGTTGAGAGCGTCCACCAGGGCCTTGACGTTGGCCAGAATGGCGTCGTCCGAGAAGCTCGCCTTGCCGATGCCGGCGTGGATGATGCCGGTCTTTTCGGTGCGGAACTCGATGGCGCCGCCCTTGGCGTCCTTCACGGCCTGAGCCACGTTCGGCGTCACGGTGCCGACGCGGGGGTTCGGCATCAGGCCGCGGGGGCCGAGCACCTTACCCAGACGGCCGACCAGGGCCATCATGTCCGGCGTGGCGATCACGCGGTCGAATTCCATGAAGCCGCCTTGGATACGTTCCACCAGCTCTTCGGCGCCGACGATGTCGGCGCCTGCGGCGGTGGCTTCGTCAGCCTTGGCGTCCTTGGCGATGACGGCGACGCGGACGTCGCGGCCGGTGCCCGAAGGCAGGTTCACCACGCCACGGACCTGCTGGTCGGCGTGGCGGGGATCGACGCCCAGATTGACGGCGATCTCGATCGACTCGTCGAACTTGGCCTTGGCGTTTTCCTTGACCAGCTTGATGGCGTCTTCCACCGAATGGGTGGCCAGACGGTCGCCGGTCCAGGCCTGCATGCGCTTGGGTTGCTTGGGCATGGGTCTCAGGCCTCCACGATCTCAAGGCCCATCGAACGGGCGGAGCCCTCGATGATGCGGGCGGCGGCCTCGACGTCGACAGCGTTGAGGTCCTTCATTTTGGACTCGGCGATCTCGCGCAGCTGGGTGCGGGTGATCTTGCCCACGGTCTCGCGGCCGGTGAGCTTGGCGCCGGACTTAATGCCCACCGCCTGCTTGATGTAGTGGCTCGCGGGCGGGGTCTTGGTGACGAAGGTGAAGGACTTGTCCTGATAGACGGTGATCACCGTCGGCAGGGGCGTGCCCTTGGGTTCCTTCTCGGTGCGGGCGTTGAACTCCTTGCAGAAGCCCATGATGTTGACGCCGCGCTGACCGAGCGCCGGCCCGATGGGCGGCGAAGGCGTGGCGGAGCCCGCAGGCACCTGCAGCTTGATATAGCCCAGAATCTTCTTGGCCATCTTCTCCTCTTTGACCGGACGTCCGGTCTGTTGAGCCGTGGTGCGGGGTTATGGCTGGCCAGCCCCCTCCCACGGATTTGAGCCGCGCGACCAAGGGCCGCCCGGCGAAGCCCGCGCTTCTATCAGCGGGGGCCTGGGTCGGCAAGCGGCGTGCGAGGGGAATAAAGAGGTGACACGAAGGACACCAAGAAAGCGAAGGGCACGAAGTTAAAGAACGAGGCGACGGAGCCCGTGCTTCAACAGCTCGACATTGAAGTTCATGAGCAGACCAAGCCGGCGACCCGACAGTCTCATATAGGTGAGAAGTTGCGCCTCATGGAGGCGCGAAAGCGCCTCGACGGCTTTGACCTCAACGATCACGCACCCGTCAACCAGGAGGTCGAGGCGATAGGCGCCCTCCAACCTGAGGTCTTCATAGACGATGGGTAGCAGCAGTTGGCGCTCGACCGTCAGTCTGCGAGACTCAAGTTCGTAGGCCAAGCAATGCTCGTAAGCCGCCTCAAGCAGCCCGGGGCCAAGCGCACGGTGGACCTTGAGGCCCGCATCGACGACCTCCCGAACCACACGCTCTGCCGCGTCATCCACCCCTTCGTGTCCTTTGCATCCCTTGGTGTCCTTAGTGTCACCTTTTTTGGGAAGCGAAGTCCAAGCCGGGCCTAGCTGGTCTTTTCGACCTGACCGTATTCGAGTTCGACCGGGGTGGCGCGGCCGAAGATGGAGACAGTGACGCGGAGGCGGGCGCGTTCCTCGTCGACCTGCTCCACCGAGCCGTTGAAGCTGGCGAAGGGGCCGTCGGTGACGCGAACCTGCTCGCCGATCTCGAAGCTGATGGTCGGCTTGGGCCGCTCCACGCCTTCTTCGATGGCGCCGATGATCCGGGCGACTTCCTTTTCCGAGACCGGCAGCGGCTTGGCGCCGGAGCCGAGGAAACCCGTGACCTTCGGGGTGTTCTTGATGAGGTGATAGGCCTCGTCGGTGAGGTTCATCTTCACCAGCACATAGCCCGGGAAGAACTTGCGCTCGGTGTTGATCTTCCGGCCGCGGCGGATCTCGACCACGTCCTCGGTGGGCACCAGCACTTCGGAGAACTGATCCTCAAGACCCTGGTTGCGGGCCTGGTCGAGGATGGCCTCCTTCACCTTCTTCTCGAAGTTGGAATAGGCGTGGACGATGTACCACTTGTGATTGTTCGGCGCGACGGCGTCCGCGGTTTCAGCGTTCATTCTCGATTATCCCGCGTTGGCGAACTGGAGGATCAAGCCCATCACCCAGCTGATGATGAAGTCCACCCCAAAGAAGAAGATCGCGGCCAGCACGACCATGATCCCGACCATCACCGAGGTGATCCAGGTCTCCTTGCGGGTCGTCCAGGTGATCTTGCGCGCTTCGGCGCGGACCTCTCGGGCGAACTGGCCGGGGCTGGTCTTCTTTTTCGGCGCGGAGTCGGCGAGCGGCGAGCCCGAGGACATGGCCGCGGCCGTCTTGGCGGCGCGGTTCCTCATCGCTTGCGGCGTAGCGCCCGGTTTCCTGGCCATCGAGGATAGCGACTTTCTACTTGAGGGCGGCGTTCCAGGAAGGAACCCGCCCGCGCGGTTCTAAGGCGATACAGTCATAGCGGCGGTGGCAGGAGTGGAGGGACTCGAACCCCCGGCCCTCGGTTTTGGAGACCGATGCTCTACCAGCTGAGCTACACTCCTACGCGCCGCAACCCTTGGCCCTCACGGGGCCGCAGGACGACTGCTCCGAACAATAAACAACGCGCCGGAAGGCGGAAAGCCCGCCGGCGCGCGGCCGATCACCGGAGCCGGCTCGTTTAGCAGGGGTCCCCCGCACGGGCAAGGCGGATCAAAGGGCGACGTTACGGCGTTTCCCCGCCTCAAGACATTTCCTGCGAGGATCGCCATGACGACGTCCAATCCCGCCCCGGGCAAGCCCGCCGACGACCGTAACCGGGACGACGAGCAGCGCCCGGGCTCGCCGCCGACCTCGGCCTATGTGCCCGCGGGCTCGCAGTCATCGACCAAGTCCGACAAGACCCGCACTGATCCCACCACGGGCGCGCCCAACAAGGATGCGCCCGAGCCCGCCGATTCGGATGCCGATCGCGGCGACTGAGGCTTTGCCCCGCCCGTCGCCTCGCCGTCTCAGGTCTTGACGCCGTCCAGCTCGAAGCTGCGGTCAAGGGTGGCGATCTTGTCTTCCACCAGGCCAGCCCGCTTGAGCGCCAGGGAGGTGGCCCACAGGGCCGCGCGCGCCGGCATGGGCGTGCGCGTCATGGCGGCCACCGGCATGCCTTTGCGCCGGAAGATGCCATTGGCGTAGTGGGCGCCGTTGGTCATGCGGGTGCCCCAGGTCTGGTAGTCGACCGACAGGGAGACGTTGAAGCCTTCCTGGTTCTCGATCCGGTGCGGCGCGTGCAGCGGCCATGTCGCCGCCAGGCCCGGCTCGAGGTCGAACACCTGGGCTGAGGCGTCCATGTCCCGGCGATAGGGCAGATCTTCGGTCTGCTGCTTGAGCATAATGTTCTCCATGCCCTGCTGGGGCATGTGAGCCTCGTCGGCCGGATAGATCCAGATCCGCTTGCGGCCCCGCATGTGGAACAGGCAGACGCCCGGCGCGTCGGCATGGAAGGGCACCTTGGCCTGGGGTGCCGAGAGGATGAGCTGGCCATTCAGCTGCACCGGCCTGAAGCCCGTGGCCTCGCGGGCGATCTCCCGGAACGCGCCGTGGATCACCGGGGTCAGCGCCTCGTAGTGCTGCTCGATCCGCCGGAGCTGGACCCACACCCGGCCGTCCTTGATGCCTTCCAGCACCTTTTCGCCGGGCAGACGGCCACGCACGCCGGTGCGCATCGTCGCCTGCCCCTCATCGTCATAGTCGAAGAGGTTGATATCGTAGAGCTCGGCCGGATAGCGGTCGAGCAGGGCCGCCAGCGCCTCGTCCTCGAACAGGCCCGTCTGCGCCAGGCGATGGCCGAAGGTGATCGGCGCCTTGCGGAAGTCGCGCTTCTGCTCAGGTGTCCAGGCGGGGACGAGACGATCCGAAACGGGCTCAGCGGTCATGGTCGTTCCTTCAATCCAGGATCAGCAGTCCGGCCGTGGCGCCGGCGAGCCACAGGCCTAGTCCGAGCCCCGCGCCCACCCCGCGATGGCGGCGGCCGATATGGCCGAGGGAGCGGCCGGCGGCCGAAATCTGTCGGTTCAGGTGCGGCTCGCAGGCGGCGATGCGGTCGAGGCGCCGGTCCAGGCGCTGATACAGATCCCGCAGTCGGTCGTGCAGTTGCGGCGAGCCGGCGACGGTCTGGCGGACCAGGTTGCGCAACCCCTCGACAAAGGGATCGGCCATCACATCGCCTTCGACCACCTGGTCGCCCTCATCGGCGAAGGCGCGCTTGTAGTCTTCGACGCCCGGTCCGAAGTCGGCGAAGGCCACCCCCTGCTCGGCGAGCACGCGAAGGGTTTCGAGCGTCATCAGGGCGCCAGGAGAATATCGCGCAAAATCAGGGTCATAGATCGGAAACCAGAGGTGATAGACGGAGCCTGAAAGCAGCCCCGCCTCCGCCGCGACGATCTTGTCGCCCGCCTTCAGAACCGCAACCCGAAGGCCGAAGTCGGCCTCCGGATCGCTGGTGAGCCGGCGCAGCAGGTCCTGGGTCCAGGGCGTGGAAAACACGTCGTGCTGGCCCGTGCGCCGCCACTGGGCGCGCTTCTCGGTGATGATGGTTTCCAGGACCTCGGGATCGGCTGACAGGCTGAAGCTCAAGGGGCCGACCTGCTCGGCGAGCTGGCGTTGACGCCGACGCTTATCCTTGAGGAAACCGCCCTGCCCCGCCGCCCGGCGGCCCGCCAGATAGGCCTCGTAGCCTCCGGTGAGGTTGGCGATCATGGCGGGCTTCGGCGCCGCGCCATTGACCCGCGCCTGACCGCCCACAAGTCCCCCAAAGCGGAACCGGCGGGCGCGCAGGTGCTCGAGCACCGCCTTCAGATCGATGTCGGCCCCCGGCTGGGCCACCAGTCCGTGATAGTCGGTCAGCGGCGCGCCCATGGGCTGAATGGCGCCCCCCCGCCGCTGGAAGGGCAGAAAGGCGACGATGGCGCCCGACCGGCGGATGATCGCCACCTCGGCGCCCGGCGCTGTCTCGCCGGCGGCGAGCACATAGCGAAAGTCGAAATAGGGGCTGGCCAGGGCCGGATCAGCGGCGCGGAATTGCGCCCAAAGGGCGCGGGCCTGCGGATCGAGCTCGCTGGCTCGCCGCGTCTCAACGCTGATCCCGGCTCCCATTCTGGCGCCCTCTCCCCAATTGCGCATCCTCAGGTTGGTCAACCTGCAAGACACGCACCGTTGAGATGAAAGAACCACGCGAGGGTTGCGAAAAAGGAAAGGCGGCGCTCGACCAACGCCCAAAGAGAAAGGCCGCCGGGTTTCCCCCGACGGCCTTGGTCTTAGGTCAGGCTGTGAAGCCTTGGACTATTCGACGATCTTGGCCACGACGCCGGCGCCGACCGTACGGCCGCCTTCGCGGATGGCGAAGCGCAGGCCCTGGTCCATGGCGATCGGGGTGATCAGCTCAACGTCCAGCTCGGCGTTGTCGCCCGGCATG
>NZ_JAUXVZ010000050.1 GCF_030680185.1 Phenylobacterium sp.
CATGCCGGGCGACAACGCCGAGCTGGACGTTGAGCTGATCACCCCGATCGCCATGGACCAGGGCCTGCGCTTCGCCATCCGCGAAGGCGGCCGTACGGTCGGCGCCGGCGTCGTGGCCAAGATCGTCGAATAGTCCAAGGCGTCACAGCCTGACCTAAGACCAAGGCCGTCGGGGGAAACCCCGGCGGCCTTTCTCTTTGGGTGATGTCTGGGCGGTGCAGGGGAGGGCGCCCCAGGCCCTCGCCCGTCTCCCCGGATGACCTCGGTGTCATGACCTCGAATTAAGCTGTGTCGGCCCCTGAGCCCCGCTAGCGTCCTCGTCAGACGAAAGAAGGGGAGCGCTCATGCGCCGTTCGATGATGATTTCCGGCCTCGCCCTGGCCGGGCTGGCCATGGCCGGCGCCGCTCAGGCCGCCCAGGTCAGTGTTAAGGACGCGGTCGCGCGGGTGGTGATCGTGCCCGAGGATCGCCAAGACATCCGCGTCGATATCCTGCACGCCAATCCCAGCCTGCCGCTTCAGGTGCGGACCCAGGACGCCGAGGTGATCGTCGATGGCGATCTCGACCGCAACATTCGCTCCTGCCGAACCCGTGGCGGCCGTCCCTCCGTCACGGTGTCGGGCGTGGGGGAGGTGGCCTATGACGACATGCCCCAGGTCGTGATCCGCACGCCCCGGGACGCCGACGTCTCGGTCGGCGGGGCCGTGTTCGGATCGGTGGGCCGCAGCCAGAGCCTGAGCTTCGCCAACGCCGGCTGCGGAGACTGGACCATCGCCAATGTGGCCGGCAAGCTCAGCCTGTCCCAGGCCGGGTCCGGCGATCTCCGGGGCGGCAACGCCGGCGAGACGGATCTGCGGGTGGCGGGCTCCGGCGATCTCACCCTGCGCCAGGTGCGCGGCCCCCTGAAGATCGATGTGGCGGGCTCGGGCGACGTCAAGGTGGCCGAGGTGACCGGGCCTCTGCTGCAGGTCCGGATCGCCGGCGCAGGCGACGTGCATGTGGCCGCCGGCCAGGTGGAGACCTTCAACGCCACCATAGCCGGATCCGGCGACGCCAAGTTCGGCGGCGAATCGGGCGCCATGCAGGCGCGCATCATTGGCTCCGGCGATGTCGAGGCGCGACGGGTTCGCGGCGCAATTGAGCGCTCCGTCATAGGTTCGGGCGCTGTAACCGTCGATGAGACCCCGTGATTGGGTCGATCTGCGGCTTGCAGCCCTTGACGGGAGCGAGTCGCATGGGTACTAACGCGCCTCCTGTTGGACCGGCTGTGCGGCTTCTGTCGCAGACGCGGTCCGCAGAACGACCTGGGATCGATGGCTTCGGCTGAGGTTCCAGGGGGTGGCCCTCGCGGTTACGCGCGGGCCGAATTCGTTTTTGCGGGCTACGCGTACGGCGCCTTTCGCTTTGGAGGCTCCGGAGTTGGTCTTTGAAATGGTCAAAGTCACGCGGGCGGACCGCCGTCTGTAGGGAAAATTAAGAGCGATATGGATCGTCAGAACATCCGCATCCGGCTCAAGGCCTTCGATCACCGCGTGCTGGATCA
>NZ_JAUXVZ010000060.1 GCF_030680185.1 Phenylobacterium sp.
GGTGTCGTAGATCGCCAGGCCGGACGTCACGATGCCGCCCGGCGAGTTGATGTACATGGAGATCTCTTTCTTGGGGTTCTCGGACTCCAGATAGAGAAGCTGGGCGCAGATCAGGGCGGCCATGCCGTCCTCGACCGGGCCATTGAGGAAGATGATCCGTTCCTTCAGCAGCCGGGAGAAGATGTCGAAGGCCCGTTCGCCGCGGCTGGTCTGCTCGACCACCATGGGCACGAGGTTGAGCGCGGTGGTCACATGGTCACGCATAAGCTTAAAAGCCCTTCTCGATGGGCGATCGTCGGATCGCCGTCGTCTTCGATATCGCGTCTGCCTCGGGAGGTTGCAAGGTGAGCCTCCGATGCAGGGCCTTTCGGAACCCTAAAGACGCATGATCCCGACGTCGCGCCAAGGCCACGCCGGGATCATTTTCGTTCCAGCTTCACGTCGCCTCCTGGGCGGCGCGCGGCGTATCAGTCGCCATAGCCTTCCGGCAGATCGTCCTCGGCCATCAGCTCGTCCTTGCTGACGTCCTTGTCCTCGACCTTGGCCTTCTCGACGATCAGGTCGACGACCTTGTCTTCGAAGATGGGCGCGCGGAGCTGAGCCTGGGCATTGGGATTCTGGCGGAACATGTCGAACACCTGCTGGGCCTGGGGCCCATAGCGCATGGCCTCCTGGCGCATGGCCTCCAGCAGTTCCTGCTCGGTCACCTGGACGTTGTTGACCCGGCCGATCTCGGCCAGGACGAGGCCCAGGCGCACCCGGCGCTCGGCGATCTTGCGGTATTCGCTCTCGAGCTGCTCGTCGGTCTTGTCCGCGTCTTCCGGCGGCAGGGCTTCGCGTTCCTTGTCCTGCTGCACCTGGGTCCAGATGGCGGCGAACTCGGCTTCCACCATCTTCGGCGGCAGGTCGAAGCTGTGCTTGGAGTCCAGGGCGTCCAGCAGGGCGCGCTTCAGCTTGAAGCGCGAGGCGCTGACATATTGCTGCTGCAGGTTCTCGCGCAGCAGCTCCTTGAGCTTGTCGAGGCTCTCGATGCCCAGCTTTTCGGCGAAGGCGTCGTCGGCCTCGGTCTCGACCGGGGCGGAGACGGCGGTCACCTTGACCTCGAACTCAGCTTCCTTGCCGGCCAGATGGGCGGCTTGATAGTCCTCGGGGAAGGTCACCTTGACCACGACATCACTGTCGGGCTTGGCGCCGACCAGCTGCTCTTCAAAGCCCGGAATGAAGCTGCCCGAGCCGAGCACCAGCTGGGCGCCCTCGGCCGAACCGCCTTCGAAGGCCTCGCCGTCGATCTTGCCGACGAAGTCGATGGTCACCTGGTCGCCGTCCTTGGCCTTCACGGTCTTGCCCGTGCGCGGCTCAAAGCTGCGGTTCTGCTTGGCGAGTTCGGTCAGGGCCTCGGTCACTTCCTCGTCGCCGGGGGTGTAGACCGGGCGCGTCAGCTCCAGGGTCGCCGGATCGATCGGCTCGAAGTCGGGCATGAGCTCGAGCGAGATGTCGAAGGCCAGGTCAGCCTTGCCGTCGACCACATCCTGAAGGTCGCCCTCAGGCTTCAGGTCAGGCTCGCCGGCCGGGCGCAGCTTGTTCTCTTCCAGGACCTTCTGGGTGGATTCCGAAATGGTCGCCTCGACCACCTCAGCCATCAGGGCCTTGCCGTGCACGCGGCGCACATGGGCCGGCGGCACCTTGCCCGGGCGGAAGCCCTTGATGTTCAGCTGCGGGGTCACCTCGGCGATGCGGGCTTCCAGGCGTTCGGCCAGGTCCGCGGCCGGGACAGTGACGCCATAGACGCGGCTGAGGCCTTCACCCGACTTTTCAACGATCTGCATCGACATTCTTGCTTCCGGACTCCGGGGCGCTGTCACGCGCTCTTGACGGTCCGCCTAAAGGTGAAACGGGAAGCGCCGCCTACGTCGAGGCGGCGGGAGGGCGCCCTTATGTCACGGGCGCCTGCCCGGTCCAAGAGCAAAGGTGGTGCGGGCGAGAGGACTCGAACCTCCACGCCTTGCGGCGCTGGAACCTAAATCCAGTGCGTCTACCAGTTCCGCCACGCCCGCATTCCGCGCCTGCCATCGGCGGTTTGCCCGCGCGCGTCAAGCGGCCATCCCCACGACCAACCACGGTTGGACAAGATCGATGAGGATCGGGACCAGCGAGGCGACCAGCAAGGCCGCCATGGTCCAATTGAAGATCCGCAGCGCCCCTGGTCGCGCCAGAAGCCGGCGCAGGGCGACGCCGGACCCCGTCCAGGCGACGGCGCAGGGCAGGTTGACGACGAACACCACCAGGACGCCGATCAGCATGTCGCCCGCTCCGCCCTGACGCGGGACATAGGCCGCCACGACGCCCACAGCCATGGTCCAGGCCTTGGGGTTCACCCACTGGAAGCCGGCGGCCTGCAGGAAGGTGAAGGGACGCGCGTTGGCCGCCCCCTCCCCGACTCCCTTGGCCGTGGCGATCTTCCAGGCCAGCCAGAGCAGATAGGCCGCGCCCAGCGCCTTCAGCACCGTGTGCGCGGCGGGATAGGCGAAGAACAGCCCCCCGAGGCCAAAGCCCACAGCCAGCAGCAGGATCACAAAGCCCAGCACCACGCCAGCCAGGTGCGGCAGGGTGCGCAGGAAACCGTAGTTGGCGCCCGAGGCCATCAGCATGGCGTTGTTCGGGCCAGGGGTGATCGAGGAGACGAAGGCGAAGAGCGCGAGCGCCCCCAGCAGTTGGGGCGTGTAGCTGGTCATGGATCAGGTCCGGGAGAGGGGCTCTGACCGCAGGCATTGGCGGGTCTTCGACGCCCCACCCCCGATCAAAGCCGAGGTGGTGGGGAGGAGATCGCCGCTGAGGCTCGTCTAGATCCTTACCCTGTCCGCCGCAGCCGCGCGCATGGCCACCCAACCGGCGGCTACCGGTGCGAGGGGGCGAGCGGACATGGCGGACGGACGGTTCACAGACCGAAACTCCAGGGCGACCGTCCACCGCCTAGCAGAGCCCCGACCCATGGTCTAGCTGGCGACGTAGAGCCGGCGCAGGATCGAAGGCGTCAGGCCCGGCAGGTCCTCGGCGATCAGGCCGGGCCCGTGGGCATGGGCGGCCTCGGCGTGGATCCAGGTGGCGGCGCAGGCAGCCTCGAAACTGTCCATGCCCTGAGCGACCAGGCCGGCGATATAGCCGGCCAGCACGTCGCCTGCCCCGGCCGTGGCCAGCCAGGGCGAGCCATTCAGCGCCACGGCCGTTCGGCCGTCCGGCGCAGCGACCACGGTGTCGTGGCCCTTCAACAGCACCACCGCATCGGCCAGTTCCGCCGCCCGGCGGGTGGCGGAGATGCGCTCGGGCGCGGACTCCAGGACGCCGGGGAACAGGCGCTCGAACTCGCCGGCGTGCGGGGTCAGGACATCGTCCTTGTCGAGCACCGAGAAGAGCTCTTCGGGATCTTCGCGGAAGACCGTGATGGCGTCGGCGTCGAGGATCAGGGCCGCGCCGGTGCGCGCCAGGGCCAGGACGTTCATCAGGGTGGTTTCATTGACTCCAGCCGCCGGGCCGATGACCGCAGCATCCACGTCGGCGGCGAGGCTCTCGAGTTCGGCCTCGCTGTCGAAGGGCCGGAGCATCACGGCTTCGAGGTGGGCGGCGTTGGCGGCCAGGGCGTCCGGCGGCGAAAGCACGGTGACGACGCCGGCGCCGATTCGCAGGCCCGCCCGGGCGGCCAGCCTTGCAGCGCCCGTGCGCCAGGCCGGTCCGCTGACCACGACCATCCGGCCCCGGGCGTGCTTGTGCGAGGCCGCCGTCGGCCAGGGAAAGCGCGGCGCCCAGAGGTCCGGCGTGTTTTCGAACAGGCTGGCCTCGGTGGCCGGCAGACCGATATCAGCGACGACCACCTCCCCGCACCGCCCGCGGCCGGGCTCCAGCACATGGGCGGGCTTGCGGGCATGAAAGGTGACGGTCAGAGCCGCGCGGCCGCAGACACCCACCGGCAGCCCCGTGTCGCCCGGCAGGCCGCTGGGGGTATCGATCGCCACCACCCGTTCGGGCGCGGCGTTGAGCTGCTGGACGACCCGAGCCGCCTCCCCGCTCAACGGCGCCGAGAGGCCGGCGCCGAACAGGGCGTCCACATAGAGGTCGGCCGCCAGGTCGGCAGATTCGATGGGCTGAACCGGCCCGGACCACATGGCCGCCATGGCCTGGGCCGAGGGACTGCGAGGCGGCTCCAGCGCCGCCACCCGCACCGGCCAGTCCCGCTCGGCCAGCAGGCGGGCGACCACATAGCCATCGCCGCCATTGTCGCCAGGCCCGCAGAGCACCAGCACGTCGCAAGGGTCGAATCGGGCCGCGATGACCTCGGCCACGGCGGCGCCTGCCCGCGCCATCAACTCGGCGGCGGAAACGCCAGCGGCCACGGCCGCCTGATCGGCGGCGCGGATCTGCGCGACCGTAAGAATCTGCTGGGGGCCCACACGGTCTCCGGGACGAAACAACTTAAAGGACGCCGGTTGAGGCTTCTCGCCCCTTCTCGACCAGGGTCAAGGTCTTGCCGTCGCTTTCCAGCACGGTGATCGAAGTATGGTCAGGCCGGAAGCCGACCACCTGATCATCGCCCGTCAGGCAGGACACCACCGCATTGATCGCCACGAAATGGCTGAACACCGCGGTGTCGCCACGGGCGACGAGGGCTGCGGCCACGTCGCGGCGCCAGGCGTCATAGTCCAGGTCGCCCTGGATATCGCGCCAGGCGCCCTGGAAGGCCGCCTTCAGCCAGTCGCCGCGGTCGGCGGCGGCCAGATTGGCCGGCGTCGGGATCTCGCCGACGCCGGGGTCGATCTCCACCTCCACGCCCAGGGCGCGGGCAGTGGGCTCGGCGGTCTCGCGGCACCGGGCCAGGGGCGATGAGACGACACGCGAGGGGCGTTCAGCGGCCGGCAGGGCCAACAGGAAATCCCGGGCGGCCTCGGCCTGGGCCTGGCCGGTCGCATCCAGGCCCGGGTCGTCGTCATGGCCGCCCCAGGTGGCGGCGGGCTTTCCGTGGCGGATCAGGTAAAGGCGGGGCATGGTCTAGTCCGGTACAAAGAGGTTGCGTTGGCCCTCAGGCGCGGGACCGACATGGCCGGTGCGGCCGACGGCTTCCGTCGTCTCGAGGCTATGGAGTACGGCCGGGTCAGCGGGCGTGTGGGCGACGAACCGACGATCGGCCTCGTCACGACCGACCACGAGGCCCATCAGATAGCCCTCCCGGCCGTGGACGACAGTATAGGTCTCGATCACCGCGCGACCCTGCGGCGTTTCTGTGACAACGGGATGTGGCAGGGCGTCGATCTGCCTTTGAATGACCGCCGGGTCCTGGCGCTCGAACGGCGCTTCGGGCGCCCGACAGGAATAGATTCCCGTCGACTGCTTGGTCAGGAACCAGCCATTGGCGGTCACCAGGCCATAGGTGTCACGGGCCTGGCGCAGGCGCTGCACCATCACGGCGATGGAATGCATGGCGTAGTTGTTTCCCGGACCCCCAGCATAGGGAAGTCCGCCGGTCACCGTCAGCCCCCGCGGATCGTTCAGGGACAGGCCCAGCTCCTCGGCGCCGATCTCCACGGCGACAGGGAAACAGGAATAGAGGTCGATGATCCCGATCTCGTCCAGGCTGATCCCGGCCATCTCCAGGGCTCGGGCGCCGGTCAGACGCATGGCGGGGCTGGAATGGAAGTTCTGGCGGTCCAGGGGATACCAGAGGTCCGAGGCGTCGGCGCAGCCGTGCAGATAGACCAGGTTCGCCTCGGGCACGCCGAGTTCGCGGGCCTTGGCCAGGCTGGTCACCAGGACCCCGGCCGACTGGTCCACATCCATGATGGCGTTCAGGTACTTGGTGTAGGGAAAGCCCACCATCCGGTTGCGCTCGGTGACGGTGATCAGCTCTTCGGCGGTGCGCGCGATGGGGAACCAGGCGTCGCGATTGCGGGCGGCGACCTCGGTAAAGGGGGCGAACAGCTCACCCAGGCGCTTCTGGTGGTCGGGAATGCTGCGCCCATCCCGGGCGCGCAAGGCGTTTTCGAACAATGGATAGGTGTTGATCGGCCGGCCCAGGCCGTGCCGGGCCTCATAGGGGGTTACGCCGGGCCGGGGATCGCCGATGCGCTCAGGCGGATCGAGGCTCTGGTCTTCCTCCCAGTCGTCGAAGCCCAGCCCCTTGGTCAGGCGCTTGGTGGCTGAGCCCAGGAATTCGCAGCCGACCACAAGACCAAACTGGCTTTCCCCGCGGGCGATGCGCTCGCAAAGCGTGTTGATCAGCTGCTGGGGACTGTTGCCCCCCATGTGGGAATAGACCGACCAGCCGGGCGCGGCGCCCAGCGTCCGGGCGAGGCTGGCGGGCGGATTGGTGCTGTGCGGCGTGGCCCGTCCGCCGCCTGGGGCGTCTACGGTGAACCCCACCACCGCCAGACTGTCGATGTTCGCCAGGGCCGCCTCGGACAGCCCCGCATTCTCGGCGGCGCCAAGCGCCGCAATCTTCAGCAGCAGGGTCGGCGACGGCGCAGATTGCGGCTCGCCGCGATATGTGAATTGACCCGCCCCGATCAGAACTGGGGTTCTATCGTCCATCTCAACGCCTCCGCACCCGACTGCACCATTCGATCCTAGGGGGGATCAGGCCGGTCACAAGGCGATTTCCGCGTCGCACAATCATTGAGCGGAGGTTGACTATTTTTTGCGCATCACGCGTTTTCGTCCCAAGCCCGTGAAGGTCGGCGCAGGCTGGCTCTTGTGGCCGCGCGGCTTGGCGTGCTCCGTCGCCTCGACCGCCGGGGCGGGCGGCGCTTTCAGTGATACGAGGCCCCATGAAGAAGATCGAAGCCGTCATCAAGCCCTTCAAGCTGGACGAGGTGAAGGAAGCCCTGCAGGAGCTGGGCGTTCAGGGCATGACCGTGCTTGAGGCCAAGGGCTATGGGCGGCAGAAGGGGCAGACCGAGCTGTATCGCGGCGCCGAGTATGTCGTCGATTTCCTGCCCAAGATTAAGATCGAGGTGGTGGTCGCCGACGACCAGCTCGACAGCGCCCTGGAAGCCATCACCACCGCGGCGCGCACGGGCCGCATCGGAGACGGGAAGATCTTCGTCTCCGAAGTCATCGAAGTCGTTCGCATCCGCACCGGGGAAACCGGCGCGCTTGCCGTCTGATCATCCACTCTAAAAAGCGAGTTAGGGGATAACCGCCATGACGACCGCCAAAGACATCTTGGACATGATCAAGGAGAAGGACGTCAAATATGTCGACGTCCGCTTCACCGACATTCGCGGCAAGATGCAGCACGTCACCTTCGATATCGACCTCATCGATGACGACTTTCTGACCGACGGCACCATGTTCGACGGCTCGTCGATCGTGGGCTGGAAGGCCATCAACGAGTCCGACATGAAGCTGCGTCCGGACCTGAACTCGGCCTATATCGACCCGTTCTACCAGCAGACGACCCTGTGCCTGTTCTGCGACGTGCTGAACCCCGACACCAACACCCCCTACAACCGCGACCCGCGCTCCATCGCCAAGGCGGCCCTGAACTATGTGAAGGCCGCCGGCATCGGCGACACCGTCTATTTCGGTCCGGAAGCCGAGTTCTTCCTGTTCGACGACGTGCGCTGGTCCACCTCGGGCCACAACACCGGCTACGCCTTCGACTCCACCGAACTGCCGGTGAATTCCTCTAAGGAATACGCCGAGGGCAATATGGGCCATCGGCCCGGCCCCAAGGGCGGCTATTTCCCGGTCAATCCGGTCGACTCCGCCCAGGACCTCCGCGGTGAAATGCTGGCCGTCATGGGCGAGCTCGGCATGCAGCCCGAGAAGCATCACCACGAGGTGGCCCCGGCCCAGCACGAGCTTGGTCTGAAGTTCTCCGATCTGCTGACCATGGCCGACCGGATGCAGCTCTATAAGTACGTCATCCACAACGTGGCGGCCGCCTACGGCAAGACGGCCACCTTCATGGCCAAGCCGATGTTCGGCGACAACGGTTCGGGCATGCACGTCCACCAGTCGATCTGGAAGGACGGCCAGCCCATGTTCGCCGGCGACAAGTATGCCGGCCTGTCGCAGGAATGCCTCTGGTACATCGGCGGCATCATCAAGCACGCCAAGGCGATCAACGCCTTCGCCAACTCCACCACCAACAGCTACAAGCGCCTGGTGCCCGGGTACGAAGCCCCGGTGAAGCTGGCCTATTCGTCGCGTAACCGCTCGGCGTCGATCCGCATCCCGCATGTGGACTCGCCCAAGGCCAAGCGCATCGAGGCCCGCTTCCCCGATCCGATGGGCAACCCCTATCTGACCTTCGTGGCCCTGCTGATGGCCGGCCTGGACGGCATCGAGAACAAGATCGATCCGGGCCCGGCCATGGACAAGAACCTCTATGACCTGCCGCCCCGCGAGCAGAAGAAGGTTCCGGAAGTCTGCGGCTCGCTGCGCGAAGCGCTGGAGAACCTCGACAAGGATCGCGCCTTCCTGAAGAAGGGCGGCGTCATGGATGACGACTTCATCGACAGCTATATCGAGCTGAAGATGGAAGAAGTGATGCGCCTGCAGCTGCATCCGCACCCGGTCGAATTCGACATGTACTACAAGTGCTAAGCCTCAACGCCTGAGGTTGGATATGAGGGGCCGCGGCGCAAGCTGCGGCCCTTTTTCCTTCCCGCCGCCCACGCATTGATTTGTCTCGCCCCCCGATTCATACCGGGGCACCCCGAATCGCCCCAGCTTCCGAGCCAATGTCCAAGGCCCCTCCCCAAGCCTCCCTGTTCGACGACGCCCTTAACCCGGCCCCAGCCTCGCCCCTGGCGCAGAGCCATGAGCCGCGCCCGAGCCCGCCGCCACCGCCCGCTGGCAAGGGCGTCGAGGCGCCCGCGACGGGGGGCTATTCGGCCAAGGACATCGAGGTCCTCGAGGGCCTGGAGCCCGTGCGCAAGCGGCCGGGCATGTATATCGGCGGCACCGACGAGCGGGCCCTGCACCATCTGTTCGCCGAGGTGCTGGACAACGCCATGGACGAGGCCGTCGCCGGCCACGCCAAGTTCATCGAGGTCAACCTCGATGCGGACGGCTATCTGACCGTCCGGGACGATGGCCGCGGCATCCCCGTCGACCCGCACCCCAAACATCCGGGCAAGTCAGCCCTGGAAGTGATCATGACCGTCCTCCACTCGGGCGGGAAATTCTCCGGCAAGGCCTATGAGACCTCCGGTGGCCTGCACGGGGTCGGCGTCTCGGTGGTCAACGCCCTGTCCGAGCGCGTGGACGTCACCGCCTGGAAGGACGGCTTCGAGTGGAGCCAGGCCTTCGCCCGCGGCAAGCCCCTGGGCGCCATCGAAAAGGGCCAGCCCACCCGCAAGCACGGCACGGCGATCCGCTTCTTGCCCGACCCGCAGATCTTCGGAGAAGGCGCGGCCTTCAAGCCCGCGCGCCTCTACCGGATGGCCAGGTCCAAGGCCTATCTGTTCGGCGGCGTCGAAATCCGCTGGAAGTGCGACCCCGCGCGCATCCAGGACCAGACGCCGGCCGAAGCCGTGTTCCGCTTCCCCAACGGCCTGGCCGACTATCTCGCCGAGCAGGTGGAGAAGATCGAGACGGTCACGCCCGAGCCCTTCGCGGGGCGCTTCGCCCGCCAGGGCGAGGCTGGCGCCGTGGAATGGGCCATCACCTGGACCGCCGAGGGCTTCGGCGAGGCCGACGGCTTCATGCGCTCCTACTGCAACACCGTGCCGACCCCGGAAGGCGGCACCCATGAGGCCGGCCTGCGCGCCGCCCTCACCCGCGGCCTCAAGGCCTATGCCGAACTGACCAACGAAAAGCGCGGCGCGGTGATCACCGCCGAAGACGTGCTGGCCCAGGCCGGCGCCCTGATCAGCGTTTTCGTGAAGAACCCCGAGTTTCAGGGCCAGACCAAGGAGCGCCTCTCTTCCAGCGACGCCCAGCGCCTGGTGGAGGCGGCCCTGCGCGATCCCTTCGACCACTGGCTGACCGCCCAGCCCAAGGCCGCCAGCACCCTGTTGGCCTTCGTCATCGATCGCGCCGAGGAGCGGCTGAAGCGGCGCAAGGATCGCGACGTGGCCCGGGCCTCGGCCACCCGCAAGCTGCGCCTGCCAGGCAAGCTGGCCGATTGCGCCATCCAGGCCTCGGCCGGCACGGAGCTCTTCCTGGTGGAGGGCGATTCGGCCGGCGGCTCGGCCAAGCAGGCCCGCGACCGCCGCACCCAGGCCATCCTGCCCCTGCGTGGCAAGATCCTGAACGTGGCCTCGGCCGGCGCCGACAAGCTGGTGGCCAACAAGGAGCTCAGCGATCTCCTGCTGGCGCTCGGCGTCCAGACCGGCGCCAAGTTCCGCGAGGAAGACCTGCGCTATGAGCGCATCGTCATCATGACGGACGCCGATGTGGACGGCGCCCACATCGCCTCGCTGCTGATCACCTTCTTCTATCGCACCATGCCCGAGCTGATCCGCGCCGGGCGTCTCTTCCTGGCCCTGCCGCCGCTCTATCGGATCAGCCATGGGGGGAAGACGGTCTACGCCCGCGACGACGCGCACCGCGAAGAGCTGATGGCCACCGATTTCAAGGGCAAGAAGCCGGAAATCGGCCGCTTCAAGGGCCTGGGCGAAATGATGCCCGCCCAGCTCAAGGAAACCACGATGGACCCGGCCAAACGGATCCTGGCGCGGGTGACACTGCCCCGGTCCGAAGAGGCCGTCATCGACCTGGTCGAGGCGCTGATGGGGCGCAAGGCCGAACTACGCTTCCGCTTCATTCAGGAGAATGCGGAATTCGCCACCGAAGATCTCGACGTCTGAAGCCTGTGGGGTCGAGCAAACAATCGGACCTGCGAGCGCCCCAACACGGTCTCATGCGTTGACTTGAAAGCGCTTCCGCCTATGTTCCGCGGCGCGCGTCGATCACGCCGCGCTTGTCGATCAGGGGCGCGACGTGACGCCCGCTGATCTTGATTTGCCGATGAATGACTGAATTTTCCTCTCTGGGCCTGTC
>NZ_JAUXVZ010000005.1 GCF_030680185.1 Phenylobacterium sp.
GCCGACGTGTTTCTTCACATCAGCGCCGTTGAACAAGCGGGCATGAGCTCGGTGAACGAAGGCGACAAGCTCTCCTTCGAGCTCGAAAAGGACCGTAAGTCGGGCAAGATGTCCGCCGGCCAGCTCCAGAAGGCCTAAAGGAAACGAGCCCCGGCCTGACGGCCGGGGCTCCGACCTTGCTATATTCAGGCGCGACGGCAAAGCCCGCGCCCTCTAGTCTGGCGCCATGCCCATCGGCGCCGCCCCAAGCCCCTCCCCGCCCCTAAGCATCACCGGCCTCGCCAAGCGCGTGCCTGGCGGTCGCGTGCTGTTCCAGAACCTGGACCTGCGCCTGCGGGCCGGCGAGATCGTGGCGATCATGGGCGAATCCGGCGTGGGCAAGTCCAGCCTGCTCAATCTGATCGCCGGCCTCGACATGACCGATGTCGGGCAGATCGAGATCGATGGCGCCGACCTCGCCCGCCTCGACGACGACGCCCGCACGGCCCTGCGCCGCGACCGCATCGGCTTCGTTTTTCAGGCCTTCCACATCCTTCCTCACCTGACCCTGGCGCAGAATGTCGCCCTGCCCCTGGTGCTGGCCCGCAAACCCCAGGGCGAGGCGCTCAGCCGGGCCAGGGCGATGCTCGACCAGGTGGGTCTGGCCGGCCGCGGGGAAGATTTTCCCGCCCAGGTCTCAGGCGGCGAACTGCAACGGATCGCGCTGGCCCGCGCCCTGGTTCACCGGCCCGCCCTGCTGCTCGCTGATGAGCCGACCGGCAATCTCGATCCGCAGACCGCCGACAGCGTCCTTTCCCTGTTCTGCGACCAGGCCCGGGCGAGCGGGGCAGCGGCGCTGATCGTCACCCACTCCGAGCGGGCGGCTGCCGCGGCTGATCGAATCCTGGTGCTGACGCCGGCCGGTCTGGCGCCCCATGCCGCGCCTTAGCCTGGCCTTAAGCCCCCTCCTGCTGCGCTGGATGGTGGGGGGCGAATGGCGCGCCCGGCCGGGACGCGTCCTGGTGGCCGTGCTGGCCATCGCCGTCGGCGTCGGGCTGGGCCTCGCCGTCCATCTGGTCAATCGCTCGGCGCTGGACTCCTTCGCCCAGGCGGTCAGCAGCGTCAGCGGCGCCGCCGATGTCCAGATCGAGGCCGCCAGCCCCTCGGGGTTTGACGAGGCCCTCTATCCGCAGGTGGCGCGCACGCCCGGGGTCGCCACCGCGAGCCCGGTGGTGGAACTGGCCGCGACCAGCCCAGGCGGAAGCCTGACCCTGCTGGGTCTTGATCCCTTGCGCGCCTACGCCGTCACCCCCAGCCTGCTGGGTCAGGGGTCTGGCGCCTCGCCGACCACGGGCTCGGACGCCCTGTTCGACCTCGACACCGTGCATCTGTCACCTGCCGCCCTGGCGGCGACGGGGCTTGCGGTCGGCGACCAGATCCCGCTGACCGCCGCGGGCCGCACGGCCGAGTTCCGGATCGTCGGCACCCTGGAAGCCCTCGGAGACAATCGTCCCCTGGCGGTGATCGACATCGCCGCGGCCCAGTGGCGGTTCGGCCAGCTCGGGCGTCTGCAGCGCATCGATGTCCGCCTCGTCCCCGGCGCCGACCGCAGCCAGGTGGAGGCCGCCCTGCGCGCCGGCCTGCCCGACGGCGCCGACCTGGTCACCGCCCAGAGCGAGATGCGCCGCACCGAAAGCCTTTCACGGGCCTATCGGGTCAATCTGCAGATGCTGGCCCTGGTGGCCCTGCTGACCGGCGGCTTCCTGGTCTATTCGGCCCAGTCCCTGTCGGTGGCCCGACGGCGGCCGCAATTCGCCCTGCTGCGGGTGCTCGGCCTGCCGGCCCGCGGCATGCTGGGCCAGGTCCTGATCGAGGGCCTGATCCTGGGCCTGATCGGGTCGGCCCTCGGCGTCGCCTTCGGCTACGGTCTGGCCGAGCTCGCCCTGCGGCTGCTGGGCGGCGACCTCGGCGGCGGCTATTTCGCCGGCGAGCGGCCTCAGCTCTCGGTCGCGCCCGTCGCCACGGTGGTGATCTTCACCCTGGGCTTGGCCATCGCCCTGGCCGGCAGCCTGTGGCCCGCCCTGGAGGCCGAACGCACGCCCGCCGCTGTGGCCTTGAAGGCCGGCTCCGGCGACGCGCCAGACCCTGGCCGGCTGCGTCGCCCCTGGATCAGCCTCGCCCTGCTGGTGGTGGGCATGGCCGCGGCCCTGGCGCCGCCGGTGGGCGGCCTGCCCCTGTTCGGCTATGTCGCCATCGCCCTGATGCTGGCCGGCGGCGCCGGCGCCATGCCCTGGCTCGCCCGCACAGCCCTGCAGCCCCTCCGGCATCTTAAAAGCCCGCCAGCGCCCCTGGCCCTGGCCATCGCGCGGCTGTGGGGAGCGCCGCGGCAGGCGGCTGTGGCCCTCAGCGGCATCGTCGCCAGCACCAGCCTGATGGTCGCCATGGCCGTCATGGTCACCAGCTTCCGCGGCTCGGTGGACGAGTGGCTGACCCAGATCCTGCCGGCGGACATCTATATGCGCATGGCCGAAGGCGCAGCCCTGGACCCGGATCTCCAGGCCCGCCTGGCCACCGCCCCGGAGGTCGCCAGCATCGAGTTCCGCGACAGCTTCAGCCTGCGTCTCGACCCTGAACGGCCCGCCGTTCAGTTGATCGCCCGCGGGAGCCCAGGCGCCGACCCCGCCCACGACCTGCCCCTGGTGGGCCGAACGGCGACGCCGCCAGCCGGCGCGACGCCGACCTGGATTTCGGAACCCATGGCCCAGCTCTACAAGCTGGCGTCCGGAGACCGGCTGGTCCTGCCCCTGAGGGATGGCGCCGAGGTGCAGGTGATCGGGGTCTGGCGAGATTATTCCAATCAGTTCGGCGCCCTGATCGTGGACCAGGCCGCCTATACCCGCCTGACCGGCGAGGTGAACCGCCGCGAGGCGGCCATCGTCCTGGCGGCTGACGCCAACCCGCAACAGGCCATCGCCGCCCTGCGCGAGCGCCTGCCTGCCGATCTGGCCTCCCAGGCCAGTTTCGCCGAACCCCGGGAGCTGCGCGCCGTGGCCCTGCGCATCTTCGACCGCAGCTTCGCCATCACCTACGCGCTCGAGGCCATCGCCATCCTGGTGGGACTGACCGGGGTGGCGGCCACCTTCTCGGCCCAGACCCTGGCGCGGCGCAAGGAGTTCGGGGTGCTGCGCCATCTGGGGGTGCGTCGGGGGCAGATCGTTGGGATGCTGGCGGCCGAAGGCGCCCTGCTGGGGCTGATCGGCGCTGCGGCAGGCCTCGCGCTCGGCGTCGGGATGAGCCAGATCCTGATCCATGTGGTCAATCCACAGTCCTTCAACTGGACCATGGAGACTCGGCTGCCCTGGTCGCTGCTGGCGGGCCTTGGCGCGGCCCTGGCCCTGACCTCGGCCGGCACCGCGGTCCTGGCCGGCCGCGGGGCCCTGTCGGACTCAGCCGTGCGCGCCGTGCGGGAGGACTGGTGATGATCGGACGTCGCGCCCTGGCGGGCCTGATCGGCGCGGGACTCATACTGCCGGCCTCGACCCTGGCGCTGGGTCAGGCGCCGCCCGCCGGTCCGCCGCGCTTTGCGCCGGTACGTCCTGGAAGCCGCCTGCGGTTTCCCGCCGACCATGGGGCGCATCCCGACTTCCGCACCGAGTGGTGGTACGTCACCGGCTGGCTGCGCGCCGGAGCCCAGACCTTGGGCTTCCAGATCACCTTCTTCCGCACCCGCCCGGCCATCGATCAGGCCAATCCCAGCGCGTTTGCGCCGCGGCAGGTCATCTTCGCCCACGCCGCCCTGTCCGATCCCACGGTCGGCCAACTGATCCACGCCCAGAAGATCGCCCGCGCCGGCTTTGGCCTCGCCGAGGCGAAGACCGGCGACCTGGATCTCGTGCTGGACGACTGGCGCATGAGCCGGAACGCCGCCGACGTGCTCCATGCGAGAGCCGGCGATGAGCGCTTCACCCTGGATCTGCAACTCACCCCCAGCCAGCCTGTGCTGCTGCAGGGGGATGCGGGGTTCAGCCGGAAGGGACCCGAGCCCGAGCAGTCGAGCTATTATTACAGCTGGCCGCACCTGAAGGTGGCTGGCGCCCTGACCCGCGAACGCCGGCGCGTGGCCGTCTCCGGCGAGGCCTGGCTGGATCACGAATGGTCCTCCACCCTGCTCGACGCCCGGGCGGTGGGCTGGGACTGGGTGGGCCTGAACCTTGAGGACGGCGGGGCGCTGACCGCCTTCCAGGTCCGCGACGCCGACGGGCGCGCGGTCTGGGCCGGAGGATCCCTGCGCACGGGCGCGGGCGAGGTGTCGATTTTCAAACCGGATGACGTCCGGTTCGTCACCCGCAGCTGGTGGCGCTCGCCCCGCACCGGCGCCCGCTATCCCATCGCTCGCGACATCGAAGTCCGGACGTCCCGCGGCCGTCGCACCTGGCGTCTTGTGCCCCTGTTCGAAGACCAGGAGCTCGACAGCCGCCCCATCGGCCCGGTCTATTGGGAAGGCGCCGTCAGCGGCGACGGGGCGCGGGGCTATCTGGAGCTCACCGGCTATGAGGCGCCGCTGGCGCTCTAGTCTCGGGAACGGCCTTCGCTATAGTTCAGCCAAGGGATGACACAGGGAAGACGACCATGGCCCACTGGCTGCTGAAGTCCGAGCCGGATGCGTTTTCCTGGGACGATCTGGTCGCCTGCGGGGCCAAGGGCGAGCCCTGGACCGGGGTGCGCAACCACACCGCCAAGCGCAATCTGGCGGACATGAAGCTGGGCGACCTCGCCTTCTTCTATCACTCCCAGGCCGGCAAGGAGATCGTCGGAATCTGCGAGGTGATCAAGGAGGCCTATCCCGATCCCACCGACGCGAAGGGCGTCTTCGTCTGCGTCGATGTGAAGGCGGTCGAGCCCCTGCCCCAGCCCTTCACCCTGGCCCAGGCCAAGGCCGATCCGAAGCTCGAGGGGATGTCCCTGGTGACCTCGTTCCGCCTGTCGGTCCAGCCGGTCACCGGTGCGGAATGGAAGCACATCTGCAAGACGGTCGGCCTGAAAGCCTAGACGACCCGAATCTCCGGCGGCCCTTCGACGATCCGCCCGACCACGGCGGCAGCGGTCGCCCCCAGCTCGACGAGCCGCGCCATGACCTGGGGAACCGCCTCTGGCGACAGGGCGATCAGCAGTCCGCCGCTGGTCTGCGGGTCACACAGGATGTCGCGGCGCCAGTCGTCGAAGCCTTCGGGCAGGACCACCGCCTCGCCATAACTCGCCCAGTTGCGCCCCGAGGCGCCCGTCCGCACGCCGGACCTGGCGAGCGCTTCCACCCCGTCCAGCAGGATCGGCGCACCGGCCTGGATTTCCGCCGATACGCCCGCGCCGCGGCACATTTCCAGGGCATGGCCCAGCAGGCCAAAGCCCGTGACGTCGGTGGCGGCATGGACGCCTGCAAAGCCTGCCAGCTCGGCGCCGATGCGGTTGAGCTGGGTGGTCGAGGCGATCAGCGCCGCATAGCCCTCAGGCGCCAAGCGCTCCTGCTTGAAGCCCGCGCTCAGCACGCCGACACCCAGGCCCTTGGTCAGCAGCAGCACGTCGCCGGGCCGGGCCGTGCGGTTCGTCAGCACCTTGTCGGGATGGACCAGGCCCATGGCGACCAGGCCATAGATCGGCTCGACGCTGTCGATGGAGTGGCCGCCGGCCACCGGAATGCCGGCCTCGGCGCAGACCGCGGCCCCACCGGCCAGGATGGCCGAGATCTGGTCGGTCGACAGCTTGCCGATGGGCATGCCGACAATGGCCAGGGCGAAGATCGGCGTCGCCCCCATGGCGTAGACATCGGAGATGGCGTTGGTCGCCGCAATCCGGCCGAAGTCGAACGGGTCATCCACCACCGGCATGAAGAAGTCGGTCGTGGCCACCAGGGCCTGCTGGTCGTTGAGCCGCCAGACGGCCGCATCGTCGGAGGTCTCGGTCCCCACCATCAGGTTGGGGAACAGAGCCGCCTGGGGCACGCCCGCCAGGATGTCGCGCAGCACGGCTGGCGCGAGCTTGCAGCCGCAGCCGCCGCCGTGGGCGAGATCGGTCAGCCGTACCTGCTGGGTCATGGGGCGTTCCTTGTCTTAGGGTCCTGCGGGCCGGTGTATAGCACTCCCGGCGCACGGAGGGACGCAGACCATGGCCGGATATCAGACGACCCAGGCGGTGAGCGCTGCGGACCTGTCGGTCTATGACGCCATCATCGATGTGCGGAGCCCCTCGGAATTCGCCCTCGATCACGTGCCAGGCGCAGAGAACCTGCCCGTCCTGGACGACGCCCAGCGGGCCGAGGTGGGTACGATCTATGTGCAGGAGTCCCGCTTCCTCGCCCGGCGGATCGGCGCGGCCCATGTGGCGCGCAACATCGCCCGGCACCTGGAGACCGCCCTGGCCGACCGGCCGTCGAGCTTTCGGCCGCTGATCTATTGCTGGCGCGGCGGCCAGCGGTCGGACGCCATGGCCACCATCCTGGCGCAGGTCGGCTGGCCGGTGACCCTGCTCCAGGGGGGCTATCGCACCTATCGTCGTTACGTCACCGCCAGGCTCTATGACGAGGAACAGCCGCTGAAGCTGATGCTGCTCGACGGGCACACCGGCTCGGCCAAGACCGAAATCCTCAACACCTTGCCGGAGCTCGGCGTCCAGGTTCTCGACCTGGAGGGGCTGGCCGAACATCGGGGGTCCCTGTTCGGGGCCCTCGCCGGACGTCCTCAACCCAGCCAGAAGATGTTCGAGTCGCGCCTGCTCGGCGCCCTGCACGGCCTGGACCTCGCCCGCCCCATCGTCGTCGAGGCCGAAGCGAGCAAGATCGGCGACCGGATGACCCCGCCCATGCTGTGGCGGGCCATGCAGGCTGCGCCACGGATTGTCCTTGAGGCCAGCCAGGAACACCGCGCCGCCTATCTGGCCAGGACCTATGGCGACATCGCCGCCGATCCCCAGGCCCTGGAGGCGGCCTTCGCCCGGCTGCCCATTCCCCCCAGCCGCGAACGCCTGGAGACCTGGCGCGGCCTGATTGCGGCGGGTGAGTTCGCCGCCCTGGCCCAGGCCCTGATCGGGCTGCACTATGATCCCGCCTATGATCGGGCGGCGCGCAAGGCGGACGCGCCCGTCGCCGCACGCCTCCCCCTCAATCCGCTGGACCCAGACAGCCGCGCGCAGGCGGCCCGTCGAATCAAGGATCTGACGGTCGGGGCCTTTGGCCGCGTCTAAGGGCCGCCTTGCCGCCGTATAGGGAGAGGAACCTCCCGCAGGGCCGTCGATTATAGCCAGGCTGGGAGTGCGGCGCACGGGGCCGACACGGAGGAGAGTAGGTTTGCAGAGTCTGTCCCGCGGCGGCCCCCGGCCCAGCCCGCGCCCTCGGCTCCCGTTCCTTCTCCTCGGCATGGCCAGCTTGTTGATGGCGGGGTGTTCGGGCCAGCCCAGCGAGGCGCAGCTTCGCCCGCCCTCGGAATGGCGCGCCACCCTGGAGGAATCGGCCCGGCATGCAGCCGATCGGACCCGGCGCGCCTCCGAGGAGGTGCTGCGCCGGTCCCCGGCCGTCGCCGCCCCGGCCCTGGCCCAGGCGATCCGCTTTTCCCGCACCGAGGCGCTGAGGCAAACGCCTGAAGCCATGCCTGAAGATATTCGCGCCGCCCTGGCGCCCTATTTCGACGACGAGCTTCTGGAGAAGGCCCAGTGGACCCTGGCCGGCCAGGACCTCGGCCTCGGCTCGCTCCTGGCCCGTTGGTATTATGACGAAGGCGCGATCACCCTGCACGATGTCATCGTGTTCTCCGACGCCAAGGTGGCGCAGAACGTCTGGCTGTGGGCTCATGAACTCGCTCACATGGAACAGTATAGACGCATGGGGCTGGACGGATTCGCCCTGCGCTATGTCACCGACTGGCGCCTTCTCGAAGCCCAGGCCAGCAGCCGCGCCTTCGCCATCACCGCCGATATTCGCGCGCAGCGGGCGGCCAGACCCTCGCCGGTCAAGGCGGTGATGGAAACGGTCGAAGACATGCTCGATCGCTCTGAATCCGACCCCCTGGAACCCCCGCAAGGTCAGGAGGCGGAGGAAGGGTCACCCTCGGCGGAGAATATGGAGAACATCGACCCTGACGCGGAAACCGCGCCGGCCTTGAGCGCTCCTGCCAACCCCTGAGGCCGAGCGCTGTTCTGTGAGCGATTGGCCAAGCAAGGCTTGCCAGGACGCGCCGCATCGCCAAGCTAGGCCCCCAGTCTCAAGGGGGTAAGCCGCATGGCCATGAGTTCCGGATTTCTGGGCGCGATCGAAAAGGTCGGCAACCGCCTGCCCGACCCGGTCGTCATCTTCGTCTGGATGATCGCGGCCCTGTTCGTGGCCAGCATGATCGCAGCGGCCATGGGCGCCTCGGCGGTCAATCCGGCCACCGGCGAGACGCTGAGCGCGATCAGCCTGGCGACCTCGGAAAACCTGCGCCGGCTGTTTGTGGACATGCCGCGCACCCTGACCGGCTTTGCGCCCCTGGGGACCGTGCTCGTGGTCATGCTGGGGGCTGGCGTGGCCGAACGCACGGGGTTCTTCTCGGCCGCCATGCGGGCCAGCGTCTCCAAGGCGCCCAAGGCGCTGCTGACCCCGATCATCATCTTCGTGGCCATCGTCTCCAACCACGCGGCCGATGCGGCCTATGTGGTGCTGGTGCCCCTGGCCGCCATCGTGTTCGCCGCGGCCGGCCGCCATCCGGTCGCCGGGATCGCCGCGAGCTTCGCCGGCGTGTCCGGCGGCTTCTCGGCCAACATCTTCCCTGGCCACCTCGACGCCCTGCTGCTGGGCATCACCGAGCCGGCCGCCCACCTGCTGGACCCGAGCTGGACGGCCAATATCGCCGGCAACTGGTGGTTCATCCTGGCCATGACCTTCGTCTTCACCCCCCTCGGCTGGTGGGTGACCGACAAGATCGTCGAGCCGCGCCTGGGACCCTGGGCGCCGGCCAACCCAGCCGCAGAGGTCACAGAGGAGGACGCCGAGGAGGCCGAAGCCGTCTCGCGCCGCGAGCGCAAGGGGCTGCTCTGGGCGGCTCTAGGCGCCCTGGCGATCATTGGCCTCTGGGCCGCGATGACGCTCGGCCCCGCCGCCCCGTTCATCAACGCCGACGCCGGGCCCGGGGAGCGAATGACGCCCTTCTACAACTCTCTGGTCGCCGGCTTCTTCCTGTTGTTCCTGGTCTGTGGGGTGGCCTATGGGGCGGCCGCCGGCACGGTGAAGAGCCAGGGCGACGTGGTGCGGCTGACGGGCCAGTCCATGGCCGACATGGGTCCCTACATCGTGCTGGCCTTTGTAGCGGCCCACTTCGTGACCCTGTTCAACTGGTCGAACCTGGGCGCGATCACCGCCATCCATGGGGCCGAGGGGCTGCGCGCCTCGGGCCTGCCGACCCCGCTGCTGCTGTCGGGCATGGTGCTGCTGGCGGCCGGCATCAATCTGATGGTCGGGTCGGCCTCGGCCAAGTGGGCGGCGCTCGCGCCGATCCTTGTGCCCATGCTGATGCTGCTGGGGGTCAGCCCGGAGATGAGCACGGCGGCCTACCGCATGGGCGATTCGACCACCAATATCGTCACGCCGCTGATGGTCTATTTCCCGCTGATCCTGGGCTTCGCACAGCGCTACCAGAAGGACTTCGGCGTCGGGTCGCTGATGGCGGTGATGGTCCCCTATTCCGCCGCCTTCCTCGCCGCTGGCCTGATCATGGTGCTGGGCTGGGCGGCGCTCGACCTGCCCCTGGGTCCGGGGGCCACCGTCGACTACCAGCTGCCGACCGCGGCTTCGACCCAGCCCTGAGTCCGCCCGCCGCCGGCCGAGGGTTCAGACGCCATCGGCCGGCGCGGGTCTTTCTGACCCAGACCGGCTGAGCCCCGCGCCCTTCATTTCCATGCAGCGGGCGCCGATATAGGATAGGCGCAAGCCGCGCCCCTCCCGCCTGGACGATCGATGAAGCAGTTCCTGACCACCATGGCCGGCGTGTTCGCCGGACTGATCCTGTTTCTGGTGGGCGTGCCCTTCCTGCTTATCGTGATCGCGGCAGGCGCCACGCGTCCCGCCCCCCTGCCCAGCGACGTCGTGCTGCAGCTCGACCTGCGCACCGCCATGACCGACCAGGACGTGCAGAACCCCCTGTCGGGCTTTGGCCGCCGGTCGAACTCGGTGATGTCGGTGATCGAGACCCTCAAGCGCGCCGAAGACGACCGAAGGGTCAAGGGCCTGATCGTGCGCCTGCCGGAAACCGGCATGGAGCCGGGCGCAGCCGACGAGATCCGCCTGGCGCTGAAGCGCTTCGAGGCCAGCGGCAAGCCGGTGATCGCCCACAGCCAGGGGCTCTATCAGGCCGGCGTCATCACCTCGACCTATATGGTCGGCGCGGCCGCCGGCGAGTTCTGGATGCAGCCCGGCGCCGCCCTCCAGGTCACAGGTCTTGCGGTGGAGGACGTCTTCTTCAAGCGCTTCTTCGACAAGTACGGCGTCGAGCCGGACTATGAGCAGCGCAAGGAGTTCAAGAACGCGGTCAACGGCTATCTCCACAGCGACTATACCGAGGCCCATCGCACCGCCCAACTCTCCTGGATGAACTCCGTCTATGCCAGCACGGTGGGTTTCGCCGCCGCTGACCGGGGGCTGGAGCCGGCCGTGCTCAGGGCGCGACTGGAAGGCGGCCCCTATCCGGCCGCCCGCGCGCTCGAACTTGGCCTGATCGACAAGCTCGGCCAGCTCCACGAGGCGCAGGAGGCGATGCTGGAAACCGCCGGCGAGGACGCCCAGCTGATCGAGCTGAGCGCCTATGCGCGCGGCGCCGGTTCGCATGCGGGCTCCGGCCCAGTGGTGGCGCTGATCGAAGCCGAAGGTCCGATCACCACCGGCCGCAACAGCCTGTCCAATCCCCTGGCCCCGTCGGCCATGATCTATTCCGACGATGTGGCCCAGGCGCTGTATGACGCCGCCGAGGACGACTCGATCCGCGCCGTGGTGATGCGGGTCAATTCGCCAGGCGGATCGGATACCGCCTCCGAACAGATCCTGGCCGGGGTCCGCGCGGTGAAGGCGGCCGGCAAGCCCGTCGTGGTCAGCATGGGAACCTATGGCGCGTCTGGCGGCTACTGGATCGCCTCGGAAGCCTCGGCCATCGTCGCCCAGCCGACGACCCTGACCGGCTCCATCGGCGTCTATGGCGGCAAGCTCGCCCTGGGTCCGGCCCTGTCCGACTTCGGTGTGGACATGCGAGAGCTGGGCGTCGGCGGCGAGTTCGCCGGCGCCTACGGCCTCGGCTCCGGCTTCAGCCCGGCCCAGGCCCAGGCCTTCTCCGCCATGATGGACAATGTCTATGCCGAGTTCATCACCCGCGTGGCCCGCGGCCGCGACCTGTCTCCGGCTCGGGTGGACGAAATCGCCCGCGGCCGGGTGTGGACCGGCGCCCAGGCCGAAGGCCTTGGTCTGGTGGACGAGATCGGCGGACTTTATCAGGCGATCGACCGGGCCAAGCAGTTGGCCGATCTGGAGGGCGACATCCGCCTGCGCCGCATGACGCCCCAAGCCACGCCCTTCCAGGCCCTGGAACAGGCGCTGGGCATGGGCGCGGTGTCGGTGAAGACCCTGGCCGCCGCAGCCTGGGTGTTGGGCGACCCCCGAGCCCAGGGCGTGCTGGACACCCTGGCCGCCGAACGCCTGCATGGTCAGGGTCAGGGCGCCGTCCTGGCGCCGACGCCGGTGCGTTAGGGCAGACGGGCGCGAGGGCTTCGGGTCGAGGCGCTCGCACGGCTGGACAAGGTTTCAATCTGGCGCCGGCATTGGGCTTCAGATGGCGCCGTCGTATCTGCTCCGGCCCTCATCCTGTCCCCCCGGCGCAACCTCAGGCAGCGGCCATGAGGAAGCGCCAAGCGCTGGCCAAGCCGCACACGCTCAGCACAAAACCGCCGGGGACGCGCGGGCACAGGCGCCATGGCCGTACCGGTCAGGGCGGCCAGAGGCGCTGACCCGAACTAGCCTGGCCCTCGAGCCCAAACTCGAGACAAAAAGAAAGGGCGGCGGACCGAAGTCCGCCGCCCCAACTCTTGCTCTCCAGCGGGTCTTAGAACCGCAGGTTCAGACCGACCACGAAGATGCGGCCGAGCGTGTCATAGGCGCTGGGCAGGGTGTTGCCCGAGTTGGCCGAGGTGGTGGCCGCCTCGTTGCCGAGCACCGGCGGTTCCTTCTCGAACACGTTCTGCACCGAGACCGTCAGCTTGGTCACGTCGTTGAACGTGTAGCTCGCCGCCAGATCGAGGTAGCTGTAGGCGTCGATCTCGCGGAAGGCCGCGAAGGTGTTCGGCTGCTGCACCGGCTCGATCTCGACGCTGTCGAGGTAGCGCCACAGGTAGGACAGCTGCAGGTCGCCCATGTTCCAGCTCGTGCGCTGCACGAAACGGAACTTGTGGGTCGGGTTGCCGCACTGGGTGCCGTAGTAGCCCAGGCAATCGACAACCGGGGTCAGGCTGCTCGAGAGGAACTCGTTGGTCAGGTAGTAGTTACCCGTCCAGGAGAAGTTCAGGCTGCCCCAACGCTGGTCCAGACCGAAGGTGTCGAGGTCGAGACCGAAGTTCACGGCTGCTTCGATACCTTCAGCGCGACGGTAGTCCAGGTTGGTGGTGAAGCGCTGGACGCCCGAACCCGGCGAGGCGATGTCGCCGTTCACGCGGACAATGCGGTCGCAGAACTGCTGGATGCCGGCGACATAGCAGGCGTCCAGGGTTTCCTGAGCGGAGAAGGCGTCGATGTAGTCCTTCACCTCGATGTCGTAGTAGTCGATCGAGATGACGGGGCTGCGCAGGGCGGTCAGGAAGCGAGGCTCCCAGACGATGCCGGCGGTGGTCGAGTCGGCCAATTCCGCGTCAGGCAGGTTCTGGAGATCGGTGCCTTCGAAGGTGTTGATCTGGCCCGAGACGATGTCCTGGACCGTGCCCACCTGAGCGGCCGTCATGCCGGTGGCGATACAACGGGCGCGCAGTTCCGCCGAGATGGCGTTGGGGTTGCCCAGCGAGCAGTAGTCGTAGTCGGCGTTACGCAGGTTGGTGACCACCGGCGAAGCGATTTCGCTGACGTTCGGGGCGCGGGCGGCGCGCTGACGCATGACGCGGAAGCGCAGGCCATCGATGGGCTCGTAGTTCGCGCCGATCTTCCAGGTGCTGTAGCTGCCGGTCGGATTGTAGTCCGAGTAGCGGTAGCCGAGCTCGAGGCCGAGGGCGTGGACCAGAGGCTGATCCATGGCGATCGGGACGATCATTTCGCCGAAGAGTTCGTGCGCGTCGAAGCCACCCGAGATCGGCAGCTGGTTGCCGCCGGCGCCGCCGAGGCAGCTGACCGGAGCGAGCTTCCAGCATTCGTCCGGGGTGAAGTTGCCCATTTCTTCGCGGTATTCGAAGCCGAGCGACGCGGCCACGGGGCTGTTGGCCCAGGGGCTTTGCAGCATGGCCAGCTCACCGTTCACAGACGCGTTGAACACGGTCTGCTCGTAGGATTCGGTGATGATGCCGGTGGCGCTGGAATAGGCCGCCATTTCCGGGGTGATCGTGCCGTAGGCGCCGAAGACGTTGATCGGAACGCAGGCGGCGGTGTCGACGCGGCACTGGGTCGTGGACACGGCGTTCAGCGCGTTGCCGAAGTTCGTGGTGTTGGTGTAGCCGGCCGAGACGTTGGTCCGGTCAACCTGACCCTTCTGGAGGTAGACGTTCCAGTTGTAGGTGTCCATCAGCGTGCCGCGCAGGCCGAGGGTGAACTGGAACAGGTTGTTGTCGTAGGTGGTCGAGCGGGCGCCGAGTTCGCCGGTCCGGCGACGGATCACGAGGCTGAGGTCGTCAGCGGCGTCGACGACGCCGTTGCTGTTCAGGTCGCGCCAGCTGGCGGCCGGCAGGGTGCCGGCGGCGTTCGCGGTGTTGGCGGCGTTGATCAGGGTCGACTGCGCCTGAGCGGTGAGGAAGGGGTTGCTCAGCGGCACGAAGAACGAGTTGCCGAAGATGCCCGACGGCGCGACCTGCTGGGTCACGTTGGTCGAGGAGTAGAGGACCCGGCCGTAGGCTTCGATATTGTCGGTCAGCTCGTAATAGCCGATCGCGGTCGCGCCGTAACGCTCCAGCGGGGTCTGATAGTAGTTGTACGGGTTGAAGTTGAACACGCCGCAGTTGGCGCCGAGCGAGCCATCTTCACGGAACTGGAACGCCGCTGCGCCCACGCCGGTGATCTGGGTGCGGGTCGGGACGGTCGTGGTCGAACCACCGGCCGCCACCGAGTTGGGGCCGCCGCAGCCGGCCGGAGCCGGGGTCGGCTGAATGCCGTCGAGATAGTTCTGATAGTTGGCGCCGGAGGCGGTCTCGATGCCGAGGTTGCCGAGCGGGCGGGCGCCGAGCAGGACGCCGTCACGCTTGGAGTAGGTCATCGACATGGCGACGTTGCCGCGGCCGTCGGCCACGTTGGAGCCGAAGGTCAGCGAGGTGGTGACGACTTCGCCGTCGCCGTCGCCGGTCACCTGGTACTTGGTGTCCAGTTCGACGCCTTCGAAGTTCTTCTTCAGCACGAAGTTCACGGCGCCGGAGATGGCGTCCGAACCGTACACGGCCGAGGCGCCGCCGGTGATGACGTCGATGCGCTCAAGGAAGGCGGTCGGGATGACCGACACGTCGACGCGGCCGTCGGTGTTGTAGGGGGTGACCCGCTGGCCGTCGATCAGCACCAGGTTCCGCTGAGCGCCCAGGCCCCGCAGGTTGATGGTGGACACGCCGGCGGTGCCGTTGTTCACCGCGTCGCCGTCCGACGGGACGGAGATCGGCAGGAAGCGGATGATCTTTTCCACTTCGGGCTGCTGCTGCAGGCCGATTTCGGCGGCGCCGACGGTCACGATCGGGCTGGCCGATTCAAGGCCGGGCACCTGAATGCGCGAACCGGTGACAACAAGTTCCTCGACTTCGGCGACCTGCGCGGCGGCCGGCGAAGCAGCCATCACGGCGAACGCCGCGCCACAGATCATCGAGGACGCCAACAGGCGCTCTCGCTTGGATTTGATGTTCAAGGTCAGATCCTCCAGCGGGCCAAACTCGCGTCCCTCGGACGCTCGCAGAGCCGCTCCCCACAAAACAGATTTCCCGCGGATCGAAGATCGACCCCGGTTACGTGTGAGTTACGGAGGTTACCGAAGGGGGGTCAACGGCCATTAACAAGCCGCAATGTTTTCGACCTAGACCTGTCACATTGAGGACACATAGAAGCCATGGCCAAGGCGCTTGGCGATCAATTCATGCCCCGATTGCCGGCAGAGCCCCCCTCCAGACACAGATATCGCGTGCGGTGGTGGTCAATTATGTTCCCGACCCACCCCGTCACCCTGGGACTGACCAGAGCCTTGCTGTTCAAAAAGTAGACCGGGACGATGGGGGCGTCGGCCAGCATGATACGCTCGGCTTCGGACAGATAGCCGGCGCGGATCGCGGCGTCCGGCTCATTGTCGGCCTGCCGCAGCAAGGCGTCATAGGCGGGATTGCTGTAGTCGCCGTAGTTCTGGGCGCCGGCCGAGGTCTGGTTCAGATAGAGAAAGCTCATGGCGTCGTTGTAGTCGGCGACCCATCCGGCGTCGGCGATCTGGAAGTCCCGCGCCCGATAGGCGGCATAGGCGATCTGGACTTCGTTCTGAGCCAGGGAGAGATCGACGCCCACCTCTTTCAGATCAGCCTGAATAGCCGGCATGAACAGGGTCGGGTCGGGTGAATTGCGGTGCTTGATCTCAAGCTTCAGCGGGCGAGCCGGCGTGTAGCCGGCTTCAGCCAGCAGCCGACGCGCCTCGGCCTGGCGTCGCTCCAGCGGCCAGCTGGCCCACTCCGGAAGCGGCGGCGCGACATAGTTGGCCACCCCGGGCGGCACATAGTTGTAGGCCGGCGTCTGGCCGCCGCGCAGCAGCTTGTCGGTGATGAACTCCCGGTCGATGGCCATGCTGATGGCCCGGCGAACGCGAATGTCCTGCAGCGCCTCCACATTGGCGTTGAAGGCCAGGTAGGCCACGCCCAGCCAGGTGTGGGTCTGGACGTAGTCCGGGATCTCCTCGCGCAGGAAGCCGATCCGGTTGGACTGGATATCGAAGTTCAGGTCGAGTTCGCCCCGGCGCACCCGGCGCTCGGCGCTGGCCGCGTCGGTGGTCGGGTAATAGTAGACCTGGTCGATGCAGACGGTGTCGGCCTCGAAGAAGCGCGGGTTCTTGATCAGCTTCACATAGTCGCCCAGGCGCCAGGTCTGGACCATGTAGGGGCCGTTGGAGACGATGTTCTGGGGCTGGACCCAGGCGTCGCCCAGCTTCTCCACCATGTGTTTGGGCACCGGCGACATGGTCTGATGCTTGGCCACCTCCAGAATGTAGGGGGCGGGATGGACCAGACGAATCTCCAGGGTGCGCGAATCGAGGGCCCGCACGCCGAGGGTTTCGGCCGCAGCATCCCCCTCATTGATCGCCTGGGCGCCGGCGATGAAATAGAGCAGCGAGGCGTATTCCGAAGCCGTCTCGGGCCGCAGGATGCGCTGCAGGGAAAAGACGAAGTCGTCAGCGCTCAACGGCTGACCATCCGACCAGACCGCCTCGCGCAGATGGAAGGTCCAGACCAGGCCGTCCTCGCTGGTCTCCCAACGCTCAGCCATGCCCGGCACAGTACCGCCGGCGGCGTCATCCTGCGTCAGGCCCATGAAGGCGTCCGACAGGATGCGGCTTTCCCAGGTGCCCGTGGCCTTATGTGGGTCCAGCGTCGCCGGCTCCGAGCCGTTGCCCATCAGGATGCAGACCTCTCCGGCCGGGCAGCTTGGCCGGGCTGGCGCCTGTGGGGCGCAGGCGGCGATTGCGCCGAGGGACATCGTCATCAGGAGCGCCGCGAGGGCCGGCGAACGTGAGAAGAGATTGCGCCGAACGCGGCGGACCTCTTCAATGAGGCTCAGAAAGATCATGAGGCAACCGATGACAGGTTTTTGGACCGGGGCAAGACTCGGGCTGACGCTGAGCGCTGCGTGCGCGCTCGCGCCGACAGCGATCCTGGCCCAGACGCCCGCGGCCCCGCCAGGCCGCGCAGCGGTCCTCCAGTCGCTGCTGGATTGCCGCAGCCTTGCCGAGGATTCGGCCAGACTGGCCTGCTACGACCAGGCCGCCGGGGTCATGGATCAGGCCGAGGCCAAGGGCGATATCGTCGTGGTCGATCGCGAGCAGGCGCAGAGCGTGCGCCGCCAGGCCTTTGGCTTTTCCCTGCCCTCCCTGGCCGTCTTCGAGCGAGGCCAGGCGCCGGAAGAGATCGACAATGTGACGGGGATCGCCAAGCGCGCCTACCAGGCGGGCGGCAAGTGGGTGATCGAGCTTGAGGACGGGGCGGTCTGGCAGCAGACCGACACCGAAAACGTGGTCCGCCAGCCCCGCCCCGGCACCAAGGTGGAGATCCGCCGGGCGTCGATGGGCAGCTTCTTCATGAACCTGGACGGCCAGCGCGCCGTCCGCGCCCGCCGGGTCGAATAGGCGGGGCGACCGACCCCGCCTACCGGTCCTTGGGATCGATGGCGTCGCGCAGGCCATCGCCGATGAAGTTGAAGCTCATCAGGGTGACCACCATGGTGAGCGAAGGGAAGACCAGCAGCCACCAGGCCAGCTCCATGTCCTGCGCCCCGTTGGCGATCAGGGTGCCGAGCGAGGCCATGGGCGGCTGCACGCCCAGCCCCAGGAACGACAGGAAGCTTTCGGCCAGGATCACCGCCGGAATGGTCAGGGTCACATAGACCACGACCGGGCCCAGCAGGTTCGGGATGATGTGCCTGGCGATGATGCCGCCGTCGCCCAGGCCCGCGGCGCGGGCGGCCTCAACGAATTCCTTGTGCTTCAGCGACAGGGTCTGGCCGCGTACGATCCGCGACATGGTCAGCCATTCCACCGCGCCGATGGCCACGAAGATCAGGATGATGTTCGAGCCGAAGGTGACCATCAGCAGGATGACGAAGAAGATGAAAGGCAGCGAATAGAGCACGTCGACGACGCGCATCATGATCTCGTCGATCCGCCCGCCCAGATAGCCGGCGACGGCCCCCCAGACGACGCCGATGATCAGGGAGACCGAGGTCGCCACCAGACCGATGGCCAGGGAGACCCGCAACCCCGTCAGCAATCTGGCCAGCAGGTCGCGTCCCAGGGAGTCGGCGCCCAGCAGATGGCCCTGGGTCAGGGGCGGCGCCCAGACGTGATCCTTGTTGATCTGGTCATAGGCGAACGGCGTGAAGAACGGCCCGATGACTGCCGCCAGCACCAGAACACCCAGGACGATCATGCCCCCCACAGCGGCCTTGTTGCGCAGAAGGCGGCGCTGGGCGTCATCCCACAGGCTGCGCCCGCGGGCGGCCTTCTCCATGGTTTCGGCGCCCCGGCGCGAGCCGGGCGTCAGGATGGTCCCGGTCATGACAGTCTCACGCGCGGATCGAGAACCGCGTGCAGCAGGTCGGCGATCAGGTTCAAAATCAGGATCAGGGCGGCGTAGAAGATCACCATGCCCATGACCACGGTGTAGTCGCGCTGGAGCGCGCTGATGACGAAGAACTTGCCCAGGCCCGGCAGGTTGAAGATCTTCTCCACCACCAGCGAACCGGTGATCAGACCCGCCGCCGCCGGCCCCAGATAGCTGACCAGGGGCAGGATGGCCGCCCGCAGGGCATGGCGGCGCACGATCCGGTTTTCCGGCAGGCCCTTGGCCCGCGCCGTGCGGATGTAGTTGGAGCGCAGCACCTCGACCATGCCGGCCCGGGTCAGGCGCGAGATGATCGCCACCTGCGGCAGGGTGAGGACCACGATCGGCAGAATCAGGTTGGGCAACGCCCCGCCATTCCATCCGGCGCTGGGCAGCCAGCCGAGCTTGGACGCGATCACCAGCACCAGCACGGGCGCGGTGACGAAGGTGGGTATGCAGACCCCCAGAATGGCGACGGTCATCACCACATAGTCCGTCGTCTGGTTCTGTCGCAGCGCGGCCAGCACCCCCAGACTGACGCCGATGATCGTGGCCAGGATGATGGAGGACAGGCCAAGCGTCAGGCTGACGCGATAATTCTCCTGCAGGATCTGCAGGACGGTCTTGTCCTTGTATTTCAGGGACGGCCCGAGATCGCCCTGCACCACGCCGGCCAGATAGGCGCCGTACTGTTCGTGGAGCGGCCGGTCCATGCCGTACTTGGCCATGACATTGGCCTCGATCTCCGGGGAGAGCTTGCGGTCGCCGTCGAAGGGGCTGCCTGGGGCGGCGCGCATCATGAAGAAGGCGACCGTGACCACCAGGAAAAGCGTCGGGATCGCGATGAGAAGGCGTCGGCCTATGAAACGCAACATGAGGGCTGGGCTGGTCTTTCGCTGACGCCGCGGGCTCGCGCCGGGCGTTGCGAAACTTCCATCGCGCCCCGATGATGTCAAACAAAGCCGGAAGAGCGCTGTTTACGTCAGGAGCCCATGACACCGTTTCGCCAGGTCACCGACCAGTTTTCCACCAGCCCGCAGATTTCCGAGGCCGACGTGGCCGAAGCCGCGGCGCAGGGCTTCGTGCTGATCATCAACAATCGGCCGGACGGCGAAGATCCAGCCCAGCCTCCCGGCGCCGCGATCGAGGCCGCCGCGCACGCCGCTGGCCTGGACTATGTGGCGATCCCCGTTCGGGGCGGACCGACCCACGAACAGGTGGCCGCCGTGCGCGAGGCGATCGATCAGGCCGATGGCCCGGTGCTGGCCTATTGTCGATCGGGCACGCGCTCCATCGTCACCTGGGCCCTTGGCCAGGCGCAGGCCGGGACGATGGAGCCCGACCAGCTCGTCACCCTGGGCGCGGCCGCGGGTTACGACCTGTCTGGTCTTGTCGGTTGAGCTTCAGGCCATTGGGCCAGGCTGACCCGCGCCGTCATCGCCGACGGCTCGGCTTCGCAGCTGGCCAGGGCCAGGGTGAGTTGCGCCGCCATGAGACAGAGAAGGGCGAAGGCTGCACGCTGGAGCCGTTTTGAGACATATATGGCCGTATCCGCGATCATGTTCGTCACCTCTTCCGCCACTTGGAAGAGGACACCGCAACAAGGGCGCCGCCTTTAGCCCGCCTCTTGGAGTTCGCCGCCGATGATCCCCTATGTCCGAGACATCAAGTTCGAGTACGGCGTCTGTGACCAGGTCTCGCCGCTGATCCGGCGGGTCATCGCCCGCAATCCGGGGCCGTTCACCTTCACCGGCACCGGCACCTATATCGTCGGCCGCGGCCAGGTCGCCATCATCGATCCAGGCCCCGATCTGCCTGAGCATCTGGACGCCATCCTGGCGGCCCTGGAGCCGGGAGAGCAGGTCTCCCACATCCTGGTCACCCACCATCACAGCGACCATTCGCCCCTGGCCGGCCCCCTGAAGGCCAGGACCGGCGCGCCGATCTATGGCTGCGCCGTGGGGATTCAGGCTGAAGAATCAACTATCCGCACCGAGGCCGGCGCCGACTTCGGCTTTTCGCCCGACATCAGCCTGTGCGGCGGCGGGCAGGTGATCGAAGGCGCCGGCTGGACCCTCGAGGCGGTCGCCACGCCGGGCCACACCTCCAACCACATCTGCTTTGGCCTGAAGGAGGAGAACGCCCTGTTCTCCGGCGACCACATCATGGGCTGGTCGACCACGGTGATCACCCCGCCAGACGGCGACATGACCGACTATATGGAGAGCCTGGAGCAGGTGAAGGCCCGCGGCTACGACGTGCTCTGGCCCACCCACGGCCCGCCGATCCGCGACGTCACGCCATTCATCGAGGCCTATGCCGCCCACCGCCGGGCGCGCGAAGCCCAGGTGCTGGCCGCGGTGAACGACGGCCATGGCAAGATCGTCGAGATGGTGCCGGTGCTCTATGCCGACGTCGATCCGCGCCTGCATCCCGCCGCCGCCCGCTCGGTGCTGGGCCACATGATCGACCTGGTCCGCCGCGGCAAGGTGGTCACCGACGGGGCGCCAGGCATCGACAGCCTCTATCGCCCCGCCGGTTGAGTTGAGAACCTAGACGGCCAGACCGCCGGTGGCGGCCAGGACCGCCAGGGTCACGCCGCTGATCAGCACCGCCAGCAGGGCTGGCCCCCAATAGCGGCGGAAACCGCCGACCGCAGCGACGACGATCGCCAGAACGCTGGCCAGCGCGCCGACCATGGCGACCTGAGGAACCCAGGCCAGGGCCAGCTGGGCGGCCACGCCGTTCACCAGGCCATAGCTCCAGCCATAGGTCCCCATGGCGAACAGGGCGGCCGGGGTGACCGCCAGGGCCAGGGCGAGCGCCATATAGAGCCCAGCCAACGGCGAGGCCTTGCGGCGGGGCTCCTGGCCCCTGGGCATGATCAGCGGCTGGTCGGCCGCCGTCAGCGGCGTCGACGCCGCCGTCTCGGCCGTGGGCTCAAAGGTCAGGGGTTCGAGGACGGGCTGCGGCGCCCGGCCCTCATCGGGAAAAGGGCCGAGGGCGTCCGCCGAGGCCTCCTTCGCTTCAGCCTGATCGGCTTGAAGGGCCGACAGCCCCTCTCCGGCCCCGATGACGGTGAGCCCCTCTGGCCTCGGCCCGCTCGAGATGACCCCCGCCGCTGGCGTCCAGGCCGCCGATGATGGCGCGTCTTCCTGTGCAGGTTCGGGGGCGTAGAGCTTGGGCGAGGACGCCAGCAGCGGGGCGGCCGGCGCAGGCTCCGCGGTCGGCAGGCGATAGTCGGCCATGCGCTCGCGGATCAGCTTCTTGTCGATCTTGCCCGTCGCGCCCAGCGGGATGTCGTCCACGAAGACCACGTCATCGGGCATCCACCACTTGGCGATCCGGCCCTCCAGGAAGTCGAGGAACTCCTGCTTTGTGGACTCCTGCCCCTGGCGCAGCTTCACCAGCAGCAAGGGGCGTTCGTCCCACTTGGGATGCTCCACGCCGATCACGGCGGCGAGCTCGGCCTTGGGATGGCCGGCGGCCAGATTCTCGATCTCGATGGAGCTGATCCACTCGCCGCCGGACTTGATCACGTCCTTGGCCCGGTCGGTGATCTGCATGAAGCCATGCTCATCGATGGTGGCCACGTCGCCGGTGTCGAAGAAGCCCTCGGCGTCCAGCAGCCGGCCGCCCTCGGCCTTGAAATACTCACCGACCACGAAGGGCCCTTTGACCTTCAGCCGGCCAAAGGTGGTGGCGTCATGGGGCAGGCGTTGCTCCTCATCGTCCACCAGCTTCATCTCGATGCCCAGCGGCGGGCGGCCCTGCTTGAGCTTGAAGCGGAGCTGCGCCTCCTCGTCCATGGCGGCGATCTTGTGGTTCGGCGTGGCCTGGGTGCCGAGCGGCGAGGTTTCGGTCATGCCCCAGGCGTGGGTCACATCGACGCCGAACTCATCGCGGAAGCCCCGCACGATGGCCTCGGGCACGGCCGAGCCGCCGATGACCACGCGCTTGAGGCTGGTGAGCTTGCCGTCGGTGTCGCGCAGATGCTGCAGCAGCATCTGCCAGACGGTGGGCACGGCGGCCGAGAAGTTGACCTGTTCGCTCTCCAGCAGCTCGTGCACCGAGGCGCCGTCGAGCTTCGGCCCCGGCATGACCAGCTTGGCCCCCACGGCCGGCGCCGAGAAGGCGATGCCCCAGGCGTTGGCGTGGAACATGGGCACCACCGGCAGGATGGAGTCCGCAGCCCCAACCCCCAGCACGTCCGAGCCCATGGTGGTCAGGGTGTGGAGGAAGTTCGAGCGGTGCGAATAGAGCACGCCCTTGGGATTGCCCGTGGTCCCGGAGGTGTAGCAGAGGCCCGCGGCGGTGTTCTCGTCGAAGCCGCCCCAGGCGCAGTCGGGCGAGCTTTCGGCCACCAGGGCCTCGAAGCACAGGGCGCCCTCGATGGGGCAGTCGGCCATGTGCGCCTCGTCGGTCATGACGATGATCTTCTCGACCGTCGGCAGCTTGTCCTTCAAGGCCGCCAGGATCGGCAGGAAGGTCAGGTCGGTGAAGATGACCCGGTCTTCGGCGTGGTTGATGATGTAGGCGAGCTGTTCAGGGAACAGCCGCGGATTGAGGGTGTGGCAGACCATGCCCACCCCCATGATCCCGTACCAGGCCTCCAGGTGCCGCGCGGTGTTCCAGGCCAGCGTCGCGATGCGGTCGCCAGGCTTCATGCCCAGGTTCAGCAGCGCGTTGGACAGCCGCTTGGCCCGCTCGTGGACCTCGGCATAGGTGGTGCGGACAATCGGCCCTTCGACGCTGCGCGAGACGATCTCGCGGTCCCCGTGCCAGGCCTTGGCGTGGTCGAGGATCTTGTCGACCGTCAGCGGCCAGTCCTGCATCAAGCCGAGCATGCGTCGCCTCCCTATAGATTATCGGTGTTTGGTTGGGGCCTAAGCTAGATTTGCCGGACGTCCAAGGCAACGGCAGTCGCCCCTCAGGGGCGCAAAGGGAATGACCTGCCCTTTGGAGGGTGACAGAGGTGGCGCCTTGGGTTAAATCAGCCCCATCATGTCTCCGAACGCCGCCACCTATCTCTTTTGGTATTTTGGCTATCCGACGCCCCTGGCGACGGACGGAGTTCTGCTGACGTGACCCAGACGTAAGACGAACCCCACCGCCGCCGCCGATCCGGCGGCTTTTTT
>NZ_JAUXVZ010000010.1 GCF_030680185.1 Phenylobacterium sp.
GGTCGAGGACGGCATGGCCGCCCTGATCTGCGCCCAGCTTCTCTATCTGGAGTCCGAGAACCCCAAGAAAGAGATCTCCATGTACATCAACTCGCCGGGCGGCATCGTGACGTCCGGCCTGGCGATCTACGACACCATGCAATACGTGAAGAGCCCGATCTCCACCGTGTGCATGGGCATGGCGGCCTCCATGGGCTCGTTCCTGCTGATGGCCGGCGAGAAGGATCAGCGGATCTCGCTGCCCAACGCCCGCATCATGGTCCACCAGCCCTCGGGCGGCTATTCCGGCAAGGCCTCGGACATCCAGCGCCACGCCGAGGACATCATCAAGACCAAGGGCCGCCTGAACGAGCTCTACGCCAAGCACACCGGCCAGCCCATCGAGGTGGTCGAGGCGACGCTGGACCGCGACCACTTCATGACCGCCGAGGAAGCCAAGGCCTGGGGCATCGTCGACCACGTCTATGAGCGTCGCAGCGAGGACTGATCCAGTCGGGCGCGGGCGGCCTCGAGCAGGCGCGCCCGTCCCTCCGCGTCCGTGACGTTGAAGCGCTCGAAGTCGAGCTCGCCGGCGCCGCGCAGATCTGCGAACAGGCCGGCGGGATCTTCGTGAAAATGCAGGAAGGCGCGGCTCTTCGCATAGAAGACGCCGCGCCTTTTTTCGCTGAGGCCGGGCAGGGCGCGCAGGTCCGCCAGCAGAGGCTCCAGCAGGTGAAGCGCATCGGGGCGGGCGTGGCGCACCTCAATCCTCCTGCGGATAGGCCTCGGGCCGCGCCAGATAGTAGGCGACCGCAGGAAGATCGTCGCGCCCTTCGACTGCGGCGTTGAACACCCGATCATCAAACCCGCCTCGCTCGGCCCGCTTGGCCAGCCGCAGCGCCTCGATCTGCGCCATATCGAGCCCCTCGGCAGCGGCCAGGGCCATCACCACCTCCAGGACGTCGGCCAACTCCTCGGCCAGCTCTGCTGCGGTGGCGGCCTGGACCTCGTGGGCCTCCTCAATCAGCTTGTCGCGCAGGGCCACGCGATAGGCGGGCTCATCCATCCTGTGGTCGAAGATCGCCAGGCCCTGTGCGCGCATCATCGCCGGCAGACCGTCACGGATGAGCTTGCCCACGCGGAAGCGCAGGCGTGTCATGGGGCGTCCTTGAACACGCGATAGCCCGCCTCGTCGGCGATCTTCAGCATCTCCCGGTCGCCGCTGGTGTCGCCATAGGCGGCGCGCAGGCGGATATCATGCCCAAACTGGGCCTGGAGGCGGACGACCTTTTCCGGCCCCCGGCAGTTGCGACCCTCGAACAGGCCGGTCACGCGATCGTCCGCATCGAACCCCAGGCGCGTGCCGAGCAGATGGTCGGCCCCCAGGCCGCGAGCGAAGGGCTGGACGATGATATCTGGCGATGCGGTGACGATGACCATGGTCGCCCGCCGCTCGCGCCATCGCCGCCAGGTGTGCAGGGCGTCGGGGCGAAGCAGGCGCGGGGCGTAGGCTTCGGCGAAGGCGCGGGCCTCGGCTTCCAGCTGGGCGCGCGGGACGCCCTTGAGGAATTCGCGCACAGCCGCAGCCTTGATCCGCCCGCGATTGCGGTGGAACAGGTAGGCGCCCGCAGCCGGCGCGAGCCTGCGCATGCCCCTGGCGTAGCGCGCACGGCCGGCGCGCCACTTCAGAAAGGCGGTGAAGCTGTCGCGGGTGGTCAGGGTGCCGTCGAAATCGAATGCGACGACGCCCGTGTCTTCGGCAGGATCGTCCATCAAGCCCCCTGGGCGCCCCTTGCGCCGATATAACGCAGTCTGAACATCACGCCCCTACAACCCGTCGCCCTGCGAAAAGGGCGCCGGGGATTTCCACAAGCTTGAGCCCGACGCACCCTTTGGGGGCAAGGTGCGCATGGGGTCACTTGCGCCAATCCGATACAGTCCCATCTAGAGATTCGAAATTGCGCGCCATCGGGCGCCTGGCCCTAAGAAGGCCCTGGCCGTGCGCCAAGGCTTGTGATCCGGTCGCGGATCGGGGAATGTCAAGGATTAGACAACCCCCGGCGCGTATCCTGCAAGGATGGCGGGAAATCGCCGCCTGCGCCCAGGGCGATGATTTCGACCGGCGTCGTCGAGAGAGTGAGACTGAACATGACCAAGGCCGCGAGCGGGGACTCCAAGAGCACGCTGTATTGCTCCTTCTGCGGAAAGAGCCAGCATGAAGTCCGCAAGCTCATCGCGGGCCCGACGGTGTTCATCTGCGACGAATGCGTCGAGCTCTGCATGGATATCATCCGCGAGGAGCACAAGATCTCCTTCGTGAAGTCGAAGGACGGCGTGCCCACGCCCCGCGAGATCCGCGAAGTCCTCGACGATTACGTGATCGGCCAGGACCACGCCAAGAAGGTCCTCTCGGTGGCGGTCCACAACCACTACAAGCGCCTGAACCACGCCACGAAGAACAACGACGTGGAACTGGGCAAGGCCAACATCATGCTGATCGGGCCGACCGGCACGGGTAAGACCCTGCTGGCCCAGACTCTGGCCCGAATCATCGACGTGCCGTTCACGGTCGCCGACGCCACGACCCTGACTGAAGCCGGCTATGTCGGCGAGGACGTTGAGAATATCATCCTCAAGCTGCTGCAGTCGGCCGACTACAATGTCGAGCGGGCCCAGCGCGGCATCGTCTATATCGACGAGGTCGACAAGATCAGCCGCAAGTCGGACAACCCGTCGATCACCCGCGACGTGTCGGGCGAGGGCGTCCAGCAGGCCCTGCTGAAGATCATGGAAGGCACGGTGGCCTCGGTCCCGCCCCAGGGCGGCCGCAAGCACCCCCAGCAGGAATTCCTGCAGGTGGACACCACCAACATCCTGTTCATCTGCGGCGGCGCCTTCGCCGGCCTCGACAAGATCATCTCGGCCCGCGGGCAGGGGACCTCGATCGGTTTCGGCGCCAAGGTGTCCGACCCGGATGACCGCCGCACCGGCGAAATCTTCCGCCGGGTGGAGCCCGACGACCTGCTGCGCTTTGGCCTGATCCCGGAATTCATCGGCCGTCTGCCGGTGATCGCCACCCTGGACGACCTGGACGAAGATGCGCTGGTCAAGATCCTGACCGAGCCCAAGAACGCCTTCGTCAAGCAGTACCAGCGCCTGTTCGACATGGAGAATGTCGGCCTGACCTTCACCGATGACGCGCTGAACGCCGTGGCCCGCAAGGCCATCGCCCGCAAGACCGGCGCCCGGGGCCTGCGCTCCATCCTGGAAGGCATCCTGCTCGACACCATGTACGAGCTGCCGACCTATGACGGCGTCGAAGAAGTGGTCGTCAACGCCGAGGTCGTCGAAGGCCGCGCCCAGCCGCTGATCATCTATGCCGAACGTCGGGACAAGGGCGGCGCGGCCTGAGGCTGCGCCGTTCCCCACGCATTTGTGTTGCGGCGCCGAAGACACGATGTCGCGCACTGGCTTGGCGCCGCTTGAACGGCGGCGCGAAGCGTCCACATAAATAAGCTGAAAACACCGCCGTCTTGGCGGACGGGCCGTCCGACTCAGGCGCATCGTCTGGGTAACCGCGGTCCGATGGTCGAGCCTTGCTTGTGTCAGAGGGGGCCGGCCAGGAGTGAAAGCATCATGTCCGAGACAAAGACCCTACCTGTCCTACCCCTGCGCGACATCGTCGTGTTTCCCCATCAGCCCGTGCCCCTGTTCGTGGGGCGGGAAAAATCCGTGCGGGCGCTCGAAGAGGCCATGCGCAACGATGGCAAGGACATCCTTCTGCTGACCCAGAAGGATAAGGACGACGACGATCCCGCGCCGGTGGCCATCTATGACGTCGGCGTCGTGGCGACGATCCTGCAACTGCTCAAGCTGCCCGACGGCACCGTCAAGGTGCTGGTGGAAGGCAAGGCCCGTGCAGGCGTGGCCCGCTACACGGCTCAGACCGACTATTATGAGGTGGAGATCGCCGATCTCCCCGACGACAGCCTGGCCTCGGCCGAGGCCGAAGCCCTCAGCCGCGCCGTGGTCGAGCAGTTCGAAACCTATGTGAAGCTCAACAAGAAGGTGCCGCCCGAGGCCCTGGCGGCCATGCCGCAGATCGAGAACCCGGGTGAGCTGGCCGACCGCGTCGCCTCGCACCTGTCGGTGAAGATCAGCGACAAGCAGGCCCTGCTGGAAGTCTTCGACGTCGTGAAGCGTCTCGAGAAGGTCTACGCCCTCATGGAGGGCGAGATCTCGGTGATGCAGACCGAGAAGAAGATCCGCAACCGTGTGAAGCGTCAGATGGAGAAGACGCAGCGCGAGTATTATCTGAACGAGCAGATGAAGGCGATCCAGCGCGAGCTGGGCGAACAGGACGACACCCGCGACGAGCTGAACGAGCTCGAAAAGCGGATCAAGAAAACGCGCCTGTCGAAGGAGGCCCGCACCAAGGCCGAGGCGGAGCTGAAGAAGCTGCGCTCGATGAGCCCGATGTCGGCCGAGTCCACTGTCGTGCGGAACTATCTCGACTGGCTGCTGTCGATCCCATGGGGCAAGGCCAAGCAGAAGCCCATCGACCTCTCCCAGGCCGAGGCCATCCTCGATGAGGACCACTACGGCCTCGAAAAGGTGAAGGAGCGGATCCTGGAGTATCTGGCGGTCCAGGCCCGCACGGGCGCGCTGAAAGGCCCGATCCTCTGCCTCGTCGGTCCTCCCGGCGTCGGCAAGACGTCGCTGGGCCGGTCGATCGCCAAGGCGACGGCGCGGGAATTCGTCCGCGTCTCCCTGGGCGGGGTGCGTGACGAGGCCGAGATCCGCGGTCACCGCCGGACCTATATCGGCTCCATGCCCGGCAAGATCATCCAGTCGATGAAGAAGGCCAAGACCACCAACGCCTTCTTCCTGCTGGACGAGATCGACAAGATGGGCGCCGATTATCGCGGCGATCCCGCCTCGGCCCTGCTCGAGGTGCTCGACCCGTCGCAGAACTCCACCTTCGCCGACCACTATCTGGAGGTGGACTACGACCTGTCGCCGGTGATGTTCGTCACCACGGCCAACTCGCTCAACATGCCCCAGCCCCTGCTGGACCGCATGGAGATCATCCGCATCCCCGGCTACACCGAGGATGAGAAGGTCGAGATCGCCAAGCGCCACGTGCTGCCCAAGCTGACCAAGGACCACGGGCTGAAGCCCGAGGAGTTCGTGGTGCCCGAGGACACGATCCGCGACCTGATCCGCTACTACACCCGGGAAGCCGGCGTGCGGTCGCTGGAGCGGGAGCTGGGCAACCTCGCCCGCAAGACGGTCCGGGACCTGGGTCGCGAGTCGCTGACCAGCGTCACCATCGACGCCGAACGGCTGGCCAAGTACGCCGGGGTGCGCAAGTACCGCTATGGCGAGACCGACGCCGAGGATCAGGTCGGGATCATCACCGGCCTGGCCTATACCGACTTCGGCGGCGACATCCTGACCATCGAGGCGGTCAAGATGCCGGGCAAGGGCCGCATGTCCATCACGGGCAACCTGAAGGACGTGATGAAGGAATCCATCGCCGCGGCGAATTCCTATGTCCGCAGCCGGGCCACCCAGTTCGGCATCGAGCCGCCGTCCTTCGAGAAGACCGACGTCCACATCCACGTTCCGGACGGCGCGACCCCCAAGGATGGCCCCTCGGCCGGGGCGGCGATGGCTACGGCCATCGTCTCGGTCCTGACCGGCATTCCGATCCGCAAGGAAATCGCCATGACCGGCGAGGTCACCCTGCGCGGCCGGGTGACGGCCATTGGCGGCCTGAAGGAGAAGCTGCTCGCGGCCCTGCGCTCTGGGGTCAAGACGGTGCTGATCCCGCAGGAGAACGAAAAGGACCTGGCCGACATCCCAGCCAAGGTGAAGGAGGCCCTGGAGATCATCCCGGTGAACACCATGGATGAGGTCCTGGCGCGGGCCCTGGTTCGCGCGCCGGAGCCGATCGAATGGACCGAGCCGCCGGCCAAGGCCGGCGTTCCCGCCGACGACGGCGAGCCCGAGGCGATCATGACGCATTAGGCGTCTGACCTTCAAAACTGAAGACGGCGAGCGGCGCGGGGGAAGTCCTCCGCGCCGCTTCGTTTGACGCGCTCGGTTAAGCTCGCATAATCCCTTGGCGCGAAGGCTTTTGCCGCTGCCGATCCTTCGCGAAAAAAACAGAAAAAGGGCAGGGAGAGGAAACGACAATGACCAAGGCTGAACTGGTCGCGGCCATGGCCGACAAGGCCGGCATCACCAAGGCGCAAGCCAAGGAGGCTCTCGACGCCTTCATCGAGTCTGTCACCGGGTCTTTGAAGGGGGGCGACGAGGTGCGTCTGGTGGGCTTCGGCAGCTTCGTCCCGGTGAGCCGGGCGGCTGGCGTGGCGCGCAATCCGAGGACCGGGGAGAGCGTCAATCGTCCAGCGTCCCAGACCGCGCGATTCCGCGTCGGCGAGGGGCTGAAGAACGCACTGAACGCCTGAGCTCCCCAGGGGCTGATATTCCGAAGGGGCGGGCGCCAGCGCGGCCGCCCCTTTTTCGTGGGCGCCCTGCGCCAATTCCCCTCCGAATCTCGCGCCCGAGCGTCTAAGAACGCGCTCTAGGGCGTGATGCGATCAGACGGGATCGTTTGATCGTGGAATCAGGCCCTAGATCCAAGTCTTGAGCGCGTTTCGTCACGATAACCGGTTCCCACTTATCGGAATGCGCTCTAGGGGCGGCTAGCTCAGTTGGTCAGAGCACCTGGTTTACACCCAGGGGGTCGGGGGTTCGAGCCCCTCGCCGCCCACCATTCCTCCAGCCGAGACATCCGGGGAAGGGCGTATGAGATATCGTCCCCTGGGCCGCACGGGGCTCACCGTCTCCGAGATCGGCTTTGGCTGCGCCAGCTATTGGGGTCTGGCCCGCTTTGACGAATCCCAGGCGCTGGGCCTGGTTCACCGCGCCTTGGACCTGGGCGTCACCCTCTTTGACACCGCGCCGGGCTATTCCCGCGGCGAAGCCGAGCCGCGGCTCGGGCGGGCCTTGAAGGGACGCGACACCGCCAATCTGGTGATCGCCACCAAGGCCGGGACCTTTCATGCGGGCGGCGGCCGGACGGGCCGGGACTTCTCGTCGGCCGCGATCACCGCCAGCGTCGAGGCGAGCCTGAAGCGGTTGGGCCTGGAGCGCCTGTCGCTGGTGCAGCTGCATGGGCCGGGGGTGGGCGAACTGACCGACGATCTGTTCGAGGCCTTGGAGCGCCTGCGCGCCCGCGGCCTGGTGGCGGCCTTCGGCGCCAACAGCTTCGACGCCGAGGTGATCGGCGCCGTCATCGCCGCGCCGGTCTTCGACGTGGTGATGCTGGACTACAATGTCCTGCGCCCGGAGCGGGGGCCGCTGATCGCCCAGGCCGCGAGGATGGGCAAGGGCGTCCTGGCCGGCATGCCGCTGGCCATGGGTCATGTGGACGGCCAGATCCGCAAGGTGCGCGGCCTGCGCGACCTCTGGTACGCCGCCCGGGCGTTGAAGAACCACCGGGCCGAGGTGGTCGCCGCCGAGCGGTTCAGTTTCCTGCGACAGATCGAGGGCATGAGCGCCGCCCAGGCGAGCCTCGCCTATGTGCTGGAGAATCCCGGGGTGTCAGCGGCGGTGACGGGCACCACGCGACGGGCTCACCTGGAGGCTAACGCCGCGGCGTCCGGCATGGTCCTGCCAGACCAGGTACGCGCGCGCCTGCGGGCGGCGCAAGGCGGCTGAGGTTTCCGCTTCCGCCCTGACGGAAGGGCGATATTGTCACGCGGCGTGCCGATTTTTGGCGATGGAGCCGAAACCGTGATTTTCGAACAGGCCGACCTTGTCCCCCGCCCGGGACGCTACCGCATCCTCGCCGGGCCCGGCTCGCCTTACTCGCACAAGGTGCGCGCCGCCCTGCGCTACCGTCGTATCCCCCACGACTGGACCATTCCCCTGGGCGGCTTTGACGGCACGGGGCAGAGCGAGGGGCTCAAGGCCTTCGGCAAGCGGCTCTTGCCGGTCGTGGTCTATCCGGACGGGACCGCCTGGAACGACTCCACGCCAATCCTGCATGAGTTGGAGACCCTGCACCTGGAGGGGCCCAGCCTCCTGCCGCCGACGCCGGGGCAGCAGTTCCTGGCGCGGCTCGTGGAGGACTTCGCCGACGAGTGGCTGGCGGTCATCCTTATGGCCTTCCGATGGACCTTGGAGGCCGATGTGGCGTTCTGCGCGCGCCGTCAGATGGCCGGGTGGCTGGGCGACGTCGATGAGCCGGCGCTCGACCGCGGGATCGAGAAGTTCACCGCCCGCCAGCAGATGGTGCGAAATCTCCTCGGTGGCGGCGATCCGACCACCCATGCGGCCCTGGAGGCGGAGTATCTGGCCCTGCTGGACATTCTGGAGCGGGGCCTGTCGCGACGGCTGTTCCTGTTCGGCCAGCGGCCCTCCATCGCCGATTTCGGCCTCTATGGCATGCTGAGCCAGCTGGCCATCGATCCCACCCCCTCGCGCCTGATGCGGACCCATGCGGTGCGGACCTATCAATGGACCCAGTGGGTCGACGATCTCTCCGGGCACCAGGGCGACTGGTCGGCGGACCCCCGGCCGGACGAGACCCTCGTCGAACTGGTCGGGCTGGCTGGCGGCGGCTTCCTCGCCATGATGCAGGCCTCGGCCGAGGCCGCCGGACGTGGGGAACTCCGCTGCGCCTTCGAGGTGGGCGGCGTGAACCTGGCGAGCATTGCGCGGCCCTACACAGTGAACTGCTGGCTCTGGCTGAAGGCGATGTTCGCCGACCTGCCTCAAGCCGACCGCGAGAGCCTACGTCCGGTTCTGGAACCCGCCGGGTTCTGGGCGGCGCTGGCTTTCGCGCCCGGCGAGACCGAACGGCTCAAGCCCTTCGCCAAGCTCTGAGCCGGCGGGCAAATCATCTGGTTCTGGGGGAGGGTGCGCCTGGTCCTCCAACTGGAAGACCATGGCGCGAGTGACGGGACTCGAACCCGCGACCTCCGGCGTGACAGGCCGGCGCTCTAACCAACTGAGCTACACCCGCTTAAGGGTCTCACGTCGCCGCGAGGCGCGTCTGATAGGTCCCGACCTGAATCGTGTCAACTGCCGATCAGCGGCTAATCGCGCTGGGCGGGGAATAATGCACGCCCGCCTGTGGACCGAGGGGAAGTTCCAGGGCCGACCACAGGCCGACGAGGATCAGGCCGGCGCTCATCATCGCCGCGGAATAGGGCAGCATGGCGCTGATCAGGCCGCCGACGCCGAAGCCTGGCCGCCATCTCTGACAGAAGCCGAGCACCAGGGCGAAGTAGGGCATCAGGGGTGAGGCCATGTTCACGCTGGAGTCGCCCATGCGATAGGCCGCCGTCGTCATTTCCGGACTGATCCCCAGCAGCATCAGCATCGGCACCAGCACAGGCGCGATCGCCGCCCACTTGGCCGAGGCCGATCCGATCAGCATGTCGAGGACGGCGGTCAGCAGGACGATGGCCATCAGAAGCAAGGGAATGGGCAGGCCGGTGGCGCGGATCGATTCGGCCCCATGGATGGCGATGATCACCCCGAGGTTCGACCAAGTGAACATGGCGATGAAATGGGCCGCGGCGAAGGCCAGGACGATATAGGGCGCCATGGAGGCCATGGACTCCGAGGCCAGGCGCACCACGTCCCGGTCGGTGCGGATCTGGCCGGTCAGCCGGCCATAGCTCAGGCCGCCGGCCAGGAAGAGGACGAAAAAGCCGGCCACCAGCGACCGGAAGAATGGCGTCCAGCGCGAAGGGCCCTCCACGCTGCGGTCCACCAGCGGTGCGCCAGGCGCCAGGGCCATGGCGGCCCAGAGCAGGATGACGACCAGCACCGCCACGCCCGACCAGATCAGGGCGCGGCGTTCGATGGGCGACAGCGGGGCGTCCTGCGGCGGCAGGTTCTCCGGCGGCGTCCAGGGGCCGAGCCGCGGCTCGACCACATTGGCCGTCACCCACCAGGCCACCGGAATGAACACCAGGGCGCCCGCGGCGGTGAAGTACCAGTTGCCCACCAGATTGGCCGTCCAGGTCGGATCGATCAGCCGGGCGGCGGGCTCCGACAGGCCCAGGATGAGGGCGTCGAACTGGCCGGGCAGGGGATTGCCGGCGAAGCTGCCGACCACGCCGGCGAAGGCTGCGGCGATCCCAGCGATGGGGTGACGCCCGACGGCGGCGAAGGCTGCGCCGGCCAGCGGCAGCAGGATGACGAACCCCGAATCGGCGGCGTGGTTGGCGATCAGCCCCAGGAAGATCACCACCGGGCAGACCAGCAGCCGCGGCGTACGGCTCATCATCGCCCGGATGGCGGCCGACAGCAGGCCGACTCGCTCGGCGATTCCCGCGCCCAGCATGATCAGCAACACATAACCGAGCGGCGCGAAGCCGGTCAGCGTGCGCGGCATCTCCACCAGCAGGGTCTGGATGTTGGCCGGCGTCAGCAGGCTCTGGGCGCGCAGCAGCTCTCCATCCACCGGGTTGACCGCGCTGACGCCGACCCAGGCGCAGATCACGCTGGCCAGAACCAGGGCGCCGATGATCCAGGCGAAGATGAAGACGGGGTCGGGGAGGCGGTCGCCCAGACGCTCGATGGCGTCGAGCGCCTTATGGATAAAGGGTTTGCTGGTCAACGGCCCCTCCGGCTTGGGCGGTCAGCCTAGGATGGGCGCGCGCGGTCGCAAACCGGTCTCCTAGCAATTGCGAAGCATTCGCAGAATATTAGGCGGCATGCCCGCTTCCGTGGCGAGGCTGACATCTCGCGAGGTCTGGTCAGGGCATGTGCGATGTCGCGCGCTGGCGTATCTCTGTTGCGGGAATCCGCTGTTTGAACCCTGCGCATTGCTGGTCTAGAAGGGCGCGCGACTCCTTCGAGGACTCCATGAACGCGTTCCTTCTGCAGTACCTGCCCATCGTGATTTTCCTAGGGATCGCGGCGGTCCTGGGCGTGGCCTTCGTGCTGGCCGCCGCCGTCCTGGCCCCCAAGGCGCCTGATCCTGAAAAGCTCTCGACCTACGAGTGCGGCTTCAACGCCTTTGACGATGCGCGGATGAAATTCGACGTCCGCTTCTACCTGGTGTCGATCCTCTTCATCATTTTCGACCTCGAGGTCGCGTTCCTGTTCCCCTGGGCCGTCAGCCTGATGAACCTGCCCACCGAAGCCATGCAGTTCGCCTTCTGGTCGATGATGACCTTCCTGGGCGTGCTGACCGTCGGCTTCATCTATGAATGGAAGAAGGGGGCCCTGGAATGGGAGTGATCGTTCCGGCCAATTCGGCCGCCCGCGCCACGGTCGAGGGCTATGACGCCAAGATCCACGACCCCTTCTTCGACGGGGTCAACGACCAGCTGGCCGACAAGGGCTTCATCACCGCGGCCGCCGACGACCTGATCACCTGGGCGCGCACCGGCTCGCTCATGTGGATGACCTTCGGCCTGGCCTGCTGCGCCGTCGAGATGATGCAGGCCTCGATGCCGCGCTACGACCTGGAGCGCTACGGCTTTGCGCCGCGGGCCAGCCCGCGCCAGTCGGACGTGATGATCGTCGCCGGCACCCTGTGCAACAAGATGGCTCCGGCCCTGCGCAAGGTCTACGACCAGATGCCGGACCCGCGCTACGTCATCTCCATGGGCTCCTGCGCCAATGGCGGCGGCTACTACTATTTCAGCTACTCCGTCGTCCGAGGCTGCGACCGCATCGTGCCGGTGGACATCTATGTGCCCGGCTGCCCGCCCACGGCTGAGGCGCTGGTCTATGGGGTCCTGCAACTGCAGAAGAAGATCCGCCGGACCGGGACGATCGAACGATGAGCTGGCCCGTTTCTGCAACTGATCTGCAGGCGCTCGGCCAGGCCATGGTCGCCAACAGCGCCGGCGCCCTGACGGGCGCCCATGTGGCGTTCGACGAGCTGTCGCTGACCGCGCCCCTGCCGCGGATCGTTGAGGCCCTGACCTTCCTGCGCGATCACCCAGACTATCGGTTCGAGGTGCTGATCGACCTGACCGCGGTGGATTACCCTGAGCGCGAGAAGCGCTTCGAGGTGGTCTATCATCTGCTGTCGATGAGCAAGAATGTGCGGGTTCGGGTCAAGCTGGTGACCGACGAGGACACCCCGGTGCCCACCGCGACGCCGGCCTATCCTTGCGCCAACTGGTACGAGCGCGAGGCCTTCGACATGTACGGGGTCTTCTTCGAAGGCCATCCGGACCTGCGCCGCATCCTCACCGACTATGGCTTCCACGGCCATCCGCTGCGCAAGGACTTCCCCATGAGCGGCTATGTGGAGCTGCGCTATGACGACGAGCTCAAGCGCGTGGTCTATGAGCCCATCAAGATGACCGAGTGGCGCAACTGGGACTTCCTCAGCCCCTGGGAAGGCGCCGAGCGCGGCTTCGCCGCCCTTCCGGGCGACGAAAAGGCGGAGCCCAAGGCATGACCGGCGAAGTCGTCCCGACCTCCGAGGCTCAGCTGGCCCACAGCCCCTCGACCGAAACCGAGATCCGCAAGTTCACCATCAACTTCGGTCCCCAGCATCCGGCCGCGCACGGCGTGCTGCGCCTGATCCTGGAGCTGGACGGCGAAGTCGTCGAGCGGGTGGACCCCCATGTGGGCCTGCTCCATCGCGGCACCGAGAAGCTGATGGAGTACCGGCCCTATCAGCAGACGATTCCCTATTTCGACCGCCTGGACTATGTGGCCCCGATGAACCAGGAGCACGCCTATGTGCTCGCCATCGAGAAGCTGCTGGCCGTCGAGGTCCCTTACCGCGCCCAGCTGATCCGGGTTCTGTATTCGGAAATCGGCCGCATCCTGAACCACCTGCTCAACGTCACGACCCAGGCCATGGATGTGGGCGCTCTGACCCCGCCGCTGTGGGGTTTCGAAGAGCGCGAAAAGCTCATGGTCTTCTATGAGCGGGCTTCGGGCGCGCGGCTGCACGCCAACTATTTCCGCGTCGGCGGCGTCCGTCAGGACCTGCCCGCCGCCCTGGTGGCCGATATTTCCGCCTGGTGCGACGCCTTCCCCAGGGCGCTGAACGACATCGACAGCCTGATCACCGGCAACCGCATCTTCAAGCAGCGCAACGTCGACATCGGCGTGGTCAGCAAGCAGGAGGCCCTGGATTGGGGCTTCTCTGGCGTGATGGTGCGCGGGTCGGGTATCGCCTGGGACCTTCGCCGCAACCAGCCCTATGAGTGCTACAACGAGCTGGAGTTCGACATCCCGCTCGGCGTGAACGGCGACTGCTACGATCGCTATCTCTGCCGCATGGAAGAGATGCGCCAGTCGGTCCGCATCATGAAGCAGTGCTGCGACCGCCTGGAAAAGACGCCGGGTCCGGTCCTGACCGAGGACAACAAGATCGGCGCGCCCCGTCGCGGCGAGATGAAGCGTTCGATGGAAGCGCTCATCCATCACTTCAAGCTGTTCACCGAGGGCTATCGGACCCCGGTCGGGGAGGTCTACGCCTGCGTCGAGGCGCCCAAGGGCGAGTTCGGCGTGTTCCTGGTCTCCGACGGCTCCAACAAGCCCTACAAGTGCAAGATCCGCGCGCCGGGCTATCCGCACCTGCAGGCCATGGACTGGATCAACCGCGGCCACATGCTGGCCGACGTCTCGGCCATTCTCGGCTCGCTCGACATCGTGTTCGGGGAGATCGACCGATGAACGCCGCAGCGACGCGGGCGCCGGCCGATCTCGCCCAGGGCCAGCTCGACGCCTACAACGCCCAGGATGTGGACGCCCTCTGCGGCTTCTTCGCCCAGGACCTGATCGTGGCCGACTTCAACGGCGCGGTGACGGTCGAGGGGCTCGAGGCCTTTCGCGCCAAGCACGTGGCCCTGTTCGCCGAGCATCCGCAGAACCGCGCCGAACTCGCCCATCGGGTGGTGATCGGCGACCGGGTCATCGACCACGAGCGGGTCTATCGCCAGCCCGGGCCGGTGAGCTTCGAGGTGGCGGCCATCTACACCATCGCCGGCGGCAAGATCGCCCGCATCGACTTCGTCAAGTGAGGGGCATGTGAGCGTTCGTCGTCTTTCGCCCAACCAACCCGCAAGCTTCGCCTTCCAGCCCGAGACGCTGGAGAAGGCCAAGTGGTGGATCGCCAAGTTCCCGCAAGGCCGCCAGCAGTCGGCGGTCATCCCGATCCTGTGGCTGATCCAGAAGCAGGAAGGCTGGGTCAGCGAGCCCGCCATTCGCGCCGTGGCCGAGATGCTGGGCATGGCCCGCATCCGGGTGCTGGAGGTCGCGACCTTCTACACCATGTTCATGCTGGAGCCGGTGGGCAGCGTCGCCCTGGTCCAGGTCTGCGGCACCACGCCATGCCAACTGCGCGGGTCTGAGAGCCTGATGGCGGTCTGCAAGCGCAAGATCGGCGCGAAGGACCACCTGTCGGCGGACGGCAAGTTCTATTGGCAGGAAGTCGAGTGCCTGGGCGCCTGCGCCAATGCGCCGATGGCCGCCATCAACGACTACTATTACGAAGATCTGACGCCCGAGAGCTTCGAGGCCCTGCTGGACGACTTCGCGGCCGGCAAGGCGCCGCCGCCCGGATCGGCGACGAAACGCCAGGGCTCGGCGCCCGAAGGCGGGCCGCTGACCCTCAGCGATCCGGCCCTCTATGACGGCACTGCGGCGCAGCCGTTGAAGGCCCTGCCGAACGCCGCGCCCAAGGCGCCCGAGCCGGAGCCGACGGCGTGAGCGCAGAGGCTGACATCAAGGCGCGGTTCCTGCGCATGGCGGTGATCAACGCCGTCTGCGTCGTGACGGCGATCGCAGCCGTGATCGGCGCGCTGGCGACCGGCCGGGACTGGCTGTTCGCCATCTTCGGCGTCGCCCTGGCCGCGGGTTTCGTGGCGCAGATCTGGTTCATCGCGGCCTTCCGGCGCGCGAAAGAAGGAGTTTGAGGGGCGTGGTCGGGATTCTGGAAGACAAGGACCGCATCTTCACGAACCTCTATGGCCTGCACGACTTTGGCCTTGAGGGCGCCAAGCGGCGCGGCGCCTGGAACGGTGTGCGTGAAATCCTGTCGCAGACCCCGGAGTGGATCTGCGACCAGGTCAAGAACTCCGGCCTGCGGGGCCGCGGCGGGGCAGGCTTCGGCACCGGCCTGAAGTGGACCTTCATGCCCAAGCAGGAGAGCGAGCGACCGCACTTCCTGGTGGTCAACGCCGATGAGTCCGAGCCGGGCACCTGCAAGGACCGCGAGATCCTGCGCAACGATCCGCATCTGCTGATCGAAGGCTGCATGATCGCCAGCTACGCGATCCGCGCGCACGCCTGCTACATCTACATCCGCGGCGAGTATGTCTTCGAGCGCGAGCGCCTGGAGGCCGCCATCAAGCAGGCCTATGAGGCCAAGCTGATCGGCAAGGACAATATCCACGGCTGGGACTTCGACCTCTATGTGACCCATGGGGGCGGGGCCTATATCTGCGGCGACGAAACCGCCCTGATGGAAAGCCTGGAGGGCAAGAAGGGTCAGCCCCGTCTGAAGCCGCCGTTCCCGGCCGGCGCCGGCATCTATGGCTGCCCGACCACCATCAACAATGTCGAGACCATCGCCACGGTGGGCTCGATCCTGCGCCGCGGGGCCGAATGGTTCGCGGGCTTCGGCCGGCCCAACAACACCGGCACCAAGCTGATGGCCATTTCAGGCCATGTGAACCGTCCCTGCGTGGTGGAGGAGGTCATGTCGATCCCGCTCCGCCAGCTCCTCGAAGAGCATTGCGGCGGCATCCGCGGCGGCTGGGGCAATCTGAAGGCGATCATCCCCGGCGGTTCGTCGGTGCCGATGATCACCGCCGAGATGGCCGAGACCGCGTTGATGGACTTCGACTCCCTGCGCGAGATGCGTTCGGGTCTGGGCACCGCGGCGGTCATCGTCATGGACAAGGACGCCGACGTGGTGAAGTCGATCGCCCGGCTGTCCTACTTCTACAAGCATGAGAGCTGCGGCCAGTGCACGCCGTGCCGCGAAGGCACAGGCTGGATGTGGCGGGTGATGGAGCGGATGGTGACGGGCGAGGCCGACATGGCCGAGATCGACATGCTGCTCGACGTCGCCTCGCAGGTCGAAGGCCACACCATCTGCGGCCTGGGCGATGCGGCCGCCTGGCCGATCCAGGGTCTCTTCCGTCACTTCCGCCATGAGGTGGAGGATCGCATCACCCAGTACCGCGCCGGACGCCCGCACGTTCAGGGCGCCACGCTCGTGGCTGCGGAGTAAAAGACATGCCCATCGCAAAGGTCGACGGCGTCGAGGTCGAGTTCGAACCCGGCATGACGGTTCTGCAGGTGGCGGAGCTGGCCGGGAAGGAAATCCCCCGCTTCTGCTATCACGAGCGCCTGTCCATCGCCGGCAACTGCCGCATGTGCCTGGTCGAGGTGAAGCCCGGCCCGCCGAAGCCGCAGGCTTCCTGCGCCCTGCCGGCGGCCGAGGGCCAGGAGATTTTCACCGACACGCCGATGGTCAAGAAGGCCCGTCACGGCGTGATGGAGTTCCTGCTGATCAACCACCCGCTGGACTGCCCGATCTGCGACCAGGGCGGCGAGTGCGACCTGCAGGACCAGGCCATGGGCTATGGCCGCGACGATTCCCGCTATGGCGAGAACAAGCGCGCGGTCGAAGAAAAGTACATGGGTCCGCTCATCAAGACGGTGATGACCCGCTGCATCCAGTGCACCCGCTGCGTGCGCTTCGTCACCGAAGTGGCCGGCGTGCCGGAGATCGGCCTGATCTCGCGGGGCGAAGATGTTGAAATCACAACCTATCTCGACGCCGCCGTCACGTCCGAGCTGAGCGCCAACGTCATCGACCTCTGCCCAGTCGGCGCGCTCACCTCCAAGCCTTACGCGTTCAACGCCCGGCCCTGGGAGCTGAAGAAGACCGAGAGCGTCGACGTCATGGACGCCCTGGGCTCGGCCATCCGTGTCGACGCCCGCGGCCCGGCCGTGCTCCGCGTGCTGCCGCGCATCAATGACGACGTCAACGAAGAGTGGATCAGCGACAAGACCCGCTACGCCGTTGACGGCCTGTCGCGCCAACGCCTGGACCGCCCCTATGTCCGTGAGAACGGCAAGCTGCGGCCGGCCAGCTGGGCCGAGGCCCTGCAGACGGTCGCGGCCAAGGTGAAGGCGACCGCGCCGGACCGCATGGGCGTCATCGCCGGCGACCTGCAGGACGCGGAGTCCATGAAGGCCGCGCTGGACCTGTTCGGCGGCCTGGGTGTGACCAGCCTCGACTGCCGCCAGGACGGCATGGCCCTGGGCGATGGCCCCCGGGAAAGCTGGCTGATGAACTCGACCATCGCCGGCATCGAGGACGCCGATGTCATCCTGCTGGTCGGGACCAACCCCCGCCTTGAAGCGCCGGTGTTCAACGCCCGCCTGCGCAAGCGTTGGCTGGCCGGCGCCTTGCGGATCGGCGTCATCGGCGAGCAGGCCGACCTGAGCTACGCCTATGACTATCTGGGCGCGGGGACCGACACGCTGAACGGCCTGTCCAAGTCCCGCAGCGACTTCGCCAAGGCCTTCAAGGGCGCCGAAAAGGCCGCCGTGATCCTCGGCGCCGGCGCCCTGGCCCGCGCTGACGGCGCGGCTGTGGTCAAGGCCGCCGCCGGCGTGGCCAAGACATTCAAGGCGACCTGGAACGTCCTGCATACCGCAGCCGCCCGCGTCGGCGGCCTCGACCTGGGCTTCATCCCCCGGGAAGGCGGCAAGACCGCGCTGGAGCTGACCGCCAAGGGCGGCGCCGACCTGCTGGTGCTGATGGGCGCCGACGAGATGGACCTGTCGGCCACCGACGCCTTCGTCGTCTATATGGGCACCCACGGGGACGCCGGGGCCCACCGGGCCGACGTGATTCTGCCGGCCGCCGCCTATACCGAGAAGAGCGGCCTCTATGTGAACACCGAGGGCCGCGTTCAGCGCGGCGAGCGGGCGGTCTTCCCCAAGGGCGAGGCCAAGGAAGACTGGGCCATCCTGCGCGCCCTGTCTGAACTGCTGGACGCCAAGCTGCCCTATGACAGCCTCGACCAGCTGCGCGCCCGCCTGTTCGCCGATCACCCCACCTTCGGCCGAATCGACTATGTGCCAGACGCGCCCGGCGCGCTGGACCTCTCGGCGCTGGGCGGGGAGGGCGATCTGTCGGACGCCCCCCTCGCGAGCCCCGTGAAGGCCTTCTATCTGACCAACCCGATCGCACGCGCCAGCGTCACCATGGCCGAGTGCCAGGCGCTCGTCCCGGGCGCCGAAAAGATCGCCGCGGAGTAGGGCATGGACGCCACCACCAATTTCTGGGCGACGCCAGGCGGCTGGACCCTGCTCGCCGTGGGCCAGATCGCGGCCGTCATGATCTGGATCCTGCTGTCGCTGGCCTTCCTGCTGCTGGCCGACCGCAAGATCTGGGCCGGTGTGCAGATGCGCAAAGGCCCCAACATGGTGGGCCCGTTCGGCCTGCTGCAGTCCTTCGCCGACTTCCTGAAGTTCGTGCTGAAGGAGATCGTCATCCCTGACGGGGCCGACAAGGTGGTCTTCATCCTGGCCCCCCTGATCAGCTTCGTCCTGGCCTTCGGGGCCTGGGCCGTGGTGCCGCTGGCGCCGGGCTGGGTGGTGTCGGACATCAATGTCGGCGTCCTCTACCTGCTGGCGATCAGCTCGCTGGGCGTCTACGGCATCATCATGGGCGGCTGGGCGTCCAACTCGAAATACCCCTTCCTGGGCAGCCTGCGATCGGCCGCCCAGATGGTCAGCTACGAGGTCTCCATCGGCTTCGTGATCATCACCGTGATCCTGCTGGCCGGGACCATGAACCTGCAGACCATCGTGGCCCAGCAGGGCGGCGGGTTCTGGAACTGGTACGTGTTCGGCGGCGGGCTTTCCAACCTGCCCATGGCCCTGATCATGATCCCGATGGCCGTGGTGTTCTTCATCTCGGCCCTGGCCGAGACCAACCGCCCGCCCTTCGACTTGCCCGAGGCGGAGTCCGAGCTCGTGGCCGGCTATCAGGTGGAGTACTCGTCCACCCCGTACCTGCTGTTCATGATCGGCGAGTACGCCAACATCGTCCTGATGTGCGCCATCATCACCATCCTGTTCTTCGGTGGATGGCAGGCGCCGTTCCCGACGCCGTTCATCGAGAGCTGGCCGGCGACCGCGCAGAGCTTCTTCGGCTTCATGTGGTTCTTCGCCAAGACCGTCTTCTTCTTCTTCCTGATCGCCATGGTGAAGGCGATCGTGCCCCGCTACCGCTATGACCAGCTCATGCGCCTGGGGTGGAAGATCTTCCTGCCGACCTCGCTGGTGGCCGTGGTGCTCGTCGCCGCCTGGCGCGTCTTCGGTCCGGCCCAAGGAGCGATTTGATGAGTTTCGCCGCCCGTATCAGCCAGGCCGCCAAGGGCGCGGCGCTGATGGATTTCATCGGGGCCTTCGGCCTCGGCATGAAATACATGATGCGCCCCAAGGCCACGGTCATCTATCCGAACGAGCGCAACCCGCAGTCGCCCCGTTTCCGCGGCGAGCACGCCCTGCGTCGCTATCCCAACGGGGAAGAGCGCTGCATCGCCTGCAAGCTGTGCGAGGCCATCTGTCCGGCCCAGGCGATCACCATCGAGGCCGAGCCCCGGGACGACGGCAGCCGCCGGACGACCCGCTACGACATCGACATGGTCAAGTGCATCTACTGCGGCCTGTGCCAGGAGGCCTGCCCGGTGGACGCCATCGTCGAGGGGCCGAACCTGGAGTTCGCCACCGAGACCCGCGAAGAACTCTATTACGACAAGGAACGCCTGCTCGATAACGGGGACCGTTGGGAGCGGGAAATCGCAAAGAACCTAGAACTCGACGCGCCCTATCGCTAAGAGACAGGCGCGATTCCGGGGCTGTAGGACGTTGGCGTCCGACCTGGGCCATGCGCCCGGCGGGCGGACCAACCTGATGATTGAGGGGCGAAAGTAGAGCCGTCATGGCCTTGCAGGCGATCGCATTTTATCTGCTGGCGATAGTCACCATCGGCTCAGGCCTCGCCGTGGTGTCCGTCAGAAATCCCGTGCACTCGGTGCTTTTCCTGATCCTGACCTTCTTCTCGGCGGCGGGCCTCTTCCTGCTGCTGGGCGCCGAGTTCCTGGCGATGCTGCTGGTCGTGGTCTATGTGGGCGCTGTGGCGGTGCTGTTCCTCTTCGTCGTCATGATGCTCGACGTGGACTTCGGCGCGCTGAAACAGGGATTCGCCCGCTACATGCCGCTGGGCGGCCTGGTGGCCGGCATCCTGGCGGCCGAGATGATCGTGGTGGCCACGGCTGTCGCCACCGGCGGGGCGGCCAGCGGGCCGCGGGAGCCGATGGCGGCCCTGGACGGGCTCTCCAACACCGAGACCATCGGGCGGGTGCTCTACACCGACTATGTCTACTTCTTCCAGGCGGCGGGGCTGGTGCTCCTGGTGGCCATGATCGGCGCCATCGTGCTCACCCTGCGCCATAAGCCGGGCGTGCGCCGTCAGGTGATCGCCGACCAGGTGGGCCGCACCGCCGAGAGCGGCATGCGCTCGGTCCAGATCAAGCCGGGCGAGGGGATGGGCGAATGACGATCGGTCTCAGTCACTATCTGGCGGTCGCCGCCATCCTGTTCACGATCGGGGTCTTCGGGATCTTCGTGAACCGCAAGAACATCATCGTCATCCTGATGTCGATCGAGCTGATCCTGCTGGCGGTGAACATCAACCTCGTCGCCTTCTCGGTCTATCTGCATGACGTGGTGGGGCAGATCTTCGCCATGTTCGTCCTGACCGTGGCCGCCGCAGAGGCGGCCGTGGGCCTCGCCATCCTCGTCACCTTCTTCCGTAACCGCGGCGGCATCGCCGTGGACGACGCCGCCGTGATGAAAGGCTGACGGAGCCCATGACCCCTCAGTCTCTCGCCATCATCCTGGTCTTCGCGCCCCTGCTGGGCGCGCTGGTCGCGGGCCTGTTTGGCCGCCGCATCGGCGACTTCGCCTCGCAAGCCGTGACCACGGGCCTGCTGCTGCTCGCCTGCGTCCTCTCCTGGACCCTGTTCATTCAGTGGACCTGGGGCGGCCTTGAAGCCTTCACGCTGACCCTCTTGCCCTTCATCAATGTGGGCGACTTCCAGTCGGCCTGGTCGATCCGCATCGACGGGCTGTCGGCGGTCATGCTGATCGTCGTCACCTCGGTCTCGGCGCTCGTCCACGTCTATTCGTGGGGCTACATGGCCGAGGACGACTCCCGGCCGCGCTTCTTCGCCTATCTGTCGCTGTTCACCTTCGCCATGCTGGCCCTGGTGACGGCCGCCGACTTCATGCAGCTGTTCTTCGGCTGGGAAGGGGTGGGGCTGGCGAGCTATCTGCTGATCGGCTTCTGGTTCAAGAAGCCCACCGCCAACGCCGCATCCATCAAGGCCTTCGTGGTCAACCGGGTGGGCGACTTCGGCTTCGCGCTCGGCATCATCACCGTCTTCTGGATGTTCGGCACCATCGAGTTCGCCGAGATCTTCCCGCGGGTTGAGGAGCTCGCCTCGGTCGGCTGGTCGTTCGCGGGCCAGACCTGGCACGCCGTGGACCTCGCCTGCGCCCTGCTGTTCGTCGGCGCCATGGGCAAGTCGGCCCAGTTCTTCCTGCACACCTGGCTGCCGGACGCCATGGAAGGCCCGACCCCGGTCTCGGCCCTGATCCACGCCGCCACCATGGTGACGGCGGGCGTCTACATGGTCTGCCTGCTCTCGCCGATGTTCGAATACGCGCCGGTGACCAAGCAGATCGTCACCCTGGTCGGCGCGGTCACGGCCCTGTTCGCCGCCACGGTGGGTCTGGCTCAGAACGACATCAAGCGGGTCATCGCCTATTCGACCTGTTCGCAGCTCGGCTACATGTTCTTCGCCGCCGGCGTCGGC
>NZ_JAUXVZ010000013.1 GCF_030680185.1 Phenylobacterium sp.
TCGGTCGAGCGCATCATGCGCGACGTGAACTACGGCTGGCTGGTGCGCTACATGCACGCCAACGGGGCCTCGATGTTCTTCATCGCGGTCTACATCCACATGTTCCGCGGCCTCTATTACGGGTCCTACAAGGCGCCCCGCGAGGTGCTGTGGATCCTGGGCTGCATCATCTACCTGCTGATGATGGCCACCGCCTTCATGGGCTACGTCCTGCCCTGGGGTCAGATGAGCTTCCACGGCGCGGTCGTGATCACCAACCTGTTCGGCGCCCTGCCGATCGTGGGCGAGGCCATCACCACCTGGCTGTGGGGCGGGTTCGCGGTGGACAACGCCACGCTGAACCGCTTCTTCTCGCTGCACTTCCTGCTGCCGTTCATGATCGCCGGCGTCGTTGGCCTGCACATCTGGGCGCTCCACGTGCCGGGGAACAACAACCCGACCGGCGTGAACGTGAAGTCCAAGGCCGACACCGTGCCCTTCCACCCGTACTATACGGTGAAGGACGGCTTCGCGATCGTGCTGTTCCTGATCCTGTTCGCCAGCTTCCTGTTCTACAATCCGAACGCGCTGGGCCACGCCGACAACTACATCCCGGCCAACCCGCTGGTGACACCGACCCACATCGTGCCCGAATGGTACTTCCTGCCGTTCTACGCGATCCTGCGGGCGGTGCCTGACAAGCTCGGCGGCGTGATCCTGATGTTCGGCGCCATTGCGGTGCTGTTCGTCCTGCCCTGGCTCGACACGTCCAAGGTGCGCTCCATGCGCTACCGGCCGACGGGCAAGCTATACTTCCTGATCTTCGTCCTGGCCTGCCTCGTGCTCGGCTATTGCGGCGGCCAGCTTCCCGACAACCACGTGATCCCCGGGCTTTCGACGTTCACCCTGATCGACGCCGACCTGAACAGCATGGTCTGGCTGTCGCGCTTGGCCACGCTCTACTACTTCGGCTACTTCCTGGTGATCCTGCCGCTGCTTGGCCTCACCGAGACGCCGCTGCCCCAGCCGGAATCGATCTCCACGCCTGTCCTGTCCCATCCGGCGAGCACGCCGGCCGGCGCGACCGCTGCGCCTGAAAAGAAGGGTTGAGCCCAGATGCTGCGTAAAGGTATCGCTCTGGCCGCGCTCGGCCTGGCCCTGGTGGGCGGCCCCGCGCTCGCCGCCGGGGAGGCTGCGACCCCCAAGCACGTGGACTTCAGCTTCAAAGGCCCGTTCGGCAAGTTCGATCAGGCTCAGCTGCAGCGCGGCTACAAGGTCTATCGGGAGGTCTGCGCGGCCTGCCACAGCATGGACCTGATGTCGTTCCGGAACCTCGGCCAGAAGGGCGGGCCCTTCTACGATCCGAACTACAGCAACCCCAACGACAACCCGTACGTGAAGACCATCGCGGCGGAATATCAGATCAACGACATCGACTCCGAAACCGGTGACGTGATCCAGCGCCCCGGCACCTCGGCCGACGCCTTCCCCAACCCCTTCCCCAATGAGGCGGCGGCGCGGGCGGGCAATGGCGGGGCCCTGCCGCCGGACCTGTCGGTGATCGCCAAGGCGCGTCACCATGGGGCCGACTACATCTACTCGCTGATGTCCGGCTATCGCGATCCGCCGGCTGGCCTGCAGGTGGCGCCGGGCCAGTATTACAATCCCTATATGGCCGGCGACACGACGCCGTTCTGGACGGGTGAAGGCCATGCGCCCCCCGGGGGCTTCATCGCCATGCCGCCGCAGCTGGCGCCGGACAAGGTGACCTTCGACGACGGCACGCCATCGACCATCGATCAGCAGGCCAAGGACGTCGCGGCCTTCCTGGCCTGGGCCGCTGAGCCCAAGATGGAAGAGCGCAAGGCCTTCGGCTTCGGGGCGATGATCTACCTCGTGATCTTCGCCGGCCTGCTCTATGCGAGCTACCGCCGCATCTGGCGCAACGTCGCCCACTAAGGGCGCGCGCCCGCACCATGATCAGCCCGCCGGATCGCTCCGGCGGGCTTTTTCATGGGCGCTCTGCCGGGATCAGCAAAATGCGCCCGGCAGGGAAATTGAAGCGAAGCCGCCAGCGCTGCAGGACGCCGGGGCCGACGGCGCTGACCTCGTCCCCGCTCAGCCCGACTTTCAGGGTCTCGAAGAGTTCGCCGCCCATGGACAGGGCGCGCAGGTCGGCGCGGCGCGTCTCGAAGGGCGCGAGGGACTCCGGCTCGGACACGCCCGTGAGGTCGACCTCGCCCGGCGCCAGGCGCACGGCGGCGGCGAGGCCGGTGGAGGCCGCCAGGCTGATGCGCCGCGACGTCCGTCCATCGCTGAGCGCGGCGGTTACGACCGGCCGTCCAGCCGCCCATTGCAGCGCCTGGGGCGCCGCGCCGCGCCCGGGCGCCGGCGCCTCGGCGGGCGCATGAAGCTCGACCCGGCAGGGTCGGAAATCGACGTCCACGATCACCGCCCTCAGCACGTCGGCCCCGATGACGCCGGCGATGGGGGTGGGGAAGGCGTAGGTGCGCGCGTCCTGGCTGACGATCGCCAGGTCGCGGTCGGGAAAGCGGAAGCCGCCGATGTCCACGTCGCCATGCGCAGAGTCGCCGCTCAGACCCATGCCCTGGGCGCGGGTGTCATGCAGTTCTGTGCGGGCGGCGCCGGTGTCCAGGATGTAGTCGCCGGCCGCGCCTGCGACATTGGCCGGCGCCACGATCACGCCGTGCTCGTACCAGCAGGCCAGCGGCGCGGCCGTGGCCAGCGCTGGCGCCAGGGCGAGGACCGCGGCGAGGGACCACACATTCGGGACGATCATCGGGCGTCTCACACACGACCAGCCTGGCCGCCGGGCGCCGACCATAGCCAAGGCCGGCCGCCTCGGCGATAACCGTCGCACTGGGCCGCGCGCGCGGCCGCCCGGGCGGGAGCGAGACCTTGGACCTTAGATCAACCATCCGCACCATTCCCAACTATCCCAAGCCCGGCATCCAGTTTCGCGACATCACCACCCTGCTGGCCGACGCCCGGGCCTTCCGCCAAGCGGTGGATGAACTGGTCCAGCCGTTCGCGGGGCTGAAGATCGACAAGGTGGCCGGGATCGAGGCCCGCGGCTTCATCCTGGGCGGCGCCGTGGCCCACCAGCTGTCGGCCGGCTTCGTGCCCCTGCGAAAGAAGGGCAAGCTGCCGCACAAGACCCGGTCGGTGGAATACGCGCTGGAATATGGCTCCGACGCCCTGGAGGTGCATCTGGACGCCTTCATGACAGGCGAGCGCGTCATGCTGGTGGACGACCTGATCGCCACCGGCGGCACCGCCCTGGCCGCGGTGGATCTGCTGCGGCAGGGCGGGGCGGAGATCGTCGCGGCGGCCTTCGTGGTCGACCTGCCCGACCTGGGCGGGGCGGCGCGGCTGGCGGCGGCCGGCGTTCCGGTCTCGACCCTGGTGGCCTTCGAGGGCGAATAGGCGTTGGCGTCCCGTCCGTCCGCCGAGAAGGCCCTGGAGGCGGCGCTGAAGTCGTCCTTTCCCCCGGTTGTGGACGCCGACACCCGGCTGCTGATCCTCGGCAGCCTGCCCGGCGAAATGTCTCTTCAGCGAGGCCAGTACTACGCCAATCCCCGCAACCAGTTCTGGCGGCTGATGGCGACGGTGACCGAAAGTCAGATGCCGGACGCCTACGACGATCGGCTGGCCCACCTGCTGCGGCGCGGGATTGGCCTCTGGGATACGGTCAAGGCGGCCCGTCGCGTGGGAAGCCTGGACGGCGCCATCCAGGCCGCCCAGCCCAACGCCCTCCAGGATCTGGCGGCGGGCCTGCCGAAGCTTTGCGCCATCGGCTTCAACGGGGGCACGGCCGCCCGCATGGGGCGCGCCCAGCTCGCCGAGGCCGCTGGCCTCGCCCTAGTGGCCCTGCCGTCCAGCAGCCCGGCCTTCACCCAGCCCTTCGAGGTGAAGGCGGCGGCCTGGCGGCGACTGCGATCCTACATTCGGGCCTGAAGCCTCAGGCGCCTTCACCCCGGCCGCCGCCGTTGCGCGTGAAGAGTTGCAGGGTGCGCAGGCGGGCCAGACGCGCGGCGTCGGGCTGGTAGTCCTTGCGCCGGTCCGAGGCGAAGCCGTGGCCTGCGTCGTACATGTGCACCGGAATATCCGGATGGCGGGTCCGGATCTCCTCCACCCGTTCCATCGGGATCGAGGCGTCGGTCTTGCCGAAGTGCAGGATGGTTGGGCAGCGGGGCGTCTCGTCGACCAGCTCGGTGATCCGCCGGCCGTAGAAGCAGGAGGCCGCCGCCACGCCCTCACAACGGGCCGCCACGGCCCAGCTCGCCGCTCCGCCCCAGCAGAAGCCGGCGACGAAAACCGGGCCTGAGAGGGCGTCTATGGCGCTCTGAGCATCGCCTGCGACCTGGTCCCAGGGGGCGGCCTGGGACAGGGCTATGGCCCTGGCCATGTCGTCGGGCTCATAGGTCGCCTCGAAGCCGCGCTGCTGGCGGTCGAAGAAGGCCGGCGCGATCACCTCATAGCCATCCTCGGCGAAGCCATCGGCCACCTCGCGGATATGGTCGGTGACCCCGAAGATCTCCTGGATCAGCACCAGGCCGCCCCGACGGGCGTCGCCGGGGGCGACATGATAGGCGTCGAAGGTGAAGCCGTCGGCGCGACTCGCCAGTTGGATCGTCTCGCCGGCCCGGCTCATACGCTTTCGAACAGTTCGCGGGTGCGCAGGCGGGCGAGGTCGGCGGCCTCTTCGTGATAACGCTCGGGGCTCTCATTGTTGAAGCCGTGGCCCGCGCCCTCATAGATATAGACCGGGACCTCGGGGTGGGCGGCCTTGACCGCAGCCTCGACCTCATCGGCCTTGATGCCCGGATCGGTGTGGCCGAGATGGACGATGACCGGGCAGGCGAGCGGCAGTTCGGCATTGGCCTTGACCATGCTGCCGTAATAGCTGGATGCGGCCGCGATCCCCTCGACCTTGGCGGCGCTCAGCCAGGCGAGAGAGCCGCCATAGCAGTAGCCGACCACGCAGACCTTGCCGCGGGGGGCCAGGAAGTCGCGGGCCGCGGCGATGTCGGCCAGGGCCTGCTCCATGGGCGTGGCCCGGGCATGGGCGATGCCCGCCGCCATGCCTTCGGAATCGTGGCCCACCGAAAAGCCCCGCTCGCGGCGATCGAAAAGGCTGGGGGCGATTGCCTCGTAGCCGGCCTTGGCCCAGCGCTCGACATCGGCGCGGACATATTTGTCGACCCCGAAGATCTCCTGCAGCACGATCACGCCGCCCTTGCGCGGCGTGAACGGCGCCTCGTGATAGGCCGACAGCTCATAGCCGTCGGCGGCGCTCTTCAACGTGATGGTGTCGCCCATTGGTGTTCTCCCTTGGCTCAAGCCTAGGGCCACCGACGGGCGCCTGTCACGCCCCCTCGACGGCGCCTAGACGTTGAACCGGAAGTTCATCACGTCGCCGTCCTGGACGACGTACTCCTTGCCTTCCTGGCGCAGCTTGCCGGCGTCCCGGGCTCCGGACTCGCCGCCGAACTTCACATAGTCCTCGTAGGCGATGGTTTCGGCCCGGATGAAGCCCTTCTCGAAGTCGGTGTGGATCACGCCGGCGGCCTGGGGCGCCGTGGCGCCGACCGGAATCGTCCAGGCCCGGGTCTCCTTGGGGCCGCAGGTGAAATAGCTCTGCAGGCCCAGCAGCTTGAAGGCCTCGCGGATCATGCGGTTGAGGCCCGGCTCCTCGAGGCCGAGGGTCTCCAGGAATTCCGCCCGCTCGGCGGCGTCCAGCATGGCGATCTCGCTCTCGATCTGGGCGGAGATGACCACGCTCTCGGCGTCGTCGCGCTTGGCCCGCTCGGCGACGGCGGCCGACATTTCATTGCCGGTCCCGGCCGCGCCCTCGTCCACATTGCAGACATAGAGGGTCGGCTTGGCGGTCAGCAGCTGCAGCATCCGCCAGGCTTTTTCGTCGTCCTCGGAGATCTTGGCGACGCGGGCCGGGCGGCCGGCGTTCAGCTCTTCGAGGGCCAGCTTCACCAGGCGCAGGGTGTTGGCGCTTTCCTTGTCGCCGGTCTTGGCGCGCTTATCGAGATTGTTGACCCGCTTCTCCAGGCTCTCCAGGTCGGCCAGCATCAGCTCGGTCTCGATGATCTCGAGGTCCGCCAGGGGATCGATGCGGCCCTCGACATGGGTGATGTCGTCGTTGACGAAGCAGCGGGCGACGAAGGCCACGGCGTCGCAGTCGCGGATATTGGCCAGGAACTGGTTGCCCAGGCCCTCGCCCTTGGAGGCGCCACGCACGAGGCCGGCCACATCGACGAAGTTGATGCGGGCCGGAATGATCTCCTTGGAGCCGGCCACCTTGGCCAGCGCCTCCAGGCGGGGCTCTGGCACGGCCACGTCGCCGACATTGGGCTCGATGGTGCAGAACGGATAGTTGGCCGCCTGGGCCGCCGCGGTCTGGGTGAGCGCATTGAACAGGGTGGACTTGCCGACATTGGGCAGGCCGACGATGGCGACTTTGAGAGCCATGGAGTCCTCGGAGAATTGGAGCCGGGGCCGTCTTAGCCGAGCCGGCCGGGATTGTCGTCAGCGCGACGACCTTAAGGCGCGTCGCGGCCTTGGCGCTGCTGGCGGGTGTCGGCCTTGTCGGCCGGGGCCAGACGCATGACCTCGGCCTGATACTTCTCGTCCTCGCCGGCCGCCAGCAGGGGTGCGGCGTCGGCGCAGGCCCGCAGGAGTTCGCTCAGCCAGCCCTGCTCGACCTTGTGGAAGTCCGACAGCACGTGGCCCTGGACCAGCTCCTTGTGGCCGGGATGCCCGACGCCGAGCCGGGCGCGGCGAAAGTCGGGACCGACCTGGCCGGTGATGGAGCGGATGCCATTGTTGCCGGCTGCGCCGCCGCCGGCCTTCATGCGAAAGCGGCCTGGCGCCAGGTCGATCTCGTCATGGAAGACGACCAGGTCTGACGGGGTGAGCTTGTAGAACTTCAGCGCCTCGCCCACGGCGTTGCCACTGTCGTTGTAATAGGTCTGGGGCTTGAGGATCAGGGTGCGAACGGGACCCTGCGGCGTCTCGATGGCGCCTTCGCGGGTCAGGCTCTGAAAGCGTGACCGCTCAGGGCCGAAGGACCAGCGCCGGGCGATCTCGTCGACCGCCATGGCGCCGACATTGTGCCGGTTGCCGGCATAGCGGCCGCCCGGATTGCCCAGGCCTGTGAGGATCAGCATGCGACCCTCCACGACAGATGGGCGCTCGGTGGACGGATCCGAAAGCGGAGCGTCGTCAAGGGCGGGCCTGGCCCGGTTCAGATGAGGCCATCTGAACCGGAAAAGGATTTAGGCCTCGGTCTCGCCGGTCGGACCGGCGGTCTCGGCGTCGGCCGCAGCGTCTTGCGCCGCTTGGGCCGAGGTGCCGGCCAGGGTGGCGATGACGAAGTCGCGATCGACGGTGGCTTCCACGCCCTTGGGCAGGTCGAAGCCCGAGATGCGGATGGTGTCGCCGATCTCGAGGCCGGTCAGGTCGAAGATCAGCTCTTCGGGAATGGCGTCGGCCGGGCAGGAGAGTTCGACGTCGTGACGCACGACGTTGAGGGTGCCGCCCCGCTTCAGGCCCGGCGATTCTTCATGGTTGATGAAGTGCACGGGCACCGAGATCTTGATCTGCTGGTGCGCATCGACCCGGTAGAGGTCGAAATGCCACGGCTCGTCGGTCACCGGATGCATGTCGATCGCCTTGGCGATGACCGGCTGGGTTTCCTTGCCGTACTTCAGGGTCACCAGGTGGCCCAGCAGCTTGCCGGTGTAGAGCGCCTTGCGGAACTCATTGGCCGGAACCGAGATCGCCACAGGATCCTTGCCGCCGCCATAGAGCACGCCAGGGACCTTGCCGCTGCGGCGCACAGTGCGCGCGGCGCCGGTGCCGGTTTGCTCACGAACTTCAACGTTCAATACGATATCGGCCATCGCCTTGCCTCAAAACGAAACCGCCGCGCGAACCCGCGCGGCGAGGGCGCGATCCCTGGGGGGGATCGGAAGGTGGGCGTAATTACACAGAAGTTGCCCGCCTTGCAACGGCGGCGGAGGCCTTCAGTGCTTTTTCGCGCCCGCAACGGCCGCCGTCTCCGACACCGCGCCGGTTTCCGCCACCTGGACCACGGCCGCAGCCTTGGTGGGATCGGCCAGGCCGGCCCCCTTCATCAGGCATTGACCGGTGTCCATCAGGGCGTGCTGGCCCAGGCAGAACACGTCCTCATAGTGCGGCTTGGACACCGCCAGGCACTGATAGAGGTTGAGCTTGGCCATGTTCAGGCAGGAGGCCGAGGTAGGCTCGACCATCACGGCGGTCAGCAGGTCGGCGCGATTCTCGCCGGCCTCACCCAGCACGGCCAGGGCGGCGACCGCCAGGCTGCGCGCCACCATGCGGCTATAGGGGGGCTCGGCCGGCGCGGCCGAGAGTTCCAGAACGCCGGCGCCGATGGCGGCCTGCTGCAGGCGCGCGGTCTCTTCCAGCTCGCCGACAATCGGGGTGGCCGAGAGGGCCTTGGCCTGCGAGAGGCGCAGGGCGCGGTTCTCGACCTCGGCCTTGGACCATTTGGTCTTCTGGACGTCATAGGCCGCCTGCTTGACCGCCGAACCGGTCTCGAACAGCCGCTTGCCCTCGGCCCCATAGGCCGCGATCACCAGGCCCGCGGCGCCCTTGGCGCCGGGAAGGGTGGCGGCGTAGTTGGGATCGGCCACCAGATCGGCGAACATCTTGTTCCGCGTCTCGGGATTGATCGAATAGCTGCGAACCGCGGCGACGAACTCGGCGTCCTGCAGGGCGGCCACGGCGCCATAGGCCACCGCGCCCTTCAGGAACTGGATCGGCTCATAGGCGGCGCCGGTCTTAAGCGAATCGGCGATCTCGGACCCATCGTCGAAGGCCGGCGAGATGGCCGAGGACCGGGCCATATAGAATCGATAGGCGCTGGCCTGTTCGATCAGCGAAGGGGCCAGGGCCACGGGCGGCGGGGGCGGGGCCGCCACCGGCTCGGGCTGGGGGTCTGCGCAGCCTGCCAGGGCGGTTGCGCCGATCAGAGCGAACGCGGTGAGAGCGCCGCGGAGGCTGAAGGCCGAGCTCATGGGTGGTTCATCCCTAAACGAAACGCCGCCGAACATAGCACGTCCGGTCCGGCGAGATCATGGCCCGAACTTGGTAAACTACTGTTTACCAAGCTCTACCACTGGCCTCCCGCCACAGGCGAGCCTGTCTAGTCGAAGAGCTTGGAAACAGACTCTTCGTTGGCGATGCGTCGAATGGCCTCGCCGATCAGGGCCGCGCAGCTCACGTAACGGATCTTGTCGGCCGAGGCCGCCCGCTCGGGCGAGCTTATGGAGTCGGTCATCACCAGCTCCTTCAGCACCGAGGCGCCGACCCGCTCGATGGCCGCGCCCGACAGCACCCCGTGGGTGACATAGGCTGAAACCTCCGAGGCGCCGCCGTCCACCAGGGCCTGGGCGGCGTTGCACAGGGTGCCGCCCCCGTCGATGATGTCGTCGAACAGCACGCAGCGGCGGCCTTCGACATCGCCGATAATATTGGCCACTTCGCTCTTGCCGGGGCCAGAGCGGCGCTTGTCGACAATGGCCAGTTCGGCGTTCAGGCGGCTGGCCACGGCCAGGGCGCGAACCACGCCGCCCACATCGGGCGAGACGATCATCAGCTCGTCGGGCTTGGGATAGTGGGCCTTCATGTCATTGGCCAGCAGGGGCGCCGACAGCAGGTTGTCGGTGGGGATGTCGAAGAAGCCCTGAATCTGGCCCGAGTGCAGATCCATGGTCAGAACCCGGTCGGCGCCGGCGCGGGTGATCAGGTTGGAGACCAGCTTGGCGGAGATGGGCGTGCGGCCGCCGGTCTTCCGATCCTGCCGGGCATAGCCGAAATAGGGCATCACCGCCGTGATCCGCCGGGCCGAGGCGCGCTTCAGCGCGTCGATGCAGATCAGCAGCTCCATCAGATTGTCGTTGGTCGGGTAGCTGGTGGACTGGATGACGAAGACGTCCTCGCCGCGGACATTCTCGTCGATGGTCACCCAGACCTCGTTGTCGGCGAACCGTTTCACCTGGGCCTTGGTCAGGGGGATGTCCAGGTGGTCGGAGACGGCCTGGGCGAGAGCCTGGTTTGAATTGCCCGCCAGCAGCTTCATGAATTCTCCCGAGGTCGGTCCGCGTCGGTCAGGCGGGCTTTAATCCAGGGGGCCGACCCGCGGCAACCCCTGGCGAGGCGGCGCTACAGAACGATGGCCGACAGCAGCCGCCCATAGTCGGCCTCGCCCAGGTGAAAGGCGCGCCGATTGGAAAAGAAATGGTCGGCCTCGGCGCAGGTGTCGCGGCCCACCCATTCGCATTTGGCGACCCCTGCGGCGGCGAGCTGAGCCAGCACGAAGGCCGGCAGGTCGAACATGCGCTTGTCCGGGGTTTCGCCTGGGGCGAAGAACCGCCCGTTGTCGCCATCGACGGCCGTGAATTGGTCGAGGAATTCCAGGCCCACCTCATAGGACTTTGGCCCGATGCAGGGACCGACGGCGGCCAGGATGGCGTCGCGCCGCGCGCCCAGGCTTTCCATCTTGGCGACCGTATCGGCGACCACTCCGCCCAGGGCGCCCTTCCAGCCGGCATGGGCGGCGGCGATGACGCCAGAGGCGAGGTCAGCCAGCAGGATGGGGGCGCAATCGGCGGCCAGGGCGGCGCAGATCAGGTCCGGGGTCCGGGTCACTACGGCGTCGGCCTCGGGCCGGGCCGCGCCCCAAGGGCGCTCGGCGATCTCGGCGCGGGCGGAATGGATCTGATGGCAGGTGTTGAGCGCCTCGTGAGGGAGGCCGAAATGGGCGGCGGCCCGCCGACGGTTCTCGGCCACATCCTCCGGGGAATCGCCTGAGCCCGGCCCCACATTGAGAGACGTATAAAGGCCGGTGGAGACCCCGCCCTGACGGGTGAAGAAGGCGTGGCGCACGCCGGCGGCCTCCAACAGGGGCGAGGTGATCACCGGCAGGGAAACAACAGCGTCGGTCATGATCCGTCGGCCTCGAAGGCTGGAGGGGCAGGGCCTGACCCATGCAGGCACAGGACCTTGAAAAGGGCGCCCATCTGATCCTGGGCGGTCAGCCGGTCGAATTGTCGACCGATCTGGGCGGCGCGCGCCGGCTGGGCTGCGGCCAGGGCCTGGGCCCGGGCCTCGATCCCCATGCGGCGCAGAAACTCCGCCTGGGTCAGCAGGGGCGCGGCGGTGGCCCCCTCGGCCTGGGCCGCCTGCGCGACGGCCAGGAAATCCGCATGGAAGGTCAGGTCCGCCTGACCAGGACAGGCCAGGGGATCGACCTTTTCATGACCTTGGAGCGCCTGAAAGGTGTCGCCGCTCGGTTCGCCCGCCGCCGGGCCATAGTCGATCAGCAGGGCCGCCCCGCCGTCGGCCGCCAGCCGCGCGCCGATCTGCGCCCCCAGGGCCTGCTGGGCCGGCGAGGTTTCAAAGACCTCGCCCACCTCGCCATCGCGGCCCTCGCGGGGCAGCGCGCTGGAAAGGCCGAAGACCAGCTCGCCCGCCGCGTTCAGGCCGACCATGCGCTCGGCCCAGCCCTGCTCGGTGCGCACGAACTGCTGGGTCGGCAGACAGTCCAGAAGCTCGTTGGCCACAAGGATCATCGGCGCGCCCTCCGGCACGCCGTCCAGGCTGTCGGCCCATTGGGCGGAAGCCTGCGCCAGGCGTTCGGCCTGGAGCGCCCGCAGGGGCGCAGAGACCTCGACCAGCCAGAGATCGGCCGCCTCCAGAAAGCCAGGGACAATGCCTCCGGCCCGCAACAGGTCGGCCATCAGGGTTCCGTCGCCAGGCCCCATCTCGACCAGCCGGAACGGCGAGGGCGATCCCATGGCCTGCCAGGTCGCCGCGGCCCACAGGCCGATCAGCTCGCCGAACATCTGGCTGACCAGCGGAGCGGTGATGAAGTCGCCGTCCGCCCCAAGCCCAGGCCGGGTGGCGTAATAGCCCGCCTGCGGGTCGTGCAGGCAGATGGTCATGTACTGGGCCAGGCTCAGCGGTCCGGTGGCGGCGATCTGGGCCGCCAGGCGTTCACGCAGGTCCATCGGCGCCGGGAGCCGGGCGGATGCGGAAGGGGTCATCCTTGGGATCCTGGCCCACCGGCGGCGGCGGAGCCGGCGTCTCGGCCGCGGCGACCGGCTCCGGCACGGGTTCGCGCAGGCCGCGCCAGATCAGATAGGCGCCGCCCAGCAGCATGGGCAGGCTCAGCATCATCCCCATGGTCAGGCCGAGCGGGAAGTCAGGCAGGTAGCTGTCGGGCTCGCGCACCTGTTCCACCAGGGTGCGGAACACCGCATAGCCGATCAGGAACAGGCCGGCCACGGCGCCGCGGCGCTCCAGCCAGTGCGCCCTGTGGGTGGCGATGCGCAGGATGATGAAGAGCGCGATCCCTTCGAGCAGGGCTTCATAGAGCTGGCTCGGATGGCGGGGATAGGGTCCGGCGCCCGGGAAGATCACCCCCCAGGGCGCTTCGGTGGGCCGCCCCCAGAGCTCGCCGTTGATGAAGTTGGCGATGCGCCCGAAGAACAGGCCGATGGGCGCGCAGGCCGCCACCAGATCGCCGAGCCTCAGGAGATCCACCCCATTGGCGCGGGAGAAGCCGATGATGGCGATGATCACCCCAAGCGCGCCGCCGTGGAAGCTCATGCCGCCGTGCCAGACCTGCAGGATCTCGACCGGGTTCGTCCAGATCACCGAAGGCGTATAGAACAGGATGTAGCCCAGCCGGCCCCCGCCGATAATGCCCAGGGTCACCCACAGGATCAGGTCGTCGATCTGGACCGGCGTGGCGGCCGGGCCGCGGGCGGGCGCCAGGCGCGGATTGCGCACCATGGCCACCACATAGCGCCAGCCGATCAGGATCCCGGCGACATAGGCCAGGGCGTACCAGCGGATGGCGAAGGGCCCGATCTGGATCAGAACGGGATCGAATTCGGGGAAGGGCACCGGCAAGTTCTCCAGCCAATTCGCGCCTGTTTAGCCGAGAAGCTCTTCGCATTCATCCCCCGGCGCCCCATATTGCGGGGGCGCGGCGGCCTGTCCCGCGCTTTAGAGCCGACGATGCAGACCCAAAACCCTTTCCTCGACGAAATCGCCAAGCTGACGACGGCGGCCATGGGCATGGCCCAGGCTGCGAGCGAGGAGGCCAAGTCGGCCTTTCGCGCCCAGGCCGACCGCGCGGCGGCCGAACTGGATTTGATCCGACGCGAGGAGTTCGAGGCCTTGAAGGCCGAGGTGGCCGCCCTGCGCGGAGAGCTCGACGCCCTGCGCGGACAGGGTTCCGACGCCTGAAACAGGGCGTTCACGAATACGCGAACGAGGCTCGCGCCCGGGAAGAAGCCGGTGACAGCAAGCCCGCGAAGCAGATTAGTTTCATGACTGCCGGTGAGTCGGTCGGGCCTCGCGCCTGATCCACCGCAGCGAAAGGACCGTGGGTTCCATGGATATGCCCCAGCCCGACGAAGACATCATCCTCGGCCTCGATCCCCTCGATGTCGTCGAACATGTGCTGACCGCCGAGAACCTCGAATTCGACCGCACCGAAGACGGCGACCTGGCCTTCACCCTGGCCGGCGAGTGGAAGGACTACGAACTCTGGTTCGCCTGGCGGCCCGAGGCCGACTGCCTGCAACTCTGCCTGGCGCTGGGCCATACGGTGGAGACGGCTGCGCGCGCGCCGGCTCACGAACTGGTGGGCTTGGTGAACCAGCGCCTGTGGCTTGGCCATTTCGAGCTGTGGGACGAGGGCGAGATCGTCTTCCGCCACGCCATGGCCCTGACCAGCGCCGAGCGGCCCAGCCTGTCCCAGGCTGCGGCCATGATCGACATTGCGGTGGAAGGCGCCGATCGCTTCTTCCCGGCCTTCGACTTCATGGTCCGCGGGGCCAAGACCCCGGCCGAAGCCATGGCCGCCTGCATGTTCGAGACCGTCGGCGAAGCCTGAGGGCCTCGCGCCCCTGGGAACCCTTCGCTAGAACCCTCCCGTCGCAGACCGAGGGAGGATCCGATGGGGCCATTGCTGATGCTGGGTGCCGGCCGTATGGGCGGGGCGCTGATTTCCGGATGGCGTCGTGCGGGCCTGCTGTCGCCCGCCGATCTGATGATCCGCGATCCCTATCCCGGCGATGAAGCCAAGGCGGCGATCGCCGACGGCGCCCGCCATGATCCTGATATGGCCGCCATGGGCCGGGCCGAGATTGTCCTGCTGGCGGTGAAGCCCCAGCTCTGGCGCGAGGCGGCGGGCGAGGTGAGCCAGGCCCTGGCGGCCGACGCGATCATCGTCTCCATCGCCGCGGGCGTGCCGGCGGCTGAGATTTCCAAGGCCTTCGGCGGGCGCGCTGTCGCCCGGATCATGCCGACCACGGCCGCGGCCATCGGCCAGGGCACGGCCAGCCTCTACGCCACCGATGCGAGGGCCGGCGCGCAGGCCAAGGCCCTGTTCGCCGCCGTCGGCGCGGTGGTCGAGCTCACCGACGAAGACCTGATGCACGCCGCGACCGCGGTCTCGGGTTCGGCCCCGGCTTATCTCTACGCCTTTGTCGAGGCGCTCGAGGCCGCCGGCGGCGCGGCCGGCCTGCCGCCGGAGCAGGCGCAGCGCCTGGCCCGCGCCACGATCGCCGGCGCCGCCGCCCTGCTGGCCGACAGCGGCGAGGAGCCCGCCGAACTGCGCAAGCAGGTCACCTCGCCGGGCGGCACCACCCAGGCGGCGCTGGAGGTGCTGATGGGCGAGGGCGGACTTGGTCCGCTTCTGGAGCAGGCGGTCGCCGCAGCGACCCGGCGTTCGCGCGAACTGGGCGCCTGAGGCTTTACGCCGGCAGCCGGATCGCCGCCCGCAGGCCGCCCAGGGGCGAGCGGTCCAGCAGGACCTCGCCGCCGTGGCCGCGGGCCACGTCGCGGGCGATGGCCAGGCCCAGGCCCACGCCCTTGATGTTCTGATTGCGCGCCTCGTCCAGTCTGTTGAAGGCCTTGAAGGCGTCCTCGTGCTGGGCGGCCGGAATGCCCGGGCCATCGTCGTCCACGGCGATCTCGACCCCGCCCGAGGGGAGGCGCCGCGCGATCATCTCCACCCGCTCGCCATGCACGGCGGCGTTCATCACCAGGTTGGAGATCGCGCGCTTCAGGGCATTGGGCCGCACCCGCGCGGTCAGGTCGTCGGGCGCCTCGATCCGAACCGTGGCGCCGGCGCGGATCGCGCCTTCGGCCACCTCGGCCAGCAGGGGGGCGAGCACGACCTCCTCGACGGACTCGCCGCCCTCGCCGCGGGCGAAGGCCAGATACTCGTCGATCATGTGCTCCATCTCGGCCAGGTCCCGCTTCATGTCGGCGGTGCGCGCGCCCGGCGGCGCCAGGGCGAGCTCCAGCTTCAGGCGGGTGAGCGGCGTGCGCAGGTCGTGGCTGACCGAGGCCAGCAGGGCGGTGCGCTGTTCGATATGGCGCTGGATGCGCGACTTCATGGACAGGAAGGCGTGGGCCGCCTGACGGACCTCGCGGGCGCCGTGGGGCTTGAAGCCCTGATCGTCCACCCCGCGGCCGAAGGCGTCGGCGGCCGAGGCCAGGCGCTCGATGGCCCGGGTCTGGTTGCGGATGAAGAGGATGGCCACGGCGGTCAGCAACAGGGTCGCCACGGTCATCCAGAGGATGAAGATGTGCCCCTGGGTGGCGAAGGCCCGGTCCCGGGGCGCCAGGACCCGCAGCACGCCTTCATCCACCTGCACGCGGATGTCCACATAGGCGGGGTAGCGGGTGGTGTCGAACCAGAAGGGGGCGTCCAACCGCTCGGCCAGGGCGCGCTTGAGGGCGCGATCGACCGGGGCGAAGAAAGAGTAGCGCCGGTTCTGGGGCAGCACCCGCCCCTCCTGCAGGACGATGGAGAGGCTCAGGGATTCCTCGGCCCGCCGGGCCAGGACGGCGAAGGCCTCGGGGCTCTTGTCGTCCTGATACCCCTCGACCGCCCAGGCTACTTCCCCGGCCAGGCCATCGGACAGGCGGCTGGTCACCGTGTCCCAGTGGGCGTCGAAGAAGATCCAGGTCACCGCCACCTGCATCAAGGCGACCGGCAGGACGATGATCAGCAGGGAGCGGCCGAACAGGCTGGTCGGCAGTTGGCGCTTGATCAGTCTGGTCAGATATCTGGGCGTGACCCTGAGGCGCATCAGTCGGGCGCCAGCATATAGCCGACCCCACGGACGGTCTGGAGATAGCGGGGGGCCTTGGGGTCCGTCTCGATCTTGCGGCGCAGGCGGGTGACCTGCACATCCACCGCCCGGCCAGAGGGATCGACCGTGTCGCGGGCCAGTTCCAGGCGATCCACGGGTTCATGCGGGGTCTGGGCCAAGCGTCGCAGCAGGGCCGCCTCGCCTTCGGTCAGGCGGACGGGCGCTCCGTCCTGGCTGAGTTCGCCCCGCGCGGGATCGAAGCGGCAGAGGCCTAGCGACAGGGCTGCGCCGCCCGGCGCCCGCTCGGCGGTGCGTCGCAGGATCGCGCCGATCCGCAGCAGCAGCTCCTGCGGCTCGAAGGGCTTGCCCAGATAGTCGTCGGCGCCGACCTGCAGCCCCTCGATCCGGTGCTCGGCCTCGCCGCGGGCGGTCAGCATCAGGACCGGCGTGCGCCCGGCCGCCCCGCTGCGGCTGCGCAGCCAGCGGGTCAGGGACATGCCGTCTTCGCCGGGCATCATCACGTCGAACACCGCCAGATCGAAGTCCAGGCTCTCCAGCAGCCGCCGCGCGCCCTCGCCCCCGGACGCCGTGGTGACGCGATAACCCTCGCGGCTGAGGAAGGCCTTCAAGAGATCACGGATGCGATCATCGTCGTCGACCACCAGCAGATGCCGGGCGGGGCTAGAGGTTTCGGCGAGGCTCATGCGCATGCGGGCTCCCCGGTGAACGCGGCGATCAGGATAGGCCGCTCGCGGGCGCGCCGCCATGCCAGGGCGTCGCCATTTCGTTTGACGCGCGCGGCTTGCAGCGCTGTAAGGGGGACGCATTGAAAGGAGGCTCTACGCCTATGTCTCTCGTTCCCTTTGACGATCGCGACGGATGGATCTGGCTGGATGGCCAGTTCGTGGCCTGGCGCGAGGCGAAGGTGCACGTATTGACGCACGGCCTCCACTACTCCTCGGCGGTGTTCGAAGGCGAGCGGATGTATGGCGGCGAGATCTACAAGCTTACCGAACATACCGAGCGCCTGTTCAAGTCGGCGGAAATCCTCGATTTCGAAATCCCGTTCACGGTGGCCGAGATCGATCAGGCCTGCAAGGACACCTGCGCCAAGAACGGCCTGACCGACGCCTATGTCCGCCCCATCGCCTGGCGCGGTTCGGAGATGATCGGCGTCTCGGCCCAGGACACCAAGATCCACGTGGCCGTCGCGGTGTGGGAATGGCCGAGCTATTTCAGTCCGGCCGAGAAGGCCAAGGGCATCCGCATGTGCTGGGCCAAGTACAAGCGGCCCTCGCCGGAGACCGAGCCAGTCCACGCCAAGGCCACCGGCCTCTACATGATCTGCACCATCTCCAAGCACGCTGCGGAGAAGGAAGGCTACACTGACGCCATGATGCTCGACTATCGGGGCTATGTGGCCGAGAGCACCGGGTCGAACGTGTTCTTCGTCAAGGACGGGGTGCTGCATACGCCCACCCCCGACTGCTTCCTGAACGGCATCACCCGCCAGTCGGTGATTGCGCTCGCCAAGGCCAAGGGCTTCGAGGTGGTCGAGCGCCACATCAAGCCGGAGGAACTGGCTGGCTTCACCGAATGCTTCGTGGTCGGCACGGCGGCCGAGGTGACCCCGGTCTCGCAGATCGGCGAGTACAACTTCACCCCGGGCAATATCTCGCTCAGCCTGATGGACGACTACGCCAAGATGGTCCGCCGGGAACTCCAGCCGGCCTGATCGGTCGTGGTTTGAACCTGAACCCAACGCCCCCTTCGCCCGCGCGAAGGGGGCGTTTTCCGTTGGGCGCGCAACTCAGGCCTGGATGCGGGCTTCCAGCTCTTCCAGCCGCTGGCGGGTGCTGGCCAGGTCCGCCCCATAGCGGCCGGCGTCGGCCAGGGCCAGTTCGGCGGCCAGGGCCTCGCTTTCCCGATAGAGATCGAGCGCCCGGCTGCGGTGGCCCCGGTCCTCGCGGGCGTCGGCCAGCCGCTCCAGGGCGATGGACAGGGCGCGGCGGGCCTCGGCGGTTCCCCCTTGCGCTACGTCGCGGCGCAGGGCCACGGCGGCCTCATAGCTGGTCACGGCCGCGTCGAGACGATGCTCCTCATAGGCCATGTCGCCGACATTGATCAGGGCGTCGGCGATCAACTCGGGCTGGTCGGTGAGCCGCGCATGGGCCAGGGCCAGGTCATAGGCCTCGATGGCGTCGTCGGTCTTGCCCTGGGCGCGAGCGAAGTCGCCGGCGTCCTGGGCGGCCAGGGCGTGCTCGCGATCATCCTGCGCCAGGGCGCCGACCCGCCGTAGGGCCAGGGCCGCCGGGCCCCAGGCCTCGTCCTGGGCGTGCCGTCGCAGGGCGGCGCGCGCCGCGTCGAAGTCGTCCGGCGGCGGAGCCTCGCTGGGTTCGGGCGTGGGCTCCGGTTCGGGCTCGACCGGCGCGGCGGCGACGGCGGGCTCGGGCGCGCCTTCGGCGTGGACGGCGATTGGCGGGGCCGGTTGCACGCCCGTGTCCAGCGCCAGGGGGAAGGGCGCAGGTTCGGCGTCCAGGGGCGGCGCCTGGAGACCAGCCGTCGGGCTCGGCGTCGCGAAGGGCGTGGGTTCGTCCGACGGATCACGCTCGGCGTCCTGGCTCTGCGCGATGTCGATCAGCGGGGCCAGCGGGTCCCGGGCCTTGGGCCGTTCCGGCGCGCGCAGCAGGGCGGCTGCGGCGATCGCCGTCCCGAGCAGGCCGGCGGCGACGCCGACCCCCAGCCGGGCGCCCTCGAAGGCACCCAGAGCCACGGCGGGAATCTGTCCGTCGAGACCGCCGGGATTGAGGATCACATAGGCCACAGCCCAGAGGGCCAGGGCCAAGACAAGTCCGATGATCCGACCCAGCATGCGATCCCCCAAGCCCATCTTCGTCAAGGTCAAGCTTGCCTGCCGGATGCCTGCAGGCTCAAGCCGTTGCAACCCGTGGGGGACCGGGGCGGGCGGTCAGCCCCTGGCCGCCACGCCCCTGGGCGTTCGGCGCCTTCAGATCAGCCAGTTGTTGGGACGGGGATAGGCCTCGCCGCGGGCCAGATAGATGACCCCCAGGACGCAGCGCACGGCGAACCAGACGCCGACCGCGCCCATGATGAACACGCCCAGCATCACGGCGGGAATGCCGATCAGCACGATGGAGAGGGGAATGCCGAACAGCACCATCACCCCGCCGATCACGAACCAGCCGATCGAAAGCCAGAAGGTGCGGATCAGGAAGGTGTAGTGGCTGGCCATCATCGGACCGGCCCCGCCGCGATTGGCGTAGGCGATGATCAGGCCGATGAGGATGGTGATGCCGTTGGCCAGGCCGAGCAGATAGAGCCCGTAGACCACCGCAGGCATGGTGCGGTCCTCCGAGGGGGCGGCCGGGGTCATGACGTCAACGTCGCTCATCTCTGGCTCCTTGAAGCGTTCGAGGCGATCTTGGGGCGCCGGGCGCGCGCGAGCACCTTAATTCGTCGTTATGCGCCCTGGCCGACCGATCCAGGGCAGAACCGCCGCAGCCAGGATCAGGACAAAGACCAGGCGCGCCGCCAGCGCCAGGCCCAGCGCCCAGGCCCCGATCAGGCCGGCGGCGCCAAGCACCGCCACGGCGCCAGCGCCGCAGAGCGTGATGGTCCAGATCACCATCTCGGCGCCCTGCGGTCGGGCCTGACCCATCCGGACCTGAGGCGCCGCGGCGGTCGCTTGCGCGGCCAGGGCTTCGGTCAGGGCGATGAAGCTGTCCTCGCGCCTTTCCAGCTTCAGGCCAGAGGCGAAGCTGCGGGCGGGGATGCGCGCCCGGCCCTTGGCGAAGTCGGCCTGGGCCAGGCCATCGGCGATGGTCAGGCGGCGCAGTCCGGACAGGGGAAAGCGACGAACCCGCGCGCCGCGGCGCTCGACCAGATCGCCGGCGTCCAGCGTCCATTCGGTCACGGGCAGCAGCGGGGAGATGCGGGCCCTGTGGACCGTCGTCATGGCTCAGGACCGGACGAGGACGACCTCGACCCCGGCGCTGGCCGCATGGGGCGCCAGCGCCATGGGCTTGTCCACCCGCACCCGGGCGCGGGTGACCCTAGGATCGGCGAGGCAGGCGCGGGCCAGTTGTTCGGCGAAGGTCTCAACCAGGCCGATATGGCCGGTGTCGACCAGGGCGCGGGCGGCCTCGGCCACCAGTTCGTAGTTCACCGTCTCCGACAGGTGCTCGGCGCCGGCGATGGCGGCGTCCAGCTCCACATCGATGATCAAGGGCTGACTGCGGCCGCGCTCGTGGGCGTAAATCCCGACAAAGGCGTCCACCTTCAGGCCGGAGACGAAGATCTTGCTGGCCACCACCCGGGTGACGCCGGCGTCCTGGGGCTGGTCGGGTTCGGTGACGGGCGACAGGACCAAGGGCGCGCCTTCCAGGGTTTTGCGGCGGGGGTCAGGACAGATGCTGACCGGAATCTATGGCGATCATCTGGCCCGTCACTGACGGAGCGTCAATGAGGTAGCGCAGGGCCTGGGCGATCTCGGCGGGGTCGACCGCGCGGGCCAGCAGGGTGGCGGCGGCTTCCTGCGCAAAATCCTCGCCGTCCTGGTGGATGGAGGGCAGGACCGGCCCCGGGCCGATGCCGTTGACCCGGATCTGCGGCGCCAGGGCCTGGGCCATCATGCGGGTCGCCTCCCACAGGGCGGCCTTGCTGAGGGAATAGGAGAAGAAGGCCGGCTGGGTGCGCAACACGCGCTGGTCCAGGATGTTGACGATCAGGCCGCGGCGGGGGCCGGTGATCCGCCGGGCGAAGGCCTGGGCCAGAACCAGGGGACCGCGGAGATTGGTCTCCATGTGCAGATCCCAGGAGTGCCGGTTCATCGAGGCGAAGGCGTCCTCCTCGAAGACTGAGGCGCAATTGACCAGCAGGGTCACGGGGCCAAGCTCGGCCTCGACGGCGCTGACCAGGGGGGCGGTCTCCGATTCCTTGCGCAGGTCGCTGGTGACCAGGGCGGCCTTGCGCCCCTTGGCCCGAACCTGGGCGGCGACGGATTCGGCGTCGTCGTCGATCACCCGGCAGTGGATGGCCACGTCGAAGCCGGCGTCGGCGCAGCTCAGCGCCAGGACTCGCCCGATGCGGCGCGCCGCCCCGGTGACCAGGGCCGCCCCGCGCGGGGGCTCAACCAAGCGCCGAGGCTCCGGTCTGCATCATTCGATCAGTCCAGCCGGCCGAACTCGTAGAAGTTGATGGCGCCGACGACGACCAGGAAGACCAGGATGGTGAAGATCGCGACCATGGAACAGCTCCGGAAACGATAGGGGTCCGCAGGACCAAGACTCCTGGGCTTTAACGAGGCCCGCGCCGCCTCGCAAGCCAAGGCGGCGCCGATGGGAATGCGAAAGGCGTCGGCCATGGTTGCGGCCGGGCCTCAGGCGGGCCACCTTGGGTTGGCAGGCAAGGCGCGGACCCCGCGCAGCCGGATTGATGTTCCCTTGGTGAACGTCGATCACTAAAATGCTTGTTTGAAACGGCGCGCCGTGGAGCCGGCGCCTGATAAATCTAGGGTCCAGGAGGACGGCATGCGCGAATATCTGAAATTCTATATCGACGGTCAGTGGGTCGAGCCGGTGGCGCTCAAGACTCTCGACGTCATCAATCCGGCCAATGAAGAGGTCGCCGGCAAGATCGCGCTCGGCGCCGAGGCCGATGTGGACAAGGCCGTGAAGGCCGCCCGCAAGGCCTTCGCCACCTGGTCGCAGACCACCCGCGAAGAGCGCCTGGACGTCATGCAGCGGGTCCTGGCCGAGTACCAGAAGCGCTTCGGCGACCTGGCCAATGCGGTGACCGAAGAAATGGGCGCCCCGGCCTCGCTGGCCCAGCGCGCCCAGGTGCCGGCCGGCATGGGCCACCTGGCCACCGCCATCGGCATCCTCAAGGACTTCAAGTTCGAGGAAGACCGCGGCACGACGATGATCGTCAAGGAGCCGATCGGGGTCTGCAGCTTCATCACGCCCTGGAACTGGCCGCTGAACCAGATCATGTGCAAGGTCGCCCCGGCGCTCGCCACCGGCTGCACCATGGTGCTGAAGCCTTCGGAAGTAGCGCCCTTCACCGGCCAAATCTTCGCCGAGATCATGCATGAGGCCGGCGTGCCGGCTGGCGTGTTCAACATGGTCCATGGGGATGGCCTGGGCGTCGGCGTGCCGCTCTCGACCCATCCGGAAGTGGACATGGTGTCGTTCACCGGCTCGACCCGCGCCGGCATCGAGGTGGCCAAGAACGCCGCCCCGACCGTCAAACGCGTGCACCAGGAACTGGGCGGCAAGAGCCCGAACATCGTCCTGGACGACGACGTCTTCGCCAAGAGCGTGGCCGGCGGCGTGCGCCAGATCATGACCAATTCCGGCCAGTCCTGTAACGCGCCCACCCGGATGCTCGTGCCGTCCAAGCGTATGGACGAGGCGATCGCGGTGGCCAAGGAAGCCGCCGCCCAGGTCACGGTGGGCGAGCCCACCGGCAACGCCATGCTGGGCCCGGTGGTCTCCAAGACCCAGTGGGACAAGATCCAGGATCTGATCCAGAAGGGCATCGACGAGGGCGCCACCCTGGTGGCCGGCGGGACGGGCCGTCCCGAGGGCCTGGACAAGGGC
>NZ_JAUXVZ010000016.1 GCF_030680185.1 Phenylobacterium sp.
TAGCGCGCGTCGGTCTCAACCATTGTGGTTTCAGTCGCACACAATGTGCGCCGAGTAGGCACAGACGTCTCAGCTAATATGCGTCGAAACACGCCTTGTATCTCGCGTCGAGCCGTTCACTATTGCGCGCCGCTACAGCTAGCGACACAACGGCCGCGGGACGTGCCAGCCGACGTCCTCAGCCAGCTCGGTACACTTTTCGTCCACCGCCTGACAAACGACCAGGATCGGGAGACGGTGGAGAGAGCCTGTGGAGACCTAGACCGCGGCGCCGCCCAGTTTATCCCAATGCTGGCCCCGGGCGAGGCGGTCGTGATCGGCCCGGATCTTCCAGCGCCCGTGCCGATGTTCATCCATCCGCCCAGCCATCCGCCCGACTCGAAGGGGCCGGGCTTCCAGGCGTTCTGGACCAAACGGAAGGCTCACCCGCGAGCGGCTCCCGTTCGGCCCCTGGCGGCCGCGCCGGCTGTTCCGGCGCCTGCCGTGGCTCCCATACCGGCGCCTCAACCCGCCCAACCAGCGCCTTTGGACCTTGATGACGAAATCCCGTTTTGAGGCTTGTGTGGTGGAGCTAGCTAGCGGTTAGCCGACCGGCCGGTCTTCACAAACGCTATCGGCTGTTTCTCACCGGGCATGTCCGAACCTGGGCCATTAATCAGGATCGGTCATCGAGTGGTGATTGAGCCGGAGTTTGGCTGCCAGCGGGCTGCCGATCAGTTGAGAGCGTGATGGGTCCGAAGTAGCCGAAGTCATCACGGCACATTGCGATGGCGCGGGCGACGTCGCGATAGACGCGCGGTTCGTCGGACTTGAACATGGCCAGGCGGTGTTCGCCCGAGCGGCCAGCCAGGCGCAGCCAGACGCTCCATTCGCCGGTTTCCGATTCGGTGAGTCGGACTTCCTTGATCGAGCCGCCGCGTTCCAGGAACCAATTGACGTTGCGGGCACGGATCGGGAAGTCCGGGTTGGTCGCGATGACCCAGGCCTCCTCGCGGGCGTCCGTCTCTGTCTCCCGTTCAGCCATCATCTGCTGCGGCAAAGCCTGCTCCCCTTCAATCGTGCTTAACTTGGCAGAAAAGCACTGTGCTGTCGCGGGCGACCTTAGGCGTGTGCGTCAATGTCCGCCCGGTTTTGCCGGGCTGGCGTCGTAATTTTGAACGTCTTCGTTGAGACCTGTGCAGTGGGCCAACATCGGCGTGTGGATTTTGTCGTGCGCGAGGCGGGGGGGAGCGCCCTCCCCCTGAGTCGCAAAGGCAGGCCTTGAGCGCCTACCCCCTCTAGCGGGGAGGTCCCCGCAACGCCCCTGAAGATTTGGGCCGGCCTGCGGCGCGGCGGAAGGGTGGAGAAAGGGAGCCTTCAGGCGACCCTTGAGGGACAAAGGAGGATCGACCCATGTCCTTGCGACCCATCGTCCAGGCCCTGGGCGGCGATCTCTATGATCGAGGCCTGCGGGCGAATATTCCTGCGCCCGGCCATAGCGCCGCCGACCGTTCGGTCTCGCTGCTGCTGCAAGAAGGCCGGGTGATCGTCCATACCTTCGGCGACGGCGACTGGAAGGACGTGCTCGACTACCTGCGCGGCGAAGGCCTGGTCGATGCGCACAATGCGCCGACCAGCCTCTCGCAGTCGCGCCGGGCTCAGGCCGCCGGCGCAGCGACCGGATTGGAACGCCGCCAGGCCGCCTTGCGGATCTGGGAGGCCGGCAGGCCGTTGGGTGGGACGCTGTCGGCGCGACATTGCGCCCAGCGGAGCGTCAGCCGCCCCCTGCCCGGCCCCGACGTGCTGCGCCACGGCGGGCAGACGCCGGTCTCGGCCTACACCGAGACGCGCCATCACCGTCCGGCCCTGCTGGCGGCGATCAGCGACAAGGACGGCGCGTTCACTGCTGTCGAGGTCACCTATCTGGCGCCCAACGCCCGGCGGGCGATCGATCTGCGGCTCAGCCGCAAGACCGTGGGTCCTTCGCCGGCCAACTGCGCGGTGCGCATCGATGCGGCCGCGTCACAGATGCTGGTCGGCGAAGGGCTTTTCACCACCCTGTCGGCCAGTGCGCGCTTCGGCCTGCCGGCCTGGGCGCTGATGTCGACGCGCAATCTGCGCCACTGGCGCCCGCCGCAGGGCGTGCGCGAGGTGCTGATCGCCGCCGATCGCGGCGTCGACGGCGAGGCGTCGGCCGAACAGCTGAGGGCGGGCCTGGCGGCTGCGGGCCTGAAGGCGCGTGTCGCGCTGCCGCCTGACGGCTTTGGGGATTGGAATGAGGCGGAAGCCGCGGGGCTCCTGGACCCGGTCCTGAGCTGAATTCCAAAAGGAGGGAGGAAGGGATCGGGCGGGTGCGCCCAGGGGCAGGATGTCCCTCGCCCAGGCGCGAGGAGCTAGACCCCGATGACCGATCAATCCCCCACCTCGCCGGTCGCCATGAGCCGCATCCAAGTGCGCCTCGGCGACCTTGGCCTCGCCAAGGAAAACCTTCGCTTCCAGGAGCCGGCCGATGACGGCGTGCCGCAGCTGGCCGACACCCTGCTGGCCGCCGGCGTGGTCATCCCGCCGATCGTGCGTCCGGGGCGCAAGGGCGAGGCCCTGTTTATGGCGCTCGATGGCCGTCGCCGGCGCTTTGGCCTGATCCTGCTGCGCGAGCGCGGCGAGATCGACGACGACTACCGCATCGACTGCCTGCTGGCCGAGACCCCGGCCCAGCAGGCCGCGGCCATCGTGCTGCCGAACACTGAGCATGCGCCGGTCCACATCGCCGACGTCATCACCGCCATCGGCAAGCTGCGGAAGGCGAAGATGGACACCCAGGCGATCTCGACCGCGCTCGGCTACGCCGAGCTGGAAATCAAGCGCCTGGAGGCCCTGGCCGCCGTCCATCCGACGGTGCTGAAGGCGCTGCGGCAGGGGCGACTGACATTGAAGCAGGTCCGCCTGTTCGCCCGCCTGCCCGACAAGAAGCAGCAGGCCGAGATCGCCCAGACCGCGCTCGACGGCTACTTCCAGGACTATCAGCTGCGCGCCGTCGTCGAGCATGACCGCGCGACGGTCGAGGACGACCGCTTCACCCTGGTCGGCATGGATCGCTATCTGGCCGCCGGCGGCCGGGTGGCCTCCGACCTGTTCGGCGAATACCCCGACTACCTGCTTGATCCGGAGGTCCTGCAGGGCGCCTGGCGCGAGCGCGTGCAGCCGATCGTCGACCACCTGAAGGCCGAAGGCCTGGCCGTGTATGTCGCTCGGGAGGCCGGTTACAGCGCGCCGGACGGCTTCTTCCGTCTCCCGCATGTCTGGGAGCGTGATCTGGACGAGGGCCAGAAGACGGCCCTGTCCGACGCCCGCTATCAGGTCACCCAACTCGAGAGCGCTTTGCAGGATCTTGATCCGTCTACGGAAGAGGCGCCTGCCCAGCTTGCGCCCCTGGTGAGCGCCTTCGGCGTGACGGCGGGCGCGGTGCTGACCCGCAGCAAGATCGGTGCGGTGCTGCTCACCCCGTCGGATGGGCACGGCCTGGCGGCGACCTTCTTCTCGGTCCCTCTCCCCATCGAGGATCTGCCGCAGGAAGAGGAAGCCGAGGACGACGAGGTGTCGACCGGCGGTCGGTTTGGCGGGGCCTCCAACGACGTGGAAGTTCCCCGCGCGGATGTGGAGGTCGAGGGCGCCAGTCACGTCCTGCATGAGACCCGCACTGACGTGGCCACCCGCGGTCTGATCCGTGACTTGGCCGATGATCCAAGCGCCGCGCTGACGGTCCTGGTCGCCCAGCTCTTCAAGCAGTTGGCCCTGCATTCCAGCGGGGCGCTCGATGGTTCGGCCTCGCAGATCGCCGCCACCCGCTATCAGCGCGGATCCCAGGCCCCGATCGCGGCGCTGGACGGGGAGGTGCGCGGCCGGCTGGACGCCCGACGCGAGGCCTATCGCGCCTCGGGGCTGCGGCCGATCACCTGGGTTGAGACCCTGCCCCACGGGGAGAAGATGGCCTTGCTGGCTGAGCTGACGGCGGTGTCCCTCAACATCCGCGAAGCCCGCACCAGCCTTCTTCGTCACGGCGCTCGGGCCGAGGCGGCCGAGATCGCGGCCCTGTGCGGCGCGGACATCTCGGCCCACTGGACGCCGGACGAGGCCTATCTGGCGGTCCATTCAAAGGCCCAGCTGCTGGCGATGCTGGACGAGCTGGAGGTGGAAGACGACCGCGCCAAGACCCTCAAGAAGGACGCCCTGGTGACGTTTGTCGCCGAGGCGGCGGCCGAACGGCAGTGGGCGCCGGCGGTGCTGTCCTGGGATCGCCCGGCGGCGCTCGACGAGGCCGACGACGGGGCCCGGGCTGACGAGGACGCTGGAGACGCTGAAGTCGACAGCTTGGCTGGACCCGAGGCGGAAGGGGAAGCGGAGGCAGAGCCGCTCGCCGACGCCATCGCGGCCTGATCCACGAGAGCCCCCGTCCCATCGGCGGGGGCTCTCGCTATGCCCCGAAAGGATCAAGGCAGGGGGTGGACGGGCGAGCCCGTCGGGACTGGAGGGAGGCGCCCTCCGCCGCGGGTGAGCGGAAACCCCGTCATGAACGCCATGCTCCCCCTCTTCGCCCCGACAGCCGCCGCTGATCCGGCGTCACACAAGGCCGCCAACGTCCTGGCCGCCGCCCGGGCCCTGACCCCGCAGCTGAACCGCTCTCGGGCGCTCGACCGCCGGCTGGTGGCCAACACCATGACCATGGCCTTCGGCGGCTCCGACGCCGAAGGCGCGTGGATCTGGCGCGACGCCTATGACGCCGTCGAGGCCGCTTTGGTCCTGCAGTTGCGTCGCCTGTCGCCGCAGATCAGTCGGCTGGAAGATGCGCCGGCCGAGATCTGCGCCTTGCTGGCCAACCTCGCCGACCTGGGCCTCACCCACACGCGGCGCAGTGAAGAGCAGGTCGCGCTGGACCAGTTCTCGACGCCGCCGCAGTTGGGCGCCCTGGCGGTGCTGGCAGCCCAAATCCGGCCGGGCGACCAGGTCCTGGAGCCGTCCGCCGGCAATGGCCTTTTGGCCGTGCTGGCCGAGGCCTGCGGCGGATGCGTGACCCTGAATGAGATCGCCGATCAACGCGGCGCGATCCTGGAGGGATTGTTTCCCCTGGCTGCTCGCAGCGCCCATGACGCCCGGCATCTGAAAGACATCCTGCCCGCGTCCGGCAACTTCCACGCGGTCGTCGCCAACCCGCCCTTCCAGGTGCTGGAAGACCACCTGCATGCCGCCCTCGACACCTTGGCCGACGGCGGGCGACTCTCGGCGATCGTCCCGACGCGGCTGTTCGAGGATGCCGCAGCCATGCGCCGTCTGGCGGCGCGGGGCGCGGTCGTCCTGCGTCTGGCCTTCCCGCCCCGCGCCTACGCCAAGCACGGGACTTCCGTCGAGACCGGACTGCTGGTTGTGGACCGGGGCCAGGCTGGCGAGACCGCTCCGGTGATCGCGGCCGAGACCTTGGCCGATGCGGCCCGGGCGGCGGGCGCCGTGGCGCCGCGCCCGAGCGCCCAGCCCCGCCAGTTCCGGGCCGTCTCCAACGTCGCCATCCTGGCGCCGCGGGCCCGCGCCCTGGCGACCCCATCGAACCGCCTTGCCTTTCTGGCGACGACGGCCCCCCTCGCTTACGTGACCAAGGCGTGGTCGGGCGAGGGACACGATGTCGGCCTCTACCAAGCATACCGGCTGGGCCGCATCGGCTTCCCGGAGGGCCGTCCCCACCCCTCCCCCCTCGTGGAATCTGGCCCCATGGCCTCGGTCGCGCCGCCGGCGCCGACCTACCGGCCGATCCTGCCCGCCAAGATTACAGACCAGGGCCTGGTCTCGGACGCGCAGCTGGAGACGGTGATCTATGCCGGCGAGGCGCACGCCACCCTGCTGCCCGGCCGCTGGCGGCTCGGTGACGCGCCGCACCAGGTGATCCTGGTGGGAGAGGACACCCCGGACGCGGTCAGTTTCCGGCGCGGGTTCTTCCTTGGCGACGGCACCGGCTGCGGTAAGGGCCGCCAGATTGCCGGCGTCATCGCCGACAACCTTTCGCAGGGGCGGACCCGCGCCGTGTGGCTGTCCAAAAACGACGCTCTGTTGGAGGACGCCCGTCGCGATTGGACCGCCATCGGCGGCGCGGCCAGCGACCTGACCCCGCAATCGGCCTGGAAGCAGGCCGACGCCATTCGCCTCGATCGCGGCATCCTGTTCACCACCTACGCCACCTTGCGCCAGCCGGCGCGCGGCGACCGGGCGTCGCGGCTCGATCAGATCGTCGCTTGGCTGGGGGCGGACTTCGACGGCGTCATCGTCTTCGACGAGGCTCACGCCATGGCCAACGCCGCTGGCGGCGCGAAAGGCGCGCGGGGGCCCAAGAAGGCCTCGCAGCAGGGCATGGCGGGCTTGGCCCTGCAGAACCGGCTGCCCGACGCCCGCATCCTCTATGTCTCGGCGACGGGCGCCACGACTCCGGAGAACCTGGCCTATGCCGCGCGGCTGGGCCTGTGGGGCGGCCCGGATGCGCCGTTCCCGACCCGGGAGGCGTTCATGGACGCCGTCGAGACCGGCGGTGTGGCCGTGATGGAGTTGATCGCCCGGGAGCTGAAGGCGATGGGTCTCTACATCGCCCGCTCGCTGTCGTTCGATGGCGTGGAGTACGACGCCCTGCGTCATCCACTGAGCGCCGACGACACCGGCATCTGGGACGCTTGGGCCGACGCCTACCAGCTGATCCACCACAATCTGCGCGCCGCGCTGGAGGCGGTTGGGGTCACCGAAGACGGCAAGCCCAAGAGCGGCCAGGCGGCGTCGGCCGTAATGTCGGCCTTTGAGGGCTCCAAACTGCGCTTCTTCGGCCATCTGCTGGCCGGCCTGAAGGCGCCGTCCCTCGTGGCTTCGATCCGCAACGACCTGGCGGCCGGTCGCTCGGCCATCGTCCAGGTGGTTTCGACCAATGAGGCGGTCATGGAGCGGCGGCTGGCCGAGATCCCGCCGGAGGAGTGGAACAACCTCGCCGTCGATCTGACGCCAAAGGATCAAGTGCTCGACTATCTGATGGGGGCCTTCCCGATCATGGCGATGGACGCGGTCGAGGACGAGGACGGTAACGTCACCATGGTCCCGGTGATGGTCGATGGCGCGCCTGTCGTCAGCCAGGCGGCTCTGCGACTGCGCGACGAACTGGTGACCCATCTGGCCTGCCTGCCGGCAGTGCCGGGCGTGCTGGACGCCGTGCTCGAGGCGCTGGGTCCTGAGCAGGTCGCTGAGATCACCGGGCGCAGCCGACGGGTGATCCACCGCGATGGCCGCCGCGTGGTCGAGCGGCGCAGCGCCTCGGCCGCCAAGGCCGAGACCGACGCCTTCATGAGCGGCAAGAAGCGCGTGTTGGTGTTCTCCGACGCGGGCGGGACCGGGCGCAGCTATCACGCCGATCTGGGCGTCCCCAACCAGCAGCGCCGGGTCCACTATCTGGTCGAGCCGGGCTGGCGAGCCGATGCGGCGATCCAGGGCCTAGGCCGCTCGCACCGCACCAACCAGGCCGTTGCGCCGCTGTTTCGACCGGTGACCACGGACATCCACGGCGAGAAACGGTTTTTGTCGACCATTGCGCGGCGGCTCGACAGCCTGGGCGCCCTGACCCGGGGCGAGCGCCGGACAGCGGGCAACGGCCTGTTCCGGGCCGAGGACAATCTCGAAAGCCCTTGGGCGCACCGCGCGCTGCAGGCCTTCTACGTCGCGCTGCACTTCGGCAACGTCGAGGCGATGGACCGGGAGACCTTCGAGGCCAAGACCGGCCTGCGCTTGATGGACGGCGACGGCGAGCTGCGGGCGTCTGACGACATGCCGGCGATGAACACCTTCCTCAATCGGCTGCTCGCCCTTCGCATCGCCGATCAGAACAGCCTGTTCTCGGCGTTCGACGAGATCCTGACCAGCATCCTAGAGCGCGCGGCGGCCTCCGGAGCGCTCGACCGGGGGATGGAGGACATCGTCGCCGACGACCTGTCGGTGCTCGACGAAGAGGTCATCCGCACGGATGCGGTGACCGGGGCGGAAACCCGTCTGCTGCGCTTCCAAGTGCGCACGGCCCGCGCGCTGATGAGCGCCGAGACAGCTTTGGCTGAGACCGATCCGGAAGCACGGGTGTTCGCCGTCAATTCGAAGTCCGGCCGCGCGGCCTTGGTCGTTCAGGGCCTGACCACGACCAACGACGACGACCGGCTCGTGCCGGCGGTCCGTCTGATCCGGCCTGAGAAGCGCAGCGTCGCGCCGCTGAAGGCCTATGAGGAATCGGCGTGGGAGGGGACGGACGAGGCCGCCTGGCGCGCGGCCTGGGACGCCGAATTGGGGGCGGCGGACCCGTGGGTCACCCGCGAGCTCGTGTTGGTGGCGGGTTTGCTGTTGCCGATCTGGAGCAGCCTGCCTGACAAGCGGACCTCGGTGCGACGGCTGAAGGCGCCTGATGGGCGCCGTTGGCTTGGCCGTCTTCTGGACCCGGCCCAGGTCACGCCCCTGAAGATAGCGCTGGGGCTGACTGACACCGCCAGCGCCGTAGGTGATGGCGAGGCGGCCACCCGGCTGGTCCTTTCGGAGGGAGCCTCCGTGGCCTTGAGCGGCGGGCTGTGGCTGCGCCGGGCCAAGGTGATGGACCGCTGGCGGCTGGAGATCGTCGGGGCGGGGGCTCAGCGCACCAGCTTCGTGGCGCTTGGTTGCTTCGTTGAGATCATCGCCTACACGCCGCGCGTCTTTGTGCCAACCGATCGACCCGACGTGCTGAGCGAGATCCTCGATCGCTGGCCGGCCCAGACGATCCTGCCGGCCGCGGCCTAGCAGATCTGGGATGAGGGAGCCGCCGGTGATCCGCCGGCGGCTCTTTCCATGCCGGCGGCCTGGCGGGCAAAGGGCTGGAGGAAGGGACGGAGCGGGCAAGCGCTCCGGGATTGGCCCGGGGGCGAGCCCGAGGTTCCCATGTCCAACCCCCTCAACGACCTGATGAATGACATCATCGCCCGCATCGAGGCTGGCGTGCCGCCGTGGCGCCAGGCCTGGAAGGCCAGCGCCGATCCCAAGGCGCCACTACGCGCGACCGGTGAGCCCTTCAGCGGCAGCAACGCCTGGCTTCTCGCCTTCGCGGGCGCGCTGCGCGGCTATCGCTCGCCCTACTGGTTCACCTTCCGCCAGGCGCTTTCGATCAATGCCCCTGTGGCCAAGGGTGAGAAGGGCTCGCCCGCGATCCTCTACAAGACCCGGATGGTGGGTGATCCCGCCGATGGAGCCGACGTGGGGCCGGCCGACGACACCGGCGATCCTCGCATCCTGCGCTACTTGAAGACCTATAGCGTGTTCAACGCCGAGCAGCTGACAGACTGTCCGCAGCAATATCTCAACGTCGTCGAACCCGATCCGGCCGCCCGCGCGGCAGCGCGCAACGCCGTGCTGGATGCGATCCCGGCTCGGGTGGAATTTGGCCGCGGGACGCCCTGCTATGTGCCGGCGCTGGATCTGATCCGGCTTCCCCTTCCTGAAGCCTTCGACACGCCCGACGACTTCCTGGCCACCAAGGCGCACGAGCAGCTGCACTGGTCGGGCGCGGCTCATCGGTTGGATCGCACCTTCGGCAAACGCTTCGGCGACGAGGCCTACGCCTTCGAAGAACTGGTCGCCGAGATCGGCGCGGCGGCGCTCGGTCTACGCATCGGGCTCGCACCGCAGCTGCTGGACAGCCATGCGGCCTATCTTGGCCACTGGGCGAAAATCCTGCGGCATCGTCCCTCGGCCCTTCTCGAAGCGTCCGGCCATGCCCAACGGGCCGTCGACTATCTGCTGGCGTTCAGCGCCCAGGCTGCGGTCGCCGACTTGGCCGCCTGAAGCCGGCCTTTCCCATCATCTTGCAAGGAGGCCGCCATGGGCTGGCTCTACATGCGCTCGCTGGAGGGGCACGCGACCCCCAAAGCCTATCTCGATGCGCAATTTACCTACGACCGGCACACCGGCCGTTCTCGCGTGCTGGCCTCAAGTGTGTTCGGACGGCGCACCTACTACGCCGCCGTCGAATGGATCAGCGCCGGAACGGAGGTGCGGGAGGTCTGGGGCTTGGTGTGCCTGGTGCGCCATAACCCCCGCGACCGGGAAGGCTTGGTGTTCGGCTACAAAGACATGTCCGAATCCATGGGCCCGTGCGAGTCCGACTGCCCTGCGCGCATTCTCGACCTGCTGACGGCGACCGACAACACCAACGCCCTGGCTTGGCGCGAGCGGTGCCGGTCGGGTTTGGCCCTTCGGGCTGGGCGCGCCGCCAAGCCGACACCCAAGCCTGGTGATGTCGTCGTGCTGGCCGAGCCGCTGTTGTTTCGAGACGGCCGGACGTTCTCCCGCTTCGAGGTGGTCTCTTTGCCTGGACGCAAGCGCGGCGGTCTCGTCTATCGCAGCGAGTTGGGCGGCCTTTACCGCATCCCCAAGCTCAAGGACCGCGTCTACCTCATCGAGCGGAAGGCGGGGCGCAGTCACGCCTGAGCGCATGGGCGGACGGGTGGTGCGTGGCAGTGCCAAACGCTGAAGCCGAGGCGGCAAACGGTTGGTGTCGGCGGTGCTGCGGTCCTGGAGTCCTCCGGCTCTTGAGACCTCGCCACCGTCTGGCGCCCCCCACAAGGGACGCTCCGCTCAAAGCCCTTGTGGGCGTCCCCAGCCGTCGGCGCTGGGCGGTCGTCGAGCCGACGGGCTCAGAACCCCACTCCGACAAGGATCTCCCTCATGCCCTCCTCCGCCTTCGCGCCGCTGACCGGCGCGCTCACCCACTTCGAAGCGCAGGCTCTGACCCTGGATGACCCCCGGCCCCACCCTCACGAGGATGCTTTGATCCAGTTGGGTCATGCGGTGCTGACCGAGACCCTCGATGTCTTTGGCGAGACCGCACTCGAGGATTTCCAGGCCATCATCTGCGAGACGCTCATCGGGGCGTTTCACTCGGCCGCCCAACGCATCGAACGGGACGCGGATCGGGCCAGGGACGAGCTCAACCGGCTGAGCCGGGACTTCGACGGCTCCGAGATCGCTGACACCGAGATGCAGGACGCCACCCGAAAAGCCCGCGCCGCCGACGTCGCCTGCCTGGCCTTGGAGTTCGTGCGAGACGCCGCTGCGGCGAGCTACACCACGGCGACCGGCGAGGTGTGGTCCCCTTGGAAGGGACATGTGAAGGCCTCGCGCCTGACTGCCGCCCAGATCGACGCGCGCGACGCCCTGCGGACCGCCAAGGCTCGCAAGCACGCCGCGACTGACCCTGGCGCCACCATCGTCGCGTTCCGCGCCGCGCCGCAAGCCGACACCGAGGACGACGCCCATCGCATCTTCGATGCGCTGAACTGGGCCCAGGCCCAATGGCCGGACATGGCGTTGGCGACGACAGGGGCCAAGGGCGGGGAGAAGATCGCCATCAAGTGGGCCAAGCAGAAGGCGGTCACCCTGGTGCTCGCCAAGGCCGACTTCGACAAGAACGGCCGCGCCGCCCCCTTCCGGGCCAATGACGAATTGATCGCCCTCGAACCGGTCTGTGTCCTGACCCTGGCGAACACCCTGAACGGCGCTCGCGGGGCGTCACTGCAGCCCTTCGGACCCGCCCTCAATCTCGGTCAAAAGGCCGCTGAACGAGGCATCCGCCACCTTCCAGTGAAGACCCGCGGTTGACCCCGCAGGGCGTGGCCGCTGGCGCGGTCACGCCCATTTGTCTGTTGGCGGTCTGTGGACAGGCGCGATGCCCCCTTGCCGGGGCGCAAATGTTCTACTTATGTTCTCGACCTCGCCGCCTGCCCCCGTGTCGGCAGGCTTTCGAGGTCTCATGCGTCCTGTTGTCATCGGTCTTCCCCTTCCCCTCCCCCTCGTGGGCTTTCGCATTTGCTGCGGATTCCCAAGCCCGGCCGACGACTGGATCGAAGACGCCATCGATGTCAGTCGCCTGGTCGTCACTAACCCCGCCGCTACCTTTCTGTGGCGTGCGTCCGGAGACTGCATGACGCCGACCATCCTGGACGGCGACTACCTGGTCTGCGACCGCTCGCTGGCCCCTGTCTCCGGCGACGTGGTGGTCGCTGTCGTCGACGGCGAGCCGACGGTCAAGCGCCTCGCCTATGTCGCCGGCCGGCCGACCCTCAGCCATGACAATCCCCTGTCGCCGCCCTTCGCGCCGGACCCGCACAGTGAAATCAGCATCTGGGGCGTGGTCGCTTGGTCCCTGCGCGCGCATCGGCCGAGCCGATGAGGCCGGTGATCGCGCTGAGCGACGGCAATTGCTTCTACGTCTCGTGCGAGCGGGTCTTCGATCCGCGCCTGGAAGGACGACCGACCGTGGTGCTGTCGTCCAATGACGGCAACATCATCGCGCGCAGCCCCGAGGCCAAGGCGATCGGCCTCAAGATGGGCGATCCCTATTTCAAGGTCCGCGAGCTTTGCGCCCGCGAACGGGTCACGGCCCTGTCGTCGAACTACGTTCTCTATGGCGACATGAGCCGGCGCGTGAACGCCGTCTATGAGCGCTTCGCGCCCGAGGTCGTCGTCTACAGCATTGACGAGAGCTTCCTCGATTTCAGCGGTCTCGCCGATCCGGTCGGTCACGCCCGCGCCTTGCGCGCGACGGTCCGCCAGTGGACCGGGATTCCGACATGTGTCGGGCTTGGTCCCACCAAGACCCTGGCCAAGGTGGCTAACCACCTGGCCAAGCGCACGCTGGCGCTGGACGGCGTTTGCGATCTGAGCGACCCGCAGGTGCGCGCCGCGGCCCTGGACGATCTGCCCGTTGGCGACGTCTGGGGCGTGGGCCCGGCCTATGCCGCTCGGCTGACGGCCATGGGGGTGACCACGGCCGGCCAACTGCGTGACCTCGATCCGCGTCAGGCCCGCGCCGTGCTCAGCGTCGTGGGCGAGCGCCTGGTACTGGAGCTGCGCGCCCAGACCTGTCTGTCGTGGGACGAGGTTCCGGCGGGCCGCAAGGGGTGCGCGGTGACCCGAAGCTTTGGCCAGCCGATCACGGACTTAGGCGACTTGCTGCAGGCGGTCGCGAGCTTCGCCAGCCGGGTAGGTGAGAAGTTGCGCCGCAATGGCGTTGTCGCCCCGCGGCTGTCGGTGTTCATGCACACCAATCCCTTTGGCGCGGGGCCGCATCACAGCGCCAGTGGCGCCGTCACCTTCCTGGAAGCTACGGCCGACAGCACCGAGCTCGTCGCCGGCGCGCGGCAGGCGGCGCGCCAGGCCTGGCGGGACGGGTATCGCTACAGCAAGGCCGGCGTCCTCTGCGAGGGCCTAGTTCCCGCAGGTCAGGTGCAGGCAAGCCTGCTGGCGGCGAAGGATCCGGCGCGATCAGGGCGGCTGATGGCGGCGCTGGACGCCTCGAACCGCCGGTTTGGGCGCGGCAGCGTGGTGATCGGGGCGACCACGGGCCGCACGCGCTGGACGCAGAAAGCCGAGTGGCGGACGCCGCGCTATACGACGCGCCTGGACGAGGTGCCTGTCGCCCGGGCTTAGGGCGCTCCAACGGCAAGTTGCCAAGGGGCCTCGAGGGGGTGTGATCCCCGCACGTCACCGCAACATCGAAGGTCGTCTCCCAGATGGGCGCCGCCGAAGCGGGCTCGTCCGCGATCCAGCTCACGACCCTAGGGCGGGCCGGTTAGGGGCCAAGGCGACCTCGCCGAAGGCGAGGCGGGGCCGACGGACCCTCACGGCCTTCGCTGCGCTGCAGGCCGGTTTCCATCGGCCCCGACCCTGTCCCCTGCCCTATTCCCCGCCCTACCCGGTCGCGAGATCGCGGGAACGAGCCCGCCGATCCGGCAGCAAAGCGGGAGACGACAATGACGACGATGGCGATGGCGCAAGCGGTTTTCCAACACGCCCATGACTTCTATGACACCGGCAGCTGGTACGTGGTCGCCGAGTGCTGGGACGTCTTGGCGATCGCCGAGGAGCTGGACCGTCAGGAAGAGCGCAGCGCCACGCCGTTCGAGCTTGAGGCCGCGGCCATCGCCCACTTCCACACCTTGCTGCACGACAATCGCAAGACCCGCCACTGACGGCGGCCGCGCGGCGCTCCTGGCGCCGCGCGGTCAGACATGATCATCCATATCTCTTGCAAGTGGTTGACTATACTCGACCAAATCGACCGGTTATGGTTCATTATGTCGAACCAATCCGATACTTCAGCCCTCGCGCGTCGACACTTGGACCGGAAGTTTTCCGCCCTGGATGTCGCGGCCTTGTCGCCTCGTCCGCCCAAGGGATGGGTGCGCGCGATCCGCGACGCGCTTGGCCTGACCGTCCGACAGTTCGGGGCGCGCCTGGGCAAGAGCCATTCAACCGTGGTCGCGCTTGAGCAGGGTGAGATCGCAGGGACGCTCACTTTGGCGGGCCTGCAAAAGGCTGCCGAGGCGCTGGACTGCACCTTGCACTACGTCCTCGTGCCGAACCGGCCGCTGGCTGACATGGTTCATGACCGGGCTCGAGTCGTCGCCGAAGCGCGGCTCGCTCGAATCGACCACACAATGCGCCTGGAAAACCACGCCCTCAGCGAAGCTGACTTGGCGGCTGAACTCGACCGATTGACCGAAGACTATGCGCGTCGCGGTGGGCGGCGGCTTTGGGACGCGCTTTGAGCGTCACCGTCCTGCGAGGCCGGCAGGATCGATCCGCCTAATCGTTACCCTTGGCGGGCGTCGCGTAGGCGTCCAGTCGCGCCTGAGCCTCCTTAGGGGACAACACGCGGCCTAGGCCCGCACCTTGGCTGACTTCAGCCGGCGACCTTGCGACCAGCTTCACGACCGGCGAAGGGCAGTCGGCTTTGTCCGCAGGAACTGGAGGTGTGCGTTCAGTCACAAGGGCACGATAGCGCCAGATCTCTGAACTGTCGCCTGGGTGATCAGCCGAGGACGCGCCGTGCGCCCGGTGCCTAGATCACCCTGCCCTCCTCGTGGACCCCTTGAGCGCGGCACCATCTGGAGAGCGGAGGTGCTCGCCGGCGGCGGGACCTAAGGCTCTCGAGACTGGGAACACGCTGGCGTGCGTGGGGCCGGTTCAACGTTGAGGCCGGTCACCAATACCCCGAGCAAACATCCGGCGGGCTGCGGTCCCCCGCGATCAATCCCACGAACCTAGGCCGGGCGGATCCGTGTCAAAGCCGACCTCGCGTGCGAGGCGCGGGGTGCGGACCCTCCGGCCTTCCGCCGCTGCGCTCTGTGCAGGCCGGTTTCCACCCCCCGCGGGCTTTGGCCCGGCCCCTTTGCCCGGCCCTGCAGGTCGCGTGATCGCGGCAGGGACCGCGAGCCGCCGGGGCTCTTCCCGGCGGTCGATTGGAGAAACGTGATGCTCAACAAGGTTCAACTCATCGGCTTCACCGGCGCCGACGCTGAAATCCGCACCGTCTCGGGCGGCAAGAAGGTCGCCACCCTGCGGGTCGCCACCAACCGCTACACCAAAAAGGACGGCGATCGGAAAGACTACACCACCTGGCACCAGGTGGAGATCTGGAACCAGGGCACGGTCGGCTGGCTGGAAGGCCGCCATCTTCCCAAGGGCTCCAAGGTGTTCGTCGAAGGCGAAATCCGCCACGACCGCTACACCGACCAGGGCGGCCAGGAGCGGTTCTTCTCCAAGGTGGTGGTCGCCACCCCGCAGCACGAGCTGAAGTCCCTTGATCGGCAGGAAGCGGCCGACGAGGACTAGCCTTCGGCAGGCCCGTCCGGTCGCCGGGCGGGCCCGCAAAGGCCTCAAAGGAAGGGCATTTTTGGGGTGGATCCGGATGAAGTTGCCCATGGGCAACTTTCCGGTCTGAGGCCGCCCTGGCGCGCCCTCCCCTACCCTTCCCTCTCACAAATGAGCATGGTGGCGCCCAAGATGTCCAAGCGCGCGATTCGACAACAGGAGTTCGATCTCTTCATCCCTCGGATGAGCAGCCTGCCGCTTAAAGACCAGCGGGAGGTGATGGAGCGGCCGTTCTTTTCGCTGAGCAAACGCAAGCGGCTGAAGCCGATCGAATACACCAGCCCCGACGGCGAGGTCTGGGTGCATGTCAGCGCCAACCCGGCTTTCGGCATCGCCACCATCTGGGACGCCGACATCCTCATCTGGGCGACCTCCCGGATCAACCAGATGCGCGAGCAGGGCGTCAACGACCTGCCGCGCACCCTGCACACCACCAGCTACGACCTGCTGAAGGCGATCAAGCGCGATACCGGGGGCAAGGGCTACAAGGAGCTGCAGGCGGCGCTGCAGCGTCTCGAAGCCACCACGATCCAGACCTCGATCCGCGGCTCGAAGCGCAACACCAAGGCGCAGTTCGGCTGGCTCGACGAGTGGGTGCTGGAATCGGATCCGGTCACCGGCGCGCCCAAAGGGCTCAGCCTGACCCTGTCCAACTGGGTCTATGAGGGGGTGATCAAGGATCGTTCCCTGCTGACCCTGCATCCGGACTATTTCGCGCTGGCGGGCGGGGTCGAGCGCGCCATCTATCGCATCGCCCGCAAGCACGCCGGCGACCAGCCCGGTGGCTGGACCTGTCGGGTGAGCGTGCTGCACGACAAGACCGGAAGCGAGAGCCCGCTGAAGCAGTTTAACTACCTGCTCAAGCGGATCGTCACCGCCAACGATCTGCCGGAATACGACCTCAGCTTCGTCAACACCGCCGACAATTCCCAGGCGATTCATTTCGTGCGGCGCGACGCCGCCGAGCGCGCCGCCATCAAGGCCGATCTCGAGCGACTCGCCGCCGATTCGTCCCGCCGTGAGCGCGAGGACGCCCGGGCCTTGCAGGTCGATGCGATGTTTGAGAAGCGCCGGGTTCCGCCCTCGGGGGATCGGTGACCTTTTCCACGGGGGATCGATGACCGTCTTGCCGGGGGATCGGTGACCCTCCCCTCGGGGTTTCGGTGACCGGCCGATTTGAAAACCCTTTGTGGGGACTGGCTTTTCCGACCCCGTTGCGGCGCCTAACTCTGTCTAACCTTATCCCTAAGATATCTTCTAACGGGGTGGGGCGGACAGGCTGGCTTGCCGTCGCCTTGAACCTAGAGGGTTCAGGCTCGGCGCGCTGTTAACCCTTTCTTCATTGTATCCGACCGAAAACTTGGCAAATTCCAGACATGATGTCGGATATTTGCAAAGGAGGCGGACCATGGCGAAGCAAGCCCTAGCTGAAAGCACCGCTTCCGGCCCCGTCCTGCTTGCCGCCATGTCGGCGCTCAGCGACCGGGCGCATGACGTCATCACCCGCCTTCGCGCCACGGTATTTGCACCGGGGGAGCAGAAAATCGTCGACCTGCGGTTCACGGTCACCAAGGCGGCCGAGATGGTCGGGCGGACTTCAGAAGCCATACGGCAGGCCGAAGCCGACGGACGTCTCCCCGCCCCCCGCCTGAGCTCGACCGGGCGCCGGGAAGGCTACAGCCTGTCCGAGGTCAATCACATGCGCGACGTCTTCGGCACACGCCCCCGGCGTGGGCCTGACGATCCGCCCATCGTCCTGGCGGTGCAGAACTTCAAGGGTGGGGTCGGCAAGAGCACGCTGACCTGCCACGTCGCCCAATTCCTGGCGTTGAAGGGCTACCGGGTGGCGGTGATCGACTGCGACAGCCAGGCGAGCACCACGACGATCTTCGGCTTCAACCCCGACATCGACATCGACGACGAGGAGACCCTCCTCCCCTTCTTCCGCCATGGCGGCGAACCCGACCTGAAGTATGCCCTGCGGTCCACCGCCTGGCCAGGCATCGACCTGGTGCCTGCGAACCTTGGGTTATACCAGGCCGAATACGAGGCCGCGGCACGGCTTCGCGGCAATCCGGACGCGCTCGACCGTCTGCGTCGCGGCGTTGAAAGTATGGCCGGGGACTACGACGTGGTCCTACTCGATCCGCCGCCGGCGCTGGGCATGCTTTCGCTGGCCGTGCTGCGCGCCGCCAATGCGCTGCTGATCCCGACGCCGCCCTCGACGGTCGACTTCGCCTCGACGGCGCACTTCCTGCGGATGATCGTCGAGACGCTCGAGGTGATGCAGAACCACCTGGGCGCCCGGGGCTACCATTTCCTGCGCGTTGTCGCGACCAAGGTTGATGAGGGCAAGAGCGCCCACACGCAGATCCGGGAGATGATGGAGGCAGTGTTCGGCGCCGACATGCTGTCGGCCTCGCTGCTCGACTCCGCCGAGATCGACAACGCCAACGTCCAGCTGCGCACCGTCTATGAGCTGAGCGGTCCGGCGACCAAGACCTATGAGCGCTGCCGCAACAATCTGGATCGCCTCAACGGCGAGATCGAACTGCTGATTCGCAAAGCCTGGCCGAGCCATCGGCCGGAGCTTCGTCGGCTTGGACTAGGATAGGGGAGGGCGGTCATGGCATCCACAACAGGCAAGAACCGCTCCATCCTCGCGGGCTTGGTGGCTCCGGTCACTGAAACCCCGACCGTTGAGCGCGGCTCGCCCGCGACCGAGCGTCTGAGCACCCGCCTGACAGGGCTGGCGCGGGTGACGTCCGGGGACGTCAAGGAAAAGACCCTCAAGCTCGTCGATCCGGCCCGTTGCCGGATGTGGAGCCGTCACAATCGCCGCTACGACCTGCTCAACGAGGCGTCTTGCGCCGATCTGCTGGAGAGCCTGCGGTCCCAGGGCGAGCAAGAGTTTCCTGCGATTGTGCGGCGGGTCGAGGACGACCCGGCCTTCGATTACGAGGTCATCAGCGGCGCGCGCCGGCATTGGTCGGTCAGCTACTTGCGCAATGTCGAGCATCGCGAGATCCGCTACCTGATCGAGGAGCGCGAGCTCACCGACGAGCAGGCCTTCCGCCTGGCCGACGTCGAGAACCGCGCCCGCCAAGACATCAGCGACTACGAGCGCGCGCTCGATTACCGCCATGCGGTCGAGACCTTCTACGGCGGTGTCGCGCAGCGCATGGCCGAACGGCTGGAAGTGCCCAAGGCCTGGCTCTCGCGCTTCCTGGACCTCGGCAAGCTGCCGACCGACGTCGTCGACGCGTTCGGCGATCCGCGCCAGCTGAAGGAGCGCCATGCCCGGACGCTGAAACCCCTGCTGGCCGACGATGCTTCGCGTCCGAAGGTGATGGCGGAAGCCAAGCGTCTGGCCGGCGTGCAGGCGGCGGCGGTGGCGAGCGGGAAGGGGTTGCTTGACCCCGCCAAGGTCGTGACCCTGCTGGTCAAGGCGACCGCATTCTCAGCGCCAGCGAAGAAGCCGTCCGCCAAGGGCGTCGTGAGCGTGAACAATGACGCTGGCGCGACCCTGTTCACCCTGGCGCGCAAGGGCGCCAAACGGGTCGTGCTCGAACTGTCGCTGGACGCCGAAGCGAGCAACGCGGACTTCCAGGCCGCCTTCGCCCGCGAGCTCGATCGGGTCCGTCCGAAGGCCTAGTTGCCCATGGGCAACTTTTCCCTTCCACCCTCGTGGATCTCGCCTCCTAGCGAGATTTCCCGACAAGTTGCCCATGGGCAACTCGCCCCGTTTGTCGGGGTATCAGTGACCGGCTAGGCGCCCGTTAAGCCCACAATCGCCGGGCATGAGCCACATCGTGGCCGCAAGCCCTGCCGAGCCTTCGGCTCGTTTTGGCTGCGCCGGTCCCACCTGATGTTTCTCACTCCTACAGCCCCGCGTTGGACGCCGTTGGCCTGCGTCCTGGGCGGCGGGGCCGCGCTCATCAGCGCACTGTCGATGGCCACGGCCGGGGGCGCTCGTCCGCTGCTCTTGTGGAACCGAACGGCCAGTGAGCCGGAGGGGCTTTATGTGCGACAGGCCGAGCCGGTGAGGGTCGGCGCGCTGGTCGCATTTCCCGCGCCAGCGGCCGCTTTTCCCTACGCAGACGGGGATATGAACTACCTGCGCCGGGTCCCGGTTTTGAAGTCCGTCGCCGCCGTGTCCGGCGACCAGGTCTGCACGGGCGACGGCCGGTTGGTGATCAATGGACAGGTGCGCGCCCCGATCCTGAACAAGGATCGCCGCGGCGCTGTCCTGCCGCGTTGGAACGGCTGCCGCCGGCTTCACGACGGCGAAGTGTTTGTCTTCTCCGACCGCATCCCCAACAGCTTCGACAGTCGCTACTTCGGCCCGGTAAACCGCGCCGAAATCGTCGGTGTGTTCCGGCCGGTGACCCTGTCGCTTTCCCACCCTGGAGACCGTTGATGGACCCGGCTGCCCTGGCGGGATTGTGCCTGCTTCTCGCGCGCGGACAGAGCGCCCAACCTTTGCCCGCGGGCGTCAATTGCCCGCCTCCCGCGCCCGCCTCGGCGGTGATGGCGCCGCCTTTGACGCGGAGCGGTCTTGCTCCCCTCGTGGCCGGCCCGGACGCGCGCGAAGCGATCACCCGGGTCGCCTTCGCCGAGGCCGGTAATCAGGGCGACAGCGGCCTGGCCGCCGTCGTCTACACGATCCTCAACCGGGTCCAGGACGGGCGATGGGGCGCCACGGTCGAGGCCGTGGTCAATGCCCGAGGCCAGTTCGAGCCGGTGATGCGGGTCGGCGGCGACTGGCGTCGCCTGCCGGCCTCCACAGTCGCGCAGCGGGCGCGGATCGAGACCATTCTCAATCTCGCTCTTGAGGGTCGCCTACCTGATCTCACCAACGGGGCGCGCTTCTTCCAGAACCCGCAAATCGTGGCGGACCGGGCGACCCGCGGCGAGGTCTCCGAGGGCCTCGTAAACTTCGGCGGAACGGGGCCTTCGGCCGTGATCGGCGCCCATAGCTTCTATGTCGATGTGCGCTCGGCCGGGGGGAGGGGCACGCGTTCCGCCAAGCCCTCGTCGACCCCTCGTGGATCTTCCTCAGCAGCGGCCTGGCAGTCCGCCGGCGGGGCGATCTTCGTCGGCGACAATCGCGCTGCGCAAGACCCGAGCGCAGTCTCCAGCCCAGCCCCGGAAGCGGCAGGGCAGGGGGCTATGCGCGCGACGAAAGTCGCCGACCCCGGCCGCTCCATCTTCGTGGACGGCCCGGGCCTGGCGGCCGGAGAAGACCGATGATCAGGCGGCCCGCCAAGCCGGGTCGAGGTCGGCGTAGTCCGGGTCGACTTCGCTCGGCAGCAGCTCCCCGCCGGCTTCCTGAGCGAGGGCAGATTCGGCCATCAGATCGAAGTCCGGCAGGGGCTCTCCGGCGGCCTGGAGCGCTGACTGTGCGTCTTCATTCAGGTCGCCGCCAGGCCGCAAGGGCAGGGGCACATCGCCCAGAAGTTCGCGCACGGTCAGGCGGTCGCGAACCCGTTCTACACGCCGGTCGAGGATATCGACTAGGCGCGCCAGAAGCTCGTCGTCGCCTGCGAAATGCGCGTCGCCTGCCTCGGCCAGCAGGGCGCCGCCAATGATGATTTTGCCACGTGTTTCGCGTCTGCGTTTGTTGATCGACCAGAGCGCTTCAAGCCGTTCGACGCGCGCCTTGAGCACGTGGAAACGCTTGGCGTCATCCTCGATGTCTTCAAGCGGGGTGACGTGCCGCTGCTTATGTATTCCGTCCTGGCCCGCCTCTCGCAGCGCCGTCTCCAGCTCCGCCAAACGCTCAATGAGGGCGGCTTCCTCATCGGTCCGTTTAGCCCGTTCGCGGTCGCTTGACCGGGCCGCCCAGAGCTCGCGTTTGCGGGCTAGCTGGTCGGGGGAGCGGGGCTTGTACTTGGACGGACGGGCGTTCCGCCGGCGCTTGTCGACCTTGGCCATGGTGCGGCCTTTCGATGATGAAAAAGCACGAAACGGCGTAATGCTGCCACTAAAGTGCAAATCGGTCTATGCCGTGGTTTCTCGTATTTCGTCACAAGGGCGCAGTTACGGGTTGGATGTGCTGCGCCCACCAACCCTGCAGTCAGGCCTCGCCCGACACCCTCAAGGCCCTTCCTCGCTTCGATCCGAAGGAAGCCTTGAGCCAAGGGCGCAGCCCTTAGCGATCCCGGCAGGGACCCAGGTGACGGCGCAGCCAGGGGAGGGCGCATGGCCCAGTACCGACTAGAGGTTCAGACCATTCAGAGGTCGGCCGGTCGCTCCGCCGTGGCGGCCGCTGCCTATCGCTCCGGCGACCGGCTCATCGACGAGCGTCTGGCGATGGAGTTCGACTTCGGAGCGAAAGGCGACATCGAGTTCGCGGCGATCATGGCGCCGGCCGATGCGCCGGCGGCGTTCGGTGATCGGCAGACTCTATGGAACGCCGCTGAGGACGCCGAGAAGCGCAAGGACGCCGTGCCCGCGAGGGAGCTCTTGGTGTCGCTACCGCACGAGCTGGATTTCGCCCAGCGCCGGGCTCTGGTTGAGGCCTTTGTCGCTGAGCAGCTGGTGGCGCGCGGGATGGTCGCCGACGTGGCGATGCACCGTCCCGGAAAGGAAGGTGACGAGCGTAATTTTCACGCCCACATCCTGGTCACGACGCGGTCGGTCGGACCGGCCGGTTTCGGCAAAAAGCCGGCGGAGTGGTGGAGCCCAAGAGCCCTGCGGGAATGGCGCTCGGCTTGGGCGGACATCCAGAACGAACACCTGCGGCGGCACCTTGGTCCGGACGCTCCGCAGGTCTCGCATCTGTCGCTGGCGGAGCAGGGTTCGGATCGCGAACCAGGGGTGCATCTGGGCCCGACGGCGAGCGCGCTGGAACGCAAGGACATCGCCTCGGAACGCGGTCAACAGAACCGCGACACCAACGCCCACAACGCCAAGCGCAAGGAGCTTCGGAGCGACTTCCAGGCGACCGCCGACCGGCTGGTGACCCAGGCGCCGGTGATCGCGGTCCCGGTGTCGAAACTGACGACCGAGGCTGAGCAGATGCGCGCGCGGATGGTCACCGAGCGGGACCGTTGGGCCGCGGAACGCGCGGCGCTCACCCTGCCCAAGATCGACAGCGCGCGGGGTCTGGAGCGCGAACTTCTACAGCCGGCCCGCGCCGAATTGGCGGCCGCGAAACTTCGGCTTCGGCAGACCGAAGAGCGGGTCACAAAGGTGCGGCAGCGTCGGCTCGCATTGGTGCAGTGGATCCGCAATCCGGCGCGGATGATCTGGGCCAAACACGCCGAGCTGAATGCCATCGCACGGGTGCGCCGGGCGATGAAACGGGCCGAGATCGCAGTGCAGGTGCGGGCGGCGTGGATCGCCTCTCCGGCCGGCCAGACCTATGTCGCCAGCCGACGCGGCCCGCAGCTGGAACGAGCCGCTGACGTCGCCCGCCAGCGGCGCACGCTGGAGCGCAAGATCAAGCGGATCGACAAGCGCATCGAGGGGGCCACGCGGGCCTATAACGACCTGCGGGTTGCCCAGGCGCTCGGCCAGAAGGAGCTGCAGGTTCCGTCCCGCCTGCCGGACGAAACACGGTTCATCCGCGAGGTCGGCGGCCCCGCGCGCGCCGCCTTGATGCGCTACCCGGCGCAGGCCCGGGCGCTGGCCGTCGAGCGCGTCAACCGTTCCCTGGGCCAGACCATTGGCCGCGGCATCCTTCCGGGTCGGTGAGGTCCCCATGAGCACATCCCAACGCCTCACCCTGGTGCTGCCGATCGCACTGTTGGCGATCCTGCTCGGCCTGGGCTGGGCGACCCAACAGGCGGCGCACGGCCTGCACTACGCCGCCGCGCTGGGGCCGGGCTGGGCCGATGTCGGTCCGGTGCGCCTCTATCGGCCGTGGGCCTTTGCGCAGTGGTATCCGGCCCTGCAGCCGCGCTATCCGCGCCTGTTCGACGGGGCGGGCCTGGTGGGGCTCGCCGTCGCTCTGGCGCCGATCCTTTTGGTGGCGCTTGCGACCCGCGGTTCGTCGCGCGCGCCCAAGGCGTTTGGCCGCGACGCCTGGGCGGATCTGGCGGACGTCGCGCGGGCCAAGCTGTTCGGGCAGGGCGGGCAGATTCGGGGCCGGGTGCTGGGAAGGTTCAAAGGCCGCTACCTGACTTATGGTGGACCTGAGCACGCGATCATCGTCGGCGCCTCGCGAAGCGGGAAGGGGGCCGGCCATGTCGTGCCGACCTTGGTGGCCTGGCCGGAGAGCGCCTTCGTCTATGACCGCAAGGGCGAGCTTTGGCACATCACCGCCGATCATCGGAGGACGTTCAGCCACGTCTTCTACTTCGCCCCGACCGATCCCAACACGGTGCGCTGGAATCCGCTGTTCGAGGTCCGCAAGGGGCCGATGGAGATCGCCGACATCCAGAACGTGGTCGGCATCCTGGTCGACCCGTTGGGCCGCAAGGCCGGCGACCTGAACTTCTGGGACCAGAGCGCCACCGACTTCTTCACGGCGGTGATCCTGCACGTGCTCTACAGCGAGTCCGACGAGCTCAAGAACCTCGCCCAGGTTCGCCGGCTGCTGATCGATATCGAGCCGACCCTGCACGCCATGCTGCACACCCATCACCGGCATCGGCCGGACTATCACGCGGCCGATGGGCTGGCGCGTGACGAGGACGGCGCCCCGATCCCGGAGATCCATCCCGAGGTGAAACTGGGCGCGACGGCGCTGGCCGGCATGGACGAGCGGGTGAAGTCCAATGTGCTGGCCACCTGCCGCGCATCGCTGTCCTTGTGGGCCGATCCCCTGGTCGAGTACGCCACCAGCTGGTCCGACTTCTCGATCGGCGACTTGGTCTGCGCCGAGGCGCCGGTGACCTTCTACCTGATCACGCCTCAGGCCCATGCCGACCGCCTGGCCTTCCTCGTGCGGGTGTTCATCCGCCAAAGCGTGAACAGCCTGATGGAGCATGAGCACTATGACAGCCGGCGGCGGCGCAAGCGCCATCGTCTACTGCTGTTGCTCGACGAGTTTCCCAAGCTCGGCAGTTTGCCGTTCCTGGAGAACGCCATGGGCGAGATGGCCGGCTACGGGATCACCGCCCACCTAGTCTGTCAGAGCTTCAACGACGTGTTCTCCAAGTACGGTGACAAAACGCCGTTATTCGACAACATGCACATCACCGCGACCTTCGCGACGTCGGAGCCGACGAGCATCGAGAAGGTCACGCGCCGCGCCGGCAAGGCGCTGGAGATGCGGGAGAGCTACAGCGACCCGCGCAGCCTGTTCGGGCGGGCGCACCGGTCGACCTCGCAGTCGGAGCAGCAGCGCTACATCCTGTCGGAGGAGGACGTGCGGAGCCTGGACGACCGCAAGCAGTTCCTGTTCGTCAACAACACCAAGCCGATCCTGGCCGATAAGATCCGCTACTATGAAGAGCCGTTCTTCAAGGCGCGGACCGGCGACTACTTTCACGGCGTTCCGGCGGCCTATGAGCAGCGGCCAGGGGCCGCTGACCTGCCGGGGCCCGCCAGCATCGATTGGCGGGGCGTCAGGGCCGTCTGCGCGCCGCTTGAGCCCTTCGCCGGCGTCCGCGTGCCCAAGCCCCACTACAGCGGCGCTGAGGGGCCTGCAGAGGCCCCGGGCGCACCCGAGGCGGTGTTGGCCGCTGACTACCTGACCATGGCCCCTGTCGCTGCTCTACGGGCCGATGACGACGATGGCAGCCTTTGACCCCTCCGTTTGCGTGAGCGCCCCATGACCGAACGACATCCTGTTGTCCTCGACCGCAAGGTCGCCGCCCTGCGCCAGGCCATGGGGCCGGTGATCGCCGAGGCCCTGGCCGACCGCCTGGTGGTCGAGGTGATGGTCAATCCGGACGGCAAGATCTGGATCGACCGCATTGGGGAGGGCCGCTCCTGGACGGGCCAACTGCTGGCGGCGGCGGACGCGGATCGGATCCTGCGGCTGCTCGCCGACCACGCGGGCGAGGTGGTCACCCGCGACCGTCCCCGGGTCAGTGCGACCCTGCCGGAGACCGGCGAGCGGTTTCAGGGCGCCTTCATGCCGGTCGTGGCGCGACCGGCCTTTGCGATCCGCAAGCGGCCTGAGGTGGTGTTCACCCTGGACGACTATGTCGAGGGCGGCATGATGAGCGCCGCCCAGGCCGAGATCATCCGGGCCGCGGCTGAGGCGCGCGAGAACCTGCTGATCGTCGGTGGCACGGGGTCGGGCAAGACCAC
>NZ_JAUXVZ010000038.1 GCF_030680185.1 Phenylobacterium sp.
CCCCGTGGACGATCACGTCGACGGGGGGCCTCGCCGCCCTCGTCCCATATGGTGATGGGGGTCGTGGCGGGGGAGGGCGCTGACCGAGGTTGCGCCGGAAGGGCGCGCTTATGCGCCTGTGGATGCTTTAGGTCAAGATCGCCGGGGCTGGCCGGGCCCGAGGCAGGGCCGCGGCGGCCCGCGCCAGCTCGGTGATCCGGTCCCAGTCGCCGGCCGCCACGGCGTCGCGCGGCGCCACCCACGAGCCGCCGATGCAGGCGACATTGGGCTCCTTCAGATAGTCCGGCGCCCGCGCCGCATCGATGCCGCCGGTGGGGCAGAACACCGCCTGGGGGAAGGGGCTGGCGAAGGCCTTCACCAGGCCGACCCCGCCCACGGCGCTGGCCGGGAACAGCTTGAAGGCGGTGAAGCCGTGGTCGAGGCCGGCCATCAGCTCGGTGGCCGTGGCGATCCCCGACAGCAGGGGGACCGGCCCTTCGGCCCGCTCGCCGGCGATGAGGCCGGGGCTGACGGCGAAGCGGGCGCCGGCGTTGGCGACCGCCTGGCGCGCCGCCGCCGAGGTGATGGTGCCGGCGCCGACCACCGCATCCTCGACCTCGCCGGCGATGGCGCGGATGGCCTCAAGGGCCGCAGGGGTACGAAGCGTCACTTCCAGGGCGCGCAAGCCCCCGCGGGTCAGGGCGCGGGCCAGGGGGACGGCGTCAGCGACGTCCTCGATGATCAGCACCGGCACCACCGGGGCCAGGGCCATGATGTGGTCCAGCGTCATGGGCGGGGTCACAGGCGCATCCCTTCCAGCTGGGCCAGCTCCCGGCTGCAGCCCACCAGGGCCGCATAGGGATGGGTGATCAGATAGGTGGGGATCTCGCGCACATAGTCGCTCAGGCGGCCCTTGGCCTCGAACCGGGCGCGGAAACCGCCGGACATCAGGCGATCGCCCATACGCGGCGCGATGCCGCCGCTGACATAGATTCCGCCCCGGGCCCCATGAGTCAGGGCCAGATCGCCGGCCACCCCGCCGAGAATGGCGCAGAACCGGTCCAGCACGGCGCCGGCCGCGGTGTCGCCAGCATCGGCCGCCTTGACGACCGCGCGCTCGTCGGCGAGCGCCGGGTCGCGGCCGGCCATGTCCTCCAGGGCGAGATAGAGGTCGAACAGGCCCTGGCCCGACAAAATCCGCTCCACCGACACCCGGCCATAGAGCCCCTGAAGCCGACGCCAGACCTCCGCCTCGACCTCGTCATGGGGGGCGAAGCCGGCATGGCCGCCTTCGGTGGCCACGGCGATGTCCACATGCTGCGACCGGGCCACGGCGCCGACCCCAAACCCCGTGCCGGCGCCCAGCACGACAATGGGGCAGGTGGTGGCGCCGCGCAGGTCCGGGCCAATGCGGCGCAGGTCCGTGGGATCCAGCACCGGCGCGGCCATGGCCTGGGCGGCGAAATCATTGATGAGCTTGATGGCGTCAAAGCCGAAGCTGGCGATCAGGTCGGTCTCCGACACCCGCCAGTCGAGATTGGTGAATTCGATCTCGCCGTCCACCACAGGGCCGGCCACCGCGATGACGGCCCTGGCCGGGCGCTTCTTGCCGGCGGTCTCTTCCAGATATTCCGCGATGATCTCGTCCAGCGCGCCATAATCGGCGCAGGCATAGACCTTGGTGTTGCGCAGATGGCCTTCGCCATCGACCAGGGAGAAGCGGGCGTTGGTGCCCCCCACATCCCCCACCAGGCCGGCATAGATCACGCCCATTACGCCACCTCTTCAAACAGGACCGAGGCGCCCGCCTCGGCCGGACCGGCTGCGCGACGCATCCAGCCAAACAATTCACGCCCAAAGCCGACCTGTCGTTCGTGCGCGCGGGCCGGCTCCCGCCCCGCCAGCTCGCTCGGATCGACCTTGATCTCCAGCCGGCCGGTGCGCGCATCCACCAGGATCACGTCCCCGTCCCGCACCCGCGCAAGCGGCCCGCCGTCGGCGGCCTCCGGCGTCACATGGATGGCGGCCGGCACCTTGCCCGAGGCGCCGGACATCCGCCCGTCGGTGACCAGGGCCACCTTCAATCCGCGATCCAGCAGCACGCCGAGCGTCGGCGTCAGGCTGTGCAGCTCGGGCATGCCATTGGCCTTGGGGCCTTGGAAACGCACCACGGCGACGAAGTCCTGCGTCAGCTCTCCGCGGCGGTAGGCCTCCAGCAGGGCGTCCTGGTCGTCGAACACCCGGGCCGGCGCCTCGATCACGTGATGCTCGGCCTTGACCGCGGAGGTCTTCATCACCGCCCGCCCCAGGCCGCCCGCCATCAGGCGCAGGCCGCCCTCGGCCTGGAACGGGTCGCTGACCGGCCGCAGGATGTCGAGATTGAGGGAGGTCTCCGGCCCGTCGCGCCACACCAGGCGGCCCTCCTCTAGGAAGGGCTCGCGCTGATAGGCCCGCAGGCCGCCGCCGGCCACGGTGACCACGTCGTCGTGGGCCAGGCCCGCGTCCAGCAGCTGGCGGATGACGAAGGCCATGCCGCCGGCCGCCTGGAAGGCGTTCACATCCTCCGATCCGTTGGGATAGACCTTGGTGATCAGGGGGACGACGCGGGACAGGTCATCGAAGTCCGACCAGGTCAGGATGACGCCGGCCGCCCGGGCGATGGCCACCATGTGCAGGGTGTGGTTGGTCGAACCGCCGGTGGCCATCAGGCCGACCATGGCGTTGACCAGGCTCTTTTCGTCCACCACCCGGGCCATGGGCGTATAGGCCTCGGTCCCCGCGATGATCTCCACCGCCCGCTGGGCGGCCGCCGCCGTCAGGGCGTCGCGCAGGGGCGTATTGGGATGGACGAAGGCCGCGCCCGGCAGGTGCAGGCCGGTCATCTCCATCATCATCTGGTTGGTGTTGGCCGTGCCATAGAAGGTGCAGGTGCCCGGCCCGTGATAGGACTTCATCTCGGAGTCCAGCAGCTCTTCGCGGCCGATCTTGCCCTCGGCATAGAGGCCCCGCACCCGGGCCTTCTCGGCGTTGGAGAGGCCCGAGGTCATCGGCCCGGCGGGGACGAAGATCATCGGCAGGTGGCCGAACGCCAGGGCGCCGATGGTCAGGCCCGGTACGATCTTGTCGCAGATCCCCAGCATCAGGCCGGCGTCGAAGGCGTCGTGGGAGAGCGCGATGCCGGTCGACATGGCGATCACGTCCCGGGAGAACAGCGACAGCTCCATGCCGGGCCGCCCTTGCGTCACCCCATCGCACATGGCCGGCACCCCGCCAGCCACCTGGGCCGTGGCGCCCACCGACTGCGCCGCGGCGCGGATCACATCGGGAAACCGCTCGTAGGGCTGATGGGCCGAGAGCATGTCGTTATAGGCCGTCACGATCCCCAGGTTGGGCGCCGTGGGGTTGCGCATGCGGGTCTTGCCGTCCTCCGGCATGGCGGCGAAGGCGTGGGCGAAGTTGGCGCAGGACAGCTTGGCCCGGCCAGGCCCAGACCGGCTGGCCTCGTCGATCTGCGCCAGATAGGCGGCGCGGCTGTCCTGGCTGCGGGCTATGATCCGCGCGGTGACTTCGGCGACGACCGGATGGATGGGCATGTCTGTTCTCTCAGGGCGTCCAGAGAACCCGCACGGGAACCCGGGCCTGGGTCAAGAGCGCCCGGACCGGCAGATCGGCTCCCGCCAAGGCCCGCTCAATGACCCGGCGTTTCTCTGGACCGGCGATCAGGATGATGATGGCGTGGGATTGTAACAACGCCGCCAAGGTCAGGGTGATCCGCGGCAGGGGCGGATCGCCGATCGCCTGATCGAAACCCAGGCAGAACCGCGCGCCGTCTGGCGCCATGGCGGCCTCGAGCCCGACCGCGCCGGGAATCAGCGAGGCCACGTGGCCGTCCGGTCCCATACCCAGCAGGGTCATGTCGAAGGGCGCCAGGGCTGCGACCTGCGCCTCGGCCAGATCGGCGGCGGCGGCGGCGCTGGGCGCCTCGCCCATCAGGGGGACGAAGCCGGCGGCGGTCGCCTTGCCGGTCAGCAGGCGCGATCGCACCAGGGCCTCATTGGAGGCCGGATCGCTCGCGGGGACGAACCGCTCGTCCGACAGGGTGATGTCGACGGCGCCCCAGTCGAGGTCGGCCTGGGCCAGCCCGTCATAGACGGCGCCCGGCGAGCGTCCGCCTGTGGCCACCAGCCGGCCGCGGCCCCGGGCGGCGATCCCGGCGGCCAGGGCCGACACCGTCGCCGCAGCGGCGGCGCCCGCCAGGGCCTCAGGGGTGTCGAAGGGCTCGATCATGCCTCCTCATAGACCCTCTGACGCCGGCATACAGCCCCGCCCCTACGGCATGAACGCCTTCGTGAGCCGGGAGGCCTAGCGCCGGGGCACGTGGGCCAGACGCAGGATATTGGCCGCGCCGGGCGAGCCCATGGGCAGGCCGGCCAGGATCAGGATGCGACGCCCCGGGGCGGCCAGGGCCAGGTCCCGGGCGATCTCGGTGGCGATCTTGGCCAGCGATTCTGAGTCCGCCGGCTGGGGCACCACCCGGGCCTCGACGCCCCAGGTCAGCGCCAGGCGCCGGGCGACGCTGGCGTGGGGCGTCAGCGCCAGGGCCGGCTGCAACGGGCGCTCGCGGGCCAGGCGCAGGGCCGTCTGGCCGGTGGTGGTGAAGCTGGCCAGACAGGCGATGGAGGGCCCTTGCGCGGCGCGGCCGGCGGCGGCCACCAGGGCGTCGGCGTCGGCGTCTTCGATGGGATATTCCGCGGCCATCAGCTCGGGCCAGCGGGGGTCACGCTCCACCCGGGCGATGATGCGGTCCATGATCGAGACCGCCTCCAGGGGAAAGTCGCCAGACGCCGTCTCGGCCGACAGCATCAGGGCGTCGGCGCCCTCATAGACCGCGCCAGCCACGTCGGAGGCCTCGGCCCGCGTGGGCGTCGGCGCCGTGGTCATGGATTCCAGCATCTGGGTGGCGACGATCACCGGGATGCCCCGGGTGCGGCAGGCCCGGATCAGCGCCTTCTGCACCACCGGCACGTCCTCGGGCGCCAGTTCCACCCCCAGATCGCCGCGGGCCACCATCAACCCGTCGCAGAGGTCGAGAATCTCGTCCAGAGCCTCCAGGGCGGCGGGCTTTTCGATCTTGGCCAGGACAGCGGCGCGGCCCTGGACCAGCTGGCGCAGCTCGGCCATGTCGGCGGCCCGTTGCACGAAGGACAAGGCCACCCAGTCCACCCCCTGGTCGAGGGCGAAGGCCAGGTCGGTGCGGTCCTTGGGCGTCATGGCCGGGATCGGGATGGCGTGGCCCGGCAGGTTGAGCCCCTTGTTGTTGGACAGGGTCTCGCCGACCATCACCTCGGTCTCGGCGAAGTCGGCCCCGTGGCGCACCACCCGCAGGCGCACCCGACCATCATCGATCAGGATGTCGGCCCCGACCTTCACCGCCGCCAGGATTTCCGGATGCGGGGCGCAGACCCGCGCCGCGTCCCCGGGGGTCGGGTCGAGGTCCAGCCGGAAGGCCTGGCCGGGGCGGACACGCACCTGGCCATCGGCGAACTTGCCCAGGCGCAGCTTGGGGCCTTGCAGGTCGGCCAGGACAGCGATAGGCCGCCCGGTGGCGATCTCGGCCTGACGCACCGTGGCGATGGCGCGGGCGTGGTCCTCGTGGGTCCCGTGGCTGAAATTGACGCGGAAGACGTCAGCCCCGGCCCTGGCCAACGCCTCCACCTGGGCAGGGCTGCGGCTTGCGGGGCCCAAGGTGGCGACGATACGCGCGCGGCGGGCTCGGATCATGGGGTCCCCGTTTGGAAGAGCGGCCCGCACAGGGCCAAGATGGCGGCGAGTCACTTGGCGCGTCCCAGCTTAGCAAACGGCGCTGACCCGCCGTCGAGAAAAAGGACGCTGCCCCATGCGACACAACTGCGAGGCGCCTAACCTGTGATCCAGACCCTGGACCTGTTTCCCATCGGCAACTGCGCGGCCAGCGGCCTCGTGGACCGCCACGGCCGCATCGTCTGGGGCTGCGTGCCCCGGGTGGACGGCGATCCCTTCTTCTCGGCCCTGCTCAGCGACCGCGATCCCGCCGACCGGGACGTGCATGGCCTGTGGGCCATCGAGGCCGAGGATCACGCCAGCACCCGCCAGGCCTATCTGCGCAACACGCCCATCGTGCGCACCGAGGTGACCAACAAGCACGGCGACAGTTTCGAGATTCTCGACTTCTGCCCCCGCTATCGCCAGTTCGGCCGGGTCTATCGGCCGACGGCCTATATCCGTCTGGTCCGGCAGATCACCGGCGCGCCACGGATCCGCATCCGCCTGCGCCCGACCATCAACTGGGGCGAGGCGCCGGCCAAACAGACCACCGGCTCTAACCACATTCGCTATGTGGGCGGGCCGACCACCATGCGCCTGACCACCAACACCTCGGTCAGCCACATCACCGAGGAGCGCGTCTTCCGTCTGGAGGAGCCCATCGCCATGTTCCTCGGCCCCGACGAGGGGTTCGACGCCGATGTGATGGCCACCTCCTCGCGCATGCTGAACGAGACCACCGACTATTGGCGCGGCTGGGTGCGCACCCTGTCGGTGCCGGTGGAATGGCAGGAGGCGGTGATCCGCTCGGCCATCACGCTCAAGCTCTGCGCCTACGAAGAGACCGGCGCCATCGTCGCGGCGCTCACCACCTCGATCCCCGAACATGCGGAGTCCGGGCGCAACTGGGACTATCGCTACTGCTGGCTGCGGGACGCCTACTACGTGGTCCAGGCCCTGACGCGGCTGGGCGCCGCCGACATGCTGGAGAACTACCTCTCCTATCTGCGCAACCTGGTGGACACCGAGGGCGGCGGCCCTGTGCAGCCGGTCTATGGGGTGGGGCTGGAGCCTGGCCTCGTCGAGCGGTTCGCCGACGCCCTGCCCGGCTATCGCGGCATGGGGCCGGTGCGGATCGGCAACCAGGCCCACGAACACCTGCAGCACGACGTCTATGGCCAGATCATCCTGTCCACGGTCCAGGCCTTCTTCGACGAGCGCCTGCTGCGGCCGGCCACGGTGGAGGATTTCCGCGACCTCGAGCCCGTCGGCGAGCGGGCCTATGAGATGTACGCCACGCCGGACGCCAGCCTGTGGGAGTTCCGCGGGCGCGAGGCGATCCACACCTATTCGGCGGTGATGTGCTGGGCGGCCTGCGACCGGCTGGGCAATGCGGCCGTGCAGCTCGGCCTGCTGGAGCGGGCCAAGTACTGGAACGCCCGGGCCGACGAGATGCGCGCCGTCATCGAAGAGCGCGCCTATAATCCGGCGCTCGGCCGCTTCGCCGCCACCTTCGATGGGGATGAGCTGGACGCCAGCCTGCTGCAGCTGGTGGATGTGCGCTTCGTGGCGCCCAGCGACCCGCGCATGGCCGCCACCATCGAAGCGGTGGAAAAGGGCCTGCGCCGCGGACCCTACATGCTGCGCTACGCCCTGCCCGACGACTTCGGCGAGCCGAAGACCGCCTTCAACATCTGCACCTTCTGGCTGATCGAGGCCCTCTATCTCAGCGGCCGGGCCGGCGAGGCCCGCGAGCTGTTCGAGGAGATGCTGACAAGGCGGACGGCGGCGGGGCTGCTGTCGGAGGACATCTCGTTCGACGGCAACGAGCTGTGGGGCAACTATCCGCAGACCTATTCCCTGGTCGGCCTGATCAACTGCGCGGCGCTCTTGTCCAAGCCCTGGGCGGCGGTGCGCTAAACCAGCACGGTTAGAGCTTCAGCTCAGGCGCGGTGAAGCCGCGCACATTCTCGTCGATGGCCTGGGCCAGCGACAGGAGCCGCGCGTCGCCCCCGTGCGGCCCGATCAGCTGCGCGCCCACCGGCAGGCCGTCGGCCGAGACGCCGGCCGGGAGCGTCGTGGCCGGCAGCAGGCAGGCTGTGGCCAGACCGATCCAGCCCAGCAGGGTGACATAGGGGGCGCTGGTCCCATCCGACAGCTTCAGCGCCCGCGACGGGAACGAACCCTGGCTGTGGGCAAAGGCGGTGACCGGGGCCACCGGCGCCAGGATGGCGTCATAGGTGGCGAACACGCCCTCCATCTCGCGGCGCAGGCGGGCGCGGATGGCGTCGGCGGCCAGCCACTCGCGGTGGCGGGCGGTATAGGCCAGCGCCGTCGCCGCCCAGGAGAAGGGACCCGCCCCGCGGCTCCGGGCGATCTTCGCCGCCGGGCGCATCCACTCCATCTTGCGCAGGTCCTTCTCGCGCATGTCACCGCCGATGATGGCGCCCAGCAGGACCATATAGGCGTCCAGCAGGGTGGCCACGTCCACCGGGGGCGAGATGAATTCCACCGTGGCGCCGGCCTCCGACAGCTCGCCGGCGAAGGTCTCGATCACCGTTCTGACCTGCGGGTCCAGCGGCAGGCCCGGCGCCTCCACCCAGACCCCGATGCGGGCCTTGGCGAGATCGGCCGGGGGCGCCTTGGGCGAGACCCCGCCATCGCAGATCACCGACAGCAGAAGCCTCAGGTCCCGGGCCGAGCGGGCCATGGGGCCGATGACGTTCAGGTCCGGCTCCTGCCAGGAACCCGGCGCCGGCGGCACGTGGCCGTGCTGGGGCACCAGACCCCAGGTGGGCTTGTGCGAAAACACCCCGCAGAAATGGGCCGGAATGCGCAGGGAGCCGCCGATGTCCGAGCCGATCTCCAGAGCCGTGACCCCGCTGGCCAGGGCCGCGGCCGCCCCGCCCGACGAGCCGCCGGGCGTGCGCGTCACGTCCCAGGGATTGTTGGTGGTCCCATAAAGGCCGTTGAAGCTCTGCCAGTCGCCGGCCATCACCGGCACATTGGTCTTGCCCCAGATCACCGCCCCGGCCTTGCGCGCCAGAGCGCTCACCGTGGCGTCCTCGGCCTGGCGTCGGCGATGGGCCTCCAGGCCCGCCGAGGCCGGCAGGCCGCTGACGTCCAGGGTGTCCTTGATGGTCATGGGCAGGCCGGCCAGCGGCCCCAGCGTCCCGTCCCGAGCGCGAATGTCGTCGATGGCCTTGGCCCGCTCCAGGGCGCGCTCCAGGTCGGCGGCGATGACGGCGTTCAGGCGATGATGGGTCTGGGCGTGGCGGGCGAGCGCCAGCTTCAGCAGCTCCACGGCGCCGATCCGGCCGGCCGCTAGCAGGGCCAGCTGGCCGCTGGCGTCCAGGGCCAGGACGTCCAGATCGGGGTTCACGCGCCGGGCTTCCTGAGGCCCAGCACGTCCTGCATGTCATAGGCGCCCGGCGGCTGGCGCACGGCCCAGAGGCCGGCCTCCACCGCCCCGCGGGCGAACAGGCTGCGGTCCCGGGCCGAGTGGGAGAGGGTCAGAATCTCGTCGTCGGCGGCGAACACCACCGCGTGCTCGCCGATGATCCCGCCGCCGCGCATCACCGAATAGCCGATCTCGCCCTCTGGCCGCGCGCCGGTGATCCCGTCCCTTGCGGCCCGCGCCACCGTCTCCAGCGCCACACGACGCCCGTCGGCGGCGGCCTCCGCCAACATGATCGCCGTGCCCGAAGGCGCATCGACCTTGCGCCGGTGATGGGCCTCGAAGACCTCGATGTCATAGTCGGCCGCAGCCAAGGCCTGGGCCGCCTGCGCCACCAGGCCCAGCAGCATGTTGACGCCCAGCGAGAAGTTGCCGGCCCGCACGATGGGGATGGTCTTGGCCGCCTCGCCGATCACCGCGATCTGGGCCTCATCGAAGCCGGTGGAGCCGATCACCAGGGCGATATCGCCCCGGGCCGCGCACACCTGCGCCAGCTCCGCCGAGGCCTTGGGCGTAGAAAAGTCGATCACCAGATGCGCCGCCGCCAGCGCCGCCCCCCGCTCCACCAGCCGCGGGTCTTCCGCGCCCGGCCGATCGAATCGCGCAAACAGCTCGGCGTCCTCCCGCCCCGCCACCACGGCGGCCACAGCCTCCCCCATACGCCCCAAGGCGCCCGCGACAGCGATACGAACAGGTGCGGTCAGGACGGTCTCTCCGGGGCTGGGCGCGCAAGGGATGCGAATGTCGCCCCTGGGCGGCCGCGGTCAAGGGGATGTCGCGACAGGCCGAAGCGAAATGACGCCGGCCGGATGCGAGCGCCAGAGACTCGGGCGTTCCCCATCCTGCGACGCCGCTGATCATTTGTCGGACTAAACCGACGGAGGGGATCACCTTAGATTTCCAGGAAGCATCGAGCGCTCCGCCCTGTCGTCACCTGGACGTGAGGAGGCTCGCTCATCACAGGAAGGAGGCCCTCATGCCGAACCGCCGCTACCCCGTCGGCCTGAGCCTGAGGGTCGCCTTCGACCCGTTCTCGGCGAGGCTGACTCTAATCTCGGAGAGCCGGCTGAGGTTCGAGATCGAAGATGGCCCCTTCGCGCGCAGCGAGACCGTCGACATCCAGGTCACGCCCATCGGCGACAGTCTGTTCTTGGTCAGCTGGCAGGAGCAATCGGGCGCCACCGTCACCCACATCCAGGATTTCGATCGGGAGGTGATCCACTCTCATGCGACCCTGCCCGATGGCCGCTTCCTGCGGATGACGGGTCCCATGACGATCGTCACGCCCGCCGAACAGCCGTCCGACGAGCGCCCCCAGCGAAACAAGGCGCTGGTTCTTGACGCCATGACCAGTCTCTTCCAGCGGCGGGACGCCTCGGCGGTGGACCGCCTCTACGTCGAAGACTACGTGCAGCATAACCCGCACATCCCACAGGGGCGCGCAGCGCTGAAGGCGCTGGTCGCCAGTCTGTCCAACGAGGTCTGGTACGAGCCGGGACTGATCCTGGCGGAGGGCGACTTCGTCGCGATCCACGGGCGCATCCGCGGCTGGGCTGACCGACCGCAGGTCGTCGTGGACCTGTTTCGCATCGAGGGCGGGCGGCTGGCGGAGCATTGGGACGTGCTCCAGGACGAGGTTTCCGCCGACCTAGGCCTCAGCCCGTCCATGTTCGACCCGCACGAAGCCCCGCGGGCTCCGACGATCCAAGTCCCAACCCTGGAGACCCCATGACCGAGCCGGAGATTCGCGACGCCCCTGAGCGCCGCCGCTATGAGCTCTCGATGCTCGGCGACGTCGCCGTCGTCACCTACAACCTGAATCCGCCGAACCTGATGATCACCGAGACCCTGGTCCCCGAACGGCTTGAGGGTCAGGGGCTGGCGAGCCGACTGGCAAGACACGTGATCGCCGACGCCAAGGCCCGCGGCCTGCTGATCCTCCCGGTCTGCCCCTACTTCTCGGCCTATCTTCAGAAGCACCCCGAGGAGGCCGAGGTCGTCCATCCGACCTATCGCGGCATCCTCGGCGTCTAGCCGGCCGCCCCGAGGCGTCGCTTGGGCTGATTGCAGTATTCGATCAGCAGCTCGGTGAGCAGGCGGATCTTGCGCGCAGGGTGCTGACCTGGCGCCCGAAGGATGTAGGCCGCAGCGGGCGGGGACGGATAGCGGGTCATCACCGGCGTCAGGGCGCCGGCCGCCACATGCTCGTCAATGTAGTAGTCCGGGACCCTGGCAAGCCCGACGCCGGCCAAGCACGCCTCGACCAAGGCGGCCGCATTGTCGGCCTTGAAGCGGCCCTGCGGGCGGACCGTGACCATCTTGTCCCCGTCGAGAAACGACCAGGTCTCCGTGCCTTGCATGAGCGCTTCGTGCCGGACGAGGTCGTCCGGCGTCTCGGGGGCGCCGTGCGCCGCGATATAGGCAGGGCTCGCGACGAGCTTTCCCAGGATCGGGGCGATGCGGCGCGCGATCAGATTGGAGTCCGGGAGGTATCCCACGCGGATGGCGCAGTCGAAGCCCTCCGCGACGAGATCGACGAAGCGGTCGGTGTAGCAGGTCCTGATGCTCAGTTGCGGATGGCGTCGCGCCATTTCGGCCAAGGCCGGCGCGAAGTGTGTCGGTCCGAACGTCAGCGGGGCCGAGACGCGCAACTGACCGCGCAGCTCGCCTTCGGGCAGGATCGTTTCCCGCGCGAGATCGACTTCGGCCGTGATGCGGACGGCGTGGCGCTGAAAGGCCGCTCCGGCCTCGGTCAGGGTGGCGCCCCGGGTGGTGCGGGTCAGGAGCTGGACGCCGAGCTCGGCCTCAAGCCGTAGCAGCCGCCGGCTCACGATTGACTTGGCGATCCCCAATCGACGTGAGGCCTGAGAGACTCCGCCAGCGTCGGCCACCTCCACGAACGTCCGAAAGTCTTCGATTTCCAAAATCGCGTTCCTCAAGCAGGGACACAACGTACCGCTCTCACGGCATACCGCAGCGGAAAGAGGGATGCCAATGTCCGCAAGTCGCCTTTGTGCGGCCCCTTAGTTCCTATTCACGCCTCAGCCGCAGAGAGCATCATGACCTTCCGCAACGGCCTGGACTCGCTTCTCCGCCCCGAAGACTCGGTGCTCGTCCTGATCGACCACCAGCCCTACCAGCTGGCGAACCTCAACAGCCACGATCCCCATATGGTGGTGAACGCCTCCGCCGGACTGGCCAAGGCCGCGAAGGTGTTCAACGTCCCCACCATCCTCACGAGCGTCGTCGCCGAGCGCGGCGGGCTGATCTTCCCACAGATCACCAGCGTGTTCCCCGATCAGGAGGTCATCGACCGGACCTTCATCAACACCTGGGAGGACCCCAAGGTGGTGGATGCGGTGAAGGCGACCGGCCGCAGACAGCTGATCATCGCCGGGCTCTGGACCGAGGTGTGCGTCGCCATGCCCGCGATCCAGGCGGCCGGAGAAGGCTGGGATGTCACAGTGATCACCGACGCCTCGGGCGGCACCTCGGTCGAAGCCCACGAAGTGGCGATCCAACGCATGATCGCCGCCGGGGTGAACATGATGACCTGGATGGCGCTTGCCGCGGAATGGCAGCGGGACTGGGCCCGCATGGAGTCGGCGGTGGCGCTGACCAATGTGGTGCAGGAGCACTTCGCCGGCAGCGGCATCGCGTACTTCTGGGAGCAGCAACTTCTCAACACGCCGGTCCCGAAGGCGGCAGGCGTCGGGGCCTAAATCCAACGGGCGGACTGAGCGTCGGAGGGTTCGGGAAGGCCCGAACCTTCCGACGCCGCCATGAGCGCGAACTTATCGCCACACAGCGGGAGGGGTCGGTTGCAATCGCCCCCTTCGCAGAGCGACGGAGACATCAAATTGATCGAGATGGTCATCGACCAACGCCGCCGTGACCTCGGCGGCGGGTTCGAGGTCGGCAGAGTGTTGCCGTCCACGCAGCGGCGGATGGTGGGGCCCTTCATCTTCTTCGACCACATCGGGCCGGTGGAGATCGAAGCAGGCGTCCCGCGAGACGTCGATGTGCGGCCGCATCCGCATATCGGCCTTTCGACGGTCACCTATCTGTTCGACGGGGAAATGACGCACCGTGACAGCCTGGGCTATCACCAGGCGGTGCGTCCTCGCGAGGTGAACTGGATGACCGCGGGCCGTGGGATTACGCACAGCGAACGCCTTGAGAAGGCCCGCGCCGAGGGGAGTCGCCTGCACGGGATCCAGGCCTGGGTGGCCTTGCCGATCGAGCATGAAGAGACCGCCCCGGCCTTCTCCCATCATGGAGGTGATGATCTGCCCTCCTGGGAGAGCGCCAGCGTGCGCGGCCACCTCATCGCGGGAAGCGCCTACGGTCTCACGGCAGGCGTCCGCACTCATTCCCCGCTGTTCTATGCGCACCTGGAGCTGGGAGCTGGCGCCGTCGCAGAGATTCCGACGGCCTTTAGCGAGCGCGCCGTCTATGTCGCCGCTGGCGAGATCGAGGTCGGCGGCTCATCGCTGCGCGGCGGCCAGATGGCGGTCCTGAGTCAGAGCGCATCGTCCTTGCGCGCCGCGCGCCCCTCCACGGTCATGCTGCTTGGCGGAGACCCCGTGGGCGAACGCTACCTGTACTGGAATTTTGTGTCGTCCTCGCCGGACCGCCTCCGCCAGGCCGCGGAGGACTGGAAGGCCGGACGCATGACGCTTCCCGACGGCGACGACCAGGAGTTCACGCCCCTGCCTCAGAATGCGAGGTTTCCCTCCCCTTCGGCCTGAAGCGCGACGATCAGGGCCACCGCACTCACCCCCCCTCCCGCAATTCCTACCACCCCGCAGGAGTCTTGAGGTTGTGGCGGGGGGGCGGCCTATGTAGGTTGCGGCCCTCATCCCATCACCCGTGTCTGCAAGGACCGTCCGCGCTCATGAGCGACGCCGAGAAACGCACCTTCACCGACGAGGAGGCGCTCAGCTTCCACCGTCACCCCACGCCTGGAAAAATCGCCATCGTGCCGACCAAGCCGATGGCCACGCAGCGGGACCTCTCGCTGGCCTATTCCCCCGGCGTGGCCGTACCGGTGCTGGCCATCGCCGAGGACCCGGACAAGGCCTACGACTATACGTCCAAGGGCAATCTGGTGGCGGTGATCTCCAACGGCACGGCGATCCTGGGCCTCGGCAATCTGGGCGCGCTGGCGTCGAAGCCGGTGATGGAGGGCAAGAGCGTCCTCTTCAAGCGCTTCGCCGACGTGGACTCCATCGACGTCGAGGTCTCGGCCACCGATCCGGACGAGATCATCACCGTCGTCAAGAATATCGGCATCACCTATGGCGGCATCAATCTGGAGGACATCAAGTCCCCGGAATGCTTCCGCATCGAGACCGAGCTGCAGGAGCTGCTCGACATCCCGGTCTTCCATGACGACCAGCATGGCACGGCGATCATCTCGGCCGCGGGCCTGCTCAACGCCTGCAAGATCACCGGCCGGGAACTGGCCGATGTGAAGCTGGTGCTGTGCGGCGCGGGCGCGGCCGGCATCGCCTCGCTGGAGTTGATGAAGGCCATGGGGGTGCGGTCGGAAAACTGCATCGCCGTCGACAATACCGGCGTCATCTATCGCGGCCGGTCGGAGAGCATGAACCAGTGGAAGTCCGCCCATGCGGTGGACACCGACAAGCGCACGCTCGCCGAGGCGCTGGAAGGCGCCGACGTGTTCCTGGGCCTGTCGGTCAAGGGCGCGGTGACCGCCGACATGGTGGCCGCCATGGCCCCCAATCCGATCATCTTCGCCATGGCCAATCCCGATCCGGAGATCACGCCGGAAGAGGTTCACGCCGTGCGCAGCGACGCCATCATGGCGACCGGCCGCAGCGACTATCCCAACCAGGTGAACAACGTCCTGGGCTTCCCCTACATCTTCCGCGGCGCGCTCGACGTGCGCGCCCGGCGGGTGAACATGGAGATGAAGATCGCCTGCGCCCAGGCGCTGGCCATGCTGGCCCGCGAGGACGTGCCCGACGAGGTGGCCGCGGCCTATCACGGCCTGCAGCTGAAGTTCGGCCCGGACTACATCATCCCCACCCCCTTCGATCCGCGGCTGATCTGGTACATCCCGCCCTTCGTGGCCCAGGCGGCCATGGACACCGGGGTGGCGCGCAAGCCCATCGAGGACATGGACGCCTATCGCGCCCAGCTGGCCCAGCGCCTCGACCCCACGGCGGCCTTCCTGCAGAAGCTGCAGGGCTCGGTCCTGTCGGGCCCGAAGAAGCGGGTGGTGTTCGCCGAGGGCGAGGAGCCGAGCGTGATCCGCGCGGCCTACGCCTTCCAGACGGCGGGCCTGGGCGAGGCCATCCTGGTCGGCCGCGAGGAGCTGGTGGCCGAGAACATGCGCACCGTGGGCCTCAGCCCCGAGGGCGCCGGCCTGAAGGTGATCAACGCCCGGGTCTCCGAGCACAATCCGGAGTTCGCCAACTATCTGTACGAGCGGCTGCAGCGTCAGGGCTATCTGATGCGCGACGTCCAGCGGCTGGTGAACCAGGACCGCAACACCTTCGCCGCCTGCATGGTGGCGCTCGGCCACGCCGACGCCATGGTCACCGGCGTGACCCGCTCCTACGACCAGGTGCTGGACGAGGTTCTGCGGGTGATCGATCCCGCCGCCGGCGGCCGGGTGATGGGCATGTCGGTGCTGCTGGGCAAGGGCCACACCCTGTTCATCGCCGACACCAATGTCACCGAGATGCCCGAGGCCGAGGACCTGGTGGAGATCGCGCTGGAGGCCGCCCAGGCGGTCAAGGCGCTGGGCTACACCCCGCGCCTGGCCTTCATGTCCTATTCCACCTTCGGCAATCCCATGGGCGACCGCTCCGAAAAGGTGCGCGAGGCCGTGGCCATGCTCGACGAGATGGACCTGGACTTCGAATATGAGGGCGAGATGCCCCCGGCCCTGGCGCTCGAGCCGGAACGCCGCGGCAACTTCCCCTTCATGCGCCTGACCGGCCCGGCCAATGTGCTGATCATGCCGGCCATCCATTCGGCGGCCATCTCGACCCAGCTGGTCCAGGCCTTTGGCGGCGCGACCGTGGTGGGGCCGATCCTGCTCGGCCTCGAAAAGTCGGTGCAGATCTGCCCGCTCTCGGCCTCGGTGTCGCGCATCCTGCAGCTCGCCACCCTGGCGGCCTATGACCACCAGAGCCAGGGCGAGGCCGTTCTGTGATCGCCAAGGCAGACCACCGCCTGACCTAGGGATCGCGCGCCTCCGGGCGGCGGGCGATCCGTCGCCGCCGCTCCGGGGGAGACCGCGCCATGGGCGCCTCAGATACCGCCTCGTCCGCCCCCGGCTTCACCCTGGGGGTGGACTTCGGCACCACCAACACCGTCGTGGCGCTGGCCCTGCCCGGCGAGCCGGCCCGGCTGGTGCGGTTTCCCGCGCCCGAGGGCGAGCTCTTCGCCTTCCGCTCGGCGCTGGCCTTCCACGCCCCGCCCGAGCATCCCACCGAACGCACGGTGGAGGCCGGCCCCTGGGCTATCGAGGCCTATGTGGAGGACCCGCTGGAGACGCGGTTCATCCAGTCCTTCAAGACCTTCGCGGCCTCGGCCAACTTCACCGAGACCCAGATCCTGGGCCGCCGCTACGCCTTCGAGGACCTGCTCTCGGCCTTCCTGCTGAAGCTGCGCGACCATGCGGGCGGAGCGCTGAAGGACCTGCCGGCCCGGGTGATCGTCGGGCGCCCCGTCACCTTCGCCGGCGCCGCGCCCAAGGCCGAGCTGGCCCTGGCCCGCTACGAGACGGCCTTTTCCCGCCTGGGGTTCTCGGAAATCCTCTATGTCTATGAACCGGTGGGCGCGGCCTTCTTCTTCGCCCGCACGCTCAAGGCCGACGCCACCGTCCTGGTGGGCGACTTCGGCGGCGGCACCAGCGACTTCTCGATCATCCGCTTCCATCGCGATGAGGGCGGCGCCTTCCGGGCCGAGCCCCTCGGGCGGTCGGGCGTCGGCGTGGCCGGCGACGCCTTCGACTACCGGATCATCGACAACCTGGTCTCGCCGGCGCTCGGCAAGGGGTCGAGCTACAAGACCTTCGGCAAGGTCCTGCCCATCCCCAACCGCTACTATTCGGCCTTCGCCCGCTGGGACCAGCTGGCCCTGCTGCGGGCCTCGCGGGACATGCGCGAGATCCGCCGCCTGGAGCGCGAGGCCGTGGAGCCCGAAAAGATCGCCGCCCTGGTGGAGATCCTCGACGACAACCACGCCTATCCCCTCTACCGCGCGGTCTCGCGCCTGAAGGAGACCCTGTCGGCCAAGGACGAGGCCACCTTCGCCTTCGAGGCCGGCGCGGTCTCCATTACGCGGGCCGTAACCCGGTCCGAGTTCGAATCCTGGATCGCGCCGGAACTGGCCCAGATCGAAGGCGCGGTGGACTCAGCCCTGGCGGACGCCGGGCTGGACGCCGGCCAGATCGACCGGGTCTTCCTGACCGGCGGCTCGTCCCTGACGCCGGCCGTGCGGGCCATCTTCGCCCGCCGCTTCGCCGCCGAACGGATCGAGACCGGCGGGGAGCTGGAATCCATCGCCTCGGGTCTGGCCCTGATGGGCCACGAACCCGACCTCGACCGCTGGGGCGAGCGGGCGGCGATCGGCGCCTGAGGGCTGTTCAGACCGCCGTCACCCGCAGGGCGGCCAACACCTCGTCGGCGGCCCGCAGGCCGGTCTCCCAGGCCCCGTGGGCGGTGGAGAAGGCGTGGGTCGAGGTGGCCTCGCCGGCGAAGAAAAGCCGCCCTTCGACCGGTTCGGCCAGCACTTGGCGCGCCTTGGCGCAGCCGGGCAGGGCATGGGAATAGGCGCCCAGCGCCCAGGGGTCCTGGCTCCAGCTGGTGGCCGCCAGCAGGCGAAGTTGCGGCCGGATGTCAGCGCCATAGACGCCCACCAGCTCCTCGATAGCGAAGTCGGCCGCCGCGCCAGGGCCTTCGGCGGCCAGGGCCCGGGCGTGATCGCCGCCGAAATAGGCCTCGATCAACGGCCGCCCCAGGGGCCGCAGATAATAGCTGCCGGTCGCAGGCGTCGCGACATCGCCCCACAGGTGATGCTCCCGGGGAAACACCTCCGGGGCGGCGGGGCTCAGGAAGACCTTGTCGGCCAGGCCGAGCGGCAGGCCGGTGGCCGCGTCGGTCTTGGCCGGCAGAGGGGGATGCAGGCGGATCGCCTCCCGGGCCAGGAGATCGCTGGAGATGGTCAGCACCACGGCCCGCGCCGTCACCGTGCCCCGGGCCGTCTCCAGCCGCAGGGCCTGGCCGCTGTGGTCGATGGACAGCACCGCGCAGTGGGGCACGATCAGGGAGCGATCGGCCAGGTCGCAGATGGCCGCCCCATAGCCCTCGACCGCCCGCCAGTCGACGCCGGTGTCGATGAAGGCGCCATAGTCCTGCACCGAGACCTGCGACAGGGGCGCGCCGTTGTAATAGCTGGAAAAGGCCTCCAGCAGCGGCCGCCAACGGGCCGCCCGGGGCAGGTGGGCATGGGCGCGGCCCTCCTGGCCGGCCTTGGCTGCCTTTTCCAGGGCGGCCTCGAAGGCGCCCATGGCGGCCTCGAAGCTCGCCCGGTCCTGCGGCGTCAGGCTGAGATTGGCCTCTGGCCGGCGCCAGGCCGGCGGGCTGCGATCCACCGGAATATCGGCGCGCTCAAAGAGCGGGACAAAGGGGTTACGGTCGGCGCTGTGGAGCCAGCCGCAGCCAAGATCGAGCGGCAGGTCTGGCCGGGCCGCCAGGGTATGGGCCCGGCCGCCGATGCGCCCCTGCCCCTCCAGCACCACCACCGACAGCGGCGCGCGGGACAGGCGCGCGGCCGCGGCTATGCCCGCCGCCCCAGCCCCCACGACGACCACATCGAACCGATCCTGCATGCCCCATCCAGGCATGGTCCAAGGCCAAGGTTCAACCCCCGTTGGGGGGTCTTGGTCGACTAATCGACCCGGGTCAGGGTTTCGGAGTCGAGGTCGAGATCCTCAGCCGCGATGATCCGCAGATCCGGCGCCCGCTGCCGCAGGCCCGCCTCGAACAGCTTGGCGTCGCCGGCCACGATGACGGCGGCGTCGGCGGGCGACAGGCGCGCGGCGGCGAAGGCGTTCACCTGCTCGGCGCTCACCGCCTCGACCTTGGCCGTATAGGCGCCGATCTCTTCCAGGGGCACGTCCTGCACCGCCAGATCCCCCAGCACGCCGCCGAGGCCCCCGGCGGTCCCGAGCGCCCGGCCAAAGCCGCCGATCAGCACCGACTTGCGGGCCTTCAGTTCATCGGCCGAGACCGGCTCGGCCGCGAGCCGGGTCATTTCGGCGGCGATCAGATCGACCACCTCGGGCGCGGACTCGTTCTTGGTCTGGGCCTGGGCATGGAAGGCGCCGGCCGAGCGACGGGCCGACAGCGACGAGCCCGCCCCGTAGGAGAGGCCCCGCTTGATGCGGATCTCCTGGTTCAGCCGGGCCGAATAGCCGCCGCCCAGGACAGAGTTGGCGACGATCGCCGGATAGTAGGCGTCATCGCTGCGCGCGATGGTCGGCTTGGCCAGGCGCACGGCGGCCTGCCCGGCGCCCGGCAGGTCGATCACCAGCGTCTGGCGCGCGGGCGTGGGCGAGATCTCCGGCTGGGCCGGCCGGGGGCTTGCGGGCGCGGTCCAGTCGCCGAAGGCCTGGCGGGCCAGGGCGAAGCCCGCCTCCGGTGCGATGTCGCCGGTCAGCACCAGAATGGCGTTGTCCGGTCGGAAATAGGTTCCGTGCAGGCTGCGCAGGGTCTCGGGCGTCAGCTTGGGCAGGGAGGCCGGCGTCCCGTCGGCGGCATGGCCGAAGGGGGTGCCGGCGAAGATGACCGGGCTCGCCGTCATCGCCGCCAGCTGGCCGGGATCGCCATAGGCCACCGACAGGCCGTCCAGGGCCTGGGCGGTCTGCCGCTCCAGCTCTTCGGCCGCAAAGGCCGGGTTGCGGACCACATCCGACAGGATAGCGAAGGCCGGGGCCACCTTGTCGGTCATCACGGTCAGGCCGACGCTGGAGGATTCCGCGCCGGCGGCCGAGGACAGGGTCGCCCCCAGGGCTTCCACCTGCTGGGCGATCTGCGGCGCCGTGCGGGTGGTGGTGCCCTCGGTGAGCATGCCGGCCGTCATCGACATGGCGCCGGCCAGGCCCTTCGGATCGGCCCAGGCGCCGGCCCGCACGATCACGGCGGCGGACACCAGGGGCAGGTCGCTGGAGCGAGCGACGATCACCCGCAGGCCGTTGTCCAGGGTGGTTTCGGCCGGTTGCGGCAGGACGGGATCCACCGGCTCGGCCACCGGCGGCGGCGCCTGGCGCTCGGCCTCCGGCGCCAGGGTGACGATCTCGCCGTCGAACACCACCGCCTGGGCCGGCGGCGCGGCGGGCGCAGCCGCGACCTCGCCGGCCGGACGCTCGGATTCGGGCCGGTAGCGGATGGTCATCCGCCGGTTCTCGGCCAGGTATTTCTGCGCCACCCGCTGCACATCGGCGGCGGTGACGGCGGCGAGATCCGCCAACTCGGTATTGGCCCGGGACGGATCGCCTTGCGTCGCCCAGGCATAGCCCAGGGCGAAGGCGCGGCCATCGACGGTTTCGCGCTCGCGCAGGGCGCCGGCGATCACCTCGTTGCGGGCCTCGTTCAGCTCGGCCTCGGTCGGCGGGGCGTCCCGCAAGCGGGCGACCTCCGCCAGCAGGGCGGCCTCGCCCGCCTCCACGGTCTGGCCGCTGGAGAGAATGGCGCCGACGGCGAACAGGCCCGGCTGCTGGGGCAGGTCGGCCTGGGACAGGGCCTCCACCGCGATCTGTTGGTCATAGACCAGCGCATTATAGAGCCGCGAGGACTTGCCCCCGGACAGGATGGTGTCGAGCACCTGCAGGGCCGGGGCGTCGGGGCTGGCCGCCTCGGCGCCCAGCCAGGTCAGGATCACCGCCGGCAGCGGCACATTGGGGCCATAGCCGTCATAGACGCCGGGACCGGTGCGCGGCGGCTCCACGGCGGTCACGCGCTTCAGTGGGGTGTCAGGGGTTTTCAGGGGCGCGAAGTACTTGTCCACCCAGGCGTCGAGCTCGGCTGGCTGGAAATTGCCGATGACGATCAGCACGGCGTTGTCGGGACGGTAATAGTCCCGGTGGAAGGCGCGCACATCGTCGATGGTGGCAGCGTCCAGCTCGGCGATGGAACCGATGCCCGGCCGCTTATAGGGATGCTCCTGATAGCTCGCCTGAGGGATCATCAGTCCAAACAGCCGACCATAGGGGGCGGCCAGGATGCGCTGGCGCAGCTCCTCCTTCACCACGTCCCGCTCGGAATTGAAGATCTCGGCGTCCACCACCAGCGAGCCCATCCGCTCGGCCTCGGCCCAGAGCAGGCGCTCCAGATGGTTGGCGGGGATCACCTCGAAATAGTTGGTGAAGTCGTCATAGGTCGAGGCGTTGTTGAAGCCGCCCACATCCTCGGTCATCCGGTCCATGGTCTCGGAGGGCATGTTCCGGGTGGTCTTGAACATCATGTGCTCGAAGAGGTGCGCAAAGCCCGAGCGCCCCTCCGGATCGTCCTTGGAGCCGACCCCGTACCAGACCTGGACCGTCACATTGGGGGTGGTGGCGTCCACCCCGCTCAGCACCCGCAGGCCGTTGTCCAGCACCCGCTCGCGATATTCGATGGGCGGAATGTCGGCCGCCTGGACAGCCAGGGGCGCGGCCAGCACGACGAGGGCCAGGGCGATTCGGGTGAAGGCGCGAAACATGGCGGGCTCCGGGAACGGTCGAAGCCAAATCCATAGCATTCTGAGCGCTCTGCGAAAGCGCGCGCATGGCGCCGCCCGCCCGGGCGAGGCCCCGGTAGCCGCCGCCCTCGCTTAAGGCCTCAGGCCGCCTTTGGCCGGCGCCGCACACGGGCCAGACGCCGCAGACGGCGCCAGAAGCGGGTCTTTTCCGGCTCGGGATAGGGCTGCAGGTTGCGCACGAAGTCCTCGGCGCAGGCCTTCCAGGAGAAGGTTTCGGCAAAGGCCCGCACCGCCTTCCGGTCGAGCGCCAGGGCCTCCATGCAGGCTTCCTTCAGCCCCTCGGTGGCCGAGGTGGCCAGCGCCCCGGCCCCGGAGCCGGGGATGATGTCGATAGGACCAGGCGCCGGATAGGCCGCCACAGGGGTCCCTGAGGCCATGGCCTCCAGGATCACCAGGCCGAAGGTGTCGGTGAGCGAGGGGAAGACGAAGACGTCGGCGCAGGCGAAGTGGGCCGACAGCTCCTCGCCGAACTTCGAGCCGGTGAACACCGCGCTCCGATAGCGCTCGGCCAGTTCGTCCTTCTGCGGCCCGTCGCCCACCACCACCTTGGTGCCGGGCAGGTCGAGGCCAAGGAAGGCTTCGATATTCTTCTCCACCGCCACGCGGCCCACATAGAGGAAGATCGGCTTGGGCAGGTGGGCGAAGATGTCCGGGTCGCCCTCGTGCCGCGGATGGAACATCTCGGTGTCCACGCCCCGAGACCAGGACGAGATGTTGCGGAAGCCGTGGCGGGTCAGCTCGTCGCGCATGGTCGGCGTGGCCACCATCAGCCGCCCCGAGGGGCGGTGGAACCAGCGCATATAGGTGTAGCCCACCGACAGCGGCACAGGCAGGCGGGCCGAGACGTATTCGGGGAAACGGGTGTGATAGCTGGTGGTGAAGGGCAGCTTCCATTCCACGCAGATCCGCCGGGCGGCGAGGCCGATGGGGCCTTCGGTGGCGATGTGGATGGCCTCGGGCTCGAAGGCCTTGAACCGCTCCTGCACCGGCTCATAGGCGCCGATGGCCACCTTGATCTCGGGATAGGTGGGCAGCGGCAGGGTCTTGAACTGGTCGGGGCGGATCACCTCGACCTCGTGGCCCAGCTCGCGCAGTTCGCGCACCACCCGGGTCAGGGTGCGGACGACGCCGTTGACCTGCGGCTCCCAGGCGTCGGTGGCCAGCAGGATGCGCATCGGGCGCTGGACGTCGTCCACCGGGGCGGCCGGCTCCCACATCCGCTGGGCCGGCGAGCGCACGGGCGTGGGCTGGGCGACCGGCTCCGGCGCAGGCGCCGGCGTCGACGGCTGGACCCGTTCGGCCAGGGGCAGGGTGGCCTGGGCCTGGGCCCAGGCGAAGAAGGCGCCGAGCAGGGCCTCGCGGGTGGGGAAGTGGCGATAGACCGTGCGTTCGCCGACCCCGGCGTCCTTGGCGATCTCGGCGAAGGACAGCTCGTCCAGGGGCCCGGCCTCCAACCGCGCGCCGACGGCGCGGAGGATCTGGTCGCGGGTGGCGGCTTTCTGGCGGTCGCGGGCGTCGCCAGCAGCGTTGTCATCTTCGCTCATGACAGTCCAACTGTCACGAGTTCGGCGGGCTGTCAACGAAGGCTGTACGCCTCAGGCGAGGATCGGTTCCGGCCGCGCCAGGTCCGGCTCGCGGACGCCTTCGCCCGCAAGGCCTGAGGCGGGTTCCGGCAGGGTGCGGGCCTGACGAACCGCGGTCCAGGAGCGGAGCTTGGCCCACTCGAGGATCTCCATGCGGCCGTCCATATGCTCGACCAGGGCGGTGCAGCTCTCCACCCAGTCGCCGTCGTTGATATAGAGGATGTCCTCGATCTGGCGCATCTCGGCCTTATGGATATGGCCGCAGATCACCCCGTCGACCCCGCGGCGCCGGGCCTCCTCGGCCACCGCGCCCTCGAAGTTCTCGATGAAGTGCAGGGCGTTCTTCACCTTGGTCTTCAGATAGGCCGAGAGGCTCCAATAGCCGAAGCCCATGCGGCGCCGCACACGGTTGAACAGGGTGTTGGCGGCCAGAAGCCCGCGATAGGAATAGTCGCCGAGGAAGGCCAGCCACTTGGCGTGCTGCACGACGCCGTCGAATTCATCGCCATGGGTGACCAGGAACCGGCGCCCGTCGGCGCCTTCGTGGATCGCGTCGCGGGCGACAACGACACCGCCGAAGTGAATGCCGCAGAAGTCGCGAATCCGGTCGTCGTGGTTACCGGGAATATAGACGACGTTCACACCCTTGCGCGCCAGGCGAAGGATCTTCTGAACCACGTCGTTGTGCGCCTGCGGCCAGTACCAGCCGCTTTTCATCTTCCAGCCGTCGACGATGTCGCCGACCAGATACAATGTGTCGCACTCCATGTGACGGATGAAGTCCAATAGCATCTCGGCCTGACAGCCGCGGGTGCCCAGGTGGACGTCCGAAACAAACACTGTTCGATAACGCTGGATTCCGATATCGCCCACGAACGCCTCCGGAGCGGCCTCATCTGACTGTCGGGTAGGCTGATTGCGTGTCGCTTTCATGAAACCGCACTGCAACACTGGCGCTGCAGCATAGCTCGCCATATGTCAGCCGCACTTTGATTGAACCCTAGCCCGTGCAGATGGACGCCCGAACCTATCCCGCCAAAGAGACCCCGAAGTCTCGCCGGACCCGCGCCCGTATCCTGGACGCGGCCATGCGCCTGTTCGCCGAGGTCGGCTATCATGCGGCCACCAACGCCCTGATCGCCGAGGCGGCCAACCTGACCCGCGGGGCGATGCTCTATCACTTCGCCAGCCGCGAAGAGCTGGTGGAGGCGGCGGTGGCCCATATCGAGGTCGAGCGCGCGCGCCTGTTCGAACAGGCCGCCTCCAGTCCCGCAGGCCCCGGCGTGGACGCGGCCGAGCACGCCATCGACGCCTATTGGGCCCTGCTGCACGAGACGCCCTTCGTGGCCTTCGCCGAACTCGAGGCCGCCGCCCGCACCGATCCGATGCTGCGCACGCGCCTGGCCAACGCCCAGAGCGCCTTTGACCGCAATCAGGTGGGGGAACGCTTCCTGGCGCTGACCCAGGCCGGCAGCGATCCACGCTTCCAGACCAGCCGCGACCTGGGCCGCTTCCTGCTGGAGGGCCTGGCGCGAGGCTCGCTGACCTATGACGAGATCGCAAGGCGCGAGCGCCTGCTGGCGGTGGTCAAGCGCGCCGTCCGCGCCCTGAACCGCAAGGGCGAGGCCCAGGACCTCTGGGTCGACTAGAGCATTTCCCGATAAGTGCGACGCGGTTATCGGATCGAGAAATGCTCTAACTCTAGAGCTTATTCCGCCGGCTCTGCGCCGGGCGCGAGGCGTTCGGCCAGGCGGATCAGGTACTGGCCATATTCGCCCTTGGCCTGGGAGCGGCCCAGATCGGCCAGCTGCGCCCGGTCGATGAAGCCCTTGGAATAGGCGACCTCTTCGATACAGCCGATCCGCAGCCCCTGGCGCAGCTCCAGGGTGCGGATCAGCTCGCCGGCCTGGATCAGGCTGTCATGGGTGCCGGTGTCCAGCCAGGCGAAGCCGCGGCCCAAAAGCTCGACGTTCAGCTCGCCGGCGTCCAGATAGACCTGGTTGAGCGCCGTAATCTCCAGCTCGCCCCGGTGCGAGGGCTTGAGGCTCTTGGCGTATTCGCTGGCCTTGCCGTCGTAGAAGTAGAGCCCGGTCACCGCATAGTTGGACTTGGGCGCGGCGGGCTTTTCCTCGATGCCCAGGACCTTGCCGCCCTCGCCGAGCTCGACCACCCCATAACGCTCAGGATCGTTGACCGGATAGCCGAACACCGTGGCGCCGGCGGTCCGCTCATCGGCCGAGCGGAGCATCTGGCTGAAGTTCTGGCCGAAAAAGATGTTGTCGCCGAGCACCATGATGCTGGGCTCGCCACCGACGAACTCCTCCCCCAGCAGATAGGCCTGGGCCAGGCCCTCCGGCTTGGGCTGCACCAGGAACTCGAACCGCACGCCCAGCTGCGAGCCGTCGCCCAGCAGGCGCTTGAAGGCGGCCTGGTCTTCCGGGGTGGTGATGATCAGGATCTCGCGCACGCCGGCCAGCAGCAGGACCGACAGCGGATAATAGATCATCGGCTTGTCGTAGATGGGCAGCAGCTGCTTGGAGACCGCCAGGGTCAGGGGATGCAGCCGGGTGCCGGAGCCCCCCGCCAGGATGATGCCACGTCTCACACCGTCTCCTTCTGGGCCGAAAGCTGGGCCACCACGTCCTCCAGCGCCTCCTGCCAGGGGCGAAGCTGCAGGGAGAAGACCGCCTGCATGCGGCCGGAGTCCAGTTCCCCGTTCAGGGCGCGCCTGGCCGGGGTCGGGAAGGCGCTGGTGGGCACCGGCTCCATGACCGGCGGATCGCCGGGCCGCGTCAGGGCGAAGATCGCCTGGGCCATGTCATAGCGGCTGGCCGCGCCCTCATTGACCACGTGCAGCAGGCCCCATTCCGGGGCCCCGGCCGGCGCCCCCGCCAGGCGCTCGCCCTGGCTGAGGATGAAGGCCGCCAGGTCGCCGCTGGCGGTGGGACAGGCGCGCTGGTCGGCCACCACCTTGAGCACCGGCTGGGTCTGGCTCAGGCGCAGCATCATCTGCAGGAAGTTCTGCCCATAGGCCGAGAACAGCCAGGAGACCCGCATCACCAGGGCGCGGTCGCAGGCGGCCAGCACGGCCTGTTCGCCGGCCAGCTTGGAGGAGCCATAGACGTGCAGCGGGGCGGGCGCGTCGGTCTCCACATAGGGGCCGGCCTTGTCGCCGGAAAACACCATGTCGGTGGAGACGTGCAGCAGGGGCAGGCCGCGGGCCTGACAGGCCCTGGCCATGGCGCCCGGCGCCCAGGCGTTCACTGCATAGGCCAGGTCCGGCTCGCTCTCGGCCTTGTCGACGGCGGTATAGGCCGCAGCGTTCAGCACCAGGTCGATCTCGCCCGCCTCGCCGATCGCCCGGGCGACGGCGTCGGGGTCGGTCAGGTCGACCTCGGCCCGCGAGAGGGCGGTGATCGCCACCCCGGGGCCGGCGCGGTCGAGCATCTCCCGGGCAAGCTGCCCGGTGGCGCCGAACTGCAGGATGCGCAGGCTCATGCCTTGGCCAGGCCCAGGCGCTCGGAATGGAAGCCCTTGTCGCGGATCGCCTGCCACCAGTCGCGGTTCTCCACATACCAGGCGACGGTCTGGGCCAGGCCCTGATCGAGGGGCGTGGCCGGCTCCCAGCCGAGCTCGGCCTTCAGCTTGGCGGCGTCGATGGAATAGCGGAAGTCGTGGCCCGGCCGGTCGGCGACGAAGGTGATCTTTTCGGCGTGCGGCGTATTGCCGGGCGCCAGCCTGTCCAGCTCGGCGCAAAGGATCTGGATCACTTCCAGATTGCGATGGGTGGAGTCCCCGCCGATGCAATAGGTCTCGCCCAGGCGGCCCTTCTGTAGCACCAGCAGCAGGGCCTGGGCGTGGTCGTCCACATGCAGCCAGTCGCGGACCTGCCGACCGTCCCCATAGACGGGGATGGTCTTGCCCTCCATGGCCCGGACCACCACCGTCGGGATCAGCTTTTCGGGAAACTGGAAGGGGCCGTAATTGTTGGCGCAGTTGGTGATCACCACCGGCAGGCCATAGGTCCGGCCCCAGGCCCGGACCAGATGGTCGGCGCCGGCCTTGCTGGCCGAATAGGGGGAATTGGGATCGTAGGGGGTCTCTTCGGTGAAGGCGCCGTCTTCGCCCAGGGCGCCGAACACCTCGTCGGTGGAGACATGGTGGAAGCGGAAGGCGTCCTTGGCCGGTGAGGACAGACCGTTCCAATAGGCCCGGGCGGCCTCCAGCAGCACGGCCGTGCCGGTGACATTGGTGCGCACGAAGTCCAGCGGCCCGTCGATGGCCCGGTCGTTGTGGCTCTCGGCGGCCAGGTGCATCACCGCGTCGGGGCGGTGACGGGCGAAGATCTCCGCCATTCTGCCAGCGTCGCAGATGTCGGCCTCTTCGAAGGCGTAGCGCGGCGAGCCCGCCACCTCCGCGACATTGTCGAGATTGGCCGAGTAGGTCAGGACGTCGAGGTTCACCACCTCGTGTCCCTGGGCGATAGCCTGGCGCACCACCGCCGACCCGATGAAGCCGGCCCCGCCGGTGATCAGAATTTTCATGCGGACCTTCATCTGCGGGCGTTCGTCCGCGCCCGTTCCACGGCCCTTGCTCATACAGTGAAATGCGGCAGGCTCAAGACGGGCGGCCTTTCGCGCGGGTTGTGGCCGGCCGCTGGCCTGCCTAGAGTTGAGGTCGCGCGTACGGGGATAGTCAGTCTTGGAAGCCTCTACCGAAGAGCCCGTCGGCCCCGCCGCCAAGGCCCGTTCCGGTCGTCAGATGGACCTGGTCCAGGGGCCGATCGGCAAGAGCCTGATCGCCTTCACCCTGCCCGTGCTCGGCGCCAACCTGCTCCAATCCCTGAACGGCACCGCCAACGCCGCCTGGGTCAGCCACATCCTGGGGCCGGCCGCCCTGACGGCCACGGCCAACGCCAACAACATCCTGTTCCTGCTGCTGGGCGCGGTGTTCGGCCTGGCCATGGCCGCCAACCTGCTGATCGCTCAGGCGGTGGGGGCGGGCGACACCCATCAGGTGAAGCGGGTGGCGGGCTCCAGCACCCTGTTCTTCGCGGTCATGTCGATGGGCGTCGGGATCACCGGCATCTTCGCCACCCCCGCCATACTGGACGCCATGGGCACGCCGGGCGACGCCCGGGCCGACGCCATCACCTATCTGCGGGTGATCTTCGCGGCCATGCCGTTCATGTACTTCTTCTCGTTCGTGATGATGGCCATGCGCGGGGCTGGCGACTCCCGGACGCCCTTCTATTTCTCCCTCTGCGCCGTCGGCCTCGACATCGTCCTCAACCCGGTCCTGATCATGGGCCTGGGTCCGGCGCCGCAGCTGGGCATCGGCGGCTCGGCCGCCGCCACCCTGATCAGCCAGACGCTGACCCTGGCCGGCATGATCGTCTATCTCTACCGCAGCGGCAGCGTGCTGGTCCTGCGGCGCGGCGAGTGGAAGATGCTGCGCCCCGACCCGGCCATCCTGCGCACCCTGGTGGTCAAGGGTCTGCCCATGGCCATGCACATGCTGGTGGTGTCGGGCGCCGCCGTGGTCATGCTGGCCTTCGTCAACGCCTATGGCTCGCAGACCGCCGCGGCCTATGCGGCCTCGATGCAGCTCTGGACCTATATCCAGATGCCGGCCATGGCGCTCGGGGCGGCGGTCTCCTCCATGGCCGCCCAGAATGTCGGGGCCGGGCGCATGGACCGGGTCGACCGCATCGCCCAGATGGGCGCCCTGTTCGCCATCGGCATGACGGCCGCGCCGGTGGTGCTGATCTATCTGGTGGAGCCCATCGTCCTGCAGCTCTTCCTGCCGGCCGACAGCGCCTCGACCCCCATCGCCCGGCATATCAACGCCCTGGCCATGTGGGGCTTCATCCCGTTCGGCGTGGCCTTCATCTTCGCCGGCGTCGTGCGGGCCACCGGCGCGGTGATCGCCCCGCTGCTGGCCATGGTCGTCTCGCTCTGGGTGGTGCGCATTCCCTTCGTCCACTTCATGACGCCGGTGCTGGGCGCCGACGCCATCTGGTGGAGCTTCCCGCTGGGCAGCGTGATGACCGTGATCCTGGCCGGGGGCTATTACCTCTGGGGGAACTGGCGGACCTCAAAGCTGATGCCCGCCCCGCCCCGCGGCGCCGCCGCCGACACCGGCCAGGCGACGCCGGCCATGGCGCCGGTGGTCGGGTCCGACTGACGGCTTGCGCCTCGGCGCAGGGGGCGGTGGCGGCCCAACCCTCCGCCATCCCCCGTCATCCTGGGCCCTGTGCCCAGGATCCCTCGTGACGCTTGCGCCCGCCCTCGACAGGGACCCTCGGGACGAGCCCGAGGGTGACGATTGAGAGCTTGGCGGGGTGAGGCGGACGATCGTCGTCAACCGGCAGAGCGACATAAGCGGCGTATTATCAGTTACTTAGACGATCACTTTGCCCCCGGTTGCGTCGCGCGCCTTCGCGCCTGATAATGACGGGAGGCGGCCGAGGCCGGTCGCTGCATTTTGAATTTCCGGTATGCTCGGCGCCCCGAAACATACCGTATTTACGAAACGCCTCGCGCCAGGGCGCGGCGAGGCTCAAAGGAGGACGACATGGCCTGGGACTTTGAAACCGACCCCGAATTCCAGAAGAAGCTCGACTGGATCGAAGACTTCATGCGCGAGGAGGTCGAACCCCTCAGCCATCTGGGCATGGCCGCCCACGGCCCGCTCGGCCGCGAGAAGTTCATCAAGCCCCTGCAGCAGAAGGTGAAGGACCAGGGTCTGTGGGCCTGCCACCTCGGCCCCGAGCTTGGCGGCCAGGGCTATGGCCAGCTCAAGCTCGGCCTGATGAACGAGAAGCTGGGGCGCAACTCCATCGCCCCCACCGTCTTCGGCTGCCAGGCGCCCGACACCGGCAACGCCGAGATCATCGCCCACTACGGCACCGACGCCCAGAAGGAGCGCTGGCTCTGGCCGCTGCTGAACGGCGAGATCCGCTCGGCCTTCTCGATGTCCGAGCCCGCCGGCGGGTCCGATCCCCTGACCTTCACCACCCGCGCGGTGCAGGACGGCAAGGACTGGATCATCAATGGCGAGAAGTGGTTCTCCACCAACGCCCGCTATTCGAAGCTGCTGGTGGTCTATGCGATCACCGATCCGGACGCCAAGGACCCCTATCGGCGCACCTCGATCTTCCTGGTGCCCACCGACACCCCCGGCGTGGAGATCATCCGCAACGTGGCCGTCGGCGCCGGCGGCGAGATCGGCAGCGGGACCGAGGGCTATATGCGCTACACCAATGTCCGGGTGGGGCCTGAGGCCCTGCTGGGCGACCGGGGCGCGGCCTTCGTCATCGCCCAGGTCCGCCTGGGCGGCGGCCGGGTCCACCACGCCATGCGCACGGTCGGCGCCTGCCGCCATGCCCTGGACCTGATGTGCCAGCGGGCCGTCTCGCGCACCACCCGCGACGGGCGCCTCTCGGACCTGCAGATGGTGCAGGAGCAGATCGCCGACTCCTGGATCGCCGTCGAGCAGTTCCGCCTGCTGGTCCTGCGCACCGCCTGGCTGATCGACAAGCACAAGGACTACAACAAGGTCCGCAAGGACATCGCCGCCATCAAGGTGGCCATGCCCAAGGTCTATAACGACGTGGCCACCAAGGCCGCCCACCTGCATGGCGCGCTGGGCGTATCCAACGAAATGCCGTTCATGCGGATGGTGACGAGCTCGCTGGTCATGGGCATCGCCGACGGCCCCACCGAGGTGCACAAGGTCACGCTGGCCAAGCAGATCCTCAAGGACTACCGGCCCGAGAACGAACTCTTCCCCAGCTACCACATCCCGCGCCTGCAGGAGGAAGCCAAGGAGAAGTACGCCAAGGAGCTGAACGAGCTGAAGGAAGGCTACGCCAAGCTGAAGGCCGAACGGGAAAAGACCCCGGCCTGATCGTCGGCGACACCATCTCCGTCATGCTCGGCCTTGTGCCGAGCATCCCTCGTCGGGGCGGGCGCAAGCTCCACGAGGGATCCTGGGCACAAGGCCCAGGATGACGGTTGAGGGAAATGACGCGCCGCGGGCGATAAGAGAGAAAACCACGAAGGACACGAAGACCACGAAGATGCTGCGGCCCCTTCGTGTCCTTTGTGTCCCCTCTTTTTTCTGGCGCTCCGCGCCGCGCCGGATGCTCGGACTTGCCTCACGGCCAAGGCTCGGCTTTCTGAGCGCACAGGTCGCGACAAGACGACCAACCCCCACCCGAGGACACCAGGACCCCCATGACCGAGACCGCCGCCAAGCCCTGGCCCGTCATGTCCATCGAAGAGGCCCACGCGCAGCTGACCGCGCCCGGCCAGCGCTTCGAGCTGGATCGGGCGGTGATCGACGGGGTCCCCACCAAGGTCTGGAAGAACGCCCCGCCCACCCTGCGCGACGTGCTGCTGAACGGCCGGGCCTTCGGCGACCGCGAATTCCTGGTCTATGAGGACGACCGCGCCAGCTTCGAGGCCTTCACCCGCGCGGTCATCACGCTGGCCCACCAGTTGCAGGCCGACGGGGTGAGGCCCGGCGACCGGGTGGCCCTGGTCATGCGCAACCTGCCCGAATGGCCCGTGGCCTTCTTCGCCGGCGCCATCGTGGGCGCGATCGTCACCCCGCTGAACGCCTGGTGGACCGGGCCTGAGCTGGAGTTCGGCCTCGCCGATTCCGGCGCCAAGGTCGCCCTGGTAGATGACGAGCGGCTGGAGCGCATCCTCGAGCACCTGGACGCCTGCCCGGATCTCGCCCGCATCTATGTCACCCGCGCCGATGCCCTGCCCGCCGACCCGCGCCTGGCCAGGTTGGAGGAGGTGATCGGACCGGTTAACAGCTGGAAGGATCTGGCCGACCAGCCGCTGCCCGATGTGACCCTGGCGCCCGACGATGTGGCGACGATCTTCTACACCTCCGGCACCACGGGGAAGCCCAAGGGGGCGCTGGGGACCCATCGCAACCTGACGGCAAATATCCTGGCCAGCGCCTGCGCCGGCGCCCGCGGCTTCCTGCGCCGCGGCGAGCCGATCCCCGAACAGGACCCGCACAAGCTGCCGCAGCGGGTCTATCTGCTGGTGGTGCCCCTGTTTCACGTCACCGGCTGCAATGCGACCCTGTCGCCGGCCATCAATTCGGGCGCCAAGCTGGTCCTGATGCGCAAGTGGGAGCCGGTCGAGGCCATGGGCCTGATCGAACGCGAGCGGGTGACCAACACCGGCGGCGTGCCCACCATCGCCTGGCAGCTGATCGAGCATCCGGCCCGCAAGGATTTCGACCTGTCGTCGCTCACCACCGTGGCCTATGGGGGCGCGCCCTCGGCGCCGGATCTGGTGCGCAAGATCGTGGAGACCTTCCCGGGCTCGGCGCCGTCCAACGGCTGGGGCATGACCGAGACCTCGGCCACCTGCACCACAAACATCGGCAAGGACTACGAGCATCGCCCCGACAGCTGCGGCGTCGCCCCGCCGCCCTGTGAGCTGAAGATCGTCGATCCCGCCGACGGAGTCACCGAACTGCCGGTGGGCAAGGTGGGCGAGTTGTGGGCCAAGGGTCCCAACATCGTCAAAGGCTACTGGAACCGGCCGGAGGCCACCGCCGAGACCTTTGTCGAGGGCTGGGTGCGCACGGGCGATCTGGCCTTCCTGGACGAGGAAGGCTTCTGCTTCATCGTCGACCGGGCGAAGGACATGCTGATCCGCGGTGGCGAGAACATCTACTGCGTCGAGGTGGAGAATGTCCTCTACGACCATCCCGACGTGATGGACGCCGCCCTGATCGGCCTGCCCCACCGCACGCTCGGCGAAGAGCCGGCGGCGGTGGTTCATCTCAAACCCGGCGGCCAGGCCACCGAGGACGAGCTCCGGACCTTCGTCCGGGCGCGACTGGCCAGCTTCAAGGTCCCGGTGAAGGTGGCCTTCTGGCCTGAAACCTTGCCGCGCAACGCCAATGGCAAGATCCTGAAGGCGGAGCTGAAGTCCGCCTTCGAGGATCAGCCGGCCTGACTTAAGCCGCCGGCGCTTCCACGGGCTTGCCATAGACCAGCTCGGCGCCCTTCATGGACCGGGTTTCCGGGGTCGGCAGGCCGCTGGCCTTGATCTGGGCCTGAAGCTCGGCCTTGCGGGCGGCCATCTTCTCGCCGAGCGCGTCGAGGTCCACGTCGGTGCGGCGGCACTGGGCGAACATGCCCTCGGACGGCCGCTCCTCTTCCTTGACGTGGTGCTCGATCTCTTCGGACAGCACCGAGACCTTGGCGTCGTAGAAGGGATCGTCGGGCGCGCCGGCCATCAGCTCGGCGATCAGCACCTTGGCGCCGTCGTGCTCCACATAGCCTTCGTCGAGGATGTCGTCTTCGATCTTGCCGCGGAAGGTCGGATAGAAGAGCTCTTCCTCGATCAGGCTGTGAATGGTCAGCTCGGTGCAGATCTTCTCGACGATCTTGGCCTTGCGATCCTTGGAGGTCGCCTTTTCGAATTGCTCGAACAGGTCCTCCACCTCGCGGTGGTCCTGTTTCAGCAGCTTAATCGCATCGATCTTGTCGGTCTTGGCCATGGGTCTCTCCCGCTGTCTGGCGCTTGCAGGCCTAACGCCGTGCGGTGGGATAGGATGCTCGGTCGGAAATGCGACTCAGGCCCCGAGAGAATTGCCAAGTCGGCCGGTTTTCCGCCAATCTGTCGCCATCCTGCGCCGGCGCGGATTTTCACGCCGACGATCCATGACCGTTTCTCATCGCCGGCCCGCCGGCCCCATTTCAGACCGATCCCTTTTCGAGCCCCATCCCATGACCGAGATCCTTGTCCCGCGGCAGTTCCGCGGCCCCCCCGTCACCGCCAATGGCGGCTATATCTGCGGCGTCCTGGCCAAGGCCGTGGGCGGCAAGGGCAGCGCCATGCTGCGCGCCGGCGTACCCCTGGATACGCCGGTCCAGCTGGTCACGGCTGAGGATGGGTCGGTCACGGCCCTGAACGCCGAGGGGCAGGTGCTGGGCCTGGCCAAGGTCGCCACCGACGACCAGATCCCCGCCCCGCCGCCCTCGCCGGGGATCGAGGCCGCCCGCGCCGCCGCTGCGGCCTCGGCCTTCGCCACCCGCTCCCTGCACCGCGGCTGCTTCTCCTGCTGCATCGAGCGCGAGCAGGGCGAGGGCCTTGGCGTCCATGTGGGCCAGCTTCCGGGCGCCGAGCCCGGCGTCTGCGCCGGCCTGTGGGTTCCCCACGCGAATTTCGCCGGCCCCGACGGGACCATGCCCGACGAGATCACCTGGGGCGCCCTGGACTGCTCGGGCTCCATGGCCTGGTGGATCAAGACCGGCTCGCCTGTCGGCCTGCTGGGCACCATGGCCGGCGAGGTGCTGAAAGCCCCCAAGGCCGGCGAGACCTATGTGGTGGTCGCCTGGGCGCGGGAGTCCGAAGGCCGCAAGTTCTTCGCGGGCGTCGCCCTCTATGACGCCGCCGGCGAGGTGGTGGCCAGGAGCGGCCAGATCTGGATCGGCCGACCGGCCGGCGCCCCGGCCCCCGCGCCTTTGGCCTCGGCCGCCAGCGCCTGAGGGGCTGGCTTTTCCCGGGGCTTTCCCGATCGGCGGCCTTCACGCTATCGGGAAAGCCCGCGGCCGGGCATTTCCTTTCCGGAGGAACGGGCCTATACGGAATATTGACAACCGCCCGGCCGAAAGGCCGGGCGCCGTCGTTTCTGGAGTACGGCCATGACCGACATCTTGATGCCCAAGGCGACCGCCGTCTGGCTGGTCGACAACACCTCTCTGACCTTCGACCAGATTGCCGACTTCTGCGGCCTGCACCCCCTTGAGGTGCGCGGCATCGCCGACGGCGAGGTGGCGCGCGACATCCGCGGCGCCGACCCGATCGCCAATGGCCAGCTGTCCCGCGAAGAGCTGGACGCCGCGCAGGCGAGCTCGGCCTATCGCATGAAGGCCCAGAAAAGCCGGCACGCCGAGCTGCTCAAGCCGACCAAGAAGGCGCCGCGCTACACGCCGGTGTCCCGTCGGCAGGACCGCCCCGACGCTATCGCCTGGTTCCTGCGGAATCACCCCGAAGTGGCCGATTCGCAGATCGCCCGCCTGCTGGGCACCACCAAGGCGACCATCGACCAGATCCGCAACCGCACCCACTGGAACTCGGCCAATATCAAGCCGGTGGACCCGGTGACGCTGGGCCTGTCGACCCAGATGGAGCTGGACGGCGTGGTGCGTAAGGCCGCCGACAAGAAGGCCAAGGACGACGCCAAGGCCGGGATCACCGATCCCGATGGCCCGTCCCTGCGCCCGGCCTCGGAAACCGGCGTCATCGCCGACGAGCCCGACCTGGACATGACGGCCGAGCAGGACTGACCTCGGCCCACCAGGCCCTGGAAACGCAAGAGGCCCGCGCGATGCGCGGGCCTCTTTTGGTTCTGGAAGATCAGTGAGCCTTGCGCTGCAAGGTTTCCATCTCTTCCTTGAGCTTAAGCTTTCGTCGCTTGAGTTCCTGTAGACGGAGGTCGTCTCCCGCGGGGCTTCGCACTTCGTCCTGAATCGCCTTGTCCAGATTCTGATGGCGAGATCCAAGTTCACGGATGCGGGCTTCAACGGCCATAGGTTACGCCTCCTTCAAGGGTTTTTCGACACAACACCTGATCACCCCTTCGCGGGGGTGTCAGATCAAATATGATTGCTCGGGGTTGAGTTCGGATTAGGGCCAGTTTTTTTGGCGTGGGTGAGACGGTATGTCGCAAATGGGTCAAACGGCTCTTGAGACCCCTCAGGCGCGCCCCCGGCTGGTGATCGGCGTGGCCGGCGCCAGCGGCGTCGCCTATGGCCTGCGCGCCCTGGCCGCCTGCCGCGATCTCGGGGTGGAAAGCCATCTGGTGATGAGCCGGGCTGCGGCGCTCACCCTGGCCCAGGAGACGGCGCTGTCGGTGGCTGACGTCCAGGCCATGGCCGATGTGGCCTATCGCCCCGGCGACGTGGGCGCGGCCATCGCCTCAGGCTCCTTTCCGACGCTGGGCATGCTGATCGCGCCGTGTTCGGTGCGCACCATGAGCGAGATCGCCACCGGCGTGACCTCGTCCCTGATGACCCGGGCCGCCGACGTGACCCTGAAGGAGCGCCGCCCCCTGGTGCTGATGGTCCGCGAGACCCCCCTGCACCTGGGCCATCTGCGCACCATGGTGAAGCTGGCCGAGATGGGCGCCGTGATCGCCCCGCCCCTGCCGGCCTTCTACGCCAAGCCGGTCAGCCTGGAGGAGATGGTGGACCAGTCGGTGGGCCGGGCGCTGGATCTGTTCGGCCTCTCCTGGGCCAGGGTGAAGCGCTGGGGCCAGGACATGGCCATGCCGCCGGTGCAGGACTGAGCGCCATGGGCCTGTGGAACTGGGCGGTGGACACCTATGGGCGTCCCGGCGTCGCGGAAGCGGCCCTGGCCCTGCAGGACGACCACGGCCAGAACGTTCCCCTGCTGCTCTGGGCGGCCTTCGCCCGCACCACCGATCCCGCCGCCCTGGACGCCGCCGCCGCCCTGGCCCGGGCCTGGGAGGCGGCCGCCATCCTCCCCTTGCGCGCCGCCCGCCGGGCCTTGAAGGCGCCCCTGCCCCCGACGCCGGACGCGACGAGAGAGGCCTTGCGGGCGCAGGTGAAGGCGGCCGAACTGGCGGCCGAGCGCCGCCTGCTTGAGGCGCTGGAGACGATCGATCCCGGCCAGACGCCCCTGGTTCCCCTGAGCGACGCCCTGGCGGCGGCGGGCCATGCCTGGGACCCGGCCCTCGACCCCGCCGACCTCGCGGCTCTGGCCCGCGTTCTGGCCTGAAGTGAGGGCGGAGGCATAAGGCCGCCTTTACCCCTGAGGCGCAAAATCCGATGATGTCGGGACGCTGGCGGGCGTCGCGGGTGCAAGGGGAGCGGTAGCCGCATGAACGATCTAGGACCCGATCCCGAGACCCAATTGCGCGACCGGCTGGCCGCCGCCCGGCAGGAACATGCCGACCTGGACGTGGCCGTTCAGGCCATCAGCGCCATGCCGACCCCGAGCCTCGGGACCCTGGGCCGCTTCAAACGCCGCAAGCTCGCCTTGAAGGACGAGATCGCGGCCCTGGAAGACCAGCTGACCCCCGACATCATCGCATAGCGCGGGTTCCGGTCAGTCGATGACCTTGAACCGGCCCTTGTCGAACACCCGCAGGACCTGGTCCAGCTCGTGGCCCCGGCGCAGGATCATGCCGCCCTGGCCGATCACCGCCCATGCGCCCTGCCGCCTGGCCAAGGCTGGGCGTTTCTCGATCCGGTAGAGCGGCGCCTCCGAAGCCCGGCGGAACACCGAGAAGGCGCAGGCCTCGAGCCCGGGCTCGATGGAATAGTCCCGCCATTCGCCGGCCGCCACCATCCGCCCATAGAGGGCGAGCAGGCGCTGGAACTCCTGGCGCTGGAAAAAGATCGGCGCGCCCTTGCGGCCGGGCGGGTTGGACTCGTTGGCGGACGGATCAATGGCCATCGCCCATGAGCGTGACTCAATCTCGCGACGAAATCGAGAGGTCACGTGGGGTCGGCCGCCAGATGACCCACGCCGTGAAAAGACCTTATTTCGGTCCTGCGCCCGCCTGTTTGAGCCTCGATAAGGAGAGCGTCGGTTGATCGGGACTTCGCGGTTCCGGATCCTGAACAGCCCCCCCAGCCCCCCTGGGATCACGGGCCTCGGTCAGCCGGCGTCATATCCTCTTCCCCTGAGAAGACCCGCGCGGAGTCAGCCCCACTCCTTCGCGCGGGTCTTTTTCGTTCTGCGGCTTATATTTACCTAGGGCCGGGCGAGCAGGGTCTGGCGGGGCATGGCCGCCAGGATCTTGCCGCCCTTGGGCGCCTGGACGATCAGCAGGGTCTCAAGCCCCTCTTCCGCAGCCTCTGGCATGACATAGGCGGTGGGTCGGCCGCGCCACTCGCCCAGGCGGGCGATCTGGCGCACCACATTGCGCTGGGTCAGGGTCTGACCACGGTTCTCACCCCGGCGCACGACCACCTCGCGGGGCTTGGGATCATAGCGCACCAGCCAGACCTCGGCGCCGCCGCGGGGCGCGGGGCCTGAGCCCACATCCACCCGGCGCGGACCGATGAACTGGATATCCGGGGCCGGCTGCCGGGCCAGGGCCGCCTGATTGAGCAGGGCCTCGACCTTCTCGGCCTCGACCGCCGAGACCTCCAACGCCCCATTGATCACCAGCTGCGGCGTATAGGGCTCGCGCAGGGACAGGGGCGTCAGATAGGAGCGCTGGCGTTCGGCGAATTCCGGCAGGGCGAAGGTGTCCTGCCAACCCAGATAGTCCCAGTAGTCGACGGCGAAGGTCAGGGCGACGACGCCCGGCCGCTCGGCCAGATCGTTGACGAAGGTGTTGGCCTCGGCGCAGGCCGCGCAGCCCTGGGCGGTATAGAACTCCACCACCACAGGCGCCTTCGCCGCGGCGGCGGCGGTCGGGGCCGCCAGGAGACACAGGGTTGCGAGCAGGGCTCTGATCATGGTGGGGCAATAAAGCCGAGTTGTCGGGCCAGTGCGTTTCAACAAGGTGTGAGCGGAAGCCGACATAGGGTTCGACGTCTCAAAAAAAGCAGTCCCTCAAAAAACGGAAAAGGGGGCCGCGGCGACCGCGACCCCCTCATCTTCAGCCCTGGTCCGTGCGGCGTCAGGCGTCTTGCGAGGCCAGGTTGCGCAGCACGTAGTTCAGCACGCCGCCGTTCTTGAAATACTCAAGCTCGGTGGGGGTATCGATCCGGCAGCGGACCGGGAAGCGGGCCACGCGGCCGTCGCCGGCGCGGTAGAGCTCGACGGTCAGCTGCTTGCGGGGCGACAGGTCCTGCAGGCCGCGGATCGAGACGATCTCCTCGCCGGTCAGGCCGAGCTTCTGCCAGCCTTCCTGGGTGAACTGCAGGGGCAGGACGCCCATGCCCACCAGGTTGGACCGGTGGATACGCTCGAAGCTCTCGGCGATCACCGCGCGCACGCCCAGGAGCTTGGTGCCCTTGGCCGCCCAGTCGCGGGACGAGCCGGTGCCGTATTCCTTGCCGGCGAAGACCACCAGCGGGCGGCCCTCGGCCTGGTAGCGCATGGCCGCGTCATAGATCGACATCACTTCGCCGGTGGGGAAGTGCTTGGTCACGCCGCCTTCGATCTCCGGGGTCAGCTTGTTGCGGATCCGGATGTTGGCGAAGGTGCCGCGCATCATGACCTCATGGTTCCCGCGGCGGGCGCCGTAGGAGTTGAAGTCGGTCTGCGGCACCTGGCGTTCACGCAGGTATTCGCCAGCCGGGGAGGTCAGCTTGATCGAGCCGGCGGGGCTGATGTGGTCGGTGGTGATCGAGTCGCCGAACACGCCGAGGACACGGGCCTCGATGATGTCGGTGATCGCGTCCGGCTCCATGCTCATGCCCTCGAAATAGGGCGGGTTCTGAACATAGGTGGAGCCCACGTCCCAGGCGTAGGTCTGGCCGCCAGCCACCTTGATGCCCTGCCAGGCCTTGTCGCCCTTGAAGACGTCGGCGTAGCGGGTGGCGAACATCTTGTCGGTGACGTGCTTGCGTTGCAGCACGGCGATCTCTTCGTTGGTCGGCCAGATGTCCTTCAGATAGACCGGCTGGCCGTCCTTGCCCTCACCCAGGGGCTCAGTGGTCAGGTCGATCTGCATCGAGCCGGCGAGCGCATAGGCGACCACCAGGGGCGGCGAGGCCAGATAGTTGGCCCGCACGTCGGGGTTCACCCGGCCTTCGAAGTTACGGTTGCCCGACAGGACCGAGCAGGCCACCAGGTCGCCCTGCTGGACGGCCTCGGAGATGGCTTCCGGCAGCGGGCCGGAATTGCCGATGCAGGTGGTGCAGCCATAGCCCACCAGGTTGAAGCCGAGCGCGTCGAGCGACTTGGTCAGGCCGGCGCTCTTCAGATAGTCGGTGACCACCTGAGAGCCGGGCGCCAACGAGGTCTTCACCCACGGCTTGACCTTCAGGCCCTTTTCGATGGCCTTCTTGGCCACCAGGCCCGCGGCGATCAGCACGCTGGGGTTGGAGGTGTTGGTGCACGAGGTGATGGCGGCGATGACCACGTCGCCATGGCCCACATCGAACTTCTCGCCAGCCACCGGCACGCGGGCCTCGATGGAATCGGCCTTGCCGAAGTCCTTGGCCAGGGCTTCCTTGAAGTCCGAGGCCGCGCTGGTCAGCAGCACCCGGTCCTGGGGACGCTTGGGGCCGGCCAGCGACGGCACGACGCTGGAGAGGTCGAGCTCGAGGGTGTCGGTGAACACCGGATCGGGCTCGTCGCCCTCGCGCCACATGCCCTGGGCCTTGGCGTAGGCTTCCACCAGGGCGACGCGGTCGGCGTCACGGCCAGTGGCGGCCAGATAGTCGATGGTCGCCCGGGTGATCGGGAAGAAGCCGCAGGTGGCGCCGTATTCCGGCGCCATGTTGGCGATGGTCGCCTGATCTTCCAGGGTCATCTTGGCGAGGCCCGGACCGAAGAACTCGACGAACTTGCCGACGACGCCCTTCTTGCGGAGCATCTGCGTGACGGTCAGCACCAGGTCGGTGGCGGTCGCGCCTTCCGGCATGGCGCCGGTCAGCTTGAAGCCGATGACCTCGGGGATCAGCATCGGGATCGGCTGGCCGAGCATGGCGGCCTCGGCCTCGATGCCGCCCACGCCCCAGCCCAGGACCGACAGGCCGTTGATCATGGTGGTGTGGGAGTCGGTGCCGACGACGGTGTCCGGATAGGCGACGGTGTCGCCGTCCACATCGTTGGTCCAGACGGTCTGGGCCAGATATTCCAGGTTCACCTGGTGGCAGATGCCGGTGCCGGGCGGCACCACGCGGAAGTTGTTGAAGGCCGAGGAGCCCCAGCGCAGGAAGCGATAGCGCTCGATATTGCGCTCATATTCCCGCTCGACGTTTTCGCCGAAGGCCTTGGCGTTGCCGAAATAGTCGACCATCACCGAGTGGTCGATGACCAGGTCCACCGGGTTCAGCGGATTGATCTTTTCCGGATTGGCGCCGAGCTTGGTCATGGCGTCGCGCATGGCGGCCAGGTCGACCACGGCCGGCACGCCGGTGAAGTCCTGCATCAGCACGCGGGCCGGGCGGAAGCTGATCTCGTGCTCCTTGGCGCCCCGGTTTTCGATCCAGGCGGCGACGGCCTTCAGGTCGGCCTCGCCCACCGAAACCCCGTCCTCGTTGCGCAGCAGGTTCTCGAGCAGAACCTTCATCGAAACGGGCAGGCTGGAAATTCCGTTCAGGCCGGCGTCTTCCGCAGCGGCCAGGCTGTAGTAGACGTAAGTCTTGTCGCCCACCGTCAATTCGCGGCGGGTCTTCAGGGTGTCGATCGACGCCATCCTAAAGGATCCTCTCTCTGTTCACGGCCGTTCATCTACCGCCCCCGGGATCGCGCGCTCAAAGGGAAGGACACACAGCGTCCGACCCCGCGCCGCGTACGCCCCCTCGGGTGGCGACGGCCGCGGCTGTCATAGACCCGGCCGCGGGACTCGTCCATGCGAGGCGTGAGGACAATTTGCGTCCTTTTCTAGTGTTGGCAGGGTCGCCCACGTGATCTCAGAGGTTTCGATCCAGTCCCTGGCCCTGTCGCGCGGGGGCCGCCAGTTGTTTTCGCGACTTATTCTCAACTTGACCCGAGGGGAGGCCGTCGCCCTGGTGGGGCGCAACGGGGCGGGAAAGACCAGTCTTTTGCGGGCCATAGCCGGCCTGATCGCCCCTGACGAGGGGACCATCGCCTTTGGCGACATCGACCCCGCCGAGGCCCGGGAGGCGATTCATCTGCTCGGTCATCTGGACGGACTGAAGTCTTCACGTACGGCCCGCGATGAGCTTGGCTTCTGGACCGGGTTCGCTGGCGGGGCCCGCGGCGCGCTGGACGCCGCCGCCGCCCGGCTGGATCTGACGCCGCTGCTCGACCTCGAGGTCCGGCGCCTGTCGGCGGGCCAGCGTCGCCGCCTGGCGCTGGCCCGCCTGCTGGCCGCGCCCCGGCCCCTGTGGCTGCTGGATGAGCCGCTCAGCCCCCTGGACGCCGAATGGCGCGCCCGCTTCGGCGAGATCATGGGCGAGCATCTGGCCACGGGCGGCATGATCCTGGCCGCCGTCCACGATCCTCTGCCGCTGGCGACCCGTACCGTGGAGATCGGCCGATGAGCCCGATCGCGATCCTGCTGGGCCGGGAGACGGCGCTGGCCTGGGGCAAGGGCGGCGGCCCCATGGTGGCCGTCGGCTTCTATGCCGGGGTCGCCACCCTGCTGCCCCTGGCCGTGGGCTCAGAGCCCGAACGGCTGGCGGCCGTCGCGCCCGGCGCGGCCTGGGTCGCCCTGGCGCTGGCCGCCCTGCTCTCTCTCGACCGCCTGTTCGAGCGCGACTATGAGGACGGCGCCCTGGACCTGCTGACCCTGTCGCCGGTTCCGCTGGAGATCGTCTGCGCGGTCAAGTGCCTGGCCCAGTGGCTGGCCACCGGCCTGCCCCTGGCGCTGGCCGCGCCGGTGGCGGCCATCGCGCTGGGGGCCTCGCCGCAGCTCAGCGGCCTGGTGGTGGCCTGTGCGCTGCTGGGAGGCTTGGCGTTCGCCTTCATGGGCGGGATCGGCGCAGCCCTCAGCCTGGGGGCGCGCCGGGGCGGGCTGTTGACCGCGGTGATCGTCCTGCCGCTCTTCGTGCCGCCGGTGATCTTCGGCGGCGGCGCCCTGGCCAGGCTGGACGCGGGCCTGCCGTGGACGGCGGGCTTCGCCCTGCTCGGCGCATATGCCGCAGCCGCCGTCGCGCTGGGTCCCATCGCCATGGCGGCGGCCTGTCGCAACGCCCTGTCCTGAGGCCGCCGCCAGACCTCCGGAAAGAATCTTCGACGGAGCCGCCTCGTCCGGGCGTGGAAGTCTTCAGAGGGACACCACTGGAGACCCATGATGAAGACGATCAAGACCATCGCCATCGGCGGCGCCCTGGCCAGCCTGGCCTTCGCTTCGACCAGCTTCGCCCAGCAGCCGCCGGCGCCAGGCCAAGGCCAGCGCCCGGCCATGGAAGGCCGCGAGCGTCCGAGCCCCGAACAGATGCGTGGCCATATGGCCGAGCGCCTGCGCACCACCCTGCAGCTCACCAGCCAGCAGGACGCCGCGCTCAACGCCTATGTCAGCGCCATCAGCCCGCAGCCGGGCGCGCGCCCCGCGCGCGGCGACCGTCAGTCGATGCGCGACATGACCACGCCGCAGCGTCTGGACGCCATGGCCGCCCATATGGCCCAGCGCCAGCAGGCCTTCGCTACCCGCGCCGAGGCCACCAAGCGCTTCTACGCCCAGCTGACGCCGGCCCAGCAAAAGGCCTTCGACGCCCTGCGCCCGGCCGGCCGCGGCATGGGCCATGGCGGCAAGGGCATGGGCGACAAGGGTTGGGGCGGCCATCGCGGCGGTCCCGGCGGCCGCTAAGGCCCGCTCAAGGAACGGCTAGACGGGACAGGCCGGCGGTTTCGCCGTCCTGCCCGTCCGAGGCCTGTCAGTCCAGGTCCAGCCAGCCTGCCGAGCCGATCGGCATGCCGGGCGGGGTTTCCGGGCGGACCTCCTTGGCGGCGGCCAGACGGCGCAGTTCGGCCGGGTTTGCGATCAGCGCCGCCAGCCGCGCCCGGTGCGCGCGGGTCGCCTCGTCCCCGCCGCGGGCGCTCCCCAGACGCGTGGCGATCGACGCCAGGGCGGCGCTGGCCTGGGCCGCCACGCCGGGCGCAGCGCCGGGATCGGCGGCCAGGCGGCCCAGATCCAGCACGGCCCGGGCCTGCACCCGCTGGGCGATCGGGACCAGGGCCGTGTCCGTGGGCTCGGCGAAGACCTTGGCGATCAGGGCCTCCATCACCTCGCCGGCCCCTGGCAGGGATGGATCGCGGCGATGCTGCTCGATCAGCCGCGCCAGCCGCTGGTCGTTGAGCAACACGTCGAGCGGCAGGCCCGCGGCCACCTCGGCGGCGGCCAGCGGGTCGAAGATCGGCCCGGCCAGGGTCGGGAAGAGCTCGATCTCCGTCTGGCGATCATTGCGACCGGTCAGGCCGGCCGACATCAGGGGCGTCAGGCCCCGCGGGGTTTCCAGCACCCGGGGCTCCAGGGCCGCCAGCAGGGCGTCCAGCGCCGCTCGCTGGGCCTGGGCCGGGACCGCGGGCGAGGTCTCCCGCCCATCGCCGATCACCGAATAGGCGAAATCGACGCCGCCCAGCAGCTTGCCGGCGGCCTCCACCTGATAGCGGTGCATCAGATAGATCGGCACATACTTGCGGCGCAGGGCCGCCACCGGCTCGCCCGGATAGAGCGCGCCGAGGCCAAAGCTGGACAGCGCGGCCTCGCGCACCGCCATCATCCGGGTCAGCTCGGCGGCCGGATCGGGGCCGTCATCCCACAGGCTGCCCCAGGGCTGGCCGACGCCTAAGCCGCGGGAATCGGCGTCGGTGATGTAGCGCAGGCCGTCCGGCGCCGTGGCGTTCTGGTGCAGCAGGGCCTGGGCCTGATCCTCCGGCCCATAGACGGCCGCGACGCTGACCTTGTCCCAGTCGCCGATGCCGACCGCATAGGCCTCCGACAGGTCGGGCCGGCCATCCTTCAGCAGGATGCGCGGGGCCGGATAGTCCATCACCGAAGTCCGGCCCTGGGTCGAGCCGGCGAAGTTGTGCGCAAAGCCGATGGAATGGCCGACCTCATGGGCGCCCAGCTGGCGCAGGCGGGCCAGGGCCACCTCGGCCGGATCATTGGGGCCGCCCTTGCCGGTCATGTGCGCGCCGACCAGGCCTTCGAAGATCAGCATGTCCTGGCGCACCCGCAGGGCGCCCAGCACCACCGAGCCTTTCAGAATCTCGCCCGTGCGTGGGTCGATGATGGTCTGGCCGTAGGACCAGCCCCGGGTCGCCCGATCGGCCCAGTTGATCATGCTGTAGCGCACGTCCAGGGGATCGGCGCCCGGCGGCAGCAGTTCGACCCGGTAGGCGTCCTGGAACCCGGCGGCCTCGAAGGCGTCGGCCCACCAGGCCGCCCCCTCGATCAGGGCGTTGCGGATCGGCTCTGGGGCTGCGGGGTCCATATAGAAGATGATCGGCTTCTTCACCGGCGAGACCGCGGCGGTGGGGTCTGTCTTCTCCAGGCGGAAGCGCAGGGCGTACTGCTGGACGATGGGCTGGCCGAGCGGCGCGGCGAAATCCAGGAACTGCAGGGCGTTGCCGCCGCTGCGGGGATCGAAGGCCCGCGGCTGATAGCCGGGCTCGGGCAGCTTGACGAAGGAGTGGCGGACCTTGAGCGTCATGCGCTTGGCGTCCGGGGTGATGTTGGCCACCTCCGCGCCGGGCGTCTCCGACACGAAGGTCTGGATCGCCTCCAGCTCGACATTCTCCGGGAAGGCCTTGGCCGCCCCGGGATCGGCCAGGCTGAGGTCCTTCGACAGGCTCCAGCCGCTCTCGCCCGAGCTCTTCATGGCGTCGGCGACGCCCAGGCTGTCCTGGGTCAGGAAGCTGGAGATGTCGATCAGGATGCGGCCCTGGGCGTCGCTCGACAGCACCTCGCCGGCCCAGACCATGGACGGCGCAAAGGCTTCGCGGGCCGAGGCCTGTTCGGCGGCCGGCGCGCCGACCGCGCGGAAGCGGGGGTTTTCGTACTCGGCCACCACCTTGGCGCCCACCCGGCGGAAGGTCAGCAGCCGCGAGGGGCCGAGTCGGGCCTTATCCAGGCCGATGGGGGCCGAGCCCAGGCCGGTGCGCAGGCTGGCCACATGGATATAGCGGCCGCTGATCCCCTCGGCGTCCGGCGCCGGCAGCAGCATCAGCACCCGGCCGCCCTGGGCGTCGGCATAGATCGGGATCAGGCCCTCGGTGCGGGAAAGGCCAGCGGTGGCCTCGGCCATGGGTCGCGGCGCGGCGTTCGCCCCCAACGGACAGGCCAACAGCGCGGCGACGGCGCTCGCCGCCAGCAGAGTTTTACGGATCATGGAAGACGCCCCTGGATTGAATGGCCAAGCCTAGGGCGGCCAGGCCGCCGAGGTCTACGACAGAGGGCCTCAAATCCCCCAGGAACGCCCAGGCGCCTGCGGTTCGCGCAGGCCCCTCGTCTTGACGTTAACGTAAGATGCCGCTTACGCTGTCAGCCAGAAACAAGCCGCCAAAAACCAGGCTCAACCGGAGACGCCCCAATGCCCACCGACCTGCGCCGCCCCCAACGCACCTATACGATCCGCCAGCTCTGCCTGGAGTTCAAATGCACGCCGCGCGCCCTGCGCTTCTATGAGGACAAGGGCCTGCTGACGCCCGCCCGCGACGGGATGAACCGGGTCTATTCCTATAAGGACCGCGCTCGCCTGAAGCTGATCCTGCAGGGCAAGCGCGTCGGCCTGTCGCTCGCCGAAATCGGGGAAATCCTCGACCTCTATGACCTGGACGACGGCGGCGCGGCCCAGATGGCCAAGTCCCTGCGCAAGTTCAAGGAGCGCATCGTCGCCCTGGAAAGCCAGCGCGAGGACATCGACCGCGCCATCCAGGAACTGCGGGCCGGCTGCGACAATCTCGAACGCAAGCTGATCGCCACCCGGCCTGACCTGCTGCCCCGAGCGGCCGACTATGATCAGATGCTGCGCCAGCGCCTCGACGGCCTGGAGCATGTGGGCGCCAAGTAAGCGCCCACGCCGCCCTGACCACCACACCTTGACCGGGCCGGGCGACCGGCCCGGGCCGTCACCGGAGTCTCCATGCCCTACCAGCCCCCCGTCCGTGATCATCTCTTCCTGCTGCGCGACGTCCTGCAGATCGAGCGCTACGGGGACCTGCCCGGCTTTTCCGAAGCCTCGATGGATGTGGTCGGCCAGATCATCGAAGAGGCCGGCCGGTTCACGGGCGAGGTGCTGGCCCCGCTCAACAGCGTCGGCGACAAGCAGGGCTGCACCTGGCATCCGGACCATTCGGTCACCACGCCGGACGGCTTCAAGGCCGCCTACAAGGCCCTGGTCGAGGGCGGCTGGCCGGCTCTGGGCGCCGACAAGGCCTATGGCGGCCAAGGCATGGCCCATGTGGTGAACCTGTCCTTCTCCGAGATGTCGTCCTCGGCCAACATGGCCTTCTCCATGTATCCGGGCCTGACGCACGGGGCCTATTCGGCCATCCACACCGGCGGCTCCCAGGACCAGAAGGACCTCTATCTGCCCAAGCTCGCCTCGGGCGAATGGGGCGGGACCATGAACCTGACCGAGCCGCACTGCGGCACGGATCTGGGTCTTCTGCGGACCAAGGCGGTCCCGCAGGCCGACGGCTCCTATCGCATCACCGGCCAGAAGATCTGGATCTCCGGGGGCGAGCACGACATGGCCGACAATATCGTCCACCTGGTCCTGGCCCGCATCGAAGGCGCGCCGGCCGGCACCCGCGGCATCAGCCTGTTCATCGTGCCCAAGTTCATCCCGGACGCCGACGGCAAGCCCGGCGAGCGCAACACCGTCTTCTGCGCCGGCCTGGAAGAGAAGATGGGCATCCACGGCAACGCCACCTGCGTCATCCAGCACGAGGAGTCGGTGGGCTGGCTGGTGGGCGAGGAGAACCAGGGCCTTCGCCTGATGTTCGTGATGATGAACGAGGCCCGCATCGGGGTCGGCCTGCAAGGGGTCGCCCAGGCCGAGGCCGCCTATCAGGCCGCCGCCAGCTTCGCCAAGGACCGCCTGCAGGGCCGCTCGCTGACCGGGCCGAAGAACCCCGACGGCCCCGCCGACCCGATCATCGTCCATCCCGACGTGCGCCGCATGCTGATGGACTCCAAGGCCGTCATCGAGGCCGGCCGCGCCTTCCTGTTCTGGACCGCCCTGCACGGGGACCTGGCCCATGGCAGCCCCGACGAGGCGGTGCGCCAGAAGGGGGGCGACTACATGGCGCTGATGACCCCGGTGGTGAAGGGCTTCCTCACCGACCGCGGCTTCAAGGTCTGTTCCGACGCCGTCCAGGTGCACGGCGGCTCGGGCTTCACCGAGCACTTCCCGGTCAGCCAGTACATGCGCGATTGCCGCATCGCGCTGATCTATGAGGGCACCAACGGCGTCCAGGCGCTCGACCTGGTGGGCCGCAAGCTGGCGGCCGAGGGCGGGCGCGGGGTCATGGGCTTCTTCGCCGAGATCGACGCCTATGTGGGCGCCCACGAAAACGACAAGGCGCTGGCCCCGATCATCGAGGGCCTGTCCCAGGCCAAGGAAGAGCTGCAGGACGCCACCATGTGGCTGATGGCCAATGGCCTGGCCAATCCCGACAACGCCGGGGCGGCCTCGACCGACTACATGCACCTCTTTGGCCTGACGGCGCTCGCCTATATGTGGGCGATGATGGCGCAGGCCGCGCAAGGCAAGATCGCCGCGGGCGACACCGATCCCTTCTACGCCCACAAGCTGGTGCTGGCCCGCTACTATGTGGAGCGCATCCTGCCCGAGACCTCGACCCATCTGGCCAAGCTGAAGACCGGCGCCGACACCCTGATGAGCCTGCCGGCCGAGGCCTTCTGATGGCGACCTATCGGGCCACGGTCACCTGGCGGCTGTCGGCGGGAGAGGACTTTCCCGCCGGTCGCTACAGTCGTGGCCACGAGCTGGGCTTCGACCGGGGCACCACGGTACCCGGCACCGCCTCGCGCCACGTGGTCGGCAACAAGTGGTCGGTGGAGGGGGCGGTCGATCCGGAACAGATGCTGGTTTCGGCCCTGTCGTCCTGCCACATGCTGGTCTTCCTGCACCGGGCCCGGCTGGCCGGCTTTTCCGTGGCCGCCTATGCCGACGAGGCCTGCGGGGTGATGGAAGAGATCGCCCCGGGCCGCCAGGCGGTGACCAAGGTCACCCTCAATCCCGTCATCGAATGGGCCGGCGCCGAACCGGACGCCGAGACCCTCGCGCGCCTGCATCACGAGGCGCACGAGGGCTGCTTCATCGCCAACTCCGTAAAGACCGAAGTCGTCGTGGCCTAAAGCCTTAGTCGGCCAGCTTGACCAGCATCTTGCCGGAGTTGGCGCCTTCCAGCAGGCCGATCAGGGCCTGGGGCGCGGACGTGATGCCGTCCATCACCGTCTCCTGGTACTTGATCTTGCCCTCGCGCAGCCAGGCGGCCATATCGCGCTGGAAGTCCGGCTGCAGGTGCATGAAGTCCGTGCCCACAAAGCCCCGCAGCATCACCCGCGAATAGATGATGTTGGACAGGTTGCGCACCGGCGCCTGGCCCTCGTTATAGCCCGAGATCATGCCGCAGACGGCGATGCGGCCGAGCGTGTTCATCCGGCGCAGCGCGGCCTCCAGATGCTCGCCGCCGACATTCTCGAAATAGACGTCGATGCCCTTGGGCGTGGCCTCTTCCAGGGCCTGGCGGATGGGTTGCGTCTTGTAGTTGATCACCGCGTCCAGGCCGATCTCGTCGCGCAGCCAGGCGGCCTTGTCGTCCGAGCCGGTGGATCCGACCACATAGCCGTTCTTGAGCTTGGCGATCTGGGCGGCGATCGAGCCCACGGCGCCGGCGGCGGTGGAGACGAACACCTGCTCGCCCTCCTTCATCGCGCCGATGAACAGCAGGCCGCCGTAAGCCGTGAACCCGGTCATGCCGAGCGCATGCATGTGCACCGTCAGCGGCAGGCCCTCAGCCGGCGTCAGCTTGGACAGGCCTTTGGCGTCGGACACGAAATATTCCCGGAAGCCCAGGCGGTTGTTGACCAGGTCGCCGACCGCGAAGTCCGGGCTCTTGGACTGGACCACCCGGCCCAGCGCCCCGCCCATCATGGCCTCGTTCAGGGCCTGGCCGGCGGTCAGCCGCGGACGCATGGCCGGGTCCACCGACATATAGAGGTTCTGGACCAGCACCTGGCCGTCGGCGGCGTCAGGGACGTTGGTCTCGACGATCTCGAATTCGCTCGGCTGCGGCATGCCGCTCGGGCGGGTGATGAGGTGAACTTCGCGGCTGATGGGCATATGGCCCTCCCTTATGCGTCTCGAATGGCGAAAACAATGGGGCGGACCATGGACCGCACCGATCAGGGGCTTCAACCCTGACGCAAGGGAAGGCGACGACGCGATGGCCGAGCGGGTCAAGGTGGACGAGGCGACGGTCGCCGTCCTGGTGGCCGACCAGTTTCCCCAATGGGGGGACCTGGCCGTGACCCGGGTGCGGCCGGGCGGCTGGGACAATCGCACCTTCCGGCTGGGCGACGCCTTGCTGGTCCGCATGCCCGCCGCAGCCCACTACATCGCCCAGGTGGAGAAGGAGCAGGCCTGGCTGCCCAGGCTGGCGGCCGCCCTACCCCTGCCGATTCCGGCGCCGGTGGCGGTGGGCGCGCCGGGGCGTGGCTATCCCTTCCCCTGGTCGATCTGCGCCTGGATCGAGGGCGAGACCGTGGCGGCGGCCGAAGGTCTCGACCATGAGGCTCTCGCCCAGGATCTAGCCAACTTCCTTCTCGCCCTGCACGCCATCGACGCGTCGGACGGCCCGGCGGCGGGCGCCCACAACTTCCACCGCGGCGGCGACCCGGCGGTCTATGACGGCCAGACCCGGGCGGCGGTGGAGACCCTGGGCGACCAGATCGACGGCGCCGCAGCGCTCGCCCTCTGGGACGCCGCGCTGGCCACCCGATGGGACCGCCTGCAAGTCTGGATCCACGGGGACGTGGCGCCGGGCAATCTGCTGGTCCGGGACGGCCGACTGGCCGCGGTGATCGACTTCGGGACCTGCGGGGTCGGCGATCCGGCCTGCGACCTGGCGTTCGCCTGGACCTTTCTGAGCGAGGCCGCCCGCGAAATCTTCCGCCAGCGCCTGGGCCTGGACGACGACACCTGGCTTCGCGGCCAGGCCTGGGCCCTGTGGAAAGCGCTGATCGTCGTCGCCGGCGCCCCCGGCGTCCACACCCACGAACGCGACCTGCACCTGCGGGTGCTGCAGCGGCTAGGCGTGATGTAGCGCGTCGGCGCGCCCGGTTCAGGTGGCGCCGAGACTGGCCAGACTGGCCCGCAGCGCCTGGTCCAGAGGCGTCCGCGGTTCGGACCCGAGAAGCTCCACCAGCCGCCGGTTGTCGAACCGCGCCGGCCAGCGCCAGTAGGGCGCGATGTCGGCCGCCTCCTTCGGAAAGCCGCCGAAGGGGCTCAAGGCCTGCATCATCCACCAGGGAAAGGCCCCGCTCGGAATGTCTCGCCCCAGGGCGCGACGAATCCCGTCGGCGAGCACGGTTCCGGACTCGTCATAGAGGCCTTCGAACTGCAGGCGCTCGAAGGAGTGCAGCCGCTCCGGGGCCTCCATCAGGCTTGCAAACGTTTCGGCGAGGTCCGGCAGATAGGCCCAGCTGTGACCCGGCCCGCGGGCAACATTGACGATCTTGCGCACCGGCTGGTCCGGCTTGACCATGGCTTGCGAGAACCAGCTCGAACGGGCGCCGGGGCCGAAGAAGTCGCCGGCCCGCAGGATCAGGGACGGAACCTCGGGCGCCGCGGCCTCCAGCCGCTGCTCCATGGCCACGCGGATCACGCCCTTGCGGCTGCGGGGTTCTTGCGGCGTCTCGGCGCCGATCAGCGGGGTGCGGGCGACGTCGTAGTTGTAGATCGTGCCGGGCAGGACGACCCGCGCGCCCCCGGCGGCTCGCGCCGCAGCGATCGTGTTGTCGATCATCGGCAGGACCAGCGTCTCCCAATTGAGATACCCGGCCGGGTTCACCGCGTGGACGATGGCCGACACGCCGTCTGCGGCCGCGCTCACCTGCTCGGCGTTCATGGCGTCGCCGGTCCGCCAGTCGATCCCGGGAAGGGCTTGGCGCCCAGCGCTCGGATCGCGGGCCAGGCCCCGCACCTGCCAACCGCGCTGCAGCAGGGCCTTGGCCACTGCGCCGCCGATCCGGCCGTTGGCGCCTACGATCAGGACTGTCTTTCGGGTGGTCATCGCTGCTCTCCTCTTGCTGAGGCCAAACTTGCGCCGCCGATCACCTGTTAGAAATTGCAAGAACGTCGTGAGCTGCTAGTAGGAAACTTATGAGCAATCCCGTCTCCTGGGAGGATCAGCAGGCCTTCCTGGCCGTGCTGGACGAAGGCAGCTTGGCGGGCGCCGCGCGCCGGCTCGGGGTCTCCCACGCCACGGCCCGCAGCCGCATCACGACCCTGGAAACCGCCCTGGGCGCGGTGCTCTTCACCCGCTCGGTCAACGGCCTGACCCCCACCGAGCAGGCCCGCGCCCTGGAAGGGCCGGCCCGGGCCATGGCCATGGCCTCGGCCCATTTCATCCGCATGGCCGCCGCCGCCCCGGGCGAGGTCGCCGGCGTCGTCCGCCTCAGCGTGCCCGACTTCATCGGGGTGGAGGTGATAGCGCCCATGCTGAAGGCCCTGCGCGACGCCCATCCTGCAATCCAGATCGAGCTGTCGCTCAGCAACGCCCATGCCAATCTGCTGGCCCAGGAGGTGGATGTGGCGGTGCGGACGGTCCGGCCCACCCAGGAGTCCCTGGTGGCGCGCCGCGCCGCCGTGATCCCGATCGGCCTCTTCGCCGCCGAGGCCTATCTGCGGATCCGGGGGACGCCCACCTCGCTGGCGGACCTGGAGGACCACGACCTCATCGGCCCCGACCGCGCCCCGGCCGACCTGGCCTTCGCCGAGACCTTGGGTCCCGCCTTCGCCCGCGAGCGGCTCGTCCTGCGCACCGACAGCCACCCGGCCCAGCTCGCCGCCGCCCGCGCCGGCCTCGGCCTCGCCTTCGCCCAGGTCCCGGTCGGCCGCCGCGATCCTCGCCTGCGCCACGTCCTGCCAGACTGGACGCCCATGGCCCTGGAGACCTGGATCGTGACCCACGAGAGCCTGCGCCGCGTCCCGCGCATCCGCGCGGTGATGGCGGTCCTGGCGAACGAATTCGCGCGCTATCACCCCCCGGGCTGAGGCGCCTTCATCCCTGGCGCCCGACGGGAACCTCGCAGACCAGCAGGCCCGGCGCGTCCAGGGGCAGTTGGGCCACGACCTCGCCTTGCGCGTCCAGCAACGCCGTCGGTCCCCAGGCCACGCGATCGCCCCGTTCGCCGGTGACATCGGCGGAGAGACACCACAGGCCGGTCTCGCGGCAGCGGTCGCCCCGCACAAGATTGTGCCGATCCTTCCACTCCACGGCGATGGCGCGCGGCAGCATGTTGTTGGCCGGGCAGACCAGCAGGCTTGCGCCCTGCTCGGCCACCTTTTGCGCGGCTTCCGGGAAGTTGGTGTCGAAGCAGATATTGATCCCGAAGCGCAGACCGCCGGCCTCGAACACCGGACAGTCGTCACCAGGCGAAAACACCGCCTCGCTCTTCAGCAGGTGGGTCTTGCGGTAGCGGCCGATCAGCCGGCGGCCTTCGAGCACCACGGCGGTGTTGTAGAGCCGTTCGCCCTCCGCCTCGATCATACCCAGGACCAGCATGGGCCCGGCCTCAGGCAGCTGGCCGACCACATCGGCGAAGGCCGAGGATCCCAGATCCAGGGCCGCGCGGCGCGCCAACTCCGGCGCCACGAGATAGCCCTGCAGAAACCCTTCCGGAAAACAGAGCAGCGCCGCGCCCGCGTCGTGGGCCTCGCCGATCACATCCCGCGCATAGGCCAGGGCGCCGTCGATATCCTCCCAGAAGACCGGGGTCTGGGCCGCAGCGATGCGGACTTGGTTGTCGATTGGGGTCATGGGGATCTCTCCGGAGCCAACCGCAAGAATGCGCGAGGATCATGACGAACGCCTCGGGCGGCAGCCCCGTCAGGCGACCAGGGCCGCCAGTTGTGCGAAGGCGGTGGGCGGCGGACCTTGGGTCACCCGCCGGCCAATCGCCTCGGCGCCGGCTTCGGGAGCCAGGACTGAAGTGTCCACCTCCAGGTCGTAGAGGCCCGGCCTGTGGACCTCGTCCTGGAAGCGCTGGACCGGGGCCGGGATCGGGTCGCCAGGCGACCAGGCCTGGTTCCAGGTGGCCGAGCGGCGCGCCATCACCACCTCGATCGGACAGCGGACGCCGATCAGCCAGGCGGGCAGGCCCTCCAGGACGCGGGCGCAGGCCGGCAGGATGTGGCGCGGTTGCGAATATCCGTCGTGATGGCCGAGGTCGGCGACGACGTTCAGCCCCAGTCGGCTGTGGGCGGCGATGGACTGATAAAGGGCCAAGTAGAGGCTGACGATCAGGGGCTCGAGGTCCGGCCGCTCGCCGCCGGGGCGCAGGCCGATCCCGGGCTGGAAGCGCTGGGGCGTCATGGCCTTGAAGCCATCCACGCCGAGGTTCATCCAGACCCCGTCGAAGCTGTCCTGGATCGCCTTGGCCAAGCTCGACTTGCCGGCGCGCGGGACGCCGTTGAGGACGATGATCTGGCCGGGCGCCGTCATGGTCAGGCCGTCACCACCCGGCCGTCGCGGACCTCGACCGGCCAGGGGGCGAGGCGTTCGCCGAAGCAGGGGCCGACGACGCATTCGCCGTCGAGCGGGCGGAACAGGGCGCCGTGGCCCGCGCAGAGAATGTGGCGGTGGTCCCGGGTCAGATAGCGGTCGTCCAGGGCCGAGAGCGGCCAGCCGGCGTGGGGGCAGCTATCCACATAGCCGCGGATCTCGTCGCCGATCCGCACCACGACGCCGGCGAACATCGCCGCCTCGGCGCGAAAGCGGAACCCCTTGGCGCCCGGCTCGGCCACCTCGTCCAGGGCGCAGAGGTCGGTTCCGGCCGGCGGTCGGGCGGGGTTGCCGCTCAAGCCAGGGCCCCGCGGGTGACCTTGAAGGCGGCGATCTCCACCCGCTCGAAGACATCGGCGGCCTTGTAGGGGTCGCCGGCGGCGAAGGCCTCGACTTCGGCGCGGTCTTCCGCCTCATAGATGATCAGGGAGCCGGCCATGTCGCCGCCCTCGGTCAGCAGGGGACCGGCCAGCTTCACCTTTTCCAGGCGCTGTTCGATATAGGCCAGGTGGTCGGCGCGGGCGGCGGTGCGGCGCGGCAGGGCGTCGGCCTTGTCGAAGCACATCAGGACAAACAGGCTCATTCAAGGTCCTCACGTTCGTCCCTCAGGGGACGGGACAACAGGTTTTCGATGGCGACGTCCACGGCGACCTCGCCGGCCAGGATGGCCGCCACCGCCTCGCAGATCGGGGTCTCGACGGCGAGCCTGGCCGTCAGCTCGCGCACGGCGGGCGCGGACGCCACGCCCTCGGCCACCGACAGCTTGCCGGCCAGGGCCGCCTCCAGGGTCTGGCCGCCCCCCAGCGCCAGGCCGACGCTCATATTGCGCGACTGCGGGCTGGAACAGGTCAGCACCAGGTCGCCCAGGCCACAGAGGCCGGCCACCGTTTCGGGCTCGCCGCCCAGGGCCACGGCCACCCGGGTCATCTCCGCAAAGCCGCGGGTGATCAGGGCGGCATGGGCGCTGCGCCCCAGGCCCCGGCCCTCGACAATGCCGCAGGCGATGGCCAGCACGTTCTTGATCGCCCCGCCGACCTCGGCGCCGATCATGTCGGCGGCGTAGTAGGGCCGGAAGGCCGGGCCGGCGATGGCCTCGGCCAGGGCCCGACCCAGGGCCTCGTCGGCGCAGGCCAGCGTCACGGCGGTGGGCAGGCCGCGGGCTACTTCTCCGGCGAAGCTGGGGCCTGACAGCACGGCAGGCGCGGCGTCCGGCAGGGTCTCGGCCAGCACCTGCGTCATCAGCTTCAGCGAGCCCTGCTCCACCCCCTTGGCGCACAGCACGATGGGCAAGCCCGGCCGGGCGTAAGGCGCAAAGGCGGTGAGGGCGGCGCGCAGATGCTGGGCCGGCGCCACCATCAGGATCAGGTCGGCGTCCGCCAGATCGGCCAGGTCGCCGGTGCAGGCGAGCGCGGGATCCAGGGGCACGCCGGGCAGGAACAGGCGGTTCTCCCCGGCCTGGGCGATCGACGCCACCACCTCGGGCTCGCGCGCCCACAGGGTGGTGGCAAGCCCGGCCCGCAGGCAGACCTGGGCCAGCGCCGTGCCCCAGGCGCCGGCGCCGATGACCCCGGCGCGTTTCATCGGCTGGCTCATGACTTGGCGCCCTTTCGGCCGGCGAGGTGACTGGGATTGGCGGCGGCCGCCGCCGCATCGAGCGGCCAGCGGGGGCGGGCCGGGGCGTCCAGGGGGTCGCTGATCCCCAGGGCCAGCCGCTCGGCGCCGGCCAGCGCGATCATCGCCGCATTGTCTGTGCAATAGGCCAGCGGCGGAGCGGTGAAGGAAAAGCCCCGGGCGCTCGCAGTCTCTTCCAGGGTGGCCCGCACCGCGCTGTTTGCCGCGACCCCGCCGGCGACCACGAAGCGCAGGGCCTCGCCCTCATGGCCTTGCGCATAGATGTCCATGGCCCGCTCCGTGCGCTCGCGCAACTGGCGGGCGATAGCGGTCTGGACGGCGGCGGCCAGGTCGCGGCGCTCTGGCTCGGTGCTCAGCCCCTCGGCGATCCGCGCTGCGGCGGTCTTCAGGCCCGAAAAGGAAAAGTCGCAGTCCTTGTGGCCGAGCCTCGCCCGCGGCAGGGGGTAACGCTCGGGATCGCCGCCGACGGCGAGCTTCTCCAGGGCCGGCCCGCCGGGATAGGGCAGGCCGAGCGTCTTGGCGATCTTGTCGAAGGCCTCGCCGGCCGCATCGTCCATGGTGGTGCCCAGGCGGCGGCAGGCGCCCACCCCGCCCACCTCCAGCAACTGGCAATGGCCGCCGGACACCAGCAGCAGCAGGAAGGGATAGGCCACCTCGGCCCCCAGCCTCGCCGAGACCGCATGGCCTTCCAGATGGTTCACCGCCACCAGAGGCAGGGACCGGGCCAGGGCCACGGCCTTGCCAAAGGCCAGCCCCACCATCACCCCGCCCACCAGGCCAGGGCCGGCGGTGGCCGCCACCCCGTCCAGATCGTCATAGGAGAGGCCGGCCTCGCTCATGGCCTGGGCGGCGATGGCGTCGATGGCTTCCACATGCGAGCGGGCGGCGATCTCGGGCACCACCCCGCCATAGGGGGCATGCTGGGCGATCTGGCTGGCGATCACCGAGGACAGCACCCGCACCTGGCCGTCGGCGCTCCGCCGCACTACGGCCGCAGCGGTTTCGTCGCAGCTGGTCTCGAGGCCCAGGACCGTGAGGTCCGGCGCCGTGGGATCGGTCATCCGGTTGCGGCCAAGGCGCCTGTCCTGTAGCAGCGGGCTGTCAGTCATCGCATCGCAGGTAGACCGCCCACCGTGTCTTCGCAACCGCCCGTCGTCCGCATCGGGGCCCGAGGCTCCCAGCTTTCCCTGGCCCAGGCCGGCCAGATGCAGCGCCGCATCGCCGCGGCCCTGGGCGCCGCGCCGGAAGACGCCGAGCGTGTCGCCCCCCTGGTGATCATCCGCACCTCGGGCGACCAGATCCAGGACCGGCGCTTGCTGGAGGTGGGCGGCAAGGCGCTGTTCACCAAGGAGATCGAGGAGGCGATGCTGGACGGCCGCATCGACTGCGCGGTCCATTCGATGAAGGACATGCCCGCCGTCCTGCCGCCGGGCCTGGTCATCGCCGCCATTCCCGAGCGCGAGGACCCCCGGGACGCCTTCCTCAGCCGCGAAGCCCGCACGCTCGAGGACCTGCCCAAGGGCGCCAAGCTCGGCACCGCCAGCCTGCGCCGCCAGGCCCAGAGCCTGCACGCCCGCCCCGACCTGGACGTCCAACTGCTGCGGGGCAATGTCGGCACCCGCATGGCCAAGCTGGAGGCCGGCGAGTACGACGCCATCATCCTGGCGCTCTCGGGCCTCAAGCGCCTGGGCCTCGACGGGTCGGCCAAGAGCTTCATCGATCCAGTCGAGCGCCCGCCGGCCCCGGGCCAGGGCGCCCTGGCCATCGAGACCCGCGAGGCCGACCAGGGCCAGCCCTGGCTTGAGGCCCTGCGCGACATGGACACCACCACCACCGTGGCCGCCGAGCGCGGCGCCATGGCGGCCCTGGAAAGCTCCTGCCGCACGCCGATCGGCGCCTATGCGACCCTGAAGGCCGGCCAGCTGTTCCTGATCGTCGAGGCCCTGTCGCCGGACGGCCGCCTGCGCTTCCGCCGCCAGGAGGGTCTGGACCTGACCGCCGCCGCCGATCCCATGGTCGCGGCCCGCGAACTGGGCCTGAAGCTGGGCGCCGAACTGCGCGACGAGGCCGGCGACGCCATCATCCTGCCCGAAGAGGTCGCGCCCTGAGCCGCCGGCGCGGCCTGCAGGCTTGCGCCGGGGCGCCGGCTCAAGCTTTCCTGCCCCGATGACGTCCCAGGATCGGCGCCTGATCTGGATCACCCGCGCCGAACCCGGCGCCGCGGCCACGGCCGAGCGCCTGCGCGCCATGGGCTGCCGGCCGCTGGTCCTGCCCCTGCTGGATGTCGCGCCCCTGGCCGGCGCCGCCCCAGACCTGACCGGCGTCGGCGCCCTGGCCTTCACCAGCGCCAACGGGGTGCGGGTGTTTGCGGGCCTGAACCCTGACCGGAGCCTGCCGGTCTTCGTGGTCGGCCAGGCCACGGCCCAGGCGGCGCGGGCAGCGGGCTTCCGCCAGGTCTATTCCGCAGATGGCGACGTGGACGCCCTGGCCCGCGGCCTGGCGGGGCGAGCGGGCGAGTTTCGTGGCGCCGTCCTGCATCCCGCCGCCGCCGAGCCGGCCGGGGATCTCATTGGCGCCCTGGCCGCCGCCGACGTGCCGGCCCGCAGTCAGGCCATCTATGAGACCCGGCCCCTAACCCCGTCCCGCGACGAACTGGAACAGGCGCTGAAGGCCGAGGCGGTCCTGGTCCACTCGCCCCGCGCCGCCCGCCAACTGGCCCTGCTGCTGCGCGGTCGCGAGGCGCGCCACCTGCGGGTCCTCTGCCTGTCCCGCGCGGTGGGCCGGCCGCTGGCCCGGGCGAAGGTCGGCGAGCGGGCCTTCGCCCCCCTGCCCATGGAGGCCGCCCTGCTGAACCTGATCGAGCGCCCGGCGCCGTCGGCGGCGGCGTCGGTTTCCCCTTGAGGCCCGAGGACACCCCGCCAGACGAGGCTGAGCCCGGCCCCCCGCCGCGCATGTTCGGCCCCGTCTACTGGACCGCCATCGCCTTCGCCGTGCTCTGCATCCTCGGCGGCCTCGCCATCGCCAGGTTCGGCCCCGTCTGGCTCGCCCCGGCGACAGATCACCCCACCGCAACAGAGTCGCTTGGCGAGCGGCCCGACAGCCGCTAAATAGTCGCCCCCGGACGCAGACGCCCTTCTCAAGGCGCCCGCGCCACCACGGGCCGCCTTAGCTCAGCCGGTAGAGCGGCGCATTCGTAATGCGTAGGTCAGGTGTTCGAGTCACCTAGGCGGCACCACTCTCTTCCGAAGAGAGTCCCTTAGCGAGCATGGCCGCAAGGCCGGTCACCTAGCCGGCCCCACCCTCACTTCACCACGTTCTCCTCGCCTTCCTGGCGGACGCCTTTGTCGGGGCGTTCGATCCAGGCCATGAGGGGGGTGGCGGCTATGCCGTGCAGGATCACCGACATCAGGACGACGGCGCCGGTGATCGCCCACAGGCGCTCCGACGAGCCGAAGTCGCCGTGGTTGAGGCCATAGGCGATGTAGAAGAACGAGCCGATGCCGCGGACGCCCAGTATGGCCGAGAGCCATTGCTCGCGTCGGGTGAGGTTGGAGCCCCACATGGAGATCCAGCCCGACAGCGGCCGGATCACCAGCAGGATGAAGGCGCAGGCCGCCAGGTCGGTCCAGGTCAGGCTGGCCAGCAGGCCCGCGGCCAGCGCCCCGCCGAACAACACCAGCACGAGCATGATCAGCAGCCGCTCCACCTGTTCGGCGAAGTCGTGCAGGGCGCGGTGATAGTCGTGGTTTCGCTCCCGCGACCGCAGGGTCAGGGCCGCGATGAAGACGGCCAGGAAGCCATAGCCGTTGACGAACTCCGTCGCCGTATAGACGACGAAGGTGGCGCCGAGCGCGACCAGACCGTCGCCGGTGGCCGACAGGCGCACATGGGGAATGTCGAACGCGATCCAGCCCATGGCGCGGCCCAGCAGCCAGCCCATGGCCAAGCCCGCCCCGATCCGCCAGAGCACGTCCATCGAGAGCCAGTGCAGCCAGGCTTCCGGGCCTGGCCAGGCCATGGGGTCGCCCGTGCTGGCCGCCACGGCGGCGAACACCAGGGCGAGGTGGACGAAGGGGAAGGCCAGGCCATCGTTGAAGCCGGCCTCCGACGTCAGGGCGAAGCGCACCTCGGTCTCCTCCCCCGACCCGGGCGGTCCCACCTGGACGTCGGCCGCCAGCACGGGGTCGGTGGGCGCCAGGGCTGCGGCCAGCAGGACCGACATGGCCAGCGACAGGCCCAGCGCCTGCACCCCGAGGATGGCGATGGCCAGGATGGTCAGCGGCATGGCGATCCCCAGCAGCCGCCAGGCCGAGCCCCAGCTGCGCCAGCCCATGCGGCGGTCGATCTTCACGCCGGCCCCCATCAGGGCGATGATGACCACCAGCTCGGTGAGCCGCTCGGTCAGGGTGTCGTAGGTCCGGGGGTCGGGATCGAAATTCAGGCCGCCGAGGCTGAACACCGCCACGCCGATGGCGACGCAGACCATGGCCAGACTGAGCGGCAGCCGCTTGAGCCCCAGGGGCAGCCAGGCCACCAGCAGGATCACGGCGCCCAACCCGAACAGGAACAGCAGGTAGGGGTCCAGGGTCACGTGGGCGTCCTTCGCGGTGGGATCATGCAACGTTCCGCACGGGCTTCGTATCCGGCGAAGCTTCGCCAAACTCGCCCCGGGGCGCCATCTATGGCAAGCAGGGGACGCTTTAGGGTTCGAGGAGCGGCATGAGCCATCGGTTCTATTCCAGTCAGGCCCAGGGGTTCGTCCGCTGCGGCGTCGCCACGCCCCGGGTCGCGGTGGGCGATCCCGCCGCCAACGCCCAGGCGATCCTGGAGCAGGCGCGCAAGGGCCACGAGGCCGGCGCCGACCTGATCGTGTTCCCCGAGCTCTGCGTCTCGGCCTACGCCATCGACGACCTGCACCTGCAGGACGCCCTGCTGGACGCGGTCGAGGCGGCCGTGGCGGAGATCTGCGCGGCCAGCGAGACCCTGAACCCGGTGCTGGCCATCGGCGCGCCGGTGCGGCGCAATGGGCGGCTCTATAACTGCGCCCTGGCCATTTCCAGGGGGCGGATCCTGGGGGTCGTCCCCAAGTCCTTCCTGCCCAACTATCGGGAGTATTACGAGAAGCGCTGGTTTGCGCCGGGCGCGGGCCTCACCGACCTGGAGGTGACGCTGGCGGGCCAGACCGTCCCGTTCGGGGTCGATCTGGTGTTCGCGGCCGAGGACCTGGCCGATTTCGTCTTCCATCTGGAGATCTGCGAGGACTTCTGGGCGGCCACCCCGCCGTCCACCCGCGGCGCCCTGGCCGGCGCCCTGATCCTGGCCAATCTGTCGGCCTCCAATGTGGTGGTGGGCAAGGCCCGCGACCGCGCCATGCTGTGCGCCTCGCAATCGGTGCGCTGCCAGGCGGCCTATCTCTATTCCGCGGCCGGGCCGGGCGAGAGCACCACCGACCTCGCCTGGGACGGCCAGGGCGACATCTATGAATTGGGCGCGCTCCTGGCGCAGAGCCAGCGGTTCCCCACCGATGGCGGGCTGACGCTCGCCGATGTGGACGTCGAGCGCCTGCGGCTGGAGCGGATGCGCACGCCCACCTTCAACGACGCGGCGATCGCCGAGGGCCATCCGGAATATGAGTTCCGTCGCATCGGCTTCGCCCATCAGCCGGCCTTCGCCGACCGCGGCCTGATGCGCCGGCTCGACCGCTTCCCCTTCGTGCCTGACGATCCCGTGCGCCTGGACGAGGACTGCTATGAGGCCTTCAACATCCAGGTCGAGGGCCTGGCCCAGCGCCTGAAGGCCAGCCGCACCGAGAAGATCGTCATCGGCGTCTCCGGGGGCCTCGATTCCACCCACGCCCTGATCGTGGCGGCCAAGGCCTGCGACCAGCTTTCCCTGCCCCGGTCCAATATCCTGGCCTTCACCCTGCCGGGCTTCGCCACGTCCGAGGGCACCAAGTCCAACGCCTGGGCGCTGATGCGGGCCATCGGCGCCACGGCCGAGGAGATCGACATCCGGCCGGCGGCCCGCCAGATGCTGGCCGATCTGAACCACCCGTTCGCCGGCGGCGAGCCGGTCTATGACGTGACGTTCGAGAACGTGCAGGCGGGCCTGCGCACCGACTATCTGTTCCGCGCGGCCAACCAGCGCGGGGCGATCGTGTTGGGCACCGGCGACCTGTCGGAGCTGGCGCTCGGCTGGTGCACCTATGGCGTCGGCGACCAGATGAGCCACTACAATGTCAACGGCTCGGTGGCCAAGACCCTGATTCAGCACCTGATACGTTGGGTGGCGAGCCACGGCCAGTTCGAGGCCGACACCAACCAGATCCTGCTGTCGGTCCTCGATACGGAGATCTCGCCAGAACTCGTGCCGGCCGACGCCAATGGCGCCATCCAGTCGACCCAGGCCATTATCGGCCCCTACGAGCTGCAGGATTTCCACCTCTATTACATCACCCGCTTCGGGCTGCGGCCGTCCAAGGTCGCCTTCCTGGCCTGGCATGCCTGGCGCGACGCCGCAGCGGGCGCCTGGCCGCCCCACTTCCCGCCCGAGGCCCGCAACCAGTACGACCTGGAGACCGTCGGCCGCTGGCTGGAGGTGTTCCTGCAGCGGTTCTTCGGCTTCAGCCAGTTCAAGCGCTCGGCCATGCCCAATGGCCCCAAGGTGGTGTCCGGCGGCAACCTCTCGCCGCGGGGCGACTGGCGCGCCCCGTCCGACGGCAATGCGCGCCTTTGGCTGGCCGAGTTGAAGGCGGGGCTGCCCGGCGACTGAGGGCGCGCCGCTTGCTATGGACAGGCGAGCCCTACAACCTTAACGATCCATCCGTGGGGAGATTTCGAAACACCATTCCAGGCCGCTGGGACCGGGGGGCTGACGGCGCATGATCCATGTCGTCACCGGCGGCAATCGCAGCCTCTACCGCCGCGAGTTGGCGATGATGCATGCGCAGCGCGCCGCGATGTTCATCGACCAGCTCGGCTGGCCCCTCCAGCGGGACGCCCACGGCGGCGAGTCCGATCCGGGCGACGACGATCAGGCGATCTATTTCCTCGTGCTTGAGGCCGACGGGGACCTGGTGGCCAGTTGCCGCATCCGCCCGACCCTCGGCTGGAGTCTGCTTGGCGGGCCGGCCGCGCATCTCGCGCCCGGCGCCGACCTGGCCTGGCGGACGGACACCTGGGAGCTGAGCCGCATCCTGCTCCTGCCCCCCAGCGAGCGCCGCCCGGGCCACGTGCCGCCGGCCGAGGTGCGCCTGGCCATCCTGGAGGAGGCCTGCGAGCGCGGCGTCCGGCGCCTGGTGGGGCTGGCCGATGGTCTGATGGAAGAGGTGCTGATGCGCTCGGGCATGGCCATCGGCAAGCTTGGGCCCACCCTGCTCTTTGGCGCGAGCCCGGCCTTCGCCTTCGAGATCGGGACGGGGCCGGAGACCATCGCAGCCCTGCGCGAGACCCTCGGGATCGAGCGCGCCCGCCGCCTGCGCCTGCCCGACGTGACCACCAACGCCGACATTCGCCCCCAGGAGATCGAGGAGATGCTCGGCGTCGCCGCACGCCTGGAGCGGCGCGACCTGCAGGCCTTGATGGCCGCCCTGCGACGGGCGGCGGCCGAGGAGAACTGAGGCGCGGGTGGGCCTCGGTCAGGATAAGACGGCGGCCAAGAAAAAGGGCCGGAGGCGAAGATCGCCGCCGGCCCATTCTGTTCTGACGAAAATCAGACCTAGAGGTAGCGCTTGACCTCTTCGAGGTTGAAGCACTCGATCGTGTCGCCGGCCTTGATGTCCTGGAAGCCCTGGAACGCCATGCCGCATTCCTGGCCGTTGGGGACCTCGTTGACCTCGTCCTTGAAGCGCTTGAGCGTCTGCAGCACGCCCAGCTCCAGGACCACCACGTCGTTGCGGATGATCCGGACGCGGGCGCCCTTGCGGACCACGCCCTCGGTGACGCGGCAACCAGCCACGCGGCCGACCTTGGAAATGTCGAAGGCCTGCAGGACTTCGGCGTTGCCCAGGAAGGTTTCCCGCTGGATCGGCGCCAGCATGCCCGAGAGCACGCCTTTGATGTCGTCGATCAGGTCGTAGATGATCGAATAGTAGCGGATCTCGACGCCTTCGCGCTCGGCCAGGTCACGGGCCTGCTTGGCGGCGCGGCCGTTGAAGCCGAGGATCGGCGAACCCGCCCCCTTGGCCAGCATGACGTCGCTTTCGCTGATCGCGCCGGCGCCGGACAGGATGATGCGCGCGCGCACCTCGTCCGTGGAGATCTTGTCCAGCGAACCGACGATGGCTTCGGCCGAACCCTGCACGTCGGCCTTCACGATGACGGGCAGCTCGGAGACCTTCTTGTCGGCGAGCTTGGCCATCATGTCGGCCAGGGACGCGCCGGCCACCGGAGAGCCCGACTTCTCGCGCTTCACCCGCTGGCGGTACTCGGTGATCTCCCGGGCGCGGGCTTCGTTCTCCACCACGGCCAGGGGTTCGCCGGGCTCGGGCGTGCCGTCGAGGCCGAGAATCTCCACCGGGGTGGAGGGACCGGCCACGTCGAGTTGCTCGTCGCGCTCGTTGAACAGGGCGCGGACCCGGCCCCAGTTGGCGCCGGCCACGACGATGTCGCCGCGCTTCAGGCTGCCGCGCTTGACCAGGACGGTGGACACCGCGCCACGGCCGCGGTCGAGCTTGGCCTCGATGACCACGCCCTCGGCGGTGCGGTCCGGATCGGCCCGCAGCTCCATGACCTCGGCCTGGATCAGGATGGCTTCCAGGAGGTCGTCCAGGCCGAGCTTTTCCAGGGCCGAGACCTCGACCACCTGGGTTTCACCGCCCAGGCGCTCGACGACGATCTCGTGCTGCAGCAGCTCGTTGATCACCCGGTTCGGATCGGCGTCGGGTTTGTCGATCTTGTTGATCGCCACGATGATCGGGGCGCCGGACGCCTTGGCGTGCTGGATGGCCTCGATGGTCTGGGGCATGACGCCGTCGTCGGCGGCCACCACCAGGATGACGATGTCGGTGACATTGGCCCCGCGGGCGCGCATGGCCGAGAAGGCGGCGTGGCCAGGGGTGTCCAGGAAGGTCACCCGGTTGCCGTCCTCCAGCCGCACCTGATAGGCGCCGATGTGCTGGGTGATTCCGCCGTGCTCGCCCGAGGCGACATCGGCCGAACGCAGGGCGTCCAGCAGCGAGGTCTTGCCGTGGTCGACGTGGCCCATGACCGCCACGACCGGCGAGCGCAGGGGCGCATCGCTGTCATCGCTGTCGGTGGACAGGAAGCCGGTCTCGACGTCGGACTCCGAGACGCGCTTGACGGTATGGCCAAACTCGGTGGCCACCAGTTCGGCGGTGTCGGAATCGATGACATCGTTGATCTTCATCATCACGCCCTGACGCATCAGGAACTTGATGACCTCGACCCCGCGGGTGGTCATGCGGTTGGCGAGCTCGCCCACCGTGATGACGTCGGGGATGATGACTTCGCGGGCCACGCGGGCCGCTTCCTGGCCGCCGCCCTTGCGCTTTTCACGCTCACGCTCACGGGCCCGGCGAACCGAGGCCAGGGACCGCATGCGCTCGACAGCGCCCTCATCGCCGGCCGCCAGGGCCTGGATGGTCAGGCGGCCTTCGCGGCGCTGGGGCGCGCCCTTGCCACGGCTGATCGCCTTGCCGGGCGCCGGGGGCTTGCCGCGGCGATCGTCTTCCTCTTCCGGACGGCGATCGAGATTGGCTGCGCCGGGACGCGGCGCCTGACGGGCGGCGCGCTGGACTTCAGGGGTGGCCGGCGGCGCCCCAGGGGCGACCGGACGGCCGGCCCCACGGGGACCGTCGCGCGGCGGCGCGGGCCGCGGCGTCAGGGCCGAATAGCGAACCGTATCGCCGCCCGCAGGCGCCGAACGCTCACCGCGGGGGGTGGAGCGATCCTCGCGCGGCTGCTCGGCCGGCGGCGGAGCCTCGGCGCGGGTGTCGCGGTCCTGACGGGGCGCGCGCTGGTTGAAGCTGGTGGCGTCAAAGCGCGGCCGCGGCGGGCGATAGGTGGTGGTGCTGGCGCGGTCGTCCCGGCGATCGGGCGACGGCGTATAGGAGCGGGTCTGACCGCCGCCGGCGCCGGCGCCGGCGTTGCGGGGACCGTCAGTCCGGGGCGCCGCAGCGCGCGGGCGCTCGGCGGGCGCGGCCTGAGCCGGGGTCGAGGCGGGGGCCGGCGCGCCCTTGACGGGCTCGCTCTTGGCCTCGGTGGACGCCGCAGCGGCCGGGGCCGCGTCAGCGGGGGCCGAAGCCGCCGGAGCCGCAGGCGCCTCGGCCGCGGGCTTGGCCGCAGCCGTCTGAGCCGCAGCGCTCTGGGCGGCGGCCTGTTCCTGGGCGGCGGCGGCCTTGGCGGCCGCCTCACGCTCGGCGCGGGCGCGTTCTTCGCGGGCCTTGGCCTCGGCCGCAGCCAGGGCGGCCTCGCGGGCGCGCTCGATGGCGTTCTGACGCGCGCGCAGCTCTTCGCTCGACAGGCCAGAGGCGTCGCCTGAGCCACGGGGCGCAGGACGAGAATCCGATCCACGCCGCTCGGAGGACGACGGGCCGGCCAGATTGCTCGGCGCCGGCACATGCGTGCGCGGACGCTTGGTCTCCACGTCCACGGGCTTGGAGCGGCCGTGGCTGAAGCTCTGCTTCACCGTCCCTGCGCTGACCGAGCCCGCGCCGCGGGGCTTAAGGGTCAGAGGCGGGCGTCCGCCTGGGGTTCGGCCGTTGTCTTTGTCGTCGCTCATGCGCTCGCTTTACTTACCGACCGGATGAACCGGCCGTCTTCTAATCGTCCAAACAGATATGACGCGCGGAACCGCAAAGTTCCGCCCGCCTCGTCACGGCTCCTCGCGCCAACTCTCTGGAAGGAGCGGGCGAAATCCCGCCAGACGCTGAACTTCCAGCGCCCAACGATCGGCGGTACGCCCCGCAAGGAAGGCGGTGTGTATCACATTCTCCAGCCCCAAGGCCAAACCCAATTCAGCCGAGGAGAAGAGGCCGACCTGTCCGACGGGACGTGGGGAACGCCGGAGGGCGGCGAAAATCTTGCGTCGGCCGTCGGGGGCGCCGTCTGCGGCCTCGATCAGCCACGCCGCCTGCCCCGAGGTTAGGGCTGCGGAGACCTTCTCAAATCCCGAGATAAGGCGGCCGGCGCGTCGCGCAAGCCCCAGACCGTCAAGAACCCGCCGCTGCAGAAGCATCTCCACCTGGTCGGCGAGGTCGGCGGGCGCCTTGGCCTTGGTCTTGGCCGAGCGGGCGAAATGGCCCTTGCGCGCGGCGATCTCGACCGAGGCCCGGTCGGCGGCGACCCATATGCCACGGCCCGGAAGTTTCCGCGCCAGGTCCGGCGTCACCGTGCCGTCCGGCGCCAGGACGAAGCGGATCAGGGCGGACTCGTCCCGGGTCTCGCCCGAGACCACGTCGCGGCGTTCGCGGGCGGCCTCGGCGAGGGTGGCGGGTCCGACCCGGGGCGTCACGTCGGGGTCCTGACCGGTCAGGTCCTGTTCGTTCGGTTCCGGGTCGGGCACAGGGTCTAGGCCTCGCCTTCGTCCTTGGCCGGAGCCTCGGTTTCCGCCTCAGCCTCAGTCTCGGTCTCGGCTTCAGGATCGGCGGACGCGGCCGCGGCGCTGGCGCCCGGTCGGCCGAAGACCATCTCTTCCTCGGTGAGCTCGGGGGCCGCCTCGTCCAGGTCCTGCTCGGGCTCGGGCGGAGCCTCGATCCAGCCCATGGCGACCCGGGCGCGCACGATCAGGGCCTCGGCGTCGGCCGGGTCCAGGGCGAAGGTCTCCAGGATGCCGTTCTCACGCACCCGCTCGCCATTGCGATTCTCGTACCAGCCGCGCAGGTCGTCGGGGGTCAGGTCGGCCAGGTCCTCGACGGTCTTCACGCCGCCCTCGCCCAGGGCCACGGCCATCGGCAGGGTGACGCCGTTGATTTCCAGCAGGCCATCCTCGACCCCCAGCGCCTTGCGCTTGGCGTCGTATTCGGCGGCTTCGCGGTCCAGGAAGTCCCGGGCGCGGGCCTGAATCTCTTCGGCGGTGTCCTCGTCGAAGCCCTCGATGGAGGCCACTTCGGCGGTCTCCACATAGGCGACGTCCTCGACGGTGGCGAAGCCTTCGGTGACCAGCAGCTGGGCGATGACCTCGTCCACGTCCAGGGCTTCCTGGAACAGGGCCGTGCGCTCGGCGAACTCGCGCTGGCGGCGCTCGCTCTCCTGGCTCTCGGTCATGATGTCGATCTGCCAGCCGGTCAGCTGGCTGGCCAGGCGGACGTTCTGGCCGCGGCGGCCGATGGCCAGCGACAGCTGCTCGTCGGGCACGACGACCTCGACGCGCTCGTCCTCTTCGTCCAGCACGACCTTGGACACCTCGGCCGGGGCCAGGGCGTTGACGATGAAGGTTGGCTCGTCGGGGCTCCACTGGATGATGTCGATCTTCTCGCCCTGCAGCTCGGCGACCACGGCCTGGACGCGGCTGCCGCGCATGCCGACGCAGGCGCCGACGGGGTCGATGGAGCTGTCATTGGAGACCACGGCCATCTTGGCGCGGCTGCCGGGATCGCGGGCCACGGCGCGGATCTCGATCACCCCGTCATAGACCTCGGGCACTTCCTGGGCGAACAGCTTGGCCATGAAGCCGCCGTGGGCGCGGCTCAGCAGGATCTGCGGCCCCTTGGTCTCGCGGCGGACGTCGTAGATGTAGCAGCGAATCCGGTCGCCGATATTGAAGTTCTCGCGCGGGATCGACTGGTCGCGGCGCATGATGCCTTCGCCGCGGCCCAGGTCGACAACGGTGTTGCCGTACTCGACGCGCTTGACCACGCCGTTGACGATCTCGCCCACGCGGTCCTTGAATTCTTCGTGCTGACGCTCGCGCTCGGCTTCGCGGACCTTACCGGTCACGACCTGGCGGGCCATCTGGGTCTGGACCCGGCCGAACTCGAACGGCGGCAGGACCTCTTCGTAGATCTTGCCGACCACGGCGGTCTTGTCGTCGCGCAGCGCGTCCGACAGACGGCGCACGCCGACGGGCTCTTCAGGGATGCCTTCTTCGTTCTCGTAGACGGTTTCGTCCGGAACGACGGTGATCACCCGCTTGACCGTGGTCTCGCCGGTCTTGGGATCGATATGGACCCGGATGTCATGCTCAGCGCCGTAGCGGGCGCGAGCGCCCTTCTGGATCGCTTCCTCGATGGCCTCGATGACGATCTCTTTGTCGATCGACTTCTCGCGGGCCACGGCCTCGGCGATCTGCAACAGCTCAAGCCGGTTGGCGGAAATGCCGGTCAGGCTCATCGGTTGTGTCCTTTTACTCGGGTGTATCTTGTTGGTCGTCGCCCTCGATGCGGGCGGCGCGCTCTTCAGCGCCGCGCTTCATCAGGGCGTCGGTCAGGATCAGCTTGGCGTCGACGATCCAGGAGAACGGCACCATGGCGGTGGCCTCCTCCCCTTCCAGATCGATGCCGATATTGTCGCCGTCGATGCCGGCCAGCACGCCGCGGAACCGCTTACGGCCCTCGGCGACACGGTCGAGCTCGATGCGGGCTTCGTGCCCCTCATAGGTGGCGAAGTCCTTCAGGCGCGTCAGCGGGCGATCGACTCCCGGCGAGGAGACTTCCAGCGTGTACTCGCCCTTGATCGGGTCGGCGGCGTCCATCACTTCGGAAATGGCGCGGCTCAGGCGCGCACAGTCTTCGACGACCATCTCGCCATCGGGCGTCTCGGCCATGATCTGCAATCGGCGGGCGGTTTCGCCCCCCATCAGGCGCAGGCGCACGATCTCGTAGCCGGCGGCTTCGGCGACAGGGTCGAGCAGCTCAACGAGCCTTTGGTCTTCCGTGGTCTTGCCTCGCATAAGCTTGGCTACTCTCCGGCAACAAAAAAGCGGCCGGGCCGAAGCCTGCCGCTCGTAGGCGCTATCCAGCGCTAACGGACGATGTGGAGGCCTATATAGCGCGCGCGCCGCCGTTTGTCAGCCCCTCCCAGTTTCGAGCGTTTCACCCGGCCATTTCGGCGGTTATTTGCAGCATTCGCACCATCGAATTCCCAGCGCCCCTTTTCCACTGGCTCCGAATAGTCCACAGACGGCGCCCTCAACTGTCGCGTCTTCAAGGTCCTTCCTCCCTATGGACATCTCCAAGATCCCCACCGGCGTGAACCCGCCCTACGACGTCAACGCCATCATCGAGATCCCGCAAGGCGGCGAACCGGTGAAGTACGAGCTCGACAAGGAGTCGGGCGCGATCATGGTCGATCGCTTCCTGCACACGGCCATGTACTACCCGGGCAACTACGGCTTCATCCCCCACACCCTGTCGGACGATGGCGACCCGATGGACGTGCTCGTTGTCGGCCCGACCCCCGTCGTCCCAGGCGCGGTGATCCGCGTGCGGCCTATCGGCACCCTGATGATGGTCGATGAGGCCGGCGGCGACGAAAAGGTCCTGGCCGTGCCGGTCGACAAGCTGCACCCGTTCTACGCAGGCGTGGACTCCTGGCGCGGCCTGCCCGCCATCCTCACCGAGCAGATCGCCCACTTCTTCCAGCACTACAAAGACCTGGAAAAGGGCAAGTCGGTCGAGATCGTCCGCTGGGCCGATCCGGAAGAAACCGGCGAATTGATCCGCCAAGGCATCGAGCGCGCCAACGCCGCCGGCAAGGGCTGGGGCCAGAAGTAGGCCCGAAACTATTGACGCATCACCAGGCCCGGCCTGGTGATGCGCCCGCCTCACGACGAAAGCGTCTTGAGCACGCCGCTGCGAATGATCGGCAGCAGGAAGACCACCAGAAAAATCGTATTCGGGATGGCGTTGAGCCCGAAGCCCGTGGCCATCGACAGCGTCGTGTCGATCGCGTACCAGGCCACCAGGCTGGCGGTCACGAGGACCCACACGGGCCTAGCCTGATCGCCCAGTAGATGCGCCGCCTGGATCGCCGCCGCCAGCGTCAGGCTCCAGCCGATAGTCACCGCGCCCAGGACCGCCAGGCTGAACCGCAGGTGCGGAGCGGGATCGAACGCGACGCGATCGTTCAGCAGGCTAAACAGCAGGCGGGTAGGCCCTGCGGTCGCTTCAAACGCGCTCGCCGCCAGGATCACGCCAAAGAGACCGACGGCCCAGCACCCTCCGATCATCCAGGTTCGCCAGAAACGCGACATGGTCTGCCCTCCATTGCTGGCGGCAGCCTAGAGAGCGAGATCAAGCCTCGCCATTACCTGAGAGGTAACCTTCGAGGAGCCCTAGACCCGTTCGAAGTCGAAGAAGACCGGCTCGCAATCGCCCAGACGCTTTTCCTCATAGCGCGTGGTGATGTGGTCGGCGGGCGGGACACGCCAGTCGTCGGCGCGCTCTGCGGCCCACTTGAAGTCCGGCGAGGCGAGCACCCGCTCCAGCGCCCAGTCGGCATAGCCCGCAACATCAGTGGCGAAGCGCAGCTTGCCGCCGGGCTTCATCACCCTGGCCAGGTCCGCCAGCACTTCGGGCTGCACGATCCGGCGCTTGTGGTGACGCGCCTTGGGCCACGGATCGGGAAACAGGATGAACACCCGGTTCAGACAAGCGTCGGGCAGATGGCCGATCAGTTCACGGGCGTCGCCGTCCTTGATCCGCACGTTCTTCAGGCCTTGCTCGTCCACGTGGCGCACCGCGCTGGCCACGCCGTTCAGGAACGGCTCGCAACCGATGATCAGCACGTTCGGCGCCCGCGCGGCCTGGCTGGCCATATGCTCGCCGCCGCCAAAGCCGATCTCCAGCCAGACCTCTTCGGCCCCCGGCATCAGGTCGGCGGGATCGAACGGCGCCTGGGGCGCGCGGATCTGCGGCAGCAGGGTTTCCACCAAGGCGGCCTGGCGCGGCTTGATCGGGCGTGACTTGATCCGGCCATAGGAGCGGAGCAGCGGGTGAGCAGTGTCTTCCATCGCCGCCCTCTAGCGCGGTCCTGGCCTGGAGGGAATGCGGCCGAGCGTGTCGGGGCAATGAGAAGGGCCGCCGCGCTTGCGCACGACGGCCCCCACACAGACTGAACATTCCGCCGAAGCGGGGCTCAGGACCTAGATTACGCCAGGCTCTTCAACTGGTCGACCAGATCGGTCTTTTCCCAGGAGAAGCCGCCCTCGTTGTCGGGCTGGCGGCCAAAGTGGCCGTAGGCCGCCGTACGCGCATAGATCGGGCGGTTGAGCTGCAGGTGCTCGCGGATGGCGCGCGGCGTGGCGCCGCCGATCATCTGCGGCAGGGCCAGTTCCAGCTTGGCCGGATCGACTTCGCCGGTGCCGTGCAGGTCGACATAGAAGCTCAGCGGATTGGCGACGCCGATGGCGTAGCTGATCTGGATGGTGCACTTGCGCGCCAGGCCCGCCGCCACGACGTTCTTGGCCAGATAGCGGCAAGCATAGGCGGCCGAACGGTCAACCTTGGTCGGATCCTTGCCCGAGAACGCGCCGCCGCCGTGCGGCGAGGCGCCGCCATAGGTGTCGACGATGATCTTGCGGCCGGTGACGCCGGCGTCGCCGTCGGGGCCGCCGATCAGGAAGCGGACGGTCGGATTGACGTGCCACTTGGTTTTCTTGGTGATCAGGCCCGAGGGGAGCACGCTCTCGACATAGGGCTTGATCAGCGCCTGAATGCGCTTGGAGTTCGCGGCCTGGTCGCCGATCTTCTTCTTGTGCTGGGTGGAGACGACGATCTGCAGGATCTCGACCGGGCGGCCGTCCTGATAGAGCACCGTGACCTGGCTCTTGGCGTCGGGCTCAAGGGCCTCGCATTCGCCCGAGTGACGGACCTCGGCCAGCTTGTGCAGGATGTCGTGCGAGAATTGCAGGGTCGCCGGCATCAGCGACGGGGTCTCGTCGCAGGCGTAGCCGAACATGATGCCCTGGTCGCCCGCGCCCTCTTCCTTCTTATCGGTCGAATCGACGCCGACGGCGATGTCGGCGGACTGGGCGTGCAGGTAGTTGGCGAACTTCGCCTTCTGCCAGTGGAAGCCCTTCTGCTCGTAGCCGATGTCCTTCACCGCGGCGCGGACCTTGGGCTCGAGGCTGGCCAGGATGTCCTTGGTCAGCTGCTTGTTCTCGGCTTTGGAGGCCCCGGGCTTGCCGGCGCGAACTTCACCGGCCAGCACGATCCGGTTGGTGGTGACCAGCGTCTCGCAGGCCACGCGGGCCTCGGGCTCCGCCGCCAGGAAGGCGTCGACCACCGTATCGGAGATGCGGTCGGCGACCTTGTCCGGGTGACCTTCGGACACGCTTTCGCTGGTGAAAATGTAGGAGGAACGGCTCAAGTGTTAGCTCCGGAAATCGTGCAGGCGCCGGCGCGCGGCAGCCCCAATTGGACGTCGGCGGAAACCTATAAAGAAATCTTTATATCCCGCAAGCCGCGTCAATCGCCGCAGGGTTAAGAGGCCGCTGTCGAAAGAGATCAGTCCTCGGGGACCACTGCTCTGTCATCGACCATGGCGCGAACCAGATCGAGAATACGGCGACGCACCCGGGAGGGCTGGATCCTTGGGAACGTCGTCGCAAGCTCGACGCCCTCGGCGGTGAGCAGGAACGCCTGCATCTGGCTCTGGCCGCCCGGCTCGGCGGCGGTGCGAATATGGGCGTCGGTCAGGCCCTCGAAGAAGTAGGCCGTGGAGGTGTCGAGGGCGCGAGCCACCTCGTAGAGCTTGGACGCCGAGACACGATTGGCCGCGCGCTCGTACTTCTGAACCTGCTGAAAAGTAAGGCCGATCGCTTCGGCCAGCTTCTCCTGGCTGACGCCAAGCTCCTTGCGCCGCAACCTGATCCGCAAACCGACATGCACGTCGACGGGATTGGGAGCGAGATCAATATCCTTAGCCATGGCTCAACCCTAAATGAGCCCCGGGCCGACGCCTCATTTGCCTGAATGAACCGTCAATTCCGCGAAGCTCTACGATAGCGTCCCCACGCCATCGTCACCGCCGAAATGAGCAACATCATGGCGAAGGCTGATTCACCGATGCGATTGTAGAGGGTCGGCGAACGGGCCGGCGGCAGCCGCGCATCGATGACGCCCGTCTCACCAAGGCCGAGCTTCGCGCCTGACAAAATCTTGCCTTGCGCATCAATCACGGCCGAGACTCCGGTCGGCGTGGCGCGAACGATCGGCAGGCCAGCCTCGATCGCCCGGTAGCTGGCGATGTTCAAATGTTGCCACGGACCGCTGGTGGCGCCGAACCAGGCGTCGTTGGAGACATTGAGCAGCCATTCGGCGCGGACGCCGGCCCGCTTGGCCGCACCGTCGGCCAGCCTGGGGAACAACGCCTCGTAGCAAATCAGCGGCTGAACCGGCGGCAGGCCATCGGGCGACATGGGTCGCGGCTCCGGCCCCGCGGTGAAGTCCTCGGGCATATGCACCAGGCTGCGGATGCCGAACTTGGTCGCCAAGTCGCCGAACGGCAGGAACTCGCCGAACGGCACCAGCCGGTGTTTGTCATAGACGCCGGTGACCCTCAGCCCAGTCGCCTCGCGGCGCAGGGCGATGAGGCTGTTGAAGTAGTCCGGCTCGCCCGTAGCCGACAGCCCCATGCGATTGGCCCCCAGCATCAGGGTCTGGCCCGGCTGCAAGGCCGCGGCGATACGCGGCACATAGGGACTGCCCGGCGCCAGCAGTTGGTCGATCACCGCTGGCAAGGCGCCCTCAGGCCACACCACAACAGCTGGAACGGGCTCGCCCGGCCGGCTGCGCGACAGCGAGACATAGGTGTCGACAATCAGATCGAGGTTCTCGGGCTTCCACTTGTCCTTCTGGTCGATATTGGCCTGGACGACACGGATCAGCGGCGCGGCGGCCGCCCCCTGCGGCGCGGCGGCCAGACGCATCGCACCGAACGCGAAGAGGCCGGCAAGTGTCGCAACGGCGAGGCCAAGCCCAACCGCCCGGCCGCGGCGCGGCGTGGAGTCCAAGACCAAGGCGGCGCTGGCCGCCACCGCGATGGTGATCCAGCTCAGGCCGTAGGAGCCAACCAGGGCGGCTGTTTGCGAGATCGCGCCGCCAGCGCCCCAGCTTTCGCCCGGCAGGTTCCAGGGAAAGCCCGTGAAGACGTGCCCCCTCACCCACTCCGCCAAGGCCAGGCATCCGGCGAAAGCCAGCACCCGCCACGGCCCGCGCACGGCCGCCCATCGATAGGCCAGGGCCGCAAGTCCCCAGAACAGCGCCAACCCGCCGGCCATGAACAGCAGGGCGAAGGGCGCCATCCAGCCGTGGGCGGCGGCGTCGACCAGAAACGCCTCAGTGATCCACCAGACGCCGATCGCGAAATAGCCGACACCGGCGAGCCAGCCCCGGAAGAAGGCCGAGCGTAGCGGACGCGGCCCCTCGGTATCGGCCAGCCGCATCAGGAGCGCGTAGCCCAGCAACCCCGGCAGCAGGCCGAACGGCGGATGGGCCAAGCCCGCCGCCAAGCCGGCGGCGAGCGCCAGCAGGCGCGGGATCCATGGAGACGAGGGTTTCAGGTCAGGCCTCGCCGCCCACCTCGGCCTTCGCCGTGGGCTTGAACCTGACTCGTTTCACCCGCCGGGCGTCGGAATCCAGCACCTGGATTTCGTAGCCGCCGGGATGGGAAATCACCTCGCCGCGCTGCGGCACCCGTCCGGCCAAGGCCGAAACCAGCCCGCCGACGGTGTCGATTTCCTCGTCCAGTTCGCCGGGCGCCAGGTCGTGGCCGATGGCGGCCTCAAGCTTTTCCAGCGGCGCGCGGGCGTCGACTTCGTAGACCCCGCCCGGACGCGGTATGACGCTGGCGACCGTCGCCTCGTCATGCTCGTCGTCAATGTCGCCGACCACCGCCTCGACCAGGTCCTCCATGGTCACCAAGCCGTCGGTCCCGCCGAATTCGTCAATCACCAAGGCCATGTGGGTGCGTTCGGTCTGCATCCTCAGCAGCAGATCGGCGGCGCGCATGGACCCCGGCACATAGAGGGCGTCGCGGCGCAGCTTCTGAAGGACCAAGGCCTCAGGGCCAGGCTGCTTGCCGCGCGCCAGCAATTTGAAGATGTCCTTCACGTGGATGACCCCGACCGGATCGTCCAAGGTCTCGCGATAGATCGGCATGCGGCTGTGCTCGGCCTCGGCGAACCGCTCGACGACCTCGGCGAAGGGCGTGGAGAGCTCTACCGCCACGATATCGACGCGCGGCGTCATGACGTCGCCCACCCGCATGGATTGAAACGCCGCGGCCTGCTCGACCAATCCATTGGCCGCGCCATGGACGGGCTGGTGAGCCGCTGATGAATCAGCGCCGCTCTTGCCGCGAAGCCTGCGAAGAAACGCCCGAACACCGCGGCTTTGCCTAGCGGGTTCGGGCGGACTGGATGGTCCGTCCGAGGGGTTAGTCATGGTCTCCCTGCTCGGCCGCATAAGGGTCTGGGACGCCCAACCCGGCCAGGATGACGCGCTCAAGACCTTCCATTTGTTCGGCCTCGGCGTCAGTTTCGTGATCGTATCCTACAAGATGCAATACCCCGTGCGCCACCAGGTGTTGCAGGTGGTGCGCCAAAGGTTTGCCCTGCTCGGTTGCTTCTCGCGCGCAGACCCCGAAGGCGAGCGCGATATCGCCCAAATGCCCCTCCGGATTTTGCGGCGCGGGAAAGGACAGGACGTTGGTCGCATTGTCCTTCTGGCGAAACCGAGCGTTCAGTTCGCGCACGCTTTCATCGTCGGTCAGCAGGATGGTGACCCCGCCGCCGTCGAAATCTATCTGGGTCAGAGCCGCAGCCGCGGCGTCCTCGACCAGCAGCTCCGCATCGGGAGCCGCCGCCAGCCAGGCCTCGTCTTCGATTTCGATGTCGATCAAATCGCTCGTCCGCGCTTGGCCGCATCGGCGTCATAGGCCCGCACGATACGCTCCACCATCGGGTGGCGAACGATGTCCTCGGCGGCGAAGCGATTGACGCCGACCCCCTTAACGCCTTCCAGCAGGCTGACCGCGTGGGCGAGCCCGGAATCCGAGGCGTTCACCAGGTCGATCTGGGTCGGATCGCCCGTCACCGCCATGCGCGAGCCTTCGCCGATCCGCGTAAGGACCATCTTCATCTGCAGGCGCGTGGTGTTCTGCGCCTCGTCGACGATGACGAAGGCGTGGCTGAGCGTTCGACCACGCAGGAAGGCGATGGGCGCGACCTCGATCTCACCCTTCTCGCGGCGGCGGCGGAACTGGTCGACGCCCAGGATGTCGGTCAGGGCCTCCCAGACCGGAGCCATATAGGGATCGACCTTCTCGGTCAGGTCGCCCGGCAAAAAGCCCAGACGCTCGCCCGCCTCGACCGCGGGCCGTGAGACGATCAGCCGTTCGACCTCGCCGCGCAGCAGCAGGCCCGCGCCATGCGCGACGGCCAGGAAGGTCTTGCCGGTGCCGGCGGGACCGAGACCAAACACCAGTTCGCAATTCGCCAGGGCGTCGAGATAACGAGCCTGCCCGGGGGTGCGGGGGGCGACCTGGCCGCGACGGCCGGCCGGCAAGCCGCCCGGCGCCTTGGCCGCGCCGACCCGCACTTGGCCGATCGCCACGCGGACATCGGCTTCAGTGACTTCCTGGCCGGCGTCGGCGCGCGCGGCCAGGGCCGAGATCACCTGCTTGGCGCCGGCGCGGGCCTTGGCGTCGCCATCCACCGACACCCCGCCGCCAGGCGTCTCGATCAGGACGTTGAAGGCGTCTTCGATCAAGGCGGCGTGACGGCTGGATGCGCCGGCCACCGCGCGGGCGGCGGCGTCGGACAACTGGATGTATTCGGGTTTGCTCACGCGGTTTCCATTTCCAGCACGCCGGCCAGACTCATCTTGCTTCCGGCCTCGATCCGAACGGGAACGATCTGGCCGATCAGGCGATCCGGACCATCGACGTGCACGGCCTGCAAATAGGGGCTGCGGCCTGACAATTGACCCGGATGTCGACCGGGCCGTTCAAACAGCACCGGCAAGACCTTGCCGGCCTGACTGGCGTTGAAAGCCCGCTGCTGCTCGTCCAGCAAGGCGTTCAGACGCGCGAGCCGCTCTTCCTTCACCTCATCGGCCACCTGGCCTGGCAGTGCCGAAGCTGGCGTGCCGGGGCGGCGAGAATATTTGAAGCTGAAAGCGCCGGCGTAGCCGACCTCTCGAACCAGTTGCAGCGTCGCCTCGAAGTCGGCGTCTCGCTCGCCGGGGAAGCCGACGATGAAATCGCCGGCCATGGCGATGTCGGGCCGTGCGGCGCGGATCTTCTCGACCAGCCGCAAATAGCTTTCGGCGGTGTGGGCGCGGTTCATGGCCTTGAGGATCTTGTCCGACCCCGCCTGCACCGGCAGGTGCAGATAGGGCATCAACTGCGGCAGCTCGGCGTGGGCGGCGATCAGATCATCGCCCATGTCTGCGGGGTGACTGGTGGTGTAGCGAATCCGATCCAGGCCCTCGATCTTGGCCAATTTGCGGGCCAGCCCGGCGAGCCCGCCCTCTCCAGCGTAGGCGTTGACGTTCTGCCCAAGCAGGGTGATTTCGCGAACGCCCTTGGCGGCCAGGTCGCGAGCCTCGGCCAGGATGGTTTCGACCGGACGCGACCACTCCCCACCCCGGGTGTAGGGCACGACGCAGAAGGTGCAGAACTTGTCGCAGCCCTCCTGCACGGTGAGGAAGGCGGTGACGCCGCCGGCGTTGCGCGCTGTTGTGCGCCTTGCGCCAACCTATCCACAGCCCCATAAACCCGGCCATGTCCGCTCCAACCAAGCGCCTCTACATCAAGACGTACGGCTGTCAGATGAACGTCTATGACAGCGAGCGCATGGCCGA
>NZ_JAUXVZ010000041.1 GCF_030680185.1 Phenylobacterium sp.
AGATGAAGGCCACGGTGCGGCGCAATTACTCCAGCCCGGCCATCCACGCCGCCGGCATCGTCGCCCGCGTGCTCGGCGACCCGGCGCTGCGCAGCGCCTGGGAGGCCGACGTCGCCGCCATGCGCGAGCGCATCCTGGCGATGCGGCGCAGCCTGCACACGGTGCTGTCGGCCAAGCTGCCGGGCCGTGACTTCGGCTACTTCCTCAGCCAGCGCGGCATGTTCAGCTACACCGGGCTGTCTGCCGCCCAGGTCGACCGCCTGCGCGACGAGTTCGGCGTCTACCTGGTGCGCTCGGGCCGGATGTGCGTGGCCGGGCTCAACACCGGCAACGTCGAACGCACCGCGGTGGCGCTGGCGGCGGTGCTCGCCTGAAAGTGACGTTCTAGGAGGCTGTCGGGCTTTGGGTCGGGCCCGCGCCGGGGAGAGTTCGGCTGCCAGTCTAGGCGTCGGCGAGGCGTGTAGCCGAGCCACACAAAGAGCCGGCAACGACGAATGGCAGCCGAAATCTCCCCGGCCCTTCGGGTTGACCCCGAAAGCGGGCTGATCCGTCGTTGCAAATGCTCGCCATACCCACCGGTATGGCTGGGCTTTGCGCCCGGGCCGGGAGGCCCGGGCCTGCGCCAGGCACAAACAGTCCTCAGGACTGTTTGTGTCCGGGCGCAGCCTAGGCTGAGCCCGCTTTCGGGGTCAACGCGGGCCCGACCCAAAGCCCGACAGCCTCCTAGGCTTTGGCGTTCGCCTGGGCCCAGGCGGCCATGCCGCTGACGATCTCGGCGCGCGCGGCCTCCGGACCTTCCCAGCCCACCACCTTCACCCATTTGCCAACTTCAAGGTCTTTGTAGTGCTCGAAGAAGTGCTGGATGGTGTTCAGGCGCATCGGGTTGAGGTCGGCCGGCTTTTGCCACTGGGTGTAGATCGAAAGCACCTTGTCGATCGGCACCGCCAGCAGCTTGTTGTCGCCACCGGCTTCGTCGTCCATGCGCAGCATGCCCAGCGGCCGGCAGGTCACGACCACGCCCGGGATCAGCGGCACCGGGGTGATGACGAGCACGTCGACCGGATCGCCGTCGTCGGCCAGGGTCTGCGGCACGTAACCGTAGTTGCACGGGTAGTGCATCGACGTGCTCATGAAGCGGTCGACGAACATGGCGCCGCTGGCTTCGTCGACTTCGTACTTGATCGGGTCGGCGTTCATCGGGATCTCGATGATCACGTTGAACTCTTCGGGCGCCTTGGCGCCCGGCGTCACGTTGTGCAGGCTCATGGGGACTCTCGGGTGCTGAAAACTATGCGGGATTCTACCGAGAGGCCTTGCCAGGGCCTGACGGCCTTCCATGGTGCACCGCAGGAAAACACCATGCCGGGCCGGCTGCGCCATCCCGTAGCATCGCCGCGCTGTACTCTTACCCGTGGCGCCGGCCCATCCTTTGCGATGCCGGCGCAGTGATCAGAAGATACGACTGAGGAAGGAGAGTTTTTCATGTCCACCCCGATGGCGCTCTACGTGGCGCTGGCTTGTGGCTTTGCGGCCGTTCTCTACGGCTTTTTGCAACGCAGCTGGATCCTGAAACAGGATGCCGGCAACGCCCGCATGCAGGAAATCGCCGGTGCGATCCAGCAAGGTGCAGCGGCCTACCTGGCGCGGCAGTACCGCACCATCGCCATCGTCGGTGTCGTGCTGGCCGTGCTGATTGCGATCTTCCTCGGCGGCAAGACGGCCATCGGCTTCGTGCTCGGCGCGGTGCTCTCGGGCGCTTGCGGCTTCATCGGCATGAATATCTCGGTGCGCGCCAACGTGCGCACGGCGCAGGCCGCCACGCGTGGCATCGGGCCGGCACTGGACGTCGCCTTCAAGGGCGGCGCGATCACCGGCATGCTCGTCGTCGGCCTCGGGCTGATCGGCGTTGGCGGCTTCTACATCGCCATCGGCGGCCTGGCCACGCCTGACGCGGCCACGCTCAAGCCGCTGCTCGGCTTTGCCTTCGGCTCGTCGCTGATCTCGATTTTCGCGCGCCTGGGCGGCGGCATCTTCACCAAGGGCGCCGACGTGGGCGCCGACCTGGTGGGCAAGGTCGAGGCCGGCATTCCGGAAGACGACCCGCGCAACCCGGCTGTGATTGCCGACAACGTGGGTGACAACGTGGGCGACTGCGCCGGCATGGCGGCCGACCTGTTCGAGACCTACGCGGTCACGATCATCGCCACCATGCTGCTGGGCGCCCTGTTGCTCAAGGGCTTCGCCGAGCAGGCCGTGCTCTATCCGCTGGTGCTGGGCGGCTTCTCGATCATCGCTTCCATCATCGGCGTGTTCTTCGTCAAGCACACTCCCGGCCAGAAGATCATGACCGCGCTGTACAAGGGGCTGATCGTCGCCGGCTTGCTGGCGCTGATCGCCTTCTATCCGATCACCATGAACTTCATCGACGATCATGCGCTGGATGCCGTCATGGGTATCAGCGGCGGTACGCATATGCGTCTCTATGGCGCGGCCGTCATCGGTCTGGTGCTGACCGGCCTGATGGTGGTGATCACCGAGTACTACACGGCCACGGAGTACGCGCCGGTGCGCCACATCGCCGAAGCTTCCACCACCGGCCATGGCACCAACGTCATTGCCGGTATCGGCGTGTCGATGAAGGCCACGGCGCTGCCGGTGCTGTCGGTGTGCGCCGCCATCTGGGCGTCCTACGTGCTCGGCGGTCTCTACGGCATCGCCATCGCCGCGACGTCGATGCTGTCGATGGCTGGCATCATCGTCGCGCTCGACGCCTACGGCCCGATCACCGACAACGCCGGCGGCATCGCCGAGATGGCCGAACTGCCGAAGGAAGTCCGTGACGTGACGGACCCGCTGGATGCGGTCGGCAATACCACCAAGGCAGTGACCAAGGGCTACGCGATTGGCTCCGCGGGTCTTGCCGCGCTGGTGTTGTTCGCCGACTTTACCCACGGTCTCGAAGCCTTCAGGCCGGGTGTCAAGTTCCTGTTCGATCTGTCCGACCCGGCCGTGATCATCGGCCTCTTCGTCGGCGGCATGGTGCCCTACCTGTTCGCCGCGATGGGTATGGAAGCCGTCGGCCGCGCCGCCGGCGCCATTGTCGTCGAAGTGCGCCGCCAGTTCCGCGAAATCAAGGGCATCATGGAAGGCACGGGCAAGCCGGAGTACGGCACTTGCGTCGACATGCTGACCAAGGCCGCGATCAAGGAAATGATGATCCCCTCGCTGCTGCCCGTGCTGGTTCCCGTCGTTGTCGCCGTTGCCATGAATTTCCTGATGCCTCCGGTAGCCGGTGTCGGCGCCGGGGTGCGGGCTCTTGGCGGTGTGCTGATGGGCACCATCGTCACCGGCCTGTTCGTCGCGATTTCCATGACGACTGGCGGTGGTGCATGGGACAACGCCAAGAAGTACATCGAGGAGGGCAACTTTGGCGGCAAGGGTTCCGAAGCGCACAAGGCTGCCGTTACCGGCGATACCGTGGGCGATCCCTACAAGGATACGGCGGGCCCCGCGGTGAATCCGCTGATCAAGATCATCAACATCGTCGCGTTGCTGATCCTGCCGCTGGTGGTGTGATTCTTCGTAACATGATTGATCGAACGGGCAGCCTGCGGGCTGCCCGTTTTTTCGTGGCGCTGGCCATTCTGGCGGGCAGCGTTGCGGCGTGGGCGCAGAGCGAGCAGCCGGAGGCAGCCAGCGGCTTCGTACCGCGTCCTGCCGTTGCCGGCACCGGCTTCATGGCGGTCACCGCCAATGCCTACGCCACCGACGCCGCAGCGGAAATTCTGGAGTTGGGCGGCAATGCGCTTGACGCGGCAATCGCCGCGCAATGGGTGCTGAATCTGGTCGAGCCGCAGTCCTCCGGTGTGGGCGGCGGCGGCTTCCTGTTGCACTGGGACGCGAGGCGCCGCCAGGTCTCGGCCTGGGATGGCCGCGAGACCGCTCCCCGTGGCGCCAGCGCCAACTTTACACGACGTGCAGACGGAAGTCCGGCAGGTTTCGTCGAACTTCTGGCGACAGGCAAGGCGGTCGGTGTGCCGGGTCTCGTCGCCATGCTGGAAGCGGTGCATCGACGCCACGGCAAGCTGGCATGGGAACGGCTGTTTCGTCCGGCGATTCGCTTGGCGGAGAATGGATTCGCCATTTCGCCGCGCCTGCATGTGCTCTTGCGCGACGATCCATTGCTGCGCCGTGATGCGGCGGCGCGGGCGCTGTATTACCGGGAAGACGGTGCGGCAAGGCCGGTCGGCGAGATGCTGCGCAATCCGGAGTTCGCCACCGTCCTGCGGGCTGTTTCCGCGGGCGGCGCGAATGCCTTGCGCAATGGCCAAATCGCCGAGCGCATTGCCGGCGCGATAGCGCGGCGCGGCGGAATCCTGACTGCCGCAGACTTGCGCGACTACCAGCCGAAAGAGCGCGCCGCGGTTTGCGGCGCTTATCGCCGGTGGCGCATCTGCGGCATGCCGCCGCCTTCGTCCGGTGGCATCGGCGTGCTGCAACTGCTGGGCTTGCTGGAACGCAGCGGACCACCCGCGGTTGATCCGGTCGGCCCGGACGCGGTGCACCTGTTCGCCGAAGCGGGGCGCCTGACTTTCGCCGATCGGGCGCGCTATCTGGCCGATCCGGATTTCGTTGCGGTACCCCAGCGCGAACTGCTTCGATCACAGTATCTTGCGCAGCGCGCAGGTCTGATTGATCGTCAGCGCAGCATGGGTGTTGCCGCGCCGCCGGGGTATCTTCCGCAACGCCACTCGCAGGCCGACGACGATGCGCCCGAACTTCCCGCGACCACGCACATTTCGATCGTCGATCGGGCGGGCAATGCGGTAGCTTTGACCAGTTCGATCGAAAGCGCTTTCGGCAGCCGGATTCAGGTCGATGGCTTTCTGCTCAACAACCAGCTCACCGATTTTTCCCTGACCGACGAGCGCCACGGCAAGCCGGTCGCCAACCGGCTGGAACCTGGCAAGCGGCCACTGTCCTCGATGGCGCCGACGCTGGTCTTCGATGCGGATGGACGGCTGTATGCGGTGCTGGGTTCTCCCGGCGGCAGTCGCATCATCAACTATGTGGCACGGGCCCTGGTCGCGCTGCTCGATGGCCGAATGGAGCCGGCGGCTGCGCTTGCCCTGCCGCATCTCGGTAACCGCAATGGGGTTACCGAAATCGAGCGCGGGCGGGTATCGGATGCCCTGTCCATGGAACTGGAAAGGCGCGGTCATGCGGTGCAGCGCAGCGATATGACCAGTGGCCTGCACCTGATCGTGCGTAAGGGCGGGTGGTGGATCGGCGCGGTCGATCCGCGCCGCGAAGGCGTCGCCCGCGGCGACTGATCAGGCGGCCTGTCGGCGGAAATCGCGCAGACGGAAACCGAGCAGCCACAACGTGGCGAAATAGCCGGCGATTCCTCCCGCCACCACACCCGTCAGTCGCAGTACGCGCTGGCCGCCGCTCATTGTCAGCCACGCGGCATCCCGGTCGCTGCCAAACCACAACACGCCGCCCAGTACCACCAGCGCGGCGACGAGCCTCAGCATGAACAGGCTCCAGCCCGGTCGCGGCTGGTAGACGCCGCGCTGCCGCAGGCCGCGCCATAGCATTCCGGCATTGAAACAGGAGGCCAGGCCGATCGACAGCGCCAATCCGGCATGCTTGAGCCAGCCGATGAAGGCAAAATTCATCAACTGCGTCAGCGCCAGCGTGACCAAGGCGATTTTGACCGGCGTGCGGATATCCTGCCGGGCGTAAAAGCCGGGCGCCAGCACCTTGACCAGGATCAGTCCGGTCAGGCCGATCGAGTACGCGACCAGGGCTTCGCGGGTGCGCAACACATCGGCGGCGGCAAACGCGCCGTACTGAAACAGCGTGGCCAGTAGCGGCACCGCCAGCATGGCCAGCGCCAGCGACGCCGGCAGGGTCAGCATCAAGGTCAGGCGCAGGCCCCAGTCGAGCAGCGCCGAAAAGTCTTCCGTCTTGCCGCTGGCATGGGTCTTGGCCAGGCTTGGCAGCAAAATGGTGCCCAGCGCCGCACCAAGCAAGCCGGCCGGAAACTCCATCAGCCGGTCGGCGTAGTAGAGCCATGAGACGCTGCCGTTTTCGAGGAAGGAGGCGAAGATGGTATTGATCAGCAGGCTGATCTGCGCCACCGAGACGCCCAGCACCGCCGGCGCCATGAGCTTGAGAATGCGCTGCACGCCTTCGTCCCGCCAGGCCAGGTCGAAGCGCGGCAACATTCCGATCTTTGCCAGCGCCGGCAACTGGATGCCAAGCTGCAGCGCGCCGCCCAGGACTACTGCCCAGGCCAGCGCCAGCACCGGGGGATCGAACCACGGCGCGGCGAACAGCGCCATGCCGATGAAGGACAGGTTGAGCAGGACCGGCGTGAAGGCGGGCAGCGCAAAGCGGCTCCAGGTATTCAGGATGCCTGCGGCCAACGCGACCAGCGACATGAACAGGATGTAGGGAAAGGTAATCCGGGTCAGTTCCACGGTGAGTTGGAACTTCTCCGCGTCGGCGGCGAAGCCGGGTGCGGTGACGGCAATCAGCAACGGCGCAGCGGCCATGCCGAGGGCTGTGACGCCGATCAGGATCAGGAACAGCGCGCTGGCAACGCGATCGACCAGGCTCTTGGTTTCGTCGTCGCCACGGCGATTGCGATATTCGGCCAGCACGGGAACAAACGCCTGGGAAAAGGCGCCCTCGGCAAACAGGCGGCGCAACAGGTTGGGCAGGCGAAATGCGACGAAGAAGGCGTCGGTCATCATGCCGGCGCCGAAGCTGCGGGCGATCACGAAGTCGCGGACAAATCCCAGAATTCGGGAGAGCAGGGTCATCCCGCTGACGGTGGCCAGGGCGCGGAGCAGATTCATTACCGCTATGGTATCCGGGATGGCGAGACAGCACGGTGAATTTCCCCTATCAGTAATGTAGAGCCGGAACAGGCGGTTGATATGTAAAGCTGGACAAACCTGATCGATCCATGTAAAAAGGTGGGCATGGAGTTGGATCTGAAACGGATTTGCGTTCGTCCGGTGCGAGCT
>NZ_JAUXVZ010000042.1 GCF_030680185.1 Phenylobacterium sp.
CGATCTTGACCTAAAGCATCCACAGGCGCATAAGCGCGCCCTTCCGGCGCAACCTCGGTCAGCGCCCTCCCCCGCCACGACCCCCATCACCATATGGGACGAGGGCGGCGAGGCCCCCCGTCGACGTGATCGTCCACGGGGGTTGATCGCGTTTGGGCTCATGGTTTCCTGTTCGCAGGGCGCCTGGGCCACGGAAGACAATGGGCGTGACGCCGTCACGCCATGGGAGATCGAATGTTCGACGCACTTTCTGAACGGCTTTCCGGGGTATTCGACCGTCTGTCGGGCCACGGCGTGCTGTCTGAAAAGCACATCGACGAGGCCCTGCGCGAGGTTCGCATCGCCCTGCTGGAGGCCGATGTGGCACTGCCGGTGGTGCGCGAATTCATCGCCAAGGCCAAGGAGCGCGCCTCGGGCGAAGAGGTGCTGCGCTCGGTCCGTCCCACCGACCAGGTGATCAAGATCACCTATGACGGCCTGGTAGAGATGCTGGGCGGCGAAGAGGTCGAGGGCCTGAACCTCTCCCTCAATCCCCCCACCGTCATGATGATGGCCGGCCTGCAGGGCTCGGGTAAGACCACGACGGCTGGCCGCCTGGCCCTGCGCCTGGCCCGGGAACGCAAGAAGGTCCTGCTGGCCTCGCTGGACACCCGCCGGCCTGCGGCCATGGAGCAGTTGGCCACCCTGGCGACCCAGGCCGGCGTCGACAGCCTGCCCATCGTGGCCGGCCAATCGGCGCCGGACATTGCGCGGCGCGCGCTTTCGGCGGCCAAGCTGCAGGGCTATGACGTCCTGATCCTCGACACCGCCGGCCGCACGACGCTGGACGAGGCGATGATGGCCGAAGCCGCCGAAATCGCGAAGATCGCCAACCCGTCCGAGACCCTGCTGGTGGCCGATGCGCTCACCGGCCAGGACGCGGTGCGCACCGCCACCGCCTTCCATGAGCGCCTGCCGCTCACCGGCCTGGTGCTGACCCGCTCGGACGGCGATGGCCGCGGGGGCGCGGCGCTGTCCATGCGCGCGGTCACCGGCCTGCCGATCAAGTTCCTGGGCGTCTCGGAAAAGATCGACGGCCTGGACGTCTTCGACGCCCGCCGAGTGGCCGGCCGGATCCTCGGCCAAGGCGACGTGGTCGCCCTGGTGGAGAAGGCGTCGCAGGACTTCGACCAGGCCAAGGCCGAGGTCATGGCCAAGAAGCTGGCCAAGGGCCAGTTCGATCTGGACATGATGGCCGACCAGTTCGCCCAGATGAAGAAGATGGGCGGCATGGAAGGGCTGATGGGCTTCCTCCCCGGCGTCCAGAAGATGAAGAAGCAGATGGCCGAGGCCAATGTTTCGGACAAGACCCTCGACCGTCAGGCCGCGATCATCTCGTCCATGACCAAGGCCGAGCGCAAGAAGCCCGACATCCTGCAGGCCTCGCGCAAGCGCCGTATCGCCAAGGGCGCCGGCGTCGATGTGGCCGAGGTCAACCGGCTCCTGAAACAGCACCGCCAGATGGCCGACGCCTTCAAGATGATGAGCCGCGACGGGGGCAAGGGCTTCGCCAAGATGGCGGGCATGCTGACCGGCGGCGGCGGCGCCGACATGGCCCGCATGAAGACCATGGGCGCAGGCAAGGCCCCGACCCCGCAAGAGATCGAGGAGGCCAAGGCCCGCCTCGCCGGTCTGGGCGGCCCTGGACTCGGCGGTCTCGGGGGCCTGGGCGGCGGCCTCCCCAAACTTCCCGGCCTGGGCGGCGGTCTGCCCCCGGGCGTCAATCCCTTCAAGAAATCCTAGAGCTCACAAGGAACATCCATGCTCAAGATTCGTCTGTCCCGTGGCGGCGCCAAGAAGCGCCCCTATTATTCGATCGTCGTCGCCGACAGCCGCGCGCCGCGCGATGGCCGCTTCATCGAGAAGGTCGGCGCCTACAACCCGCTGCTCAAGAAGGATGACCCCAACCGCGTCGTCCTGAAGATCGAGCGCATCGAAGAGTGGGTCAAGAAGGGCGCCCAGCCCACCGACCGCGTCGCCCGTTTCCTGTCTCAGCAGGGCCTGGTGAAGTGGGAACACGGCAACAACCCGCAGAAGGCCGAGCCGGGCCGCAAGGCCAAGGAGCGGGCTGAAGAGCGCGCCCAGCGCGAGGCCGATCGCGCCGCCGCCGCCGCCGAAGCCGCCGCCCAGCCGGCGCCTGAGCCCGAGCCCGAGGCCCCCGCCGCCGAAGAGCCGGCCGCTGAGGCTCCCGCGGCTGAAGAGCCTGCCGCCGCTGAAGAAGCTGCTGTCGAGCCGGCCGCCGAGGCCGCTGACGACGCGACCGCCAAGGAAGGCTAAGAGCCCGCCTCGCATCTCCTCCGTCATGGTCGGGCCTCGCCCGACCATCCATGCGCGCTGACTGCGCCCAGTCTTCTGGGGCCGGTGTTCATGGACCTTCGGGTCAAGCCCGAAGGTGACGGGTGGGGGACGTGGTGGTGATGAGACCCTCTGAAACGAAGGCGCCATGGCCGACAAGCTGATCCAGGTGGCCCGGGTGGCCGGCGCCTTCGGCGTCCGCGGCGAACTCCGGATCACCACCTTCACCGAAGCCCCGATGTCGCTGGCGGCCTTCAAGGCGCTGCTGCGGCAGGACGGCTCCCCCGGCCTGACGCTCACCGGCGCCCGGCCGGTGAAGGGCGGTGTGGTGTGCCGCGCCAAGGAGGTCGAGACCCGCGAGCAGGCCGAGGCCCTGCGTGGTCTGAACCTCTTCATCCCCCGGGACGCCCTGCCGGACCCGGATGAGGACGAATTCTATCTGACCGACCTGATCGGCGCTGCGGTGGAGACCCCTGCGGGCGAGCGCCTGGGCGAGGTGAAGTCGGTGCAGGACTTCGGGGCCGGCGACCTGCTCGAGGTCCAGCCGACCAGCGGCCCCTCCTGGTGGCTGCCCTTCACCCGCGACAATGTGCCCGAGGTGAAGCTGGCCGAGGGCCGCCTGATCGCCATTCCGCCGGAAGAGACGGAGTAGGGCGACAGCCCTGCGGCCGTCCTCGTCCTTCGAGGCCCGCTGGCGCGGGCGCCTCAGGATGAGGACGGAATGATGGGCTTGCGCGTCCACCCGCACCCCTCATCCTGAGGTGCGAGCGTCAGCGAGCCTCGAAGGACGCAAGGCGGCTCAGTCGGCCTTGCGCATCCGCATCAGGCCTTCCTGGGCGACCGAGGCCACCAGGGTTCCGTCCTGGGCGTAGAGGGCGCCGCGAACGAAGCCGCGCCCGCCGGACGCCGAGGGGCTGTCCTGGGTGTAGAGGTGCCAGTCGTTGAAGTTGGACGGCTTGTGGAACCACATGGCGTGGTCGAGGCTGGCCGACTGCAGGCCCGGCGTCTGCCAGGCCACGCCGTGCGGGCGCATGGCGGTGGACAAGAGGTTCATGTCCGAGGCGTAGGCCAGGATCACCTGGTGCATCCGCGGGTCCTCGCCGATGGCGCCCGTGGCGCGGATCCAGACGTCGGACTTGCCCTCGGTGGGCTTGGTGTTGCCGCCGAAGCCGAAGGCGTCGCGGCCGCGCATCTCGATGGGCCGCGGGCGCGACATCATCTTGCGCATTTCCGGCGGCATCTTGTCGGCCGCCTTCTTCATGGATTCGGCCTCGGTGGGCAGCTCGTCCGGACCCGGGACCTTGGGCATGGGCGCCTGGTGGTCGAAGCCCTCCTCGACCACCTGGAAGGAGGCGGCGAGGTTGAAGATCTGCTTGCCGTTCTGGATGGCCACCACCCGGCGGGTGGTGAAGGTGCCGCCGTCGCGGGACCGGTCGACCTCGAACAGGATCGGGATGCGCGGATCGCCCGGGCGGATGAAGTAGCAGTGCAGCGAATGGCACATGCGCTCGTCGACGGTCTCATAGGCCGCCAGCAGCGACTGGGCGATCACCTGGCCGCCGAAGATGCGGGGCGGCCCGCCCTGCGGGCTCACGCCGCGGAACAGGTTCTGCTCGATGCGCTCCAGAGCCAGGGTGTCTGGCAGGATCTCGGGCTGGATCTCGGGGCTGTCCATAATGATTTATCGTATGTTGCAGGTGCGAAAGCGCCAGGGCTTAACCCTTGGCGCGCCCCGCGGCAAGGCGAAGCCCGGCCTTGGCTTTTGACCGTCGGCTGGTGCAGATGAGCCCATGTCCTTCGACGCGACCGTCCTGACCATGTTTCCCGAGGCCTTTCCGGGCCCGCTCGGGGTCTCCCTGATTGGAACCGCCTGGCGTGAGCAGGGGCTCTGGACGTTGGAAACAGTGGACATTCGCGCCTTTTCCAAGGATAAGCGCGGCTTCCTGGACGACACCCCTGCGGGCGGTGGTCCGGGACAGGTGATGCGGGCGGACGTCATCGCTTCTGCGCTGGACAGCGTGGAGCGGCGAGGGCGGCCGCTTTTGTACATGAGCGCCCGGGGTCGGCCCCTGACCCAGGCGCGCGCGAAGGAATGGGCTGCGGGTCCGGGCGTCATCGTCCTGGCCGGCCGGTTCGAGGGGGTGGACCAGCGGGTGCTCGACGCCCGGGGGTTCGAGGAGGTCGCCGTGGGCGACGTCGTCCTCGCCGGTGGCGAGGTGGCGGCCATGCTGACCATCGAAGCGTGCGTACGTCTTGTGCCCGGTGTGTTGGGCCAGGCGCTGAGTTTGAGTGAAGAGAGCTTCGAGGACGGGCTCCTTGAGCATCCGCAGTACACGAGACCGCGGACGTTCGAAGGGCGCGAGATACCGCCGGTGCTGCTTTCAGGGCACCACGCCCAGGTCGCCAAATGGCGGGCTGAGCAGCGGGAAGAGACGACGCGGGAGCGGCGGCCGGACTTGTGGGCGCAGCATCTCGCCAATCAACAGGCAAAGGGCGCGTAAAGCCCAGTGACAAAGGAATTGAACCGATGAACGTGATCCAGCAACTGCGCCAGGAAGAGGCCGACCGCCTCAAGTCCGCCCGCAACTTCCCCGACTTCCGCCCGGGCGACACCGTCCGCGTCAATGTGAAGATCAAGGAAGGCGAGCGCGAGCGCGTCCAGGCCTATGAAGGCGTCTGCATCGCCCGCTCGGGCGAAGGCGTCGACGAGAATTTCACCGTCCGCAAGATTTCCTTCGGCGAAGGCGTGGAGCGGGTCTTCCCGATCCTGTCGCCGATGATCGAGTCCGTCGAGGTCAAGCGCCGCGGCGTCGTGCGGCGCGCCAAGCTCTATTATCTGCGTGATCGTCGCGGCAAGTCGGCGCGGATCGCCGAACGCCAGATGACCCCGGCCGAGCGCGAAGCCGAAAAGGCCGAGCGCAACGCCCGCGCCGAGGCCTCGGCTGCGGCCCACGCCCCCAAGAAGAAGGACGCCGAAGGCTAGATCGCCCCAGGCTCCACCGACATCGAAGGGCGGCTGCAGACCCTGCAGCCGCCTTTTTCGTGCGCCGCCTTCAGGCCTGGGCTTCGGCCAGCTGGTCCGACAGGGCGGCCACCAGGTGGTCGAACATCAGGCGCATCCGCGGCGTGGTGCGCAGCCCCTCGGGCATGCAGACCCACATCTCCATCTCGATCCGGAAACGGTCGGCCAGGATCGGCACCAGGCCATAGCGCCGGGCGATCAGGGTCTGGCAGCCGCCGATCCCAAGGCCCGCTCGCAGGGCCGCCAGCTGGGCGACATCGCTGTCGCTGCGAAAGCTGAAGATGTCGCGGGTGATCGGCCGGCCGATGTCGATCTGGCTGTCGAACTTGGGCGCCGCCCCGTCGAAGCCGATGGTCGGGTGCTGGTTCAGCTCGTCGAAATCGCGCGGCGCGCCGCAACGGGCGACATAGGCCGGCGCGGCGTAGAGCCCGATATCGAATGTGCCGATCCGTCGGCCCACCAGGGTGTTCTGGGTCGGCCGGGCCATCCGCACGGCGATGTCGGCGTCGCGTCGCGACAGGTCGGCCTGGTGGTTGGAGACCGTCAGCTCCACCTCGATGGCCGGGTGGGCGGCGTGGAAGTCGGCCAGGATGGGGGGCAGGAGTTCGCAGCCGACCATCTCGCTGGCCGTGACCCGCACCGCGCCGCCGACCTGATCGGCCGCGCCGGCCACCTCCCGCAGGGCCGCGCCGGCGGCTGCCGCCATGTCCTCCAGCCGGGGACGGAGCGCGAGCGCCAGATCGGTGGGCGTGAAGCCGCGGGACGATCGCAGAAAGAGGGGCGCGCCCAGGCGATGTTCAAGGGCTTCGATGTGCCGGCCGATGGTGGGCTGGGTGACGCCGCGGGCCCGGGCGGCGGCCGAAAGGCTGCCTGTCTCCAGTACGGCATGCAGGCTTTGGAAGAGGTCCCAGTCGGTGGCGGTGATCGATGGCATGTTGAGATGATGGGGATTGCAGCTGCGCCGCACAATGTTCGGCGAGTGGCGATTGATGTTCCGACGGTCAGGCGCCGGCCTCGGCCTCCTCCAGGGCTTCGGCCAGGGCCTGCTGGGCGGCCTCGCGTTCGGGTCGCCGGCGGCGGCGGCGCTCCATCAGCCGGCCGGCGGGGAAGGCGTGCATCATCTTCAGGCCGGCCACCGGCGAGAGGTTGGCCACTACGCGCCGGGCCTCGCTCATCATCTGCTGCACCATCTCCTTGTGCTCGACCTCGCCCTCCTCGCGGACCAGGGTCAGGCGGTGCAGGGCGTAGAGGCCGAGCAGGGCCGACATCAGGAAGTAGAAGTCCCAGTTGTTGAAGGCCAGGTGCAGGACGTCGACATCCTCCCCGGGCTGGGACCAGCGGATCAGAAGCTGCAGTTCGCGGGCGGCGAAGAAGTCGGCGAACAGGCCCCCCAGGATCGGGGCGGCGGCCGCCGCCATCGAGGTGATCAGGGTGTTGGCGGCGATATAGGCCGTGGCGCCGCCCCGGGGGGCGAGCTTCAGGGCGATGTTGACGGTGGCGAGACCCACGCCGGCGGCCGCGCCGCCCAGCACCACATGCAGACCGACCAGATAGGCGCCGGCCAGCTGCGGGTCGTCGATCTGCGAGGTGAGCGCCGTGGCGGCGATGCAGAGGATGTAGGCCGGGGCCGTCACCGCCAGCACCGACTTGTTGGAGAACCGGTCGCTGAGCTGTCCCCAGAACCGCAGCACGCCGATATTGGCGATCTGGCTGACCACGCTGAGCATCATGACGAAGGTCAGCGGATAGTTGAGCTGGGTGACGAAATAGACGGTGAAGAACGGGCTCGCCAGGTTCACCGCGAACTGCCAGCTCGACAGAAAGAAGATCAGGCGGCGGAAATTCTCGTCCCGCAGGGGCGCCCGCAGCAGACGGTAGAGGTTCACGCCGGCGGCCGGCGGCGGCATGGGCGGCTCGGGCGTGCGGGCGAGCGCCGCGACGCTGATCATCCCCAGGATGAAGGCGACGCCGAAGAAGGCGGCGAACACCATGCCGCGGTCCTGTTCGGCGGCCTGGTCCAGCGCCACCCCCGACAGGATGGTCACGCTGAGGGTGACGCCGGTGGCGATCACGGTGCGCCGCGCCGTGAACGACCCCAGCCGGTCCTCTGGAATCAGGTCCCGCACCCAGGAATTCCAGGCGCAGCTGGTTACGGCGCCGAGGGAGCCGATGACGATCTGGGTGGCCACCAGGGCCGTCAGGCTCCAGGCATTGTGCGGCAACAGCGCGATGGCGGCCATGATCGGCAGGGTCAGCCGGGCGCAGAAGGCCGCCGTCGAGGCGATGAGGCGGCGGCGGCGCAGCTTCTCCACCAGAGGCACGGCCGGCGCCTGGATCAACTGGGTCAGGAAGGGCAGGGCGGCCAGCAGGCCGATGACCGCGTTGGAGGCGCCCAGGTGCAGGGCGAAGGCGGCCAGGACGATGCCGGAGGTCACCGCCGTCACCGCCGTCGCGGCCGCGGAATCGACCATCATCAAGGCGGTCGCCCGGTCGAGGTCGCGCTCGTCCTGAGGGTCCGTCTGGGGGCTCATGGGGACCTGTCCTAGACGGTTTGGACCGGCGCGGAAACCGCAGCGGGGTGAAAGCGGCGCCTGCGACCTTTACGGAATGGCCCCAGGCCTCCTACATACCGCGCCATGGCCGCCAAGACGCTCTACGACAAAATCTGGGATGCTCACCTCGTCGCCGAACAGGATGGCGAGACGATCATCTATATCGACCTGCACCTCATCCATGAGGTGACGACGCCCCAGGCCTTCGCCGGCCTTCGGGCCAATGGCCGCCCCGTGCGCCGGCCCGACCGCACGCTGGCGGTGGCCGACCACAATGTGCCGACCGAGGGCCAGGCCCTGGGCGCGGCCGCCGTGGCCGACGAAGAGGCGCGCCTGCAGCTCCTGACCCTGGAGCGCAACGTCGCCGACAACGGCATCGAATACTTCCCCATGGGCGACCTGCGGAACGGCATCGTCCATGTGGTGGGACCCGAACAGGGCCGCACCCAGCCGGGCATGACCATTGTCTGCGGCGACAGCCACACCTCGACCCACGGCGCCTTCGGGGCCCTGGCCCAGGGCATCGGCACGTCCGAGGTCGAGCATGTGCTGGCCACCCAGACCCTGCGCCAGGCCAAGTCGAAGAACATGCGGGTCACCATCAACGGCACGCCCGCGCCCGGCGTCGGGGCCAAGGACTTTGCGCTGGCCGTTATCGGCGCCATCGGCACGGCCGGCGGCACCGGCCATGTGATCGAATATGCCGGCGAGGCGGTTCGCGCCCTGTCGATGGAAGGGCGCATGACGCTCTGCAACCTGACCATCGAGGCCGGCGCCCGGGCGGGCCTGGTGGCGCCCGACGAGACCACCTTCGACTATATGCGCGGCCGGCCTGCTGCGCCGAAGGGCGCGGCCTGGGACATGGCCGTGGCCCACTGGAAGAGCTTCTTCACCGACGAGGGCGCGGTCTTCAACTCCGAGATCGTGATCGACGCCGCGACCATCGCGCCCCTGGTCACCTGGGGCACCTCGCCGGAAGACGTCATGCCGATCACCGGCCGGGTGCCCGATCCGGCCAGCTTCGCCACCCCGGACAAGCGCGCCTCGGCCGCCCGGGCCCTGGACTATATGGGCCTGGTCGCCGGCCAGCCGATCACCGAGGCCAGGGTCGACCGGGTGTTCATCGGCTCGTGCACCAACAGCCGCATCGAGGATCTGCGCGCCGCGGCCGCGGTAGTGCAGAAGGCCTTCCTGGAGGGCCGGCTGGTGGCGCCGCACGTCACCGCCATGGTGGTGCCGGGCTCGGGCCTGGTGAAGGCTCAGGCCGAGGATGAGGGTCTGGACGCCATCTTCAAGGCCGCCGGTTTCGACTGGCGCGAGCCGGGCTGCTCCATGTGCCTGGGCATGAACCCCGACCGCCTGGCGCCGGGGGAGCGCTGCGCCTCGACCTCGAACCGCAACTTCGAGGGCCGCCAGGGCCGCGGCGGACGCACCCACCTGCTCAGCCCCGCCATGGCCGCCGCCGCCGCCATCGCCGGTCATCTGGCCGACGTGCGCGACTTCATCTGATGATCAGCGGCCTCGATCACGTCGCGCTGGCTGTGCGCGATCTGGATCAGGCGCAGGTCGCCTATGCCCGTCTGCTGGGCCGGGCGCCCAACTGGGTGGGCGGCGACGGTGGGGCGCGGCACGCCTGGTTCCAGCTGCCCAACATGGCCCTGGACGTCATCGCGCCGTCCGGCGAGGGCGCGTTCGGCGACGTCATCCGCGCCCATCTCGACGCCCAGGGCGAGGGCGTCTGGGCCCTGGCCTTCACGACGCCGGACATCGAGGCCGCCGTCACCCTGCTGCGCCGACGCGGCGTGGGCGCGACCGATCCCGGCCCCGTGCGCTCCACCCATGAGGATGGCCGCAAGCGCTACTGGACCACCTCGACCCTGGATGCGGCCACGACCGGCGGCATGAACATCCTGCTGACCGCCCCGCCAAGGGATGGCCAGCCGTGGCCGATCTCGACGCCCACCGCGGGCGAGGCCGCAGCCGTCACCGAGCTGGACCATGTGGTGGTCCGCACGCCCAATCCAGAGCGCGCCCTGGCCGTCTATGGCGCCAAGCTCGGCCTCGACCTGCGCCTGGACCGCTCGAACCCCGACTGGGGGGCCCGCCAGCTCTTCTTCCGCTGCGGCTCGGCCGTGGTGGAGTTCGGGGCCAGCCTGAAGACGCCGGTCTCCGACGCGCCCGACTCCAGCGGCGGCCTGGCCTGGCGGGTCGATGATCCCGCCGCCGTTCACGCCCGCCTGGCCGCCGACGGCTGGGACGTTTCCGACCTGCGCAAGGGCCGCAAGCCCGGCACCCAGGTCTTCACCGTCCGCGCCGGCGCGCCGGGCCTGCCCGCCCTGATGATCCAGCAAGGGGCCCCCGTCGCGTCCCAGGAGACCGCCCGATGAAGCCCTTCACCCGCATCGACGCCAAGGCTGCGCCTCTGGCCCTGTCCAACATCGACACCGACCAGATCATCCCTAAGCAGTTCCTGAAGACCGTGGAGCGCGAGGGCCTGGCCCGCGGGCTGTTCTACGACTTCCGCTTCGACGAGGCGGGGAACGAGAAGGCCGACTTCGTGCTGAACCAACCGGCCTACAAGGACGCCGGCGTCCTGGTGGCCGGCGATAATTTCGGCTGCGGCTCGTCGCGCGAGCACGCGCCCTGGGCGTTGCTGGACTTCGGGATCACCTGTGTGATCTCCACCAGCTTCGCCGACATCTTCTATAATAACTGCTTCCAGAACGGCCTGTTGCCGGTGGTGCTGAAGGCTGACGAGGTCGAGAGCCTCATGGCCCAGGCCCGGGGCGGCAACCATGTGGTCAGCGTCGACCTGGAGGCCCAGACCGTCACTGCGCCCGACGGCGAGGTCTACCGGTTTGAGATCGACCCGGCCCGCAAGCACAAGATGCTGAACGGCCTCGACGCCATCGGCGAAACCCTGCAGCGCGCCGCCGATATCGACGTCTATGAGGGTCGCCGCGCCCTGGACAACCCATGGCTGGAAAGGGCGTGAGCCTGGTCATCGCCGGCACGATCCGCGTGCCGGCCGACCGGCTGGAGGCCGTTCGCCCCCACATGCTGGCCATGCTGAAGGCCAGCCGGGCCGAGGACGGCTGCCTGGAATACGCCTATGCCGAGGACGTGGCCGAGCCCGGCCTGATCCGGGTGTTCGAGGCCTGGCGCGACCAGGGCGCCCTGGACGCCCATTTCACCACCCCGCACCTGGCCGCCTGGCGGGCGGTCTGGCCGGAATTCGGGGTTTCCGATCGCCGCCTCATCGCCTACGAGGTCGCCTCTGAACGGGCGGTCTAGTTCTCCGTCCGACATGACCAGCGACGGGGCGATGACCATGACCGACCTTCTCCTCCTGCCCGGCGACGGCATCGGCCCCGAGGTGACCGCCGAGGTCCGCCGCGTGATCGCCGCCCTGACGCCGGACCTGGTGGTCGAAGAGCGGCCGTTCGGCGGCATCAGCTATGACCAGTCGGGGTCGCCCCTGACCGACGAGACCCTGGCGCTCGCCAAGGCCTCCAAGGCCGTGCTGATGGGCGCCGTGGGCGGACCGAAATGGGCCGGCGTTCCCCGGGACAAGCGCCCCGAGGCCGGGCTGCTGGCCCTGCGGGCGGGCATGGAGGTGTTCGCCAATCTCCGCCCGGCGCTCTGCTTCGGACCGCTGGCCGACGCCTCCTCGCTCAAGCGCGAGCTGGTCGAGGGCCTCGACTTCATGATCGTGCGCGAGCTGACCGGCGGCATCTATTTCGGCGAGCCGCGCTTCATCGAGGACCTGCCCGGCGGCGGCAAGCGGGCCGTGGACACCCAGGTCTATACAACCGCCGAGATCGAGCGGGTCGCCCGGGTGGCCTTCGAACTGGCCCGGGGCCGGCGCAACAAGGTCCATTCGGCCGAGAAGTCCAATGTGATGGATTCCGGCCTGCTCTGGCGCGAGGTGGTCACCGACCTGCACAGGCGCGAGTTCGCCGATGTCGAGCTGGAGCACATCCTGGCCGACAATGCGGCCATGCAGATCGTCAAGAACCCCAAGCAGTTCGACGTCATGGTCACCGACAACCTGTTCGGCGACATCCTGTCGGACGCGGCGGCCCAGCTGACTGGGTCTCTCGGCATGCTGCCCTCGGCGGCGCTCGGCGCGCCGGGCAAGCCTGGCCTCTATGAGCCGATCCACGGCTCGGCGCCGGATATCGCCGGCCAAGGCCTGGCCAATCCGCTGGCGGCCATCCTGTCGTTCGAAATGGCCCTGCGCTGGTCGCTGGACCGCACGGCGGCCGCCGACAGGCTGCAGGCCGCGGTGATCAAGGCCCTGGAGGACGGCGCCCGCACCCGCGACCTCGGCGGACGCCTCTCCACCGTCCAGATGGGCGACGCGGTCCTCGCGGCGCTCGCCTAGAGGTCCTCGGGCCTACATTTCTTCGGCCAGGGAAGGATCGAGCGCGACAGCCGCAGCCTGGTCGGCGGCGGCGCCTGCGGCGTCCCCCAGTTCGGCGCGGGCCAGGCCGCGGAGAAACAGCGCATCGGCCGCCTTCGGGTTGATCGCCAGGGCTTTTCCCAGCCACTCGCGGGCGCTGAGCGGGTCGTCGAGCATGTAGTAGATGGTCCCCTTTTCCTCGAGCAGGTCGGGGTCGTCGGGCGCCATCGCCAGGCCCGCATCAGCTTCTCGCAGGGCGGCCTCATAGTCCTCATTGTGGCGGCGAATGACGGCGGCGAGGTAGCGGGAATAGGCGGTGTCGAAGTCGCCGGCCGCCAGCTTGTCCAGTTGCGCCAGGGCGCCGTCGCCCTCGCCGAGCAGGTAGAGCACCTCGCCACGGATTATCATGTAGGCGGGATGATCCGGGGCGAGGGCCACGGCCTGGGCGCTGGGGCGCTCCGCCTCCTGGACGCGTTCCAGCCGGATCAAGGTCGCAGCCAGGGAGGCATGGATCTCGGCGTCGTCCGGATAGCGCTTCAGGAGGCTGGCATAGCCGGCCTCGGCGCCGGGATAGTCGCCGCTCCAGAACAGGGCCTCGGCCACACCGTGCTCGAAGTTTCCATCGTCAGGGTCGAGGGCGTGGGCGCGGCGATAGAAGACCAGGGCTTGGGCGGGGTCTGTCCCTAGAGCCAAGGCGCCGAGCCCGCCCCAGGCGACGGCCTCCTCGGGGTCCAGGATGACCGCCCGCTCAAGGTCGGCCTTGGCCCGCGTCCGGTCGTCCAGCAGGATCAGCAGCGTGCCCCGCCGGGCGAGGGCGGCGGCCTGGTCGACCGGGGTGGCGCGCTCAACCAGCAGTTCGGCGAGGGCGAGCGCTCCATCCAGGTCGCCGGCCGTCTCGGCGGCGAAGGAGCTGTAGACCAGGGCCGGGACGCTGAGGGTCGCCGTATCGGTCATGGCGGCGAGGTCACGCTTGGCGCCCTCGACATCACCGGCGGTGATGCGGGCGAAACTTCGCAAGGCGTAGGCGTCGCTGGTGGGCGCCTGGGCGATCGCGACATCGAGGTCGGCGAGGGACCTGTCCGGTCGGGTCAGCATCAACAGCAGCGCGCGCTCGACACGAAGCTCGGCGGTCTCCGGCGCCCGGCTGATGGCGCGGTCGAGGATCTGGTCGCGCTTTTTCGTCTGTCCCGTCTCGTCCAGGGCGGTGACGAGGGTCAAGGCGAGGTCGACGTCGTCGGGCAGCTCCCGATGCAGCCGCTCGAGGTCGTCCAAAGCCTCAGCCTGCCGGCCCATGGCGCGGAGAATCCGGACCCGCATGCGCTTCAGCTGGGTCGCTCCGCCGTCCTGGCGCAGGGCGGCCTCGACGGTGGCCAGGGCCTCGTCATGGCGGCCGGCGAACATGCGCGCCAGAGCCTGGGCGTTGAGGACGTCCACCATGGGATAGAGCGCCGCGGCCCGGTCGGCGGCGGCGATGGCGTCGTCGTGGTCGCCCTTCGCACTCAGCGCCATGGAGATCGACATGAGGACCACGGCGCGCTCCTCGTCGGTCTCCGCCGCCGCCAGGGCTGGGCGGCAGAGGGCGAGGCTGGCGTCAGGGGCGCTCAGGGGCGTGGAATCCCAGCAGGCCTGCACCTGGGGCGGGGTCGGGTCTTCCGCCGCCGGGTCCTGGGCCGCCGCCGGGCTGGCCGCGACGCCGACCACGAGGGCGCCGGCCGCCAGGGCTGAGCGGATTGTTTGGCGTCGTACATTCATAGCGCGTCTCCCTCTGGGGCCGCTGCGGGGCGGGCCAGGACAATGATGGGCGGGGTGGAAAGCCACGGCCTGGCCAGGGCGTGGACATCGGCTGGGGTCAGTTTGGCGATGGCGAGGCCCAGGCGGTCCAAGGCCTTGCGCTGGGTGTCCCAGTCGACGGCGGCGCCCAGGGCCTGGGCCCAGTAGATGTCGGACCGGCGCAGGGCGTCCAGCTGGGCCAGCATGGGCTGACGGGCCTGCTCCAGCGCGTCGCGCGCCGGCGGCGCGGCGACGAAACCTTCGGCGGCCTGCTGGACGCTCTGGATCACCTCGTCCAGGCGACGGGCCTCGGGTGTGACCTCCACGTAGAGCGCGATGTCATGAGGTTCGGTCAGGCTGCCGTCGAGCTCGGCGGTGGGGGAATAGGTGCGCCCCTGCCGCCGCCGGGTTTCCTCGACCACCGCCGTTTCCAGCAGGGCGGTCAGGACCATGGCGGCCGCCTGGTCCTCGACGGGCTGGATCTGCGGGCGGGTCCAGTAGATGCGGGCGGCGCTGCGTCCGGCCGGCCCTTGGTGGGACACTTCGATCGGGCGGGGCGGGGCGGCGGAGTAGTCGAGCGGCGGGCGCGCAGGCGCCGGGCGGTGTGGCCGCCGGGCGGGGCGGGCGCCCAGGGTCCGGGCGGCCAGCTCGATGGCGTCGTCTTCGCTGATATCCCCCACCAGGATCAGCTCCACAGGGCCCGTGGTGAGGAAGGGCGTCAGAGCCCCGCGAAGATCTGCGGGGTCGAGGCGCCGGTAGGTTTCCGGATCGTAGGCCGCCCCGGCCGTGTCGGGCCAGACGGTCCTGGCGAAGGCGGCGTCGACGGCGTCGACCGGGTTCAGCCGGACGTCCTGCTCGAGGCTCGCCGCCAGCAGGGCCAGGGGATCGCGGAGTTCGGCGTCGAACCCCGGGGCGATGAGATGGGCCATGATCAGGGCCATGTGGGCGGGGGTCTGGCCGGCGAAACTCTGGGCCGAGACGACCAGGCCGGCGTCGCTGAGGGTGGCGTCGAATTCCCAGTCCCACTGGGCGTTCAGTTCCTGCAGGGCGCCGAAGCTGCGGCCCTCCACGCCGGCGGCCGGCAGGACGGCAGCCGCAGCCGTGGCGAGGACGAAATCCTTGGGGCTGAGTTCGCTCGCCTTCGGCCCCATGCGGATCAGAATCTGCACGAAGCCCGGCGCATGGTCGGTGGCCATGTGCTTCAGCACCAGGCCGTTGGCGAAGGTCACCCGCACGACGCCCTGGGCCAGGGTCTCCCGGCGCACCACCTTGCCGTCGGGGCCGAAATCAAAGGTCAGGGGCTCCGGCGGCGGGAAGGACGCGGCCAGGGGCGCGACGGCGCCCGCGCGCCAGCTTGCGAGCACGACGGGCGGCGTCACCCCGTCGTCCTCGATCGAGAGGGTCGGCGGGGTCGCGTCGGGCCACAGGGCCTCGAACGCCGCAACAAGGTCGTCGGCGTTGAGGCTGGAGGCGACCCGGCTGATCTGGCGCATCGTCTGGTGAGGGGCGAGGAAGGGCCGCCCATATTCCTCGTACCCGACCAGTTCGTCGGCCATCTCCGCAGAGGTGGCGTTGGCGTAGCTGGTCCGGGCGCCCCGCGCCAAGGCCCTTTGGCTGGCGACCGCGGCGTCGATCTCGGCCCGGGTCGGCCCTTCGGCGGCGAAACTGCGCAGGCTCGCCTGCGCCAGACCCAGGCCCTCCAGGCCCTTCTGGGGGGCGTGGGTCGCCCGCACGCAGGTCACCTGGCGGGTTTCGTACCAGGCCGGGCCCTCCAGCCCCAGATAATAGACCCCCGGCGTGGCGGCCGCCGCCCGGCTCAGCCGCTGGTTGACGATGCTGAGCAGCAGGGTTTCGCGCAGCTCGTCGGCCGGGTCGTAATCGTCATCCTCCGCCGAGGGGGTGTTGCGGCAGGCCAGACTCTGGGCCGGCAGGCGGCCCGGCGTCAGCACCAGGGCGACAGCCGTGTCCGGGGGCTCGGGCGCCGGGCTCGTGGGCATTTGCGGTCGCGCGCCGGCGCCGGCCCAGCCGCCGAGACGGCGCTCCAGCTCGGCCGCCATCTCGGTGGCGTCGACGTCGCCGGTGACGATGAGGACGCTGCGGTCGGGGCGATACCACTTGGCGTGGAAGGCCTTCAGATCTTCTGGCGTCAGGGCGTTGAGGGTGGCGACGGACCCGGCGGGGGTCAGACTGTCCTCGGGCCGGAAGTGGAAACTGGTTTCCTGCTCGTCCGTGGCGTCGCCAGAGCGCAGCCGGTCCAGGCGCTCGGCCAGGACGACGCCCCGTTCGGCGTTCACCTCCTCGGGGCGAAACAGTTGGCCGTCGCCGACATCGCGCAGCCAGTCGAGCCCGCGGGCGATGGTGGCCGTCTCGCGGCTGGGCAGGTCCAGGTGATAGGTGGTGGTCCAGCGGCCGGTGAAGGCGTTGTGGTCGCGCCCATACGTCCCGCCGGCCCGGGCCATCACCTTGTCGATCTCGCCATCGGCGAAGTTGCGGGTGGAGCGGAAGGCCATGTGCTCGACGAAGTGGGCGATCCCGCGGTTCTCCGCGTCCTCGGCCTGACTGCCGACGCGGACCATCAGGCGGAATGAGACGCTGTCGGCCTCCGCCATGGGCAGGATCACATAGGCCAGGCCGTTGGACAGCTTGCCCCGCACCAGGTCGGGGTGCTCGTCCTGGGCCGAAGCCGGCCCCGCGCAGCCGCTCGCCGACAGGACGATCCAGCCCACGAAGACGCACTTCGCCCAGAACCGTCCCAGAAATCGCCCCACGCCCGCCCCCGAACAAAACAGAAACGCCCGAGGCTTTACCTACAATAGGTTGTTGGAGCTCGCCAACCCCTGTTGTGCGGGCGGCGCCGGGCCTCAGTCGAGGCCCAGGCTCTTGCGATAGTCGGGGTGCAGCAGGTCCTGGTATTCCTCGTGCCGTTTGATGTAGCTGGCGAAGAAGGGGCAGACCGGCATCACCGCCTGGCCATGCTCGCGGGCATAGTCGAGGCCTGCGCGGACCAGCTTGGAGCCGACCCCCTTGCCTTCGAAGGCCGGCGGCACCTCGGTATGGGGGAACAGGATGCCGGTCTTCAGCAGACGGTATTCGGCAGAGGCCACATCGTCGCCGATGCGGATTTCAAACCGGCCGTCCTCGGTATTGTTGATCACCTTCAAGTCGTCGCTGTCGGCCATGCCGGGCTCCTGGATCGCGTTGAGCCTTCAAAGAAGCACGGGTTCCGAACGCAAGAAAGGCCGACGTCGCCGCCGGCCTTTCCCGAGATCTGGAGCATTTGCGCAGCCCCCAGGCGGGGCCGTCGCAGACCCGCTTAGCGCTGGGCCAGCTCGATGCCGGCCATGGCGGCCAGTTCGGAGTCGCCGACCTTTTGCAGGGTGGCTTCCACCGTCGACTTCACGCAGCGCGCATGGGCGGCCTGGCGGAAGGTTTCGCTGGTGGTTTCACGCAGGCAGACCGAGCGGGCGGCGCCCTGGATGTCGGCGTGGATTTGCTCGGCCGACTTGCCGGCGAGCGAGACCTTGACGCCTTCGGCGAAGGCGGGGGCCGAGATGGAGACAGCCGCGACGGCGGCGAGAGCAGCGATACGAGCGATCATTTTATTCGTTCCCGGAGAGGGGTTGATGACAACCACTTTTCGGGGCGTTCCTCTGGCGGCCTTCGTCGTCGAGTTGCGTCGTTGTCGGCCGCCTTGAGACAGGTCTTAGCCGGCCTTTCCCCTGGGTCACAAGCGACAATTTTGCGACGCAACATCGCGGTGTTGCGCTGCGGGAGGATCGGGCGCCGCTGATCAGGATTTAGGCGCCTGAGCGTCTGGGTGGGGGATGAGGGGCTCCAGAAGCCGGTAGGTCGCGGCGTCGAGCACCGCCACGCCGGGCAGGGTCAGGTCCCGCCACAGGCTGAGGGGATCAATGGCGTTATGGGCGGCGATGAAGGTGCTCATGGCTGTCCCATGCGTGACCACGGCGATCGCCTCGCCCGGCGCAGAAGCGACCGCCACATCGATCGCCGCCTGGAACCGGGCCAGGACTGCGCGGGCGGTTTCCGCTCCGATCGCCACGGCGTCCGGATCTTCAAAGAAGGCCGTGATCCGAGCTTCCAGGACGTCTGGCGACACAAACCCCAGGCCGGTTCGATCATTCTCCTGCAGCCCGTCGAGGGGGCGGAAGGAGCCGCCCAGGGCCATGGCGACCAGGGCGGCGGTCTCCAGGGTCTTGGGCTCAGGGCTGGCGAAGAGGCGCGTGACGCCCCTGGCGCGACAGACCTCGACGAGCCAGCCGCACCGCGCCCGCCCCTCGGCCGATAGAACCCAGCGATGCGAAATCACCTCTGGCGTGATCTGCGGCGGCGCATGCTTGATCAGGAGGAGTTCGCTCATGCTTGCGGTCTTGCCGAAGTCAGCCTGGCCGCCAGTCGGCGACGAGCGTGTAGGCCCCGGGAATTTTCGGGTCCGTCCAGTCCGGGTGTTCCTGAAACGCCGTCAGCCGGAAGCCGGCGGCCAGTACGGCCCCCAACACCTCTCCCAGGGTCCAGAACCGGTACTGGCATTCCCCCAGGACCCGATCTTGCCCCGTCGGATCGGGCACGGGCGCCTGGACGATGGCGGTCGAAAAGTAGTTCGGCGCTCGGTCCGGATAGGATTGGAACAGCTTGCGCTGAACGGGATGGAACTCATGCATGACCAGAGTCGCGCCCTCGCCGCAGAGACGCCCCATCACCCGGAAGAAGGCCATGATATCCAGATGATAGTGGAGGATGCCGAGCTCCATCACCAAGGCGTCGAATTCCCCGAGGCCGAGATCGGCTGCCGTCATGATGTCGGATAGGACGTAGTCGACGCCGACCTGCGCAGCGTTCGCCAGTTCGACCGCGTAGCGCCGGTTCTCTTCTGCGAAATCGATGACAGTGACTTGTGCGCCCAGCAGGGCGAGGCTGACCGCAAGGCGGCCATGAGATCCCTGCACATTGCAGATCTTCTTGCCGGCGACCGAGCCGAGGTGGGGCAGGATGCGCCTCGCGGCCCTCTCGGGGTCGGCCGTGATGCGTGCGGCCTCGTCGGCGGGAGATCCCAGGGACTCCTGCCACGCCTCATAGCGGCCAGTGTTCCAGGCCGCCCTATTGGCCTGCGTCATGTCGGCCGCGCTCTTCGGCCCCATCCCATCAAGCCTCCACCGTCATCTGGGTCTGGATGACCAGGGCCAGCAGCCGGCCGGTCTCGTCGGTGATGCGGGTCTGCCAGACGCTGGAGCGGCGGCCGATGTGCAGCGGCGTCGCCTCGCCGGTGACGGTGCTCCCTAACTTGGCCGAGCCCAGGAAGTTGGTCTTGCTCTCCAGGGTCGTGGTGCGGGCGCCCGGCGGCAGGTTGAGGAAGCCGCCGATGGCGCCGAGCGCGTCTGCAAAAGCCATGAAGGCGCCGCCGTGCAGGATGCCGCCGGCCGTGCAGAGGTCTTCGCGGACGATGAGCGTCCCCACCACGCGGTCCTTGGCCCGCTCGACGATCTGAAGGCCCATAAGGTCGGCGAAGGGCATGCCGGTGGGCGGTTGGCTCATGGTGATCTCTCCCCTGGACGGCCCCGGGCGACCTCGCCGCCGGGTTGCGCCCGATCACTCTAGCCCCTAGGTGAAGGGGGACGAAGCCGCGGCCGGTCGGGCCGATGCGGCGGCGTGCTTGCGCGCCTTCAAGCGGCGGCGTAACGAACGCGCCCGCCTAGAAATTTCAGGAGAGACTTCGATGGGTTACCGGGTAGCCGTCGTCGGCGCCACGGGCAATGTGGGCCGTGAGATGCTGAACATCCTCGAGGAAGTCGAATTCCCCGTGGACAAGATTCACGCGATCGCGTCGCGCAAATCCATCGGCGTGAAGGTGTCCTTCGGCGCCGAAACGGTGGCCTGCGAGGATATCGCCCAGTTCGACTTCTCCACCGTCGACCTCGTTCTGATGAGCGTGTCGGGGTCCTTCTCCAAGGAGTGGTCGCCCAAGATCGGCGCCGCCGGCCCCATCGTCATCGACAATTCCTCGGCCTTCCGGATGGACCCGGACGTGCCGCTGATCGTGCCGGAGGTGAACCCCGACGACGTCTCCTTCGCCCACAAGAAGAACATCATCGCCAATCCCAACTGCTCGACGGCGCAGCTGGTGGTGGCGCTCAAGCCCCTGCACGACCGGGCCAAGATCAAGCGGGTGGTGGTCTCGACCTACCAGTCGGTGTCCGGCGCGGGCAAGGAAGGCATGGACGAGCTGTTCGACCAGACCAAGAACGTGTTCGTCCTGGGCGCGACCCCGCCGAACAAGTTCCCCAAGCAGATCGCCTTCAACGTCATCCCCTACATCGGGTCGTTCAACGACGACGGCTACACCGATGAGGAGGCCAAGATGTGGAACGAGACCCACAAGATGATCGACCCGGCCATCAAGCTGACGGTCACCTGCGTGCGCGTCCCGGTCATGGTCGGCCACTCCGAGGCGGTGAACATCGAGTTCCACGAGCCCCTGGATGAGGACGAGGCCCGCGACCTGCTGCGCGAAAGCCCGGGCCTGATCGTGATCGATAAGCGCGATGAGACCGGCTACATGACGCCCAAGGAGGCCCAGGGCGAGTTCCCGGTCTTCGTCAGCCGCATCCGCAACGACCCGACCGTCGAGCACGGCCTGAACCTGTGGGTGGTGGCCGACAATCTGCGCAAGGGCGCGGCGCTCAACGCCATCCAGATCGCCCAGCTGCTGGACGAGCGCGGCCTGATCAAGACCAAGGCCATCGCTTAAGCCTCACGGGCGTTAGATCTAACGAATGGGCGGTCGCGCCGGCGGCCGCCCATTTGCGTGTCCGCTTCCCGCCAGTCCGGGCGCGGTCTGCGCTTGTGAAGCCTGGCCGAAGGCCTAGGTAAGGGGCCGCGTCCCTGGGGCGCCGATTCCTTCCAGCCGAAAGCCTGTGCCGTGGCCCCGACGCCGCCCTCTCCGCCGCCGATCGCGTTCGCCGCAGGCCTGATGGCCTATCTGATCTGGGGCTTCATCCCGCTCGTTTTCCAGGTGATCGGCGGCTACGGGGTCGGCCCCTGGGAGACGCTCGCCCACCGCACCTTCTGGGCCATCCCCATCGCCGGCCTGTTCGTCTGGATGGCCGGGCAGGGGCGCCAGGCCCTAGCGGTGTTCCGCAAGCCCCGAGTGCTGGGACTTCTGACGCTGTCGTCCCTGCTGATCGCCGCCAACTGGGTGGTGTTCATCTGGGCGGTGAACAATGAGCGGGTGCTGCAGACCAGCCTCGGCTATTTCATCAATCCCCTGCTGAACATGGCCGCCGGCGCCCTGCTGTTCCGTGAGCGGATCGACCGCACGGCGCAGATCGCCATTGCGCTCGCCGTGGTCGGCGTGGCGCTCCAGGCCCTGGCGCTTGGGCGGCTGCCCTGGGTGTCGCTGACCCTGGCCGCCTCCTTCTGCGGCTATGGGATCGTGCGCAAGCGGGTGGCGGCCGATGCGCAGACCGGCCTCTTCATCGAGTGCCTGCTGCTGGGCGTTCCCGGCGCGGTCTTCGCCATCTGGCTGGCCCAGGCCGGCGCCGACCACTTCACCCAGGGGGTGGCCCCGGCCGCCTGGCTGATCTTCTCCGGGGCGGCGACGGCCATTCCGCTGGTGCTGTTCGCCTGGGCGGCGCGCCGCCTCCCGCTCTCGGCCATGGGCTTCATGCAGTTCCTGGCCCCGTCCATGACCTTCGTCATGGGGGTGCTGCAGGGCGAGGCGCTGACGCCCCTCAACCTGACGTCCTTCGTCTTCATCTGGATCGGGGCGGGCGTGTTCGCCTACGGCCTGTGGCGGGCCTCGCGCCGCGTGCCGGACGCCGTGGCGCCGGTCGTCTGAACGCCGCGCGCAGCGCCAAAAAAAAGGGGACACGAAGAACACAAAGGGGCGCGAAGGCGGGCGCCGACTCCTTTATGCCCTTGGCTAGCTTCGTGTTCTTTGTGTCCCGCCTTTTTCAAGCGCCTGCGGCGCTAAAGGCGATGCGGATGCTCGCACAACCCCAAACCGTCATCCTGGGCCTTGTGCCCAGGATCCCTCGCGACGCTTGCGCCCGTCATCGACAGGGATGCTCGGCACAGGGCGGAGCATGACGATGGGAGAGGATAGGGGAGACGGCGGAGCGCCCGGAGGCGCCGGCGCCTAGTGCCCGTGGGGGCCTTCGTAGACGCCGGGGGCCAGGCGCTCGTTTTCCGGGCCTTCGCCGGCCTCTTGGGCCAGCATGAAGCGGCGGTCGCAATAGGGGCATTCGACGAAGGTCGCCTCGCCCATCTCCAGCCAGACCCGCGGATGGCCCAGCGCCCCGCCGACCCCGTCGCAGGCGATCCGGCCGGTGCGCACATAGACCACCTCGGGCGCGGGCCGCGCCGAAGCGGTCAGCGCCGTCACCGCCGGCTTGGCCGGCATGGGCTCAGCGCCGCTCTGGACCTGGACGCCACGGTTTTCGGTCGGACGGGCCATAAGGGGAAATCTCCGCTCGGAAGCTTGGCGCAGGCGCCGCTCGCGCCTAGGTATGCGAGGCGGGCTTGGCCCGTCAATGATCGCGCCTGCAAACCCTTTGTCTGGCGCCGCTCAAGGGGACGGCATGGATCTTCCGGAATTCGCCATCGAGGCCACGGGCCTGGTCAAGACCTACCCGGCCACCAAGACCACGCCGGAGATGAAGGCGTTGCGCGGGATCGACCTGGCCATTCCCCGGGGCTCCATCTTCGGCCTGCTGGGACCCAATGGGGCGGGCAAGTCGACCTTCATCAACACCCTGGCCGGCCTGACCAAGAAGACCTCGGGCACGGTGAAGATCTGGGGCCGCGACATCGACACCCAGCCCCGGGATGCGCGGGCCGCCATCGGCGTGGTGCCCCAGGAAATCGCCGCCGACCCGTTCTTCACGCCGCGGGAGTCGCTGGAGGTCCAGGCCGGCATGTACGCCGTGCCCCGCAAGGAGCGCCGCACCGACGAGCTGCTCAAGGCGCTCGGCCTGGCCGACAAGGCCAATGCCTATGTCCGCCAGCTGTCGGGGGGCATGAAGCGCCGGCTGATGGTGGCCAAGGCCATGGTGCACAATCCGCCGGTCCTGATCCTGGACGAGCCCACCGCTGGCGTCGACGTGGAGCTGCGCCGCCAGCTCTGGAACTATGTGGTCGAGCTGAACCGCATGGGCGTCACCATCGTGCTGACCACCCACTATCTGGAAGAGGCCCAGGAGCTCTGCGACCAGATCGCCATCGTCAACCGCGGCGAGGTGGTGGCGTGTGAATCCACCGCCACCCTGCTGGGGCGGCTCGACACCCGCGCCGTCCTGGTGACCCCGGAGGAGCCGGTGATCCAGGCCCCGACCCTGCCGGGCTTCGAGACCAAGCTGCGCAATGGCGGCGCCTTCCAGGTGACCTATCGCACCGGCCAGTCCAGCGTTGAGCAGGTGCTGGCCGCCGTCCGGGCGGCTGGCCTGCGCATCCGCGACATCGCCACCGAGGATCCCAGCCTGGAGGACGTCTTCGTCGACCTCACCACCGACAAGACCCCGCTGGTGGCGTAAAGGGCCGCGGTCGAGGTCCGCCAAACCCGTTTGCGGTCCCGCCCCCTTTCGGCTAGAAACCCGCTCCGCCCACAGGCGCCATGCACCCGTAGCTCAGCTGGATAGAGCGTTGCCCTCCGAAGGCAAAGGTCACACGTTCGAATCGTGTCGGGTGCGCCAGGCGTCTTAATGCGTGGGAACCGGCGTGCCGAAGCGATTCTAACTCGATTGAGTTTATCTGAGTTCTGCACCGTCGCCGGTGAGACGGCCTATTCCTCGGCCTCTACACCGCGCTGGGAAGTCTTCCATCCAAGGACTTCACGCGCTCGCTGCTCGAACTGCCGGAAGAGTCCAGCGATACCTTCATTAAGGTACGTCTCTAGCTCAGCCCCGTTGATCAAGAGGGCTTGCATGTTGGTGGTTTCTGCCAACTCTTGTGCATGCCGCCGAACCGTTAAGCTGAAGTCGCCGGTGGTTACTAGAAGGATGACCTGAGCCCTGTAGAGTACCGCCATGCCAATTTCCTTGGCTAAGGCTTCGACATTAACCTTCGGTGTGTTCTTGCACTGTATCATCCAGCGATGGAAGTGAGTATCGGCACCTTCGGCAATCAGATCTACCTCAGCCCCATTGTTCTCCGAGCCGCGCGCGCGGAAAGCCACCGGTGTAAGCCCAAGCTCATAGAGAAGACGCACAGCCAGAGTCTCAAGCGCCAAACCCTTGACGCCAGTGTCAGGGCTCTTCAGTTCCTCCATAATCTGCTCGAGCGAGCGCCGCAGGTGCCGGAGAACCTCAGCTGGGATGCCCGCCAGGGAACCTAGACCCAAATAGGCGCGGTCAACTGTGGCTAACTGTTCTGTGGCCCTAACGGTGCCGGAATCGCCACCTCTGCCCCGTCCAGAGCTTCGGCCTGCTATTTCGGAATGGGTAATCCACCCCTCCTTAACGAGCGGGTTGATGATGGCTTTCCGAAGATCGTCTGTGCGCCTGAATACCTTCGGGTGGGTTTGCTGGCAGAGGGCGCGCAAATCCCGGACCCAAACATCACGCGAGCCGTTTAGGTCGAAGTCACGACGCAGCGCGGCCGCAAAGACTTTCTGTCTGTCGTTAAGTTCGGTGGCCTTGTTGGCGTCGTCAATCGAAGTGCCAGCAATATATCTGACGGCATCGTCATCAATATCATAGCCAGAGGCCGGTAGCACGCCTGCTCGTCGAAGCCATTTCAGGTATATTAAATGGTTTTTCGCGCTATGGGAGATCGGCATGCCTGTCTTCGTGACAAAGCCGCGTCGATTCAATTCTTCCGCGAGCGAAACCTTATCTACCTGACGCCCGCTCAACGTCATGGCCTTAATGATTCGTAAGACCTCGATGCCGTGAAGTTCGAGAAGAATGTGTTTCGCGAACTCTCGATCAGCGTCAGCCTCCGACGGTTCCGCTAGAAGCCTATTACCCAGGGGTGTTAAATCTTCAAGCTTCTCATCGTAAACCTTAAAGCTGTCCATTCCGATCAGGACATTGCTCGCCATCTGACGCTGCTGCGTGAGTTGGCCTTTCGGGTCGGACTGCTTCGAAGCTGCGCTTGCGAAGTAATGTGATCTAATGGCTTCGACTTGTGCCGCCCGTCCGGAAGCTGCCTTGACTAGTTTCAGTACGACCTGGAGCCTGATGGGGTTCTGGGCAGGCGTGCCAGGGCTGAAGTCATTCGCGATCGGGAAGACGAGTGGAGCTAAAGCGGCCGCGGCAGTCGGCTCTATGCGACCTTCGTCGTCCATTGGCCTGCGCTCCGGAGCTGCGTGGCGATAGCTCGGCCAATTGCCTCCGCGAGCACAGGCGGAACGGCATTGCCAAGCTGGCGCCACTTCTTGTTGACGTCCCCGTAGAGAACGAAATCATCGGGGAAGGACTGAAGGCGCTTCACTTCCTCAATCCGCAACACCCGATTTCGCCAGTGGAGGGGACCCATGTTGTTCGTGCGCTTAGCTTGAATCGTCCAGGACGGGAGATCTGGGCTGAGCTTGAGCAGATAGGTCCAATAGCGCGAGCGCCACTTGAACTGAGGATTAGGGTGCCCCCGCTCGGCGGTGAAGTAGAGGTAGTTTTCGCCAGGAGGCAATTCTTCTAGGAGGTGCTTGAACCGACCTCCTGCCGTGTGTCCCCATTTATCGGCGGCCTCTTCGGTATCGATGTCGTTCAGCACGTCCCCTGCTGTGACCCATGGAGCGAGGCCGGTGTCGCCCGGCTCTTTCGCGTGCGTAGGCGCGGGAAACTCGAACGGCTCGTCGCCCAAGAGTCCCACAACGAAGCATCGCTCGCGTAGCTGCGGAACGCCGTAGTTTGCCGCATTCACCACTACCCAGGTTACCGAGTAGCCTAGCGTCTCAGCTTCTTTGACCACTTGATCAAGAGCGGGACGATTCCCGCGGTATGTCAGGCCGCGCACATTCTCAATGAGGAAAGCCTGTGGCCGCGCAATGCGAATGGCTGTGAGCACTGCGCGGAAACTTCCAGCGCCTGCGGGGTCCTCAAACCCTCTCGGAAGATCCGTCCGCCAGAAGCGCGATTTAGAGAACGGAGGACACGGCGGGCCTGCGGCAAGCAGCGCTATGGGCCGCTGGAGCCGACGAAGCCACCTGGCCATCTCATCTTCAGGCCAGTCGACGACGTCTTGGCAGAGGACGTCGGCCTCCGGAAAGTTGGCCTGGAAGCTGGCGACGCAATCCTTGTCCATATCGACTGCGGCCAACGTTCTGAAGCCAGCGCTCTTTAACCCAAGGTCCAGACCGCCACAGCCGCTGAACAGAGAGACACAGTTAAGTCCGGCTTTGGTGCTGCTCATGCAATGGCCTCGAGCACTTTAGCAACAGCAGCCGCGGCCATCTTCGGGGGGACAGCGTTGCCGATTTGCTTCACACGGGCTCGGCGGCGTCCTGCAAAACGATAGCCCTCCGGAAAGCCCTGGATGGCCGCCATCTCGGGCGTGCGCAGCCGGCGTGAATCCCAGTGGAAAGGACCGGTCCAGGGGCCGGGCGACGCCGCCACGGTCCAAGACACGCGTTCAGGATGGAGCTTGAGTAGGAAATTCCAGAAGCGGCTCTCCGCTTCGAACGTCGGATTCGGGTGTCCCGCCCAAGCTGTATGAGCTTTGTAATTCCAACCCGGCGGCACGTTGGCGAGATGGTCGGCCCAGCGTCCCGACACCACTTCTTCAGGCTCGAAGAACTCTTCGCCAGCGTAGGCGCCAATGGCGTCCCCGACCGTCACAAAGCGATTGAGGAAAATCGAGGGTTCCTCGGCGTGCGTGATTTCAGGGGCCTCGGGGGCGCGCGGTCGGGCGCCGAGGATGAAGATCCGCTCACGTTTTTGCGGGACCCCGAATTGTGCGCTGTTTCCCTTAAAGACCGAAATCTGCATTCCGGCTTCTTTGAGGGTGTCAATGAATACTTGAAGCGTTTGGCGATTGCGAGGATGGAAAATGCTTGGGACATTCTCAAGCACAAAGCCGTCAGCCTTCGCCTCGATAGTCAGACGTGCGAACTCAAGTAGGAGGTTGCGGCGATCATCGGGCCGGGGCTCGGTAATGGATGGTGGTCGCTGATAGGCTGCTTGATCGCCACGGTAGAAGGCGAGGCGAAGACGGGAGTCCTCGCCAGGATCAGTCCAATAGGCATTTTTCGAGAAGGGTTGGCAGGGTGCGCCGCCAACCACCACAAGTGGGTCCGACGAAGCGAGACCGGCCATCTGCCGCAGGCTGTCACCGGTCATATCGACCACGCTGCCTTCGTGGATGACGTGCCGATCGTCGGTCTCGTTTAAGCGCAACGTCTCGCAGGCCCACTGATCAATCTCGACCGATAAGCGCAGATCGGCGCCGATGATGCGGCTGGCAATACCGAAGCCGCCGGCGCCGGCAAAGAGATCAACAACCGGAATCACTGTGGTGCACCCCTCGGTGGCAACGTTCTGAACCAAGCGTTAGGCGGCGTTAAGCCCCACCTACGCTCGCACCGCATGATGGCGAGCAAAGGCCCTACGGGTGGGTGCTTCGCGACCTTCGTCAACAGCTGCTCCTCATGATCCGCTCTTCGCCCACAGGTCATGCCGCGCCATTAAGTTCATTATTTGTTCCGACCGCTGTCAAGGGGCGGCTTCCGGTCAGCGGCCACGGCCCGGGGTGATCCTTCACCCCACGACGCTTTTCCCTTGGTGAACGGTGTTTGGTTGGGCTCCATGGGGGTTGGAAACGTTTGGGCGCGGGGCCGGTAAGAGCCGCCGTCCTTCTAGGGCAGGAGACCGGTCATGGCCGATGGATATGTGGACGTGCTGCGCGACAAGCGGGCGGCGGCGCGCAAGCTGGCCTATGAGACGCCGATCGAGGAGCTGCACCCGGCGCGGGCCTCGCTGTTTCGCGACGACGCCATGTGGCCGACCTTCGAGCGGCTGCGGAAGGAGTCACCGGTCCACTACACGCCCGACAGCAACTACGGCGCCTACTGGTCGATCACCCGCTACAACGACATCCTGGCGGTGGATTCCAACCACCAGGTCTTCTCCTCGGCCAAGGGCATCACCCTGACGGCCAAGGCCGCCCAAGGCTTCCGCGACCCCAATGCGGAGTCCGGCTCCAACTTCATCGCCATGGACCCGCCGCGCCACGATGTGCAGCGCAAGACGGTCAGCCCGGCCCTGTCGCCCATGGCGCTGTCGGTCATGGCGCCGCTGATCCGCGAGCGGGCCGGCCTGATCCTCGACAGCCTGCCGGTGGGGGAGGAGTTCGACTGGGTGGAGCACGTCTCCAAAGAGCTCACCACCATGACCTTGGCGACCCTGTTCGACTTCCCCTTCGAGGAGCGGCGCAAGCTGACCTTCTGGTCCGATGCCATGACCACGGCGCCGGGGCATGGGCCTGTGGCCGACCTGACCGAGCTGCGCCAGGCCATGAGCGAGTGCTTCGGCTTCTTCACTGGCCTGTGGAACGAGCGGGTCAACGCCCCGCCCACCGGCGACCTGATCTCCATGCTGGCCCATGGGGAAGAGACGCGGCACATGTCGATGGCCGACTTCCACGCCAATGTCGCCCTGCTGATCATCGGCGGCAACGACACGACGCGGAACACCATTTCCGGCTCGGTCCTGGCGCTCAACCAGAACCCCGACCAGTACGCCAAGCTGCGGGCCAATCCCGACCTGATCCCCTCCATGGTCTCGGAGACCATCCGCTGGCAGACGCCGCTCGCCCATATGGCGCGCACGGCGACGCAGGACTTCGAGATGGAGGGCAAGACCATCCGCGAGGGCGACAAGGTGGCCATGTGGTACGTCTCGGGCAACCGCGACGACACGGTGATCGAAAACCCCGACGCCTACATCATCGACCGGCCCCGGCCGCGCCAGCACATGTCCTTCGGCTTCGGCATCCACCGCTGCGTGGGCAATCGCCTGGCCGAGCTGCAGCTGACGATCATCTGGGAGGAGATCATGAAGCGCTTCCCCGACATCCAGGTGCTGGCCGAGCCCAAGCGCAGCTATTCGATCTTTGTGAAGGGCTATGAGGACATGAGGGTCGTGCTGCCCGCCCGGCTTTAGCCACAGCGCCATGGGCCAGCCGTCTTCCTTTTGGGGAGCCGAACGGGGAATCAGGGGATTATAGGCCCGCAGGGCTTGCGAAAACGCCCGCCGCCCTTGAAGACCGGATCCCATGCTCAGGCGCCTCAAAGACTGGTGGCGCGGCCCCCTAGCCGAGGTCGCGACTGCGCCGACCCCGCAGGCCGGGGCCGTGCCCTATCGCCTGACGCGGGACGGGCCGGTTTTTCTGCTGGTCACCTCGCGCCGGACCGGCCGGTGGCTGTTTCCCAAGGGGGGTCTGATGAGCGGCCGCACCCCCTGGGAGTCCGCCGCCCAGGAGGCGCTGGAAGAGGCTGGGGTCGAAGGGGTGGTCAGCGACCAGCCCTTGGGGACCTATCTGGCCAAGCGGATTCGCGGCGAGCGGATCGAGACCATCGCCGTCACCCTCTATCTGCTGGAGGTCACCCGCCAGCTGGACCGCTGGGACGAGAAGGCCCAGCGCCAGCGCCGCTGGGCGGACCTGGACACGGCCCTCGACCTGCTGGGCGACGCGGCCCTGGGCGAGCTGTTGCGATCGGCCGCCGCCGAGCTGGCCGCCCGTCCTGCGCCTGAGCCCGAAGCCGCGCCCAAGCCGTCGCCCAAATCCTCGCCCAAATCGTCACAAACCGCGCCGTCGTCCGCTCCGGGCAAGGGCAAGAAGGTCCGCAAGGCCGAGGCCAAGGGCCGACGGCTCAAGACCGGCTCCAAGGGCTGAGCCGCTTGAGCCCGGGCGCTGGCCTCGCGGGTGGCAGGGCGATGAATTTGCGGGGACCCGGCTGGGTTTTTTCTTGCCGCTGGCGAGGCGCCGGTGAACTCTGCCGTGGAAGACTTCAGAGAGACTGACCCATGCGCCGCCTCCTGCTTCCCCTGTTGTTGAGCGCTTTGCTGGCCGCGCCCGCCCTGGCGCAGGACACATCTGCGGTCACCGAGCCGCCGACCGAGGTCGCCGGTGTCGACGTGCCTGGCCAGGTCGAGCCGGAGCCGGCGCCCGATCCGATGATCTGTCGCGGGTCGAGGTGACCGGGTCGAGGGCCTCCATGCAGAAGGTGTGCAAGCCCCGCAGCGAGTGGAACGCCCAAAACCGCCGACGCTCGAACGTCGACTCGGTGAACCAGAGCGATTGCGGCGGCGCGACCGGCTGCGAGATGTATCCGCTGCCCTCGACCTGAGGGGGCGGCCTTACGAGCGGTCGTTGTCGGGCTTGATCCAGTCTGGCTCCGGCGTCTCGACGAAGCGCACCGCGGCGATGTGGGTGGCGCCCTCCAGCCAGGCCTTGGCCAGGCGATGGGCGCCGTCCATCAGCTGGCCCTCGGCGTTCAGGATCACCGGATAGGATAGCTCGGCGTTGAAGATGCGCCGCGCGTGCTCGGCCACCCCGCGGATGCTGGGTGTGTGACGGCCTTGGAACCAGCAGTCGACGTCGAACTCAGGGATGTCGGTGAGGGGAACCCGCTGCACCGGCAGGTCGGCGGCCAGCGCCCAGAGGCGCTGCGTCCGCCAATAGCCGCGCCCGCCGGGCACGGTGCGGGAGTGCTTTTCATCGGGGGGTCCAGCCATGGCGGCAGCGTCGCTTTGAGGCCGCCGCCTGGCAAGACGTTTAGAAGCGCAGGGTGCGCGCTTCCTTGACGTGGGGCAGGGCCTGGATGTTGGCCATCAGCTCCTCGCTGGGGACCTGATCGACGCCGACCAGGGCGATGGCGTCGTCGCCGGCCGAGACCCGGCCCAGGTTGAAGGTGGCGATGTTCACGCCGGCCTCGGCCAGCATGACGCCGAGCGCGCCGATGAAGCCCGGCTTATCCTCGTTGTTGACGTACAGCATGGTGGGACCGAACGGGGCGTCCAGGTCCATGCCCTTGACCTCCACCACCCGCGGCGTACCGGCCAGCACGGAACCGGCGAAGGAGCGCTTGCCCTTCTCGGTGGTGACGGTGATGCGGATCAGGGTCTCGTAGATGGGCGAGTCTTCCTGGTGCGACTCCGAGAGCGTGATGCCGCGCTCCTTGGCCACGGCCGGGGCCGAGACCATGTTGACCGCGTCGCCCAGCATGGGGCGCAGCACGCCGGCCAGGGCCGCAGCCGTCAGCGGCTTGGCGTTCAGCTTGGAGACCTCGCCCTCATAGGCGATGTCGATGGACAGCACGCCGAAGTCGACCATCTGGCCGGCGAAGACGCCGAGCTTGCCGGCCAGCGCGATGAAGGGCGCCAGGCGCGGGGCTTCTTCGGCGGTGACCGAGGGCGAGTTCAGCGCATTGGTGACGGCGCCGGTGAGCAGATAGTCGCTCATCTGCTCGGCCACCTGCAGGGCGACGTTCTCCTGAGCCTCGGCGGTGGAGGCGCCCAGGTGCGGGGTGGCGATGAAGTTCTCGGCCCCGAACAGCACGTTCTCCTTGGCCGGCTCCTCGACGAAGACGTCGAAGGCGGCACCGCCGATGTGACCCTCGTCCAGCAGCTTGCGCAGGGCGGCTTCGTCCACCAGGCCCCCGCGGGCGCAGTTGACGATCTTCACGCCTTTCTTGGTCTTGGCCAGGTTCTCGGCCGACAGGATGTTGCGGGTCTTGTCGGTGAGCGGGGTGTGCAGGGTGATGAAGTCGGCCCGGGCCAGCAGCTCGTCCAGCTCGACCTTCTCCACGCCCAGCTCGACGGCGCGTTCCGGCGACAGGAAGGGGTCGTAGGCCACCACCTTCATCTTCAGGCCGAGCGCCCGGTCGGCGACGATGGAGCCGATATTGCCGGCGCCGATCAGGCCCAGCGTCTTGGCGTAGACCTCGACGCCCATGAAGCGGTTCTTCTCCCACTTGCCGGCCTGGGTGGAGGCGTCGGCGGCGGGCAGCTGGCGGGCCAGGGCGAACATCATGGCGATGGCGTGTTCGGCCGTGGTGATCGAATTGCCGAAGGGGGTGTTCATCACCACGATGCCGGCGGCGGTGGCCGCAGGGATGTCGACATTGTCGACCCCGATGCCGGCCCGGCCGATGACCTTCATGTTCTTGGCGGCGGCGATGACGTCCTTGTCGGCCTTGGTGGCCGAGCGGACGGCCAGGCCGTCATAGTCGCCGATGATCTGGAGGAGTTCGTCCTTGGTCAGGCCAGTCTTCACATCGGCGTCGACGCCGCGCTGTTTGAAGATCTCGATGGCGGCGGGGCTCAGCTTGTCAGCGATGAGGACGCGGGGCATGGGCGGTTCTCTTCATCAGAGCCCCTCCCCCTTGCGGGGAGGGGTTGGGGTGGGGGTGTTGGCGAGGGTTTAGGGTCCTGATTGGGGGGCGGCGTTTCACCCCCCTCCCAACCCTCCCCCGCATGGGGGGAGGGCTTTTGGGGGAATCAGGCGGCCTGCAGGTCGGCGGCTAGGGACTCAAAGGCCCAGTCGAGCCAGGGGGTCAGGGCCTCCAGGTCGGAGGTCTCCACCGTGGCGCCGCACCAGATGCGCAGGCCGGGAGGGGCGTCGCGATAGCCGCCGATGTCCAGGGCCACGCCTTCCTTCTCGAGGGTCGAGGCGAGCTTCTTGGCGAAATCGGCCTGGGCGGCCTCGTCCAGGGACGTGACCTTCGGATCGACGACCTTCAGGCACACCGAGGTGTTGGACCGGATGGCCGGATCGGCCGCCAGGAACTCGACCCAGGACGTCTTGTCCACCCAGCGGGCCAGGACATCGAGATTGGCGTCGGCGCGCCGGCGCATTTCGGCCAGGCCGCCAATGCGCTCGCCCCATTTCAGGGCGTCGATGGCGTCTTCCACACACAGCATGGAGGGCGTGTTGATGGTGGCGCCCTCGAAGATCTCGAGGTTCACCTTGCCGCCCTTGGTCATGCGGAACAGCTTGGGCATCGGCCAGGCCGGGGCGTAGCTCTCCAGGCGGGCGACGGCGCGGGGCGACAGGATCAGCACGCCGTGCGCGGCCTCGCCGCCGAGCGCCTTCTGCCAGGAGAAGGTCACCACATCGAGCTTGGTCCAGGGCAGGTCCTGCGCAAACGCCGCGCTGGTGGCGTCGCAGATGGTGACGCCCTCGCGGTCGTCGGCGATGAAGTCGCCGTTCGGGACCCGCACGCCCGAGGTGGTGCCGTTCCAGGTGAAGACCAGGTCGGCGTCCTTGCGCACCTTGGTCAGGTCCGGCAACTCGCCATAGGGGGCCGACAGGACCTCCGCCTCGATCTTCAGCTGCTTGGTCACGTCGGTGACCCAGTCCTTGCCGAAGCTCTCGAAGGCCAGCAGCTGCACGGGCCGCGCGCCCAGCAT
>NZ_JAUXVZ010000045.1 GCF_030680185.1 Phenylobacterium sp.
GCCCGGATAGGCTTCGCGGCCCGGCGGGCGGCGCAGCAGCAGGGACATCTGGCGATAGGCCACGGCCTGCTTGGACAGGTCGTCATAGATGATGACGGCATGCATGCCGTTGTCGCGGAACCACTCGCCCATGGCGCAGCCGGCGAAGGGCGCCAGGAACTGCAGCGGGGCCGGCTCGGACGCCGTCGCGGCGACGACGATCGTGTATTCCAGCGCGCCGCGCTCTTCGAGGGTCTTGACGATCTGGGCGACGGTCGAGCGCTTCTGACCGATGGCCACATAGATGCAGTAGAGCTTCTGGCTCTCATCGCCCGAGGCGTTGATGGCCTTCTGGTTCAGGATGGCGTCGATGGCGACGGCGGTCTTGCCGGTCTGACGGTCGCCAATGATCAGCTCGCGTTGGCCGCGGCCGACGGGGATCAGGGAGTCGATGGCCTTCATGCCGGTCTGCACGGGCTCGTGCACCGACTTGCGCGGAATGATGCCCGGCGCCTTCACGTCGGCGCGGCGACGCTCGGTGGCGACAATCGGACCCTTGCCGTCGATCGGCTCGCCCAGCGGATTGACGACGCGGCCCAGCAGGCCCTTGCCCACCGGCACGTCCACGATCTCGCTCAGGCGGCGGACTTCGTCGCCCTCGCCGATGGCGCGGTCGTCGCCGAAGATCACGACGCCGACATTGTCGCGTTCCAGGTTCAGGGCCATGCCCTTCACGCCGGCCTTGGGGAACTCGACCATTTCGCCCGCCTGGACGTTGTCGAGGCCGAAGACCCGGGCGATACCGTCACCGACGGACAGGACCTGCCCGACGTCGGAGACATCAGCTTCTTCGCCGAAATTGGCGATCTGCGACTTGAGAATGGCCGAAATCTCGGCGGCGCGGATATCCATGGTCTTACGCTCTCTTGAGGGCGAATTTCAGCGAGTCGAGCTTCGTACCCAGCGAAGCGTCGAACAGACGGGAGCCGACCCGAACCTTGATACCGCCAAGGATCGACGGATCGACGTGGGTCTCAATTTCAGGATCCTTGCCCAGGGCCTGACGCAGGGCGGCCGAGACCCCCCGAGCCTGATCCGCAGACAGGGGCATGGCGGTGGTGACGTGAGCCGAAACCACCCCACGACGCGCGGCCGAGAGGGCCTGGAAGGCGGTGATCACCGAGCCGATGGCCGAGGCCCGGCCATTGGCGGCGATCAGGCCGAGAAACTTGCGCGTGGTCGAATCAAAGCCGGCCTTGGCGGCCACGGCGGCCAAGCCCTTGCCTTTGTCCTGCGCGCTGAAGGCCGGCGAGGCCAGCAGGACGCGCAGGTCGCGGCTATCGGCCAGCATGGCCTTCAGCGACTTGAGGTCGGCCTCGACCGCCGCAATCTTGTTCTCGTCGTTCGCGAGATCGAACAGGGCCTGAGCATATCTGCCGCCCACATTCGAAGTCCTGGAATCGTCCGCCACTATGTGTCCGCCCGGTGCGTGTCAAAAGCCGCGACAGAAGAATCTCCGCCACAGCTAAAGGCTTGAAAGCGCTTGAAAAAGCACGTCGCCGAAAGAGGAGGTTCGCCCCCCGACCCTAAGCCGCGCGCCTGATAGCACGCGATTTTAGGCGCCGCAACCAAACCGGCGTCTGGGAAATCGGCCATTTCGCCTAAGCCGGGGCGGTGGCCTCGAGTCTGCGGAACACCGCAGAGCCCGTGGCGGCCAGGGCGCCGTCGTCCTTGAGCACCCGCCCATGCACGAAGACCAGGGTCCGCGTGGCCCGCTCGACCCAGCTCTCGACGGTGACCGTTTCGCCCCCGTGGAGGGCCACGCCATAGTCGAGGGTGAGAGAGACCGGCGCTGCGGCTTCGCCAATGACGGCGGCCATGGCGGACTCAAGGAGGGCCGCCGCCGGCGCCGGGCCGGAGGGCGTCTGGCCGGTGCGGATCAGGCGGGCGGCGTCGGAGGGCGCTTCAGCGCCGGACGTGGGGGAGGATGCGTTCATGGCCGCGCTCCTTTAAGGCGCGGCGCACAAAAGAAAAAGGGCGCCGGAGGTCCGGCGCCCAGTTTGACAGGCTCGACAGCTACGGCTGGGAGGCCGGTACTAGCGGTTGGCGACCTGCGTCTTGGCCAGGGCCGCCTCGTTACAGGCGCTCAGACGCTCCGCATCGAAGGATTTGCGGCCGCCTTCGAAGGCGGTGACCGCCCCGAACGCGCCAGCCAGGTCCTTGCAGGTGGCGTTGGCGAAGGTGCGCGAGGTGGGCGCATTGGCGATGCATTCGGCGCCTTCGCACCAGAAAACGGCGCCGCCGGCCACCAGCTTGGTGCGCTCTGCCACGGGCTGCTCGAGCTTGGCCGTAACCAGCTGTTGGGCGGCGGCCTGGCCAGCGATGGCGAGCGTCAGGAAGGCCGCGGCGGCGGCCGCGGTGTTACGGATCATCATGGGTCGCACTCCGGCGTTGGGGAGGAAGCGGCGCGAAGCGGCGGCGCCGGCTGGCCCGAAAACCCCTGGCGACTATCCCCATCGCCGGACGCCCTCGAACTAAGCAACGCTAAGATAACGGCGTTAAGATCCGGCGCAACCGCCATTTGCGTTAGGCCGCTATGCAGGTTTGAAGACGCGAGCGCCTGACGCAGCGTCATCCGTAGCCCTAACCGGCGCCGTGGAATCGCCCCGTTCATCCCCCATCAACCCTGTCGCGCGTCTTGTCGGGTTCGGATAAAGGATCGCGCCAGGCGCAGGCGCCGAGACGCACACGCTCTCTATAGAATCGCTAGGACGACGGATGGCCAATTCGCAACCGCCAGGATCGCCCCGCCAGGGTCGGCGCGGCAGCGCCCGGCGCACGCCCCTGCAGGCCTTCCTCTATTGGACGGCGGTCATCGGGGTCTGGGGACTCATCTTTGTCGCCGCCTTCTTCGCGGTCTTCGCCGTCGATCTGCCTGACACGTCCAAGCTCTATGATGTCGAGCGCCAGCCCTCGATTTCCTATCTGGATCGCTCGGGCGCCCTTGTGGCGGTGCGCGGCTCGCAATACGCCCCGCCGGTCGATCTCGACACCCTGCCCGAGCATGTGCCGAAAGCCTTCATCGCCATCGAGGACCGCTGGTTCTACTGGCACCCGGGCTTCAACCCCTGGGGCATCGTCCGCTCGCAGTACTACAACATGACCAGCGATGGCGGCCCCCTGCGCGGCGGCTCGACCATCACCCAGCAGCTGGCGCGCAACCTCTTCCTGACGCCGGCCCAGACCTATCGCCGCAAGGCCCAGGAGCTGATCCTGGCCGTCTGGCTGGAGATGAAGTTCTCCAAGAAGGAGATCCTCGAGCTCTATCTGAACCGGGTCTATTTCGGCGGCGGCGCCTATGGGATCGAGGCCGCCTCGCAGCGCTATTTCAACAAGCCGGCGCCGGAGTTGACCATCGGCGAGTCCGCCCTGCTGGCGGGCATGATGAAAGGTCCGTCGCGCTACAGCCCCGTCTCGGCCACCGAGCGGGCGGCCCGCCGCGCCACCGTGGTGCTGGACGAGATGGTCCGTCTGGGCGCCATCACGCCGGAAGAACGCACCGAAGCCTTCAACAACCCGGTGCGGGTCAATCCGACCCTGGCCAATCAGCGGGCGCAGTATTTCGTCGACTGGATCGACGACGAGGTCCGCGCCCTGGTGGGCGAGCCCACCGACGACCTGGTGGTCGAGACCACCCTCGATCTTCCCATCCAGACCGCCGCCGAGCAGGCCGTGCGCCGGGGCGTCGCCGCCGGCGCCGACCAGGGCATCGGCCAGGGCGCCCTGGTGGCCCTCGACGGCGAGGGGCGCGTGCGGGCCTATGTGGGCGGCGCCGACTATCAGGAGAGCCAGTTCGACCGGGCGACCATGGCCAGGCGCCAGGCGGGCTCGGCCTTCAAGCCCTTCGTCTATCTGACCGCCATGGAGCAGGGACGCACCCCCAATATCCGGGTGGTCGATGAGCCCCTGCGCATCGGCGACTGGGAGCCGCGCAACTATAATGGCGAGTTCCGGGGCGAGATGACCCTGGAGCAGGCCCTGGCCCAGTCCACCAACACGGTCGCCGCACGGCTGGCCAGCGAGGTCGGCACCGGCAACGTCGCCTCCACGGCGCGCCGCCTGGGCATCACCGGCAATATCCAGCTCGACCCCTCTATGGCGCTCGGCGCCGTCGAGGTGAGCCCCCTGCAGATGGCCCAGGCCTACGCCCCCTTCGCCAATGGCGGCTTCAAGGCCCAGGGCTATGGGATCGAGCGCATCCGCACCTCCGACGGGCGGGTGCTGTATGACCACAATGTGGACAAGCCCCAGCGCCAGTCGGTGATCGGCTCGCCGGCCCTGCAGTATATGAACCAGATGATGCGCGGCGTCGTGACCCGCGGGACGGGGACGGCGGCCCAGGTTCCTGGCTATGACCTGGCCGGCAAGACCGGCACCACCAACGACTACCGGGACGCCTGGTTCGTCGGCTACACCGGCGGCTTCGTCGCGGCCGTCTGGGTCGGCAAGGACGACAACTCGGCCATGCGCCGGGTGGCCGGCGGCGGCGCGCCCGCACGGATCTGGAAGGACTTCATGACCGCCGCCCTGCCGCGGCTGAACGCCCAACCGATCCCCGGGGGCACGATCGATCCCCCGGCCCAGACGCCGGCGGTCGATCCGATCGGCGATCTTCTGGACGGCGTGGGCGGCATGATCGGCAGCGAGCCGGCTCCCCAGCCCAGCCCCCCGTCCAATCCGGAGACGATCCCCTACTGAGCGGGTCGTTACCGAGCGGGGCTTAAGACGGCGGCTATTGCGCCTCTGCCGCGCCGACGGCGTGCAGCCGCGCCCCATGGACCCGGAGCCACTGGCGGTGGGGGGCGGGGTCGCCGACCAGATTCTCCACCAGGGCCCAGAACCGGGGGCCATGGTTGAGCTCACGCAGGTGGGCGCATTCGTGGGCGACCACATAGTCGGACACTTCCGGCGGGGCCAGGGCCAGCCGCCAGGAATAGCGGACCACCGCAGGCTGGACGCCGGACGCCGGCTTGCAGGAGCCCCAGCGCGACCGGGCGTCCGTCAGGGCGACCTTCGGCGTCGTCGCCCCCAGCGCCTTGGCGTGGATCGCCGTCAGGGATGAAAGCTGCTCCAGGGCGTGGCGCTTGACCACCCGCTGCACGGCGCGCGCATAGGTCTCGCCCTCCCCGGCCGCGACGATCTGACCGGGGCCTTCGGTCTCGTCTTCGATCAGCCTGGCCCGACCGGCGCCCACGGCCAGCACCACCTCGGCGCCGAACAGGCTCAGCCGTGCGCCGGGGACGAGGGGCTGGGCGCTGGGCAGTTCGGCCAGCCGCGCCAGAATCCAGTCTATGCGGTCGCGGGCGAAGGCCGCCGCCTCGCCCAGCCGCCGCGGGCTCGGGGCGGTGGCCACCACCTCGCGCCGGCTGCGGTCCAGGCGCAGCGAGACCCGGCGCGCCCGCGCATGGACTTTCAGGCGGATGACGGCGCCGGCGATCTCGATCCGGTCGCCGTCTGCGAAGCTGCGGCCAAAGAGACTCATGTCCCTCTGATTTAGGCAGGCTTGGCCGACTTGTCGAAGCGGCTTTGATGATCGGCGATGAAGTCCCGCACCCGAGGATAGATTTCCTCACGGAAGCGCCGGCCGTTGAACACGCCGTAATGGCCCACATGGGGCTGCACATAGTCGATCTTCAGCTCGGCCGGCAGGTTGGCGCAGAGGTCGTGGGCGGCCTGGGTCTGGCCAATGCCGGAAATGTCGTCGTTCTCGCCCTCGACGGTCAGCAGCCCGATGTCGCTGATCTGGCCAGGGTCCACGAGCCGGCCCTGGTGCACCAGCTCACCCTTGGGCAGCAGGTAGCGCTGGAAGACGTAATCCACCGTCTGGAGATAGAATTCCTCGGTCAGATCGAGGACCGACAGGTACTCGTCGTAGAATTCCAGGTGCTTTTCGGCGGAGTCTCCATCGTCACCCATCAGGTCCTCGAGGTAGCGCAGATGCGCTTCCTGGTGACGCTCGATGTTCATCGACATGAAGGAATAGAGTTGCACGAAACCCGGATAGACCCGGCGGCCCATGCCCGGATAGGGCGGCGGAACCGTATAGACCATGTTCGAGGCGAACCAGGCGAAGGGGCGCTCCTCGGCCAGCTTGTTGGTCACGGTCGGCGAAAAGCGCGCGTCGATCGGCGACCCCATGAAGGTCATGGAGGCCGGCCGCGAGGCCTCATCGTCCTGGGCCATCAGGCTGGCGGCGGCCAGCACCGGCGGACCCGGCTGGCAGACGGCGACCACGTGCGGGCGCGGGCCTAAGAACCGCAGCATCTCGCGGACGTGGTCGATATAGTCGTGGAAGTCGAAGCGGCCTTCCATCACCGGCACCGACCGGGCGTTCTCCCATTCGGTGATGTAGACCTCGTGGTCCTGCAGGAAGGCCTGGACCGTGCCGCGCAGCAGGGTGGCGTAGTGTCCCGACAGGGGCGCGACGATCAGCACCGGCGGCTCCAGCCGGGTGCGGCCGGCCCGGCGCATGTCGGTCATGTCGCGGCTGAAATGGGTGAGCTTGACCCAGGGCGAGCTCCACACCGTCTGGGTGCGCACCGCGACGCGCTCGCCGTCGATGGTGACCGAGTCGATGCCCCATTCGGGGCGGCGGTAGCGGCGGGTGAGGTTCGAAAAGAGGTCCGCCGTCGCATAGATGCGGCGGCCGATCTCGGTGTCCTTGGCCGGATTGAGCGGGGAGCTCCAGAAGTCGCGGGTCGCCAGGGCGGCCAGGCGCATCGGCGTCGCGCCGTAATATCCGGTCTCGTGCAGGGTATAGAGCATCTGCCAAACATCCTTGTGCGCTGCAACATATCGCGCCGCGCCTTAACGGAGTCCAGCCTTGGCCGTTCCGACAGCTCCGCTGCGCCGCGACCCGAGATCGCGGGGCGGGACTCCAGGAGCCCCTTAGCCGCCCTGCATGGCCGTGCGGATCAGGCGGGCCATTTCGTCAGGGGCGACGCCGAAGGCCAGGACGCGATTGAAGCGCCCCTTGGGGTCCATCAGATAGGCCGCCGTGGAATGGTCGATGGTGTAATCCGGCCCCTCGCCCGACTTGCGATAATAGACGTAGTAGGCCTTGGCCACGGCGGCGACCTGCTCGGGCGTGCCGGTCAGACCGATGACATTGTCGGGAAAGGCGTCGAGCGACAGATAGGTCTTCAGCTGTTCGGGCGTGTCCCGCTCGGGATCGACCGAGATGAAGACCGTCTGCAGATCATCCCCCCGCGGACCGAGCTGCTGCTTGGCCACGTCGATCGCCTGCAGGGTCGAGGGACAGATGTCGGGGCAATAGGTGAAGCCGAAGAAGACGATGTTCCACTGGCCCTCCAGCACGCTCTCGTCCACCGGCCGGCCATCCTGATCGACCAGCTGGAAGGGGCCGCCGACATCGCCTTGCGCCGTCTGTGCGCCGCCGGCGCGCTGCGCCCCGCCCATCGTCCAGAACAGACCCGCCCCCACCGCCAGGCCCAGGATCGCCACCAGGGCGATCAGGATCAGAGAACGTTTCGACATGGCCAGACCTCGCGCGCGGCGTGCAGTTTCGTTTGGGGCTCGCCAGAACCATCGATCTCGGTGATCTTCAGGGGCGATGGCCCTCAAGAATGACGGATCGGCAGGTCTGAAGGACCCCCTGGGTCTCGATAGGCAAAGCACCGCCCTGCTGCAAGGCGAGCTCGCCTGGGACGAAGCCGTCCTCAAACAGGGCCGGCTGCGGATTCGCACCGTGGTCACCCTGCGCTGGGTGATGGTGGCCAGCGAGGCGGCCGTGCTGACGGTGAGCGCCGCCCTGCTCAACCTGCCCGCCCCCTACGCCATCTGCTTTGGCCTGGTGGGCCTGGCCGCCTGGGTCAACCTTCTGGTGGGCATCGCCACGCCGGGCCAGCGCCTGCTCAATCCCGGCGAAGCCACCCTGCAGCTCGGCTTCGACATCGTCCGTATCGCGGCCCTGGTCTTTCTCACCGGCGGAATCATCAATCCGTTCGTCATCCTGATGATCCCGCCCCTGGCCTTGGCCGCGGCCACCCAGTCTCTCGCGCCGACCCTGGCGCTGGGCGGCATGGCCATGGGCCTGGGCGCCGTGCTGAGCTTCTTCGCCCTGCCCCTGCCCGGGGCGCAGATTTCCATCGCCGCCTGGCCGCTGGGATGGCGGCTGGGCGCCATGACCGCGCTGCTGCTCGGCCTGGCGGTCACCGCGGCCTATGTGCGCGAAGCCGCCCAGGAAACCGCCCGCCGCGCCCTGGCCCTGGACGTGACCCAGGCGGTGCTGGCCCGCGAACGGCGCATGACGGCCCTCGGCGGGCTGGCGGCGGCCGCAGCCCACGAGCTTGGCACCCCCCTGGCCACCATCGCCATCGTCGCCAAGGAGATGGCCCGGGAGGCCACCACCCCACAGATCCGCGAGGACGCCGACCTGCTGATGGCCCAGGCCCAACGCTGTCGCGAAATCCTCGCCCGGCTGACCGAGGCGCCGGACGCCTCCGACGAGGTCCATGAGCGCATGAGCCTGCTGCAGCTGCTGCAGGAGGTGATCGAGCCCCATCGCGACGTGAAGGGGGTGCGGCTGGAGGCCATCGTCACCGGCGCGCCCGGCGTGCGCAAACCCAGCCTGGCCCGCATGCCCGAGGTGATCCATGCGATCAGCTCGTTCGTCGAAAATGCGGTGGACTTCGCCGCCTCCGAAGTGCTGGTCACCGCCCGCTTCGACGCCGACACCGTCGCCCTGGAGGTCCGCGATGACGGCCCAGGCTTCGCCCCGGAGATCCTGGCCCGCCTGGGAGAGCCCTATGTGACCAGCCGGCCAGGCGCGGAGGGCTCGCGCACCGGCCATATCGGCATGGGCCTGGGGTTCTTTATTTCCAAGACTCTGCTGGAGCGCACCGGGGCCGTCGTCGCCTTCCAGAACGGCCGGCCGCGGGGGGCGGTGGTCACGGTCCGCTGGCCCCGCAGCCGCATCGAGCTTGACCATAACTGACCTGGAACCTTTGGGCCTTGCAGTTGGCCGCCGGAGCACCCCAGTATCGGTACACGCACGGAGGGAGGCCCGCACGCGCGGGTGGCGTTTCATGAGCGACTTGAGCACCCAGATCGACGTCTTGCCAGATAAGAGCCTGCTGCTTCTGGATGACGACATGGCTCTTCGAACCCGGCTCGGTCGGGCGCTGGAAGGCCGAGGTTTCGAGCCGGTGCTGGCCGCCAGCGTCACCGAGGCCCTGGCGGCGGTGAAGGTCTATCCCCCCGCCTTCGCCGTCCTGGACATGCGCCTGGAGGACGGCACGGGCCTGAAGGTGGTGGAGGCGGTGCGCGAAGCCCGCCCCGACGCCAAGATCATCATGCTGACCGGCTATGGCAATATCGCCACCGCCGTGGCCGCGGTGAAGGCCGGGGCGGTGGACTATCTGTCCAAGCCCGCCGACGCCGACGACGTGGCCCGCGCCCTGCTGGCCCAGCCCGGGGACGTCGCCGCCCCGCCCGAAAACCCCATGAGCGCTGATCGGGTGCGCTGGGAACATATCCAGCGGGTCTATGAGCTGTGCGGCCACAATGTCTCGGAAACCGCCCGGCGGCTGAACATGCACCGGCGCACCCTGCAACGCATCCTGGCCAAGCGCGCGCCCCGCTGAAGGCCTGAGGGCTGGGGCTTACAGGCTGAGGGCCGAGGCGGCTCTCAGCGCCGCCAACCGACCAAAGGCCACGGTCAGCGCCTTGCGGCGGGCGCCGGCCAGGCTCGCCACCGGCGCCTCGCGCAGCACCGCCCCGCCAAAGGCGTCGGCGACGATCAGCCCGGGATCATCGGGCAGGACGTCCCGGGGAAATTCCGGCGCCACGGCGAAGGCGAAGGCGTCGCAATAGGGCTCATACTCCCGCCACTTCAGGTCCGTGCGGAAGTCCTCCAGGCTCGACTTCACCTCGACGATGAAAAGGTCCCCGCGCCGCCCCAGCGCCATCAGATCCGCCCGGCGGCCATTGGGCAGGCACACCTCGGTCAGCGGCGCATAGCCCAGCGCCGCCAGCAATCGCGCCGCGCCCCGCGTCACCGCCTGGGTGATCTCCGGCCGGGAGGTGGGTTGGCAGGTGGTCAGAACCAGATCCATGCCACCACCATGTTCCGCCTTCGTTCACGAGGCAAGGGCTCCGCCCCGCCTCACTTCACCTGTTGCGGAAATTCCAGGGTGGCGGGGTCGTAGCCGAGTTGCTTGATGCGGGCGATGGCCTGGCTGCGGACCGCGGCGCTCAGCTGGGGCGCCTTGGAGAGCAGCCAGACATAGTTGCCGCCCGGCGTCCCCATGATCAGCCAGCCCTGGTCGGTGCGGTGGTCGAGGATCCAGTATTCCTGGTTCATCACTCCGCCGAAGAAGCTGAGCTTGAACTTGGCGTTCTTCTCCGGATCGACCGAGGTGGCGTTGGCCTTCCATTCCTTCTTCGGGCCGTCCGGCGCGCCGCGGCGGCAGGTCTGGACCACCGAATAGCCAGAGCCAGATCGCGTCCAGTCGGCGGTGGCGGCCTCGCAGGCCTTCTGCATGGCGTTGGGAGTGCGGGCCACCTCGTACCAGCGGCCGGTCATGCTGGTCAGTTCGACGCGGTTGGCGGGCTCGGGCGCCTTGGCGGCGGCGGGCGTGGGCGCGGTCAGGGCCAGGAGCGCGGCGCCCAGGGCGGCGGGCGCGAAGAGGCCGGCGGCGCGGCGGGGAAAACGGGTCTGCATGCCGTAATCCTAAGAAGACAATGCGCCCGGAACAAGGACGCCCGCCGGAGAGCCCCCGGCGGGCGTCGCAAGTGGGTCTTTGAAAGACGCAGCCTATTCGGCGGCGATGGTCACCGGCTTCAGGGCGCGTTCCTTGAAGTTGATGGCCTGCAGATAGACGATGCCTTCCTCGGCGATGTCGTCGCCGACCATGCGGTCGCCCTCGGACTTCAGCTCGTCCATGTCCACATACATGCCGTAGAAGGCCTTGGTGCGGTCGGTGATGATGCCGGCGTTGAGCAGGGTCTTGATCAACACCCGGAAGATGTTGGTCGATTCCTTCATGTCCTCGCGGCGGGCCTCGTCGGTGGCCAGCAGCTGGATTTCCTCGAGCACCTTGTCGGGATCCAGGCCGAACTCCTCATAGAGGTCGCGCTGCTCGCTAGGCGAGACCAGGTTGAACAGCAGCACCTGGAAGCAGTGGGCCGCCCAGTCCTCGATGATCTCGTGTTCCTGCGGGGTCAGCTTGGGAATGGTGCGGTCGGCCCAGATCTTCCCGAACTTGTGATGGAAGGCCTCGTCGGTCATCACCAGCTGCATCAGCTTGCGGCCGAGCGGGTCGTTCAGCTTCTGATAGAAGGTGGCGAAGGCGCCCATGGCCAGGCCCTCGACCAGCATCTGCATGCCGATGATCTTCTTGTAGACCTCAGGGCTGCCGATGATGTCGACCAGCAGGTCCTGCAGCACCTTGGTGCATTCCACCGGCCGGCCCCAGCGGGCCTTGATGTATTTGGCGAAGGCCGTGACGTGGCGGGCCTCTTCGCGGGTCTGGTTGGCGGCGTATTCCTGCGCCCCCTGGTCCAGCAGCACGTGGCAGAGGCTGGCCGACAGGTTCAGCGCGCCCTGTTCGCCGTGCAGGATCGAGGAGAAGGACCGCAGCAGCGACTTGTTGATGAACTGGGCGCGCAGGCTCGGGGTGTTCAGATGGTCGCTGACATACTTGGTCTGCAGGGCGACGTTCAGCTCCTCGGGCACCAGGGGCTGGTTGTCCATGTCCCAGGGCTCGTCGAAGTCGATGTATTTCTTGTCGAGCGGATCCCAGAAGTGGTCGTGGGTCGCCGAGATGATCTTGTCGAAGGCTGTGGAGCGCCCGTTATAGCGGTCCAGGTCGAGCATGGACTCGAAGTCGTCCGGGGCGACTGCGTCGTAGATCAGGTCCTTGGTGATGTTGCCGTCGGCGGCCATTCATTCCTCCTGGGGTTTCGGAAAGCGTGGGCGCCCTTGCTCCGAACTACGCACGGCGGGCGTCTCTCTGGCTTTGGAACCAGCCTGACTCCTCAGACCGGCGTTCGTCAAAGGAATACATGACGCCGGCGTCAATTTTGCGGCGCCGGGCCACGAAAAACGCCCGCCGGAGGTCCGACAGGCGTTTCGAAGGCGAAAGATGACGCCAGGGCCTATTCGGCGGCGATGGTCACCGGGGCGGCGTGGCGGTCCTTGAAGTTGATCTCCTGGAGGTACTTGATGCCCTCCTCGGCGATGTCGTCGCCGACCATGCGGTCGCCTTCGGCCTTGAGCTCATCCATGTCCACATAGATGGCGTAGAAGGCCCGCGTCCGGTCGGTGATGATGCCGGCGTTCAGAAGCGTCTTCACCAGCACGCGGAAGATGTTGGTCTGCTCCTTCATATTTTCCCGGCGGGTCTCGTCGGTGACCATTTCGGCCATCTCGGCGATCACCTTGTCCGGATCCAGGCCGAACTCCTCATAGAGGTCGCGCTGCTGGCTGGGGGAGACCAGGTTGAACAGCAGGGTCTGGAAGCAGTGGGCCGCCCAGTCCTCGATGATGGCGTGCTCTTCGGCGTTCAGGTGCGGGATGGTCCGGTCGGCCCAGATCTTCCCGAACTTGTGGTGGAAGGCCTCGTCGGTCATCACCAGCTGCAGCAGCTTCTTGCCGGTCGGGTCGTTGATATTGTTGAAGAAGGTGGCGAAGGCGCCCATGGCCAGGCCTTCCACCAGCATCTGCATGCCGATGATCTTCTAATCGACCTCCGGGCTGCCGATGATGTCGACCAGCAGGGACTGCAGCGTCGGGCCGCATTCCACCGGCCGGCCCCAGCGGGCCTTGATGGACTTGGCGAAGCCGGTGACGTGGCGCGCTTCCT
>NZ_JAUXVZ010000059.1 GCF_030680185.1 Phenylobacterium sp.
CGACCTCGTTATCGAGGCGGTGTTCGAGCGCATGGACATCAAGAAGGACATCTTCACCAGGCTGGACGCCATCTGCAAACCCGGCGCGATCCTGGCCACCAACACGTCTGGCCTGGACATCGACGAGATCGCCGCGGTCACAAAGCGCCCCGAAAGCGTCATCGGCCTGCACTTCTTCTCGCCGGCCAATGTGATGAAGCTGCTGGAGATCGTCCGCGCCGACCACACCAGCAAGGAGGTCATCGCCACCTCCATGAAACTGGCCAAGAAGATCGGCAAGGTCGCCGTCCTGGTGGGGGTCTGCCCCGGCTTCGTCGGCAACCGCATCTTGGGCCAGCGCCAGCGCGAGGCGCAGAAGCTGGTCATGGAAGGCGCCATGCCCTGGGACATCGACCGCGTCCTCTATGACTTCGGCTTCCCCATGGGGCCCTTCGCCATGAGCGACCTGGCGGGCCTGGACATCGGCTGGGTCAAGGAGCGCTCCAAGGGCGAGAGCATCCGCGACGTGCTGTGCGAAATGGACCGCCGCGGCCAGAAGACCGGCGCGGGCTATTACGATTACGACGAGGCCCGCAACGCCAAGCCCTCGCCGGTGACCGAACAGGTGATCAAGGACTTCATCGTCAAGACCGGGGCCAATCCCCGCGAAGTGACCGACGAGGAGATCCTGGAGCGCTGCATCTATCCGATGATCAATGAGGGCGCGAAGATCCTCGAAGAGGGCAAGGCCATCCGTCCCTCGGACATCGATGTGGTCTGGCAGAACGGCTATGGCTGGCCGGTCTATCGCGGCGGCCCCATGTGGTACGGCGACCAGGTCGGCCTGCCCAAGGTGCTGGCCAAGATGCAGGAGTTCCAGGCCAAGATGGGCGATCAGTTCAAGCCCTCGCCCCTCCTCGAAAAGCTGGTCGCCGAAGGCAAGTCCTTCAAAGACCTCTAAGACCCCTCCCCGAACGTCCAGAGAAGCAGGATTTTTGCATGCGTGAAGCTGTCATCGTCTCCGCCGCCCGCACCCCGATCGGCAAGGCCTATCGCGGCGCCTTCAACAACACCACCGCCCCCACCCTGGGCGGCCACGCCATCGCCGCGGCCGTGGCCCGCGCCAAGGTCGACCCGGCCGAGATCGACGACGTGGTGATGGGCGCGGCCTTGCAACAGGGCACCACGGCCCAGAACATCGGCCGCAACGCCGCCCTGCGGGCCGGCCTGCCGGTCAGCGTCGCGGGCATGTCGATGGATCGCCAGTGCTCGTCGGGCCTGATGGCCGTGGCCACCGCGGCTAAGTACATCACCCATGACGGCGCGCCGATGGCCATCGGGGCTGGCCTTGAGTCCATCTCGCTGGTCCAGAACGACAAGATGAACCTGTTCCGCGCCCGCGACGAATGGCTGGCCGAGCACGTTCCGGAACTGCAGGTCTCCATGATCGAGACCGCCGAGATCGTCGCCGATCGCTACAAGATCAGCCGCGAAGCCCAGGACGAGTACGCCCTGCAGTCCCAGCAGCGCACCGCCCAGGCCCAGGCCGAAGGCCGGTTCGCTCAGGAAATCGTGCCGATGACCACCACCATGATGGTGTTCGACAAGGCCACCGGCCAGGCTTCGGAAAAGGAAGTCACCATCGCCCAGGACGAGGGCAACCGTCCCCAGACGACGCTGGCCGACCTGCAGAAGCTGCAGCCGGTGTTCAAGGGCGGCCGCTATGTCCAGGAAGGCAAGTTCGTCACCGCCGGCAACGCCAGCCAGCTGTCGGACGGCGCCGCGGCCCTGGTGCTGATGGAAGCCAAGGAAGCCGAGAAGCGTGGCCTGGAGCCGCTGGGCGCCTATCGCGGCATGGCCGTGGCCGGCTGCGGGCCTGAGGAGATGGGCATCGGCCCGGTCTTCGCCATCCCCAAGCTGCTGGCCCGCAACGGCCTGAAGATGGACGACATCGACATCTGGGAGCTGAACGAAGCCTTCGCCTCGCAGCTGCTCTATTGCCGCGACACCCTGGGCATCCCCAATGACAAGCTGAACGTCTCGGGCGGCGCCATCTCCATCGGCCACCCCTACGGCATGACCGGCGCCCGCTGCACGGCGCACATCATGTACGAAGGCAAGCGCCGGGGAGCCAAGTACGGCGTCGTCACCATGTGCGTCGGCGGCGGCATGGGCGCGGCGGGCCTGTTCGAAATCTTCTAGGTCGAGACCCCGCCTTCAATGACGAAAGGGGCCGCTCCTGTCGGGGCGGCCCCTTTTTTCATGCCTGGAGCCGCGCTCACGCATGAGGCTGTCACCAAAGTTTTTTGCGAATTGATTGCAACTAACCCTTACGGTGGGTCATTGATACCCTATATGGAAATCGTCCGCACGAAAGATTGAGACGATGAAGAGAACCGTCGCCAAGACCCTGACCTACAGCGTCATGCACCTGATCGTGGCCTTCACCGTGGCCTACGTACTCACCCGGGATTGGCGGGCGGCCCTGGCTATCGGCATGGTGGAGCCCCTGTTCCAGACCATCGCCTTCGCCTTCCACGAACGGGCCTGGGCCAAGGCCGACGCCCGGGCCGTGGCTGCGCCGCCAGACGGAACCCCTGCCTAGGCTCGGCCGTTCGACAACAAGCTGAGCCATAACCGACAAGAAGGAGCTATTTCATGGTCGAGAAGATCAAAACCGGCCTGGACGCCGACGACCGGAAGGCTGTCGCCCAGGCCCTGTCCAAGATGCTGGCCGACACCTATGCGGTCTATCTCAAGACCCACGGCTTCCACTGGAACGTGCGAGGCCCCAACTTCTCCTCGCTGCACGCCCTGTTCATGGAGCAGTACACCGAGATGTGGCAGGCCATCGACGACGTGGCCGAGCGCATCCGCGCCCTGGGCGAACTGGCCCCGCAGGGCTATGGCGCCTTTGGCAATCTCAGCTCGATCAAGGACGGCGACCCCGAGGGGGACTCCCAGGCCATGCTCCAGGCCCTGACCGCCGACCATGAGACGGTCATCGCCACCTGCCGCGACGCCCTGGCGCTCGCCCAGAAGGCCGATGACGAGGCCAGCGCCGGCATCATCACCGACCGCCTGGAAGCTCACGAGAAGCACGCCTGGATGCTGCGGGCCACGCTCGGCGGCAAATAGGCTCAAGGCTGGGGGTCGAGGCGCGCGGCGATCGCATCGACGCGGGCCACCCAGCAACAGTCATGACGTTCGGGCCAGGTCTCCACCTGGCCCCACGGCCCGGCCAGTCGCCGGGCCGTTTGCTTGACCACCGCTGGCCGCACCAGCGGATCGAAGGCGCCGGTCAGATGCATCTGGGGCGCTGCGATCGGCGGGAGATCTGCGGGGTCGAGGCCCAGCAGCGGGCTTAGGCCCCGACTGCGGGTCCAGGCCGCCAGATCGAGCGGCGCGGCGATCGTCACCAGGCCGGCCACATCGTCGCGCCGGGCGGCCACCAGGGCGGCCATCACCCCGCCGCCGGACCATCCCACCAGGACCACGCGTTCGGCGCCGGCCCGGGCCATCAGGACGCTGACCGCGGCGTCAGTCATCGCCACAGCCTCTTCCGAAAATCGGTGAGTGGTCCAATCCGCGCGCTTGCAGGCGGCGTCCGTCACATACTGGCAAGGCCGCCCCAGCCAGGCCGCGGGATGCGGCCAGGCCTTTGCCAGTTCGAGCCCCACGGGCCTGTCCGGCGTCGGATCTGGGCTGGCCCGGCCCTGCCGGTCATGGGCGCGCCCGTCCCCCTCAATGACGAGGGTCAGCGTCCCAGTCAGCGGGGCGCCAGACGGCATGGCGGCGGCGAGGGTTCGCCCCGCCGCCGCCACTTCGAACCGCATCCATCCGTCGCCCAGGGGGTGGACGTGTCCGGCGACGACGGGAGATGCGATCAGCAGCGGCGCCAGGAACAGGGGTGTCAGGCGCCGCCACATCGGGTTCAGAAGGCCCGGCGCAGGGTCACGCCGAAGGTGGACTGGGTCTCGTTGGACTTGCCCACCAGGGCCTGGGCCGCGAGGGCGATGCTGAAGCGGTCGGCCACCGGAATGGCGACCCCGGCCCCGATCAGGCCGTAGTCCCTATCCACGCCCGGCGCGTCGTCGGTCTGGTGATTGAAGCTCGCCGACACGTAAGGAAGCCAGGCCGCCCCGGTGTAGAACAGCGAGGCGCCGCCGGAGACCACGGTCATATCGACCTTGTTCCCGGCGATCGGCCGGTTGGCGTTGTCCTGATAGGCGTCGGTCTCGGACGAGGAGGACGCCAGGCCAAGGCTGGGGATCACCACCCAGCTGTCGCCCAGGGCCTGCTGCGACTCCACGGCGACCGAGCCGAAGACCTGGGTCCGCTCGGTGGTCCCGAAGCTGCGCAGGGCGCCGGCGTTGCGACCGTACTCGACGTCGAAGGCGCCATAGCCCACCGAGGCCGTCAGGCGCAGGACCGGATCCTGCGACCAGCTGGCATAGAGGCCGCCGTTCCAGCCGTCGGTTTCATAGGTGGCGGCGGGACCTTCCAGATCGGTGCGGCTGTGGGCGACATAGCCCCCCAGGATCACATCGCCCGCCGTGACGTCCAGGCCGAGCGCCACGGCGCCGCCATAGCCGTCCTGGGCCGAACCTGCGCGCTTGTCTTCGACGTAGGAACCGGTGGCGTTGATCCAGACGCCGGCGGCTGGCGTGGATGCGCCGGCCGAGGCCCCCCGATAGTCGCCATTGTCGGTGCGCAGCATGGGCAGCTGCGCCTGCAGGGCGGCCATGCCGATGGCCCGAAGCCGCCCGTTCACGAAGCCCTCGAGGCTGCCGATCTGCATCCGGTCGCCCACCAGCGCCATGAACAGCTGGTCGGCCTCGGCGAAGGTGATCAGCGCCTGCTCGGGGACGGACAGGGTCACCACCGAGCCATCCGGATTGGTCACGGTGATCGAGCCGTCATTGATCACCGGCGGCGTCGTGGGCGTGGTCGGAGTCGTCGGCGTGGTGGGCGGCGTGGTCGGCGTGGTTGGGGTCGTCGGCGTGGTGGGCGTCGTCGGCGGGGTGACGGGCGGCGTGACCGGCGGCGAGGTGGACGGCTGCCCAAAGGCCACGGCGCAGGCGCCCGTGCCGGTCACGGCCTGGGTCACCGTATTGACCTGACAGGTGAAGGGGGTGGTCGTGCCGCCCTGGCTGATGGTGCCGGTATAGTCGATGACGCTGGCGCCCGGCACGACGCTGGTGAAGTTCACCGTCGCCGGATTGGCGCCGAAGTCCGGCCCGCCGCTGATCTTGATGGTGATGTCGTTCAGGCTGCGGAAGGTGGTCACGATGGTCGTGCCGTCGGCCAGGGTGACGGTGCTGTCGGCCGCCTGGGCCAGGGCCGCGCCGCCGGGCGCGGCGAAGGCGATAACGAGGGCCGAAAGGCCGGCCGCAAACAAACGCATGATGAAGAACCCCCAGGATGGACTGTGCAAAACTGTCGCACCTCCTCCACCACGGGTTGGTCCGGGCCCGCATGATCCATCTGGACTATGCGCGCCGAAAAGCGGGCCCCGATCCTGGCCCCAGCGACAACAGAAAAGGGCGGCGCGGTTTGCACCGCGCCGCCCAAATCTCAGACGTATGGTCTGGCTTAGAAGCGGTACTGAAGCTCCACGCCGAAGGTGCGCGGGAAGATCGGCTTGACCGTCTGGCGGGCGCCGGCAGCCGATGGCGTGGTGACCACCGAGCTGTCGATGCCCTCCTCGTCGAAGGCGTTCTTCACGAAGCCGATGATCGTGTAGCGATCCTCGATGTCGCGATACAGGAGGCGGAAGTCCGCCACCTGGGTCTCGCCGGCGGTGTAGCCGGGCTGGGCGAAGACCGTGGTCTGCTTGTCGGCGGTATAGGTGTAGGTGGCGCCCGCCGTCAGGGTGCCGGCGGCCAGATCCCAGGCATAGGTGCCGCCCAGGCTGACCTTGTTTTCCGGCGCCAGGGGCAGGTTGTTGCCCTCCAGCGACTGGAGCCGGTTGCCGTTGGCCAGGGGCGCGCCCGTGGGGTTGGCGTTGGGCTGCAGGGCGAACGGATCAGCCGTATCGACGTAGCAGCAACCGGTGGTCAGCTCGCTGTTAAGATAGGCGTAGTTGAGGAACAGTTGCAGGTTGTTCACCGGCGACCACTGCATCTCGGTCTCCAGACCCCAGACGGTGGCGTCCAGGTTCAGGAACTGGGTGGCCGTGATGGCGCCGAGCGGCACCGTCAGAGGCGTCTGGAAGCCCTGGTAGTCGGAATAGAAGAGCGCCGCGTTCAGGCGGAAATTGCCCGCGAAGTCACGCTTCAGGCCGAGTTCGTAGGAGTCCACATATTCCGGGTCGGCATAGGGGTTGGGGGTCAGGCCGTTGGACCCGATCCAGCCGCCGGACTTGTAGCCGCGGGAATAGCGCAGATAGGCGTTGGTCGCCGCGTCAGGCTGCCACTGCAGGCCAAGCGTGCCGGTCAGCGCGTCCCAGTCGCCGGCCAGGTCGCGGCGCAGGCCGCCGCCCGCGTTGGGAACCAGGTCGGCCGTGGCCGGATTGGCCGCGCAGCCGGCCAGGGTGGTCGTGCCGCAGACCTGCAGGGTGGTGATGTCCACCGCGAAGCCCTGCCCCACCGACAGCGGAATGCCGGCCTGGGCGAAGCTCGCCGCCAGGGTCGGCAGACGCGCCACATAGCGGGCGATGTCGAAGCCGTCCTTCTCGTCCTTGGTGTAGCGAAGGCCCGCCGTCAGGGTCCAGGTGTCGTTCAACTCGTAGTCGATCTGACCGAAGGTGGCGTAGGAGGTCACATCGATGTGGCCGTCCACATAGAGGAAGGCGCCCCGCGGATTGGCGGCGGCCGGCGCGCCGGCCAGGGTCAGCGGCTGGAACATGGAGGGATCGCCCACCACGCGGATGCCCTGCGGCTGATCATAGCTCTGAGCGTACTGGTAGACGCCGACGATCCACTGCAGCGGCCCGTCGCTGTTGGACGACAGGTTGAGCTCGTTGGACCACCACTTCTGGCGTTCCTGATAGAAGGTGCGCGCATCGGTGGAGACGCCCGTGGCGGTGAACGGCGTCAGCGGGCCGGGGCCATCGAGGTCGGGGATGTTGATGTTCTGCGGACCGGTCCGGGCGGTCAGATCGTTATCCGAAGCGGTGTCGTAGGTGTACTGCTGGTAGCCGCCGTAATATTTCAGCGTCGCCCAGTCCATGTCCCAGGTCAGGTCGAAGTGCAGGCGATGGTGGTCGCTGAGCTTGCCGATCGAGGTGAAGTTGGTGTTCTGCGACAGCGGGTCGGAGGAGCCGGGGTTGGCGCCGTTGAAGCCGAAGGTCGTGTTGTAATAGAGGGCCGAGGTGCCCGAGCCGGCCAGCGAGGTGGTGTCGTAGGGCGAGACCACGTTCTCGAAGGTGTTGCCAACACCGGTGCTGTCATCCCAGTTGAACTTGGAATAGCGCATCCGGGCGGTGATGTTCTCGCCGAGGTCGGCCTCCAGCTGAGCCTCGATCATCCAGCGGTCGACCATGGTCGCATCGTCGGCCGGGCCGCTGTTTTCGATGAAGCCCTTGTCGCGGCGCTCCATGGAGCCGCCGAGCAGGAAGCGCAGGCCGTCGGTCACCGGGCCGCGGATCAGGGCGTCGGCGCGATAATATTCATAGTTGCCGAAGGTGCCGCGGACCTCCCCCTGGAAGTCGTCGGTCGGGCGCTTGGAGATGATGTTCATCGCCCCGCCGATCGAGTTGCGGCCATAGAGCGTGCCCTGGGGTCCGCGCAGCACTTCGGTCCGCTCGATGAACAGCGACGGCGTCGAGGCGTCGGCCATGGAGTTGGAGAAGATGCCGTCGGAATAGAGGGCGACCGACGGGTCGGTGCCGATGGCGTTGGTCAGGCGGCCAAAACCCCGGATCGAGAGGCGGTCATTGTTGGTGTAGCTGAGGCTGGGCGTCACCCGCGCCAGATCCTCCACCGTGGCGACCCCAAGAATATCCCGGCGTTCGCTGGTGAAGGCCGTGACCGCGACGGGCACGTCCTGCAGGCTCTGGTCACGCCGTTCGGCGGTGACGACGAGCTCTTCCAGCATGGTGGCTTGTTGAGCGAAGGCGGGTGTCGCCGCCACGATGGCCGCCGTTGAGACGCCCATAACGAATAGGCTGCGCAAGCGCAGGGTGTGGTTCATTGGTTTCCTCCCAGCCGCCGCAGGCTCTTTTTTGGCCCGTCGTGCGAAATTGATAGGACCAAGCTGGACCAGTCGAACACTGTTCGGATAGGCGAAAATTCAAAGAGGCGTCGCCACGCGAGAATGAGGCCTCGCCACGCGCGCATGACGCGAATTCAGCGCCGCGACACCAGGATTTCCAGGCCCAAAACAGCTTCGCGCACCGTCTCTGAGTCGAGTCGGCCAGGGCCGCCGCGGGCCAGGGCGAGCGCCGCCACACCCCGGGCGCAGGCCCAGATCGCCTGGGCCACCTGGCGGATCGCATCGGGATCGGAGCCCGGTTTGAAGTCCTGTCCGACCGCGCGGATCATCTCGGCGAAGGCCGCGCTCTCGGCCTCCTCGACCTCTTCACGCCGTCCCACATCGCGCATCTCATACATCAGCCCGTAGAGGGCGGGGCGGGCGCGGACAAAGGCCAAGTAGGCCATACCCGAGGCTCGAAGACTGCTCATCTCGCCGCGGGCGTCGGCCGCCGCATGCAGGGCCTCGGCCAGGTCGCGGAACCCCTCCACGGCCAGACCCGCCAGCAGGGCGTGCTTGTCGGCATAATGATAATAGACGGTGCCCAGGGCCACGCCGGTCCGCCGGGCGATGGCGCGCAGGCTGAGCGCCGAGGCGCCTTCGGACTCCAGCAGGGCGCTGGCGGCGGCTGAAAGCTGCGAGCGGACATTGCCGACGTGATAGCTGCGCCGCCGAGCCAGAACCGCTGAGGTCGTTGCTGTCGTGCCCATCTGTACTCCGGCCCATCCGAACTCGAAGGATGTCGCGTGAACAGCGGTAACCTAAGCCCATTGACGCCACGGCGCCCAAACAATTGCGAAGACCGCTGCGCCCCCCTTAGCTGAAGCTGGCGGTGACGGCGCCGAGCACGGCGATCAGATCGGCCGGGGCGATCTGGATCTGCAGGCCCCGCTGTCCGCCATTGACGAAGATCTGGGGGTGATCGAGGGCCACGGCCTCCACCACGACCGGACAAGCCCGCCTCTGACCCAGGGGGCTGATGCCGCCCACCTTGTAGCCGGTCATCCGCTCGGCCTTGTCCGGGGCCATCATCACCGCCGACTTCCCGCCGGCGGCCTGGGCCAGGCGCTTGAGCGCGGCTTCCCGATCCGACGGCAGGACGGCGCAGACCGGCTTGCGGTCCACCAGGGTCATCAGGCTTTTGAACATGATCGCGGGATCGACCCGCAGGCTCAGGGCGGCGTGCCGGCCGATGCTGTCGGCGCCGGGATCATAGTCGTAGGTGCGCAGGCCATAGGTCACGCCGGCGCGGTCAAGGACCAGGGTGGCGGGGGTGACTTTCGACATGGGCTGGCGATTGGACCGGCCGCGGGCGGCGGTCAAGCGGGGGACGCGTCTGGGGACGCATCTGGGCCGGGGCCGACCCTGGCAGCCGGGCCTGGAAGAGGGTCGGGGCGAACAGGGCCATCGGGGCGGGCGGGCTCACGGGCGACCGCCCTTGACCGAGCGTAGGGCCGGGCGGGGCGTCGGCGCCTGCCAGAGCTCTTCCTCCCAGGCGTCTTCCCACCAGGCGCGGCTCGACTGGGTCTTGCAGCGGAGCGGCGCATCATCGACCACCCGCACCACCTCGGCCTCGGCCTCGTTCCAGATGACGGAGATGTCCAGGCTGCGGGCGGCTTCCGAGGCGTTGAGGCGGCCGGCTTCCCGGAGCTCGGCGGCCCGGTAGGGCGACAGCGACCGGCGAACCCGCTGGGGACCCAGGCGCGTCTCCAGATCGGCGTGGGTCAGCACCGCGGCGATCAGGTCGGCCCCAGGGGCTTCGGGACGCGACGCCAGATCGAGCAGCGGCGCCGGGGCGGCCATCCGCATGCGGGGCTGACGGGATTGGCGTTTGGCGGCGGGCATTTGGGTCTCCATCGGTTCGACACCCTGGACCCTAGGGGCCGGGTACGTCAGAATCGGACGCATGATCTCGCGAGGTTTCGATGCGACATGAGAAGGCCGCCCAGCTGCTGGAGCTCGCCCGCGCGCTGGCCAGCACCGCAGAGGGCCTGACCCTGGATGAAATGGCCGATACGGCCGGGATCGGTCGGCGCACCGCCGAGCGGATGCGCGACGCCCTGCGCGAGCTGTTCCCCCAGTTCGAGGAGATCGACGACCCGCCCACCCGGCGGTTCCGCATCCCCGCCGGCCTCGACGGAATCTTTCAGACGCCGGACGCCGAGGAGCTGGGCGCCCTGCGGGCGGCGGCCGAACACTTCCGCGCCAGCGGCGGCGCCGGCCGCGCCGCGGCGCTCAGCCGGCTGGAGGCCAAGGTGTTGTCGGCCATGCGCGCCCCGGCCCGTCGACGTCTGGCGCCGGACCTGGAGGCTGTTCTGCAGGCCGAGGCCATCGCCGTGGCGCCCGGTCCGCGGCCGTTCGAGGACGAGGCGGTGTTGCGCCAGGTGCGCGAGGCGATCATCAGCCTGCGCCGGCTGGCCTTCGCCTATATGGGGGGCAGCACGCCGGGCCGGGTGCGGGAGGTCAGCCCGCTGGGCCTGCTGTTTGGCCGCAGCAACTATCTGGTGGCCGCCGAGGGCGAGGGCGGCGAGCCGCGCACCTGGCGGCTGGACCGCCTGGCCGAGGTGCGGGTGCTGACCGCGCCTGCCACGCCGCCGGCCGGCTTTTCCCTGGCCGCCTTCGTCGACCGCAGCTTCGGCATCTATCAGGACGCCGTGGAGGATGTGCGCCTGCGGGTCCGCCCCCATGGCGCGGAAGAGGCGCTGGGCTGGCGCTTCCACTCCACCCAGCAGGCCACGCCGCAGGCCGACGGCTCGGTGCTGGTGGCCTTCCGGGCAAGCGGGATGCGGGAGCTGGCCTGGCACCTGTTCAGCTGGGGGGACAAGGTCGAGATCCTGGCGCCGCAGCGCTTGAAGGACATGATGGCCGAGCAACTGAGCTTGGCCTTGGGTGTTCATCAGGCTTAAGCATGGACGGTCACGTCTCAGAGCCCCAGCACCTTGCCCCGCAATCCCGACCCCCGCCGCCCGATCAGACCAGCCGACGGGCTCATCCCATGACCGCGGGCCTGTCGGCGGCCGTGGGGGCCGCCATCCGTCGGCTGCGCCACGCCCGAGGCTGGACCCTGGCGGAACTGAGCGCCCGCGCAGAGGTCCCGTTGTCGAGTCTATCCAAGGTCGAGCTTGGCCAGACCTCCCTGGGTTATGAAGTGCTGATCCGCCTGTGCCGCGCCCTCGAGGTGGATGTCGATCACCTGATCAAGCCCGAGGTTCTGGAGGCAGCGCCGTCTCGTCAGCCCGGCCGGCGCGCGGTCGTCCGCGCCGGCGAGGGGGAACCCCGCGACTTCGGCGGCCTGGCGGGGTTGGCCGGCGCCACCGACCTGTTGCGGCGGGACTTCACGCCCGTGGTGCTGGATGTGACCGAGGGCCAGCGAACCGGGCGGCTGCTGCGCGCCCAGGGCGACGCCTATCTCGTGGTCCTGTCCGGGGCCGTGGTGGTGCATTCCGACATCTACGCCCCCTTGAGCCTCCAGAGCGGTGACGGCGTCTATTTCGATGGCGCCATGGGGTTCGCCCTGACCGCCGAGCAGGGCGAGCCGTCCCGCGTGCTGCTGATCCACCAGGGCGCAAACGTCGTCGAAGACTAGACGAGGTTCACCGGCCCTCCGCTGAGGCGCGCCTCAGGCATCCTTTTAGAATTTTCCAGGTCCTGGCTTCTCCTCGGCCCGCGTCACCCGCGACCACAATCGTGGACGCTGCGCCGCAGCATCTTGCGCCGAGCCGAGGATTCTCCTATTGGAGAATTATTCTCCGAATTAACCTTAGATTACATCACATCTGAGAATGGTGTGAGGAGCCGATCCGCTGTTCCCCCACGGAGTTCCCGCCCACGATGCTCGCCGCCCAGTCGCTGTCGGAGCGCCGCATGTCTGGGCCTGAATCCGCCCGGGCGGCGTTCCAGGCGCAGGATGCGGCCACCGTGCTGGTGGTCGATGACTCGCCGGTGATCCGCCTTCTGCTGGGCGATATCCTCAGCGCCGCGGGCTATGATGTCCGCCTGGCCGAGGACGGGGCCCAGGCCCTCGACATGATGAAGCGTCGGCGGCCGGACCTGGTGCTCACCGATCTCAACATGCCTCAGATGGACGGCTTCAGCCTGGTGGCGGCCATCAAGAGCGATCCGAACCTGGCCGACCTGCCCATCGTGGTGATCACCAGCGAAGAAACCGAGGCCAAACGCGCCCGGGGCCGCGAACAGGGCGTGGATGGCTGGATCGTCAAGCCGTTCGAGCCGGCCGAATTGCTTGAGGTCCTCTGGCGCCTGGACTTCTGATCGGCGATCAGCCGACCTTGCGTTGCGACAGGTCGATCGGCTCTCCATCGAGCCCCGCGGCCCGATCGATCAGAGCCTGCTCGAGGTCCCGCGCCAATCGCCCCTCCGGCGTGGCCAGAGCCTGCAGTTCACAGAAGGCTTCGAACAGGTCCTCCTGCATGGGACCCGAGGCCTCTCGTCTCATGGCCTCGGCCTCCTGCCGCACGGCGTCTTCCACCGCCTGGCGGGTTTCGTCCGACAGCACGGCCAGGGCGCTGAGGGTGGCCCGGCCCAGCGCGCTGGCGCGCCGCGCTTCACGTTGCAGCTCGTCCAATCGACGACGGATATCGTCGAGGGCCGCCTCGGGCGGTCCATTCATATCGACCTCAACACTTTACGATGAGGCGCTGCACGGAGTGGGCTGGCGAGACACCTCTCGCGCCCGAGCCAGCGGACAGCGCGGCCTGTGGAAACTGTCGCCCACCTAGTGGCCGAACGACGTCATGTCAACGTTCCGTGCATTTACACCTATTGCAAATGCGACTTGTGTAAACGCACAAACTGAGGCCTCCTTTCTCAGGAGGGGATCCAGAATTCATGAGTGAAACCAAGAGCAGCCTCCGGTCTGTGGATCCGGAAGCCGAGTTCGGCCTCGATGTGCCTGAGTACTTCTTCTACCTCCTGTTCCAGGCGGTGCGACGGCGTGACGCGGCGTTCGAGCGCGCGCTGTCGGGCCTGGAGCTGACGCTGGGCCAGTGGCGGGCGATTTCGACCATCCGACGCTTCGAGTCCTGCGCCATGTCCGAGCTGGCAGCCTTCACCGCTGTGGACCGCACCACCCTGACCCGCAGCGTCGATCAGCTGGTCCGTCGCAGCCTGGTGGCGCGCCGCACGCCCGAGCGCGACCGTCGGCAGGTTCGGCTATCCCTCACCGAGGCCGGTCAGCAACTCTACGCCCGGGCCGTCGATCAATTGCTGGACTTCAACCGCCAGGCCCTGACCGGCGTGCCCGCCGAGCGTCAGCGGGACATCAGTCGCGGCCTGGCCGCCGTGATCCGCAACCTGGAGCCGGACCCGGAGATGGCCGAGGCGCTGATCCGGTTCGAGCCCGCCGCTCTGCCGGGACGCCGGACCTGACAGGCCGCCAAGGATTTCTGCGACTCCCTCGCAAGACCTGTGGCATGCTCGGCTGATGTCCGCGCCGTGCGATCCCGTTGAACCCGCCGAGGAGGCCGCGCCTGCGCCCCGGGCCATGACGCCTCTGGCCATCCTGTTCTATCGGGGCCTGGGCATGGCGGCCCTCGGCCTTGGGATACTCGGGGCCTTCCTGCCCCTGTTGCCGACCACCGTCTTCCTGATCATCGCCGCCTGGGCCTTCGGCAAGAGCGCGCCCAAGCTCCGGGCGCGGATGTACGCCCACAGGCGCTTTGGCCCCACCCTGCGCGCCTGGGACGAGCGCGGCGCCATCCCGCCCCGGGCCAAGGTCGCCGCCGTCGTCGGCATGGGGATCAGCTGGGGAATCGTCCTGTTCAGCAATCGCGGGCCCCTGGTCCCGACCCTGGTCGGCGTGGCGCTCCTGGCCTGCGCCGCCTATGTGCTCACCCGCCCATCGGCCTGAGGCGGCTCACCAGGGGACCGACGTTCCATCCCAGGCGAAGAAGCCGCCGCTGTCGGCCGGCGTCAGGCCGCCCAGCACCGCCAGCAACTGCTCGGCTGCGAAGTCGGGGGTGAACAGCTTCTCGTGCGCCACGCCCCCCTGGAACGGGGCGCTGAGGGCGGTGTCCACTGTGCCGGGATGCAGGGCGACGCAGATCGCCTGCGGCCTCTGGCGCGCCAGTTCAATGGCCAGGGTGCGGATCATCTGGTTCAGGGCGGCCTTGGAGGCGCGATAGCCGTGCCAGCCCCCGAGCCTGTTGTCGCCGATACTGCCCACCCGGGCCGATAGCGCGGCGAACACGGCCCGCCGATCCCTGGCCAGGCGGGGCAGGAAGTGCTTGGCCACCAGGGCCGGCCCCACCGCGTTGACCTGGAAGGCGGCCATCAGAGCGTCCGGATCCAGGCTCCGCCAGGATTTCTCGGGGGAAAGGCCAGGGCCATGCAGCTGGCCCGTGGCGACGAACACCAGATCCACGCTCTCGCCTGCGCCCAGCGCCTCGGCGGCCGCAGCGATCGAGGCCTCATCGGTGAGATCAAGCCGCGCCCAGTCGGCCTGGGGCGGCAGACCCTCGGGGCGCTGGCGCGAGAGGGCCAGCAGCCGGGCGCCAGGACGCTCAGCCGCCAGCCGGGTGAGGACCGCAGCGCCCAGCCCGCCGCTCGCCCCCACCACCACCGATGTTCCCATCGCCGCCTCCTCGAACCTGTCCTTGGCCTTTACGGCGGGGACGTACGGGCCGACGCAGGCTGCGGGCGCCAAATCGTCGCAGGCGCTTGATCTGGACGCAGCGCCCCCAACATTAGCATCAGTGCAGGCTGGCTAACCCCACGGCGGCAGAAAAGCCGCTGGCCGGCCCTGCCAGGGCGCGCCGGGCGTGAGACTGTGACGCTTCTCTCCCCCCAAGCCCCGTCCGGACTCCGTCGGGCGCGCCCAACCTTCTCTCAAAACCTGCGCAGCAGGCAGGTCGCCGCCGATCCTAAGGCGGCGCGCCGACCAGGATCTCACGCTTGCCCGCATGATTGGCGGGACTGACCACGCCTTCCTGCTCCATCCGCTCGATGAGCGAGGCGGCCCGGTTGTAACCGATCTGCAGCCGGCGCTGGACATAGCTGGTCGAGGCCTTGCCATCGCGGGTGACCACGGCCACGGCGCGGTCATAGAGATCGTCGCCCGAGCCGCCGCCGGCCCCTAAATCGTCGCCCCCGCCGCCATCCTCGTCATCGCCGCCGGCGGTGACGTCCTCGACATACTGCGGCTCGCCCTGGGCGCGCAGGAACTTGGCCACCGCTTCGACCTCCTCGTCGGAGACGAAGGGGCCGTGCAGGCGGGTGATCCGCCCGCCGCCGGCCATGTAGAGCATGTCGCCCTGGCCCAGCAGCTGCTCGCCGCCCTGTTCGCCCAGGATGGTGCGGCTGTCGATCTTCGAGGTGACCTGGAAGGAGATCCGGGTCGGGAAGTTGGCCTTGATGGTGCCGGTGATCACGTCCACCGACGGACGTTGCGTCGCCATGATCAGGTGGATGCCGGCGGCTCGCGCCATCTGGGCCAGGCGCTGGACGGCGCCTTCCACATCCTTGCCCGCCACCAGCATCAGGTCGGCCACCTCGTCGATGACCACCACCAGATAGGGCATGGGCTTGGGATCGATCCGCTCGCTCTCATAGACTGGCCGGCCATTGTCGTCGAAGCCGGTCTGGACGGTGCGCTCGAAGTGCTCGCCCTTGGCTGCGGCCTCCTTGGCGCGCTCGTTGTACGAGGCGACGTTACGGACGCCGATCTTCGACATCAGGCGATAGCGGTCCTCCATCTCGCGGACGGTCCATTTCAGCGCGACGATGGCCTTCTTGGGATCGGTGACGACGGGCGCCAGCAGGTGCGGGATGCCGTCATAGACCGACAGCTCCAGCATCTTCGGGTCGATCATGATGAAGCGGCACTGCTCGGGCGCCAGCCGATAGAGGATCGACAGGATCATGGCGTTAACCCCCACTGACTTGCCCGAGCCGGTGGTGCCGGCGATCAGCAGGTGGGGCATCTTCGACAGGTCGGCGATATAGGGCTCGCCGCCGATATTCTCCCCCAGCGCCATGGGCAGGGCGAGCGTCGAGCGCTCGTACTCCGGGCTGGCCAGCAGGTCGCGCAGATAGACGGTTTCGCGCTTCTGGTTGGGCAGTTCGATGCCGATGGCGTTACGGCCCGGCACCACGGCCACCCGGCAGGCGGCGACCGACATGGAGCGGGCGATGTCGTCGGACAGGGCCACCACGCGGGCGGACTTCACGCCCGGCGCGGGCACCAGCTCATAGAGGGTGACCACGGGGCCGGGGCGAATCTGGTCGATCTGGCCGCGCACGCCGAACTCGGCCAGCACGCCTTCCAGCAGCTGGGCGTTCTGGCGCAGGGCGCCCTCGTCGAAGGCGGCCGCCCGGGGCTTGGGCTTGGCCAGCATGGAGAGCTCAGGCAGCGAGAAGCCGTCGGGCCGGACGAAGTCGAACACCCCCTGGTTCTCGCGGGTCTCGCGGGAGGAATCCCGCGGCGGGGTCTTGGGCGCGCGGATGGCGAGCGGCGGACTCGCCCCCTCGGCCTCGACCGGGGCGGCCATCGCTGGCGCCGCGGCGGCGGCGGGCGCTGCGCCAAGGGCTTCGGCGGGGATTTCGGCGGCGCGGGCGGCGCGCCGCGCTCTGGCGGTGCGCGCCGGGGCGGGCTCGGGACGCGGCTCGATCTCCACCTTCGGTCGCGGCGTCAGAGCCTGGGCCAGGGCCTCGCCGATCCCGGTCAGATTAAAGCGGCGGACGCCCAGGGCGAAGGCCAGGGCGAGCGCGCCGGCCACCCCGAGCAACAGGGCCGAGATGGGGCGGGAGGCGGGAATGCGGGCGAAATCCAGAAGACCTGCGAATCCCGCCAGAAGACCATGACCCCAGAAACCGCCCAGCCCCTTGGCCAGGGGCCAGACGGCCGGCGCCGGCGGCCACGACATCAGGGCCGCGAGCCCGAGCACCCCGGCCAGGCCGATCAGGGCGCGAAGACGCAGGTCGCCGCGATTGGCGTCAGGGTCCGGCGACAGGGCGCGCGACAATCCGAACATCACCATCAGCAGGGCCGCCAGGCCCGCGGTCAGGCCCAGGGACTGCATGCCGATATCGGCGATGGTCGCGCCGGGTCCGCCCAGGACATTGAGCGGCGCATGGCCGGTGGCCGCGTTCAGGCTCGGGTCGGCGGCGTTGTAGGTGGCCAGCGCCAGGGCGAGCGCCACGCCGGCGGCGGCCAGCAACCCGCCGCGCAGCCGCGCGGTCAGGGGATGGATCCAAGCCAGCCGGGCCACGTGAAGCCCCAGCTCCACACCCGATTTTCGCGCCGCCCGCGCCATAAGGCCTCCAGGAAAGACAAGCGGCCCATCTATGGGTCGGGAGGGTTAAGAGGCGTTTACCTCGCTGGACGTGGGCTGGAGATGACACGGCGGCGCAAACCACGCCGACGCCCATCAAGCCGCTTCCGCTCCAGGCCTTGCCGCACTAGGATTTGAGCCATGTGGACTGTCCCCCAACCCGTTCTCCGCCTCGTGGCCCTCGCCCTGCTGGGCGTCGCCGGCATAGCCTTCGCCATGGGGGTGATCGGCGCCGAGCCCCGCGGCGGTCGCCTGCCCGGCGAGGCGCCCAGTTCGGGCGACGCGGTCGCCCCGGTGGTCGCCACCGACGCCCGGGCGCTGGACGAGAACAATCGCGATATCGCCGCGCGGGACGCCGCGATCGAGAACGAGGCGACGGAAGCCGCAGCCACCGTGGCGGCCGCCGAGCCCACCGTAGAAACGGCCGCGGCCGACCCGCAGATCCCCGCTCTTCAGGTGCCGGACGAGCCGGTCGCCCCGCGTCCGCCGCCGGCCAAGGCCCCTGCGCCCAAGGCCCCGCCAACTCCGGCGCCCAGCGGCGACGCCATCGGCGATCTCGTGGATGGCCTGACCCCGTCCGAACTGCCGCCCTTCTAAGGGTTAGGCGGCGTCTCGTCTGGCGGACGGCGTCCGATGTCGGCCAGGGGCGGACGACCGCGTTCACGATACTTGATGGCCTCAGGCGCGGTCACCCCGGCCGAGACGATGAACTGGATCGCCTCGTTCAGGGTCCAGTCGAGCCAGACCAGCCGATCCACCGGCACGATCTCCACATAGCCCGAGGTCGGATTGGGCGTGGTCGGCACATAGACGGCCGCCAACTCCTCGCCGGAATCGGCCGCCCGGAAGATCTGGGTGACCAGGCCGACGGTCTTCATCTCCTCAGAGGGAAACTCGATGAGCACCACCTTCTGGGCCTGCTCCATGGGCGAGTGGAAGCTGGCGATCAGCTTCTGGGCCGAGGAATAGATGGTGCGCCCTACCGGGATGCGGCCGACCAGGTCATCCACCGCCTTGCCGAAGGCGCGTCCCGCCGCGCCGCGGGCCAGCACGCCGACGATGGTCAGGATCACCAGGGCGGTGAGAATCTCCAGGATGGTGGTGAACATCCCGCCCTCATCCCCGGCGCCGCCGAGGGTGGTGAGCGGCCGGATCACCAGGGCGCCCAGCAGAGCCGCCAGCTTGGCCAGCAGCCAGAGCGCCCAGACGGTCAGCGCCAGCGGCGCGAGGGTGACCGCGCCGAGCGCCAGGGTCTGGGGCCAGCGGATCAGAAGTTGTCGGACGGCGGGGTCCATCGGCGTGCGGCTCCGTCGGCTGCGTTCAAGGCCTACCTAAACGCAGCCGCCGCTTTACGGAAACATGGCGACCTTATGCCGGGACGGGCGCCACCTGGTGCTGGGCGAAATGGGCCAGCATGCGGGCCCAGCCGTCCTTGGCCGCCGCGGCGTCGTAGGCCGAGCGATAGTCGGCATGGAAGCCGTGCTGGGACTCCGGATAGACGATGATCTCGCTGTCGGTCTTTCCGGCCGCGGCCAGGGCGGCGCGCATCTTTTCCACGTCGGTGAGCGGAATGCCCTGGTCCTGGCCCGCATAGAGGCCAAGCACCGGCGCCGACAGATCGGCGGCCATGTCCACCGGCCACTGGCGCTCGTCGGCCGGGGCGTCGGCGGGGCGGGCCAGGCGGCCGTACCAGGCCACGCCGGCCTTGAAGAGGTTGAGCCGCTGGCAGGCCTGCCAGGTGATGTTGCCGCCCCAGCAGAAGCCGGTGATCGCCGCGCTGTCGGCCTGGGCGTAGTCCTGGGCCTTCAGGAAGGCCATGGCCGCCGAGAGATCGCCCATCACCTGCTCATCGGTGGCCGTCGCCACGATCTTGCGGATCTCGGCATAGTCGCTCATGCCCGAAGGATCGCCGGCCCGGGCGAAGAAGTCCGGCGCCATGGCCACATAGCCAAGCTGGGCCAGCCGGCGGCAGACGTCGCGGATGTACTCATGCACCCCGAAGATCTCGGAGACCACGATCACCACCGGATAGGGACCTGCGCCGGCGGGCCGCGCCAGATAGGCCGGGATCTGGGTGTCGGGCGGGGAGAGCTGCACCGTCTCGGTGACCAGGCCGGCCTCCGGCGTGGTGATCGGCTCGGCCTGGGCCGACAGGGCGAAGACCGCATAGCCGCCAAGCGCTGCGACCGCGAGGCCGCGGCGCGACAGGTTAAGATCAGACGGCTTGGTCCCTTCGGGACGGGTCAGCGTGGTCATGGGCGTCCTCGTTCTTCTGGTTGGCGCGATCCTGCGGGCAGGGCGGCATGGAGTCCAGACGCTGAGGCGGTCAGGCCAAGGGTCCAGCCCGTCGCAGGGTGAGGTTGATACGGCCCCCGCCCGGGACCAGACGCGAGGAGCCCGCGATGATCCGGTCGATCCCGTGATGGGCGAGACGCGCAGGTCCCGCCAGCAGGCAGACATCGCCCGAGGCCAGCCGCACCGAGGTCGTCGGGTCCCGCCGGCTGGTCCCGCCGATCCGGAAGACCGCCGTGTCGCCCAGCGACACCGACAGCACCGGCAGGCTGAAATCGGTCTCGTCGCGATCCTGGTGCAGACCCATCTTCGCTCCCTCCCGATAGAGATTGACCAGGCAGGCGTCCGGCGGAACCTCGGGATCGGCGAGTTCAGCCCAGAGGCGCAGCAGAACCTCAGGAATCTCGGGCCAGGGCTGGCCGGTCGCCGGATGGGTCGGCTGATAGCGATAGCCGCCCGCATCGGTCATCCAGCCGAGGGGGCCGAAATTGGTCATCTCCACGCTCATGGGCTTACCGCCCGGCGTCACGGGGCGGTAGAAGGGCGCGGTCGCGGCCTTCTCCAGCACCTCATTCAGCAGGACGGCCTGCGCCGGCGCATCGAGGGCCCCGGGCGCGAGACGAAATCCGGTTTGTGAAACAGGCTGCATCAGACTCCATATAGGATGAGATGAACCCGCCCGCCCCCTTCCAGCGCCCCCTCTCCCTGCGCGCCCTGACCGAGGGCGAGCGCGCACTGGCCCACGAGGTGTTCGGCGAAGGCCTGGCGGCCGAGCGTGTGCGTATCCTGGCCCTGCCGGTCTGGCCGAGAGCCTTTGCCGCGGGATCGCGGCTGATGGTCTTCCCCACCGCGGCGGCCGTAAGCGACTTCGCCCAGGCGCCCCTGGGGCTGCAGGGATTGTTCGTCCACGAACTGACCCACGTCTGGCAGGCCCAGCGGGGGGTGGGACTTCTGTGGGCCAAGCTGCGGGCCGGCGATGGCCCGGAGGCCTATGCCTACGACCTCGGTTCGGGCCACAGCTTCGGCGATCTCAATATCGAGCAGCAGGCCATGGTTGTGCAGCACGCCTTCCTGGCGAGCCGGCAGGCCCAGACCCCCTTCCCGGCCCTGGCCTATGGGGCTTTTCTGGCCAGATTTTGCGCACCCCGCGACGATAAACCCTGGAAACTTTAGGGGCATTGGACTTGTAGCCGCTATCAGGAGCCCCATATCGCGACTCGACGGCGGCGCCTTCTTTGGGCTAACCGCCCGAGACCCTTTTTCGACCGGGGGCGGTGACAAGAACGGGGGTGCTTCACTAGAAGGCCCACACGCGCCGTCCGCCAACAAGGAGCGAGCAGGACTCGATATGAGCAAGATTATCGGCATCGACCTCGGCACCACCAATTCGTGCGTCGCCATCATGGACGGCAAGACGCCGAAAGTGATCGAGAACGCCGAAGGCGCCCGGACCACCCCCTCGGTGGTGGCCATTCTCGACGACGGCGAACGCCTCGTCGGCCAGCCGGCCAAGCGCCAGGCGGTCACCAACCCGTCCAACACCCTCTTCGCCATCAAGCGCCTGATCGGCCGCCAGTATGGGGATCCGACGGTGGAGAAGGACAAGGGCATGGTGCCCTACGACATCGTCAAGGGTCCCAGCGGCGACGCCTGGGTTCGCGCCCATGACAAGGATTATTCCCCCCAGCAGATCTCGGCCTTCATCCTTCAGAAGATGAAGGAAGCCGCCGAGCAGCACCTGGGCGAAAAGGTCGAAAAGGCGGTCATCACCGTCCCGGCCTATTTCAACGACGCCCAGCGTCAGGCGACCAAGGACGCCGGCAAGATCGCCGGCCTGGAAGTCCTGCGGATCATCAACGAGCCGACCGCGGCGGCGCTGGCCTATGGCCTCGAGAAGAACGACGGCAAGAAGATCGCCGTCTACGACCTGGGCGGCGGCACCTTCGACGTCTCGATCCTGGAGATCGGCGACGGCGTCTTCGAGGTGAAGGCCACCAATGGCGACACCTTCCTGGGCGGCGAGGACTTCGACCTGCGGATCGTCGACTACCTGGCCGACGAGTTCAAAAAAGAGAACTCGGTCGACCTGCGTAAGGACAAGCTGGCCCTGCAGCGCCTGAAGGAAGAGGCCGAAAAGGCCAAGAAGGAGCTGTCCTCGACCACCCAGTACGAGGTCAACCTGCCCTTCATCTCGATGAATGCGTCTGGCCCGCTGCACCTCAACATCAAGCTCTCGCGCTCCAAGCTCGAAGCCCTGGTGGAAGACCTGGTGGCGCGCACCATCGGCCCCTGCGATCAGGCGCTGAAGGATGCGGGCCTCAAGAAGTCCGACATCGACGAAGTGATCCTGGTCGGCGGCATGACCCGCATGCCCAAGGTCGTGGAAGCGGTGAAGGAATTCTTCGGCCGTGAGCCCCACAAGGGCGTGAACCCCGACGAGGTCGTGGCGCTGGGCGCTGCGGTCCAGGCCGGCGTGCTGCAGGGCGACGTCAAGGACGTGCTGCTGCTGGACGTCACCCCCCTGACGCTCGGCATCGAGACCCTGGGCGGCGTGTTCACCCCGCTGATCGAGCGCAACACCACCATCCCGACCAAGCGCTCGCAGACCTTCTCGACCGCCGACGACAACCAGTCGGCGGTGACCATCCGGGTCTTCCAGGGCGAACGCCCGATGGCGGCCGACAACAAGCTGCTGGGTCAGTTCGACCTGGTCGGCATTCCCCCCGCGCCCCGCGGCGTGCCGCAGGTCGAGGTCACCTTCGACATCGACGCCAACGGCATCGTCAACGTGCAGGCCCGCGACAAGGCCACGGCCAAGGAACAGTCGATCCGCATCCAGGCCAATGGCGGCCTGTCGGACGCCGACATCGAGGCCATGGTCAAGGAAGCGGAGTCCAACAAGGCCGAGGACGAAAAGCGCAAGGCGATGGTCGAGGCCAAGAACCAGGCCGAGGCCGTGGTCCACTCTACCGAGAAGGCGCTCGCCGAACATGGCGACAAGGTCTCGGCCGAGGACAAGGGCGCCATCGAGACGGCGCTCGCCGACCTGAAGTCGGCGCTGGAAGGTGAGGACGCCGAGGCGATCTCCACCAAGACCCAGACGCTGATCCAGGCTTCGATGAAGCTTGGCGAGGCCATGTATGCGGCCCAGCAGGACGCCTCGGGCGAGGCTCAGCCGGACGCGAGCGGCGACGACGTGGTCGACGCCGAGTTCGAAGAAGTCGACGACGACGACAAGAAGTCGGCGTGACGAACCGCCCCATGGCGCGGCGCCCCCTCATCGCTCACCAGGCTGTCAGGGTTGCGTCGCCGCCGGGCGATGACCAGGCCAACCCCCGGTCCAGACCGCACGATCTTGCGCTGGACCGGGGCGATGCCCACCTCATTTTCCACATTCATTCAGATACCTGACGCGCATGCGGGACTATTACGAGATCCTGGGCGTGAGCCGCGGCAGCGATGACGCCGCGCTCAAGGCCGCCTATCGCAAGCTGGCCATGGAGCACCATCCAGACCGCAATGGCGGCTGCGAGGACTCCGCGGCGCGGTTCAAGGAGATCAACGAGGCCTATTCGATCCTCTCCGACGCCCAGAAGCGCGCGGCCTATGACCGGTTCGGTCACGCCGGCGTCAATGGCGGCGGCGGAGGCGGCCCCGGCGGGGCGGGCTTCACCGATGTGCACGACATCTTCAACGAGGTGTTCGGCGACGTCTTCGGCGACATGTTCGCCCAAGGCGGCCGCGGCCGCCGCAGCGGGCCGGCCCGGGGCCAGGACCTGCGCTATGATCTTGAGATCAGCCTGGAGCAGGCCTTCGCCGGCGCCGAGGTCGAGATCGTGGTCCCGGCCGCCGTCACCTGCGAGACCTGCGAAGGCTCAGGCGCCAAGCCCGGCACCAGCCCCACGGTCTGTGGCGGATGCGGCGGCGCGGGCCGCGTGCGGGCCAGCCAGGGCTTCTTCTCGGTCGAACGCACCTGCCCCCGCTGTGGCGGTACGGGCCGGCTGATCCAGGACCCCTGCGCCACCTGTCACGGCCATGGCCAGATCCGCAAGGACCGCACCCTGCAGGTGCGCATCCCGGCCGGCGTCGATGACGGCGCCCGCATCCGCCTGGCCGGCGAAGGCGACGCCGGGGCCCGCGGCGGCCCCCGCGGCGACCTCTACATCTTCCTGTCGGTGACCCCGCACGAGCTGTTCGAGCGCGATGGCCTCGACCTGTTGTGCACAGTGCCGGTGCCCATGGCCGTGGCCGTGCTGGGCGGCGAGATCGAAGCCCCCTGCCTGATGGGCGGCGAGAACTGCGACGGCAATTGCAAGATCCCGGTGGACGTCCCCGAGGGCGTCCAGACCGGCAAGACCCTGCGCCTCAAGGGCCGCGGCATGCCGTCCCTGCGCTCCCGCGAGCGGGGCGACCTGGTGGTGGAGATCTTCGTCGAAACCCCCACCCGCCTCAGCCCCCGCCAGAAGGAGCTGATGGCCGAGTTCGCCGAGCTCAGCGGCGACCAGACCAACCCCAAGTCCTCCTCCTTCGTCGGCAAGGCCAAGCGCTTCTGGGAAGAGATGACCGGCGGCTGCTGAGCCTGACGGGCGTCAGGGCCATGGCAGGCTGAGCAAGCGAGGCGCGCCCGGCCTCGCGCGCCGCAGGCGCTTTCAAGAGGCGACACGAAGAACACAAAGGGGCGCGAAGGACACAAAGGCGTGGCCGCCTAACCCTTCGTGCCCTTGGCTGTCTTCGTGTTCTTTGTGTCCCCTTTTTAGGGCTCGCCCCCGTCGCCCTCGGACTTGATCCGAGGGCCCATGCGCGCCTGACAACGCCGGTGTTCATGGATGGTCGGGTCAAGCCCGACCATGACGGATCATACGGATCTCATGCCAGGGCATCGGACCGCGCCTGATCTTCGGACGGCGCAGCCACCCAGACGAGGCCCGTCCAGAGGCGCCGGCCGTCGTCCATGCTGAAGTCCCTGGCCATATCCCGCCGCAGGCCGAGCCGGTCCATGACCGCCTGGGAACGCAGGTTGTCCGGCGCCGTATAGGCCAGCACCTCGTCGGCGAGGGCGCGGTCGAAGATATCGGCCAAGGCGGCGCGGGCGGCCTCGGTGGCGTAACCGAACCCCCAGGCCGATCGCTTCAGGCGCCAGCCGGCGCTGAGGTGCTCGCCCAGCACATGCCCGGCCTTCGACGGCATGACCCCGCAATAGCCGATCCACTCGCCCGCCAGGGTCTCGACGGCCCAATGCCCAAACCTCAGCTCATCGTGGGCCGCTCTGTAGCGGTCAAACTTCCGGTCGCTCTTCTCGCGGGTGAGGGGCCGGCCCGCATCGACCATCACCTCAGGATCGCCATGCATGGCCGCGAAGGCTGGCCGGTCGGCTTCGAGCCAGGGGCGTAGGCGCAGTCGTGAGGTGGTCAGCATGGGATGGCCTCCAGTTGCCCCCCTACAGCTTGGCTGGTGACACGCCTTCCCGCGACTCGCGGAAGTCCGCCGGACAAGCTCTCAGCTTGTCGCAGGGACTTAATGGGGGACACGAAGAACACAAAGGATCGCGAAGGACACCAAGGCGAGGCCGCCGAACCCTTCGTGTCCTTGGCTGTCTTCGTGGTCTTTGTGTCCCCCTTTTTTAAGCCCCCCGTCGCCCTCGGACTTGATCCGAGGGCCCATGCACACCGCGGCAGATCCAGTGTTCATGGATGGTCGGGTCAAGCCCGACCATGACGGCAAAAAAGGTGGATAGAGGGCCCTGAGCCCCCTACTCCGCCGCCTCGACCGCCCGGGTCGTCGCCGTCTGGTCGTCATAGCGGAAGACGGGACCGTCCAGGTCGATGGCCGGGATGTCGGCGCGCTCGACCCAGTAGTCCTGGGTGTGGCGCCATTCGGGCGTGTCACCGCACTTGGGCATCTTGTCCATGTCGCGCATCAGATAGCCCGGATTGAAGTTGTCCGGATCGATCCAGGGACCGCGGGGCATGGTCGCGCCGGCCTCGCCGGGATCGACCATCACCTTCTCGACGCCGCGGGCCTTCATGTGGCCGAGCAGCCGGGCGACGAAATCTCCCATCAGATCCACCCGCAGGGTCCAGCTGGCGCGGAAATAGCCGAACACCCAAACCAGATTCGGCACGCCGGTGAACATCATGCCGCGATAGGTGAGCGTCTGGCCCCAGTCCACGAACTTTCCATCCACCTCGAAGGGGATGTCCCCCATCACCGACAGGCGAAAACCCGTGGCGGTGATGATGATGTCGGCCTCCAGCACATCGCCGGATTTCAGCAGGATGCCGTTCTCGGTAAACCGCTCGATCTGGTCGGTGACCACCGAGGCCTTGCCCGACGAGATGCCCTTGAACAGGTCGGCGTCCGGCACGAAGGCCAGGCGCTGCTGCCAGGGGCGGTAGCTGGGGGTGAAGTGCTTCATGTCGAAGCCTTCGGGCAGGACGGCGGCGACGTTCTTGAGGATCTCGTCCTTCACCGCGTCAGGATATTCCCGGGCCATGTGGGCGAACATGCCCTGGTCCTTCAGAATCTTGCGCCGCACGATCTCATGGGTCCACTCTTCGGGGACCTCCAGGTCGCGCAGGGTGTCGGCCAGTTCGTTGGCGTTGCGGCCCGTGGCGAAATAGGTGGGCGAGCGCTGCAGCATGGTCACGTGGCCGGCCTTCTGGGCCAGGGCCGGCACCAGGGTCGCGGCCGTGGCGCCGGAGCCGATCACCACCACCTTCTTGCCCGTATAGTCCAGGTCTTCGGGCCAGGTCTGGGGATGGACGATGGCGCCCTTGAAGTCGGCCATGCCCGGCCATTCCGGCGTGTAGCCCTCGTCGTGGTGGTAATAGCCCTGACACATCCACAGGAAGCCGCAGGTGAAGGTCAGGGCCTCGCCGGTGGCGGTCTTCTCCGCATTCACCGTCCAGAGGCTCTTTTCGCTGGACCAGGCGGCGTGGACGATCTTGTGGCCATAGCGGATGTGGCGGGCCAGATCGTTCTCGGCGATCACCTCGTCCATATAGGTGAGAATTTCCTGGGAGGTGGCGATCGGCGCCCCGCGCCACGGCTTGAACCGGTAGCCGAAGGTGTAGAGATCGCTGTCGGAGCGGACGCCGGGATAGCGGTGGGTCACCCAGGTGCCGCCATAGGTGTCCTTGGCCTCCAGGACGGCGAAGCTCGTGCCAGGCATCTGGTGGGTCAGGTGCCAGGCCGCCCCGACCCCGGAAATGCCCGCGCCCACCACCAGCACGTCGAAATGCTCAACGCCGGTTGTCGCCTGCGGAGCCTTTGTCGCCACATCCACGCTGGTCATGGAAAACCTCTTCCCTGTCGTTCCCTGCCGCCAGTGTGATCCTGGCGCTCTGTTATCCCTGATGGAAATCAAGGTATGTGATCGACGATCACTTGGCGAGGGGGATGTTGCCCCTGCGTCCCGCGACCGCAGCCTATCATCAGACTAGCCGACGACGACGCAAGCGCTTGACCCCCGCCCCGACGGCGGCCACGGCAGGGCCATGACCCCTGCGCCCCTCTGGCGGCCGATCCTGGCCATCGCCCTGCCGTCCATGCTGACCAATGTGGCCACCGCCCTGTTCGGCCTGGCCGACATGTGGGTGATCGGCCGGCTGGGGGAGGCCGCCGCCCAGGGGGGCGTGGAGGTCGGCGCCAAGCTCCTGATGACCCTGCTGATCGTCTTCAACTTCCTGAAGACCGGAACCGTGGCGCTGACCGCCCAGGCCGCCGGCCGCGGGGATGCGGCGGCCCAGGCCGCCACCCTGGCCCGGGGCCTGGCCGTGGCCCTGGGGATCGGCGCGCTGCTGCTGGTCCTCTGGCCGCTGGCGGTTCCGGCCGGGCTCGCCCTGCTGGGCGCCGGGGAAGAGGTGGCGCCCATGGCGCGGACCTATGTGGACATCCGCTATGTGGGCGGCGTCGCCTGGCTGGTGAACGCCGTGCTGATCGGCTGGCTGATCGGCCGCCGCCAGGTCCGCGCGGTCCTGGTCGTGGAGATCGCCGCCAACCTGCTGCACGTGGCCCTCGACGTCGGCCTGGTGCTGGGGCTGGGCTGGGGCGTGGCCGGGGTGGCCGTCGCCACCCTGATCTCCGAAGGTCTGAAGACGGCGGCCCTGCTGGCCATCTGCGCCCGTGAAGCGCCGGCCCGCCAGGCCCTGACCCTCGCCCGCAAGCGCCAGACCTGGGCCGGGGCGGAGCTGGCCGCCCTCTTCGCCCTCAACCGCGACCTCTTCATCCGCACCATCCTGCTCATGAGCGCCACCGTGATGGTCACCCGCGCCGGCGCTCAGCAGGGCGCGGTGGTGCTGGCCGCCAACGCCATCCTCTTCCAGCTCTTCATGCTGGCCACCTTGATGCTCGACGGGTTCGAGAGTGCGGCCCAGGTGCTGTGCGGCGAGGCCGCCGGCGCCCGGGACCCGGGCCTGTTCGCCCGCTCGGTCCGCGCCCTGCTGATCTGGAGCGCTGGCGCCGCCGGACTGATGGCGCTGGCCTATCTCGTCCTCGGCGCGCCCCTGGCCGCCAGCTTCTCCACCGATGCGGACGTAACCCAGACCACCGGCCTCTATGCGCTCTGGGTGGTGGCCCTGCCCCTGGCCGGGGTCGCATCCTTCGTGTTCGACGGGGTGTTCATCGGCGCGGGCTGGACGCGGGCCATGCTGCTCAGCATGGCAGGCGCCCTGGCGGTCTTCGTCGCCGCCCTGATCCTGGCCGCCCCCCTGGGCAATCATGGGCTCTGGCTGGCCTTCACCCTGTTCTTCGCCGCCAGGGGCGCCGGCCAGGCCCTGATGCTGCCGGGCCTGATGCGTCGCAGGCTGTCGACCGCAAAGGGATGACCGAATCCCTGCGCCCCGCTAGCTTGGCGGCCTCATGAACGCCCCCTCTCCCACCCTGCCGGATGCGGCCGGCGCCACGCCGGTCATGGCCCAGTTTTTCGAGGCCAAGGCGGCGCAGCCCGATGCGCTGATCTTCTTCCGCATGGGCGACTTCTACGAGCTGTTCTTCGAGGACGCCCAGAAGGCGGCTGCGGCGCTGGGCATCAGCCTGACCGCCCGGGGCAATCATGGGGGCCAACCCATTCCCATGGCCGGCGTCCCGGCGCACGCGGCCGAGGCCTATCTGGCCAAGCTGATCCGAGCCGGCTTCAAGGTCGCCGTCTGCGACCAGATGGAGGACCCGGCCGAAGCGAAAAAGCGCGGCTCGAAATCCATCGTCCGGCGCGAAATCGTCCGCGTGGTGACGCCCGGCACGCTCACCGAGGATGGTCTGCTGGACGCCCGCGGGGCCAATCGCCTGGCCGCCGTGGCTGTTCGGGCCGGCCAGGCGGCCATCGCCTCGGTGGAGCTGTCCACCGGCGAGGTCGAATGCCTGGCCCTGGACCCTGCGGGCCTGGCCTCGGCGCTGGCGGCGCTCTCACCCTCGGAAATCCTGGTTCCCGACCGCCTGTTCGCCGACGCAGCGGCGGCCGAGGCTCTGCGCAGCGTCGGCGGCTTCGTCCAGCCCATGCCCCAGGCGCTCGCCGAGCCCTCGGCCTCGGAGGCCAGGCTCAAGCGGCTCTACGGGGTTGAGACCCTGGACGGCTTCGGGGCGCTGAGCGGCGCCGAGATCTCAGCGCTCGGCCTCATCGCCGCCCATCTGGAGACCACCCAGGCCGGACGGCTGCCGGCCCTGTCGGCGCCGCGGCGGGTCGGCGAGAGCGAGGTCATGGCCATCGATCCGGCCACCCGCGCCAGCCTGGAGATCGAGCGCAGCCTGTCGGGCGGCCGCGAGGGCAGCCTGCTGGCCGCCATCGACCGGACCGTGACGGCGCCCGGCGCCCGCCTCTTGGCCACCCGCCTGGCCCGGCCCCTGGTGGAGCCGGCGGCCATCGACGCCCGCCTGGACGCGGTGGCCTATTTCTGCGAGCGCCGGCCCCTGCGCCAGGACCTGCGCGGGCAGTTGAAGTCCATGGGCGATATGGCCAGGGCCCTGTCGCGGCTGGCGCTCGGCCGCGGCGGTCCGCGGGACCTGGGCTGCCTGCGCGATGGCCTGGCCGCCGGCGCCGCCATCACCGGCCTGTTCGCCGCGCCGGAGCCCCTGGATCCCGCCCCGCCGCCGGAAACCACCCAGGCCCTGGCGGCCCTGGATCTCGCCGTCCAGTCTGGCCTCGCCGAGCTGCGCGACATGCTGGCCAAGGGCCTTGGCGACGACCTGCCGGCCCAGGCCCGGGACGGCGGCTTTGTCGCGCCCGGCGTCCGTCCCGAGCTGGACCAGGCCCGGGCGCTGCGCGACGACAGCCGCAAGGTGATCGCCGGCCTTGAGGCGCAGCTGGCTAGCGAGAGCGGCGTCGCCCTGAAGATCCGCCACAACGCCGTCCTCGGCTATTTCGTCGAGGCCAGCGCCAAGGCCGCCGAGCCGCTGATGCGGGCGCCGTTGAACGCCACCTTCATCCACCGCCAGACGCTGGCCAACCAGGTCCGCTTCACCACGGTCGAACTGGCCGAGCTGGACGCCAGGATCGCCCAGGCCGCCGAGCGGGCGCTGGCCATGGAGGTCGCCGCCTTCGAGGCCTGGCGCGAGGCCGCCTGCCGCGTGTCCCACGCCATCCAGGCCGCCGCCTTCGCCGCCGCCAGCCTGGACGTCGCCTCTGGCCTCGCCGAATGGGCCGATGAGGCCGGCGCCACGCGGCCGGTGGTGGATCGCTCCTGCGTGTTCGAGGCGACAGCCGCCCGCCATCCTGTGGTTGAGGCCGCGGTGCGCAGGACCGGCGAGCCCTTCACCCCCAATGACTGCCGCCTGGACGGGGCCGGCGCAGGGGCGGCCAGACTTTCCATCGTCACCGGGCCGAACATGGCCGGTAAGTCGACCTTCCTGCGCCAGAACGCGCTGCTCTGCGTGCTCGCCCAGGCCGGCTCCTTCGTGCCGGCCCAGGCCCTGCGGCTGGGCGTGGTCGATCGCCTGTTCAGCCGGGTCGGGGCCGGCGATGACCTGGCCCGGGGCCGCTCGACCTTCATGGCCGAGATGGTCGAGACCGCCGCCATCCTGACCCAGGCGACGCCCAGGTCCTTCGTCATCCTTGATGAGATCGGCCGCGGCACGGCCACCTATGACGGCCTGGCCATCGCCTGGGCCTGCGCCGAGGCCCTGCACGAGACCAACCGCTGCCGCTCCCTGTTCGCCACCCATTATCATGAGCTGGCGGTGCTCGAGGACCGGCTGGCCCACGTGGCCAACCTCTCCATGCGGGCCAAGGAGTGGAAGGGCGACCTGATCTTCCTGCACGAGGCCGGTCCCGGCCCCGCCGACCGCTCCTATGGCGTCCAGGTGGCCAAGCTGGCGGGCGTGCCCGCGCCCGTGGTCGCCCGCGCCCGCCAGGTGCTCGACCGCCTCGAACGCGAGCAGGGCGCCCCGGCCCATCTGGAGGACCTGCCCCTGTTCGCCCTGGCCGTAGCCGAGCCCGACGCCCCTGGGCCGAGCGCGGTGGAGGAGGCGCTGCGGGCGCTGGACCTGGACGGCATGAGCCCGCGGGAGGCGATGGACGCGCTTTATCGGCTCAAGGGACAGTTGTCCTAGGCCGTCACCCCATCGTCGCCCTGGTCGGCTAGAAGCCGCAAACAGACAGGAGCCCGCCATGACCGTCCGCACCCTGATGATCGACGTGGACGGGGTGGTGATCCGCCATCCCGACGGCCTGCGCTGGGACCATACGATCGAGGCCGATCTGGGCGTCGACCCAGCGAAGTTCCAGAGCGCCTTCTTCGCCATCCACTGGCCCGACGTGATGGCTGGCCGGGCGGATTTGCACGAGCGGTTGGCGCTCGCCCTGCCGGACTTTGCGCCGCACCTGACGCCGGAAGCGCTCACCGCCTACTGGTTTTCCAAGGACGCCCACCTGGACCAGGGCTTTCTCGACCAGCTCGCGGCCCTGAACGGCCAGTACGGCCTGCATCTGGCCACGGTGCAGGAACACCTGCGGGCGGCCTATCTCTGGAACGAGCTTGGCCTGAAGGATCGTTTCGCGGCCATCCACTATGCGGCCGACTATGGCTGCGGAAAGCCCGACCCGGCCTTCTTCGAGGCGGTCGCCAACCGCACAGCCCATGCGCCGCACGAGCTGCTGCTGATCGATGATTCGCCCCGCAATGTGGAGGCCGCCCGGGCCTGCGGCTGGCGGGCGGGTCTTTGGGACGGCACGCAGACGGTGGTCGATGTCATCGCCGAGGCGCAAGCCGGCTAACGTGCGGCCGCCCTCGTCCTTCGAGGCCGCTTCGCGGCGCCTCAGGATGAGGACAAATGAGAGGTCCAGGCTCACCCCACCTCCCTCATGCTGAGGTGCGAGCAACGCGAGCCTCGAAGCACGCAGGGCGTCGCCCCCCGCCGAGTTGGTAGGCCTAAAGCATCGCCGGGATGACGCGGTCTGGCGGGCGGTGGCCGTCCATCCAGGTGCGGATGTTGATGATCACCTTCTCGCCCATGTCCACGCGGCTCTCCACCGTGGCCGAGCTCATATGCGGCAGCAGGACCACATTGGGCAGCTTGAGCAGCTTGGGGTTCACCGCCGGCTCGTGTTCGAACACGTCGAGGCCGGCGCCGGCGATCTCGCCCTTGGCCAGGATGTCGATCAAGGCGTCCTCGTCGACGATCTCGCCGCGGGCGGTGTTGATCAGGATGGCGTGGGGC
>NZ_JAUXVZ010000064.1 GCF_030680185.1 Phenylobacterium sp.
AGCCGGGCTCCGGCTCCGACCTCGCCTCGCTGCAGACCCGCGCCGAGGACAAGGGCGACCACTATCTGGTCAACGGCCAGAAGATCTGGACCTCGGGCGCCAACCTCGCCGACTGGTGCTTCTGCCTGGTCCGCACCGACACCTCGAAGAAGCATGAGGGCATCTCCTTCCTGCTGATCGACATGAAGAGCCCCGGCGTCGAGGTTCGGCCGATCCTGCTGATCAACGGCGGCTCGCCCTTCTGCGAAACCTTCTTCACCGATGTGAAGGTGCCCAAGGACCAGCTGTTCGGCCCGCTGAACGGCGGCTGGACGGTGGCCAAGCGCCTGCTGCAGTTCGAGCGCGACAACATCTCGGCCGGCCTGGGCGGCGGCAATATCGGCGCGCCGACCGCGGTTATGAGCGTCGAGGATGCGGCCAAGAAGTATGTCGGCGTCGACGAGACCGGCCGGATCGCCGACCACGACCTGCGTCGCCGGATCATCGAGCACCGCATGGAGGCCCGCGCCTTCCAGCTGACCGTTCGCCGCGCCGCCGACGAGGCCAAGTCCAACGCCGGCCCCAGCGCCGCCACCTCGATCATGAAGTATGCCGGCGCCAAGGTCGCCCAGGACCGCAACGAGCTGATGATCGAGGCCTTCGGCCATCAGGGCCTGGGCTGGTCCGGCGAGGGCTATGACGAGAGCGAGCTGAATCTGGTCCGCGCCTGGCTGCGGTCCAAGGGCAATTCCATCGAGGGCGGAACCTCGGAAATCAATCTGAACGTGGTCTCCAAGCGGGTGCTGGGCCTACCTGACCCGAAGTAAGCGGACGACTCCACGAACGGCGAACTTCATGCTATAATAAATGATAACATAATGATTTTTAGGGAGAATATTCATGGCTGACTTTGGCGGCGCCGATTTGGACGGCTTCCGGGCGCAGGCGCGCGAATGGCTTGAAGCCAATTTCCCCAAGTCTCTGGCCCATGATACCGAAGCCCAGACACGGGCCATGGCCGGGGGCGCAGAGCTCACCGGCGACCTGGCGGTGTGGCGCGAGCGGATGGGCGAAAAGGGCTGGGGCGTCCCCACCTGGCCGGCTCAGTACGGCGGCGGCGGCCTTTCGGCCCAGGAAGCGCGGGTGCTGAACCAGGAAATGGCCGCCATCGGTGCCTGGAACCCGATCGGCGGCATGGGCGTGGGCATGTTCGGCCCCACCCTGCTGGAATACGGCACCGAAGAGCAGAAGAAGAAGTACATCCCCGACATCGTCACCGGGAAGGTGCGCTGGTGCCAGGGCTTCTCCGAGCCTGGCGCGGGCTCCGACCTCGCCTCGCTGTCCACCCGGGCCGAGGACAAGGGCGATCACTGGCTGGTCAACGGCCAGAAGATCTGGACCTCCGGCGGCCAGTGGGCGGACATGATCTTCTGCCTGGTGCGCACCGACACCACCAAGAAGCATGAAGGCATCTCCTTCGTGGTCTTCTCCATGCATCAGCCCGGAGTCGAGGTTCGCCCGATCCGCCTGATCGCCGGCTCCTCGCCCTTCTGCGAAACCTTCTTCACCGATGTGAAGGTGCCCAAGGAAAACCTGGTCGGCCCGCTGAACGGCGGCTGGACCGTGGCCAAGCGCCTGCTGCAGCATGAGCGCAGCGGCATGGGCGGCCGGGCCGGCGAAGGCGGCAAGCGCGAGGCCCTCGGGCTGATCGCCAAGAAGTATGTGGGCGAGGACGAGCAAGGCCGCCTGGCCGATCTCGACCTGCGCACCCGCATCGTCATGAACGACATGGACCTGAAGGCCCTCCAGCAGACCGTCAAGCGCGCGGCCCTGGAAGCCAAGGGCAATTCCGGTCCCTCGGCGACGACCTCGATCATGAAGAACGCCAACATGAAGGTGGCGCAGGACCGGGCCGAGCTGACCCTCGAATTCATGGGTCATCAGGGTCTGGGCTGGGAAGGCGAGGACTTCACCGAAGAAGAGCTGGCCGCCGTGCGCGGCTGGCTCGCCGGCAAGGCGGGCTCGATTTACGGCGGGTCCAATGAGGTGCAGAACAACATCATTTCCAAGCGCATCCTCGGCCTGCCGGACGCTGCGCCTTCGAAATGATTACAAGCTACTGATTTTAAAGGAGATATTTAATGGCTGATTTTGGCGGCTCTGATCTGGACGCCTTCCGCACGGAAGCGCGCGACTGGATCGAAGCCAACTTCCCCAAGTCCCTGAAGGGCAAGGGGGGGATGATGATGCGCGAGGAACGGTCCGAGCCGACGCCGGACATGCACGCCTGGCGCAAGGCCATGGGCGAAAAAGGTTGGGGCGTTCCCACCTGGCCGACCCAGTATGGCGGCGGCGGCCTGACCCCGGCCCACGCCCGGATCATCCAGCAGGAGCTGGGCCGCGTGGGGGCCTACAACCCCATCGGCGGCATGGGCGTCATGATGTTCGGCCCCACCCTGCTGGAATACGGCACCGAGGCCCAGAAGCAGCAGCACATCCCGCCGATCGTGAAGGGTGAACTGCAGTGGTGCCAGGGCTTCTCCGAGCCGGGCGCCGGTTCCGACCTCGCCTCGCTGCAGACCCGCGCCGAGGACAAGGGCGACCACTACATCGTCAACGGTCAGAAGATCTGGACCTCGGGCGCCCAGTGGGCCCAGTGGTGCTTCTGCCTGGTGCGCACCGACACCACGAAGAAGCATGAAGGCATTTCCTTCGTGCTCTTCCCGATGGACACGCCCGGCGTCGAAGTTCGCCCGATCCCGCTGATCGCCGGCAACTCGCCCTTCTGCGAAACCTTCCTGACCGACGTCCGCGTCGAAAAGGACCAGGTGGTCGGTCCGGTCAACGGCGGCTGGACGGTGGCCAAGCGCCTCCTGCAGCACGAGCGTTCGGGCCTGTCGGGCGCCGGCGGCGGCGGCGGCGGCGGTCGTTCGCTGGTCAAGCTGGCCAAGGACTATGTGGGCACGGACGAGGCCGGCCGCCTGGCCGACACCGACCTGCGCACCCGCGTGATCATGAACGAGATCGACGGTCGCGCCTTCCAGCTGACCGCCATGCGCGCCATGGCTGAGTCCAAGGCCAATTCCGGGCCTTCGGCGGCCACCTCGATCATGAAGAATGCGGGCACCCGCTGGATGCAGGATCGTGCCGAACTGACCATCGAGCTCATGGGCCACCAGGGCCTGGGCTGGGAAGGCGACGACTTCACCGCCGAAGAGCTGGGCGCCGTGCGCTCCTGGCTGGGTGGCAAGGCGACGACCATCTATGGCGGTTCGCAGGAGGTGCAGAACAACATCATCTCCAAGCGCATCCTCGGCCTGCCCGACCCCAAATAAGCACTCAATAGAATTTTATAGGGATTACAATAAGATGGCCGTTCTCAACGAAGAACAGACAATGCTCCGCGACGCCGCGAAGAGCTGGGTGCAGGAAAAGTCTCCCGTCACCGCCTTCCGTAAGATGCGCGATAGCGGGGTCGAGCTTGGCTACGACGCCAACGCCTGGAACGAAATGGCCGAGATGGGCTGGGCCGGGGTGATCATCCCCGAGGAATACGGCGGCTCGGACTTCGGCTACCTCTCCATGGGCCTGATCCTGGAGGAAACCGGCCGCACCCTGACCGCGTCTCCGCTGCTGGCCTCTGGCCTGGCTGCGGCCTCGGCCCTGGTGCTGGGCGGCTCCGACGCCCAGAAGTCGGAATGGCTGCCGAAGATCGCCGGCGGTGAAGTCGTCGGCGCCCTGGCGGTGGACGAAGGCGCGCACCATGCGCCGGAAAAGGTCGCCCTGAAGGCTGAAAAGTCCGGCTCGGGCTACAAGCTCTCGGGCTCCAAGTCGTTCGTGCTGGAAGGCATGGCCGCAGGCCTGCTGATCGTCTCGGCCCGCACCTCGGGCAAGCCGGGCGACACCGACGGCATCACCCTGTTCCTGGTTCCCGGCGACGCCAAGGGCGTGAACCGCAAGCGTCTGCACCTGGCCGACAGCCGCGGCGCCGCCAACATCACCTTCGACGGCGTCGAAGTGGGTGAGGACGCGGTTCTGGGCGAAGTCGACAAGGGCTATCCGCTGCTGGAGAAGACCCTCGACCGCGCCCGCGCCGGCCTCTGCGCCGAAATGCTCGGCTCGGCCGTGCAGGCCTTCGAAATCACCCTCGACTACCTCAAGGTCCGGGTGCAGTTCGGCCAGGTCATCGGCTCGTTCCAGGCCCTGCAGCATCGCGCGGCCAAGATGTTCACCGATCTCGAACTGGCCCGTTCGGCCGTCGAAGCCGCCCTTCAGGCCATCGACGCCGACACCCCGGACGTTCCGGAACTGGTCAGCTTGGCCAAGGCCAAGATGGGCGACGTCTTCCATCTGGTGTCCAACGAAATGGTCCAGATGCATGGCGGCATCGGCATGACCGACGCCCACGACGCGGGCTTCTACATGAAGCGCGCCCGTGCAGCCGAAGCGGCCTTTGGCAACCAGGGCTACCATCGCGACCGCTACGCCCGCATCCAGGGCTACTAAGACGAACGTCCCGGCCTGCGCTGGGATCGTCGGACGACAAGGACCCCCGGCCGCAAGGCCGGGGGTTTTTTCTATGGCTCAAGTCTGGCCGGCTTCGGCCTGCAGGCGGTCGATGTGCTGGCGGATGTGCGCAGCCTCGGCGGGCGTGCGGGCGAGCGCGATGGCGCGATCAAAGGCCTCGCGAGCCTCGGCCTTGCGCTCCAGCTTCAGCAGCATGGCCCCCCTCACCCCATGGAAATGGAAATAGGCGTCGAGCCGGCCGGCCAGGGGTTCGATCAGGTCCAGCGCCGCGGCGGGCCCTTCGATTTTCGACACCGCCACGGCCCGGTTCAAGGTGACCACCGGCGAGGGCATGTGATGCTCCAGGGCCTGATAGAGGCCAGCGATCTGCGGCCAGTCGGTGTCCTCGGCCCGGGGCGAGCGGGCGTGCAGGGCCGCAATGGCCGCCTGGATCTGGTAGGGGCCGGGCTGGCGGTGCCGGATGGCCTTGTCGATCAGGGCCAGGCCCTCGGCGATCATGCGGCCGTTCCAATGGGTGCGATCCTGATCCTCCATCAGGATGATCGCCCCGTCGGCGTCGAAGCGGGCCTGGGCGCGGGCGTGCTGCAGCAGCATCAGGGCGGTCAGGCCCATGATCTCGGCCTCGGCCGGGAACAGGCGCAGCAACAGCCGCCCCAGGCGGATCGCCTCGTCACAGAGACCGCTGCGCAGGGGCGCCTCGCCGCCGCTGGCGGAATAGCCCTCGTTGAACAGCAGGTAGATCATGGCCGCCACACCCGCGAGGCGCTCGGCGCGCTCGACGGCGCCCGGGGTCTCGAAGGGCGTGCCAGCCTTGGCCACCTTTGCCTTGGCGCGGGTGATCCGCTGCTCCATCGCGCTCTCGCCCACCAGGAAGGCGCGGGCGATCTCGGCGACGCTCAAGCCACAGACGATCCGCAGGGCCAGCGCGATCTGCTGGGTGGCCGGCAGGTCTGGATGACAGCAGATGAACAGCAGCCGCAGCACGTCGTCGCGGTAGTCGGCGCCGTCCAGCCGCTCCACCAGATCGGCCTCGGCGTCCTCCAGGTCGGAGATCAGCACCTCCTGCGGGAGCGGCGCCTCGCGGGCCTTGCGGCGCACCCCGTCCAGGGCGGCGTTGCGCCCGACGAAGATCAGCCAGGCGGTGGGATCCCGCGGCGGACCTTTCTCAGGCCAGTTGCGCAGGGCGCGCAGGCTCGCCTCCTGAAAGGCCTCCTCGGCGATATCCAGGTCACGGAAGTAGCGCAGCAGAGCGGCCATGGCCTGGGGCCGCGCGGCGGCCAGGGCGCCGTCGATCCAGGCCAGGTCGCTCATTGGCCCGCGTCGGCCGGCAGAACGCCTGTGTGAAACACGCCAATGGGCCGCAGCTCATAGGCCCCGCCGGGATTGGCGCGGCCAAGGTCGCGGGCGATCTCCAGCGCCTGATCGAGATCGTCGCAGTCGACGATGTAGAATCCCAGCAGCTGCTCCTTGGTCTCTGCAAACGGGCCATCCAGGACCAGCGGCGGGTCGCTGTCCTTGCGCAGGGTGGTGGCCGCCGAGGTCGGCAGCAGGCGCGCCACCGGACCCAGCCGGCCTTCCGCCGCCAGCTTCTGGTGGACCACGTCCAGCTTCTCCATGACCGCATCGTCCTGCGCCTTGGACCAGCCGCCGACGACGGCCTCGGAGTGATAGCAAAGGATGGCGTAGAGCATGGGTGCGTTTCCTGTTGATCCAAGGACGAGCGATTATGCCTTCCTCCGACAGGGCGTCAGGCGAAATTGCTGACTTTCCCCGTCGCGGGCGCCGGGCCGCCTCGCCAAGGGCCGGGATATTCGCTATCGCAGCCGCCTGGACTCTTGGGGGCAGGCTTGGATCAGAATTCGCTTATCAGCGTCATCATCCTCGGCATCATCGAGGGGATCACGGAGTTCCTCCCCGTCTCGTCCACCGGTCACATGATCCTGGCCGGCGAGCTCCTGGGCTTCAAGGGACCAGCCGAGACCACCTTCAAGATCGTCGTCCAGCTCGGGGCGATCATGGCCATCCTGGTGGTCTATGCGCAGCGGTTCTGGAACGTCGGCATCGGCGTGCTGAAGACCCGGCCCGACGACATTGCCTTTGCACGCAACATCATCCTGGCGGTGCTGCCGGCCATGGTGATCGGCGTGTTCGCCTATGACGCCATCAAGGCCATGCTGGAGTCGCCGGAGATCGTGGCGGTCTCGCTGGTGGTGGGCGGCGTCGCCATTCTGCTGATCGAGCGGTTCGCGCCCAAGGCCAGGATCATGAGCATCGAGACCCTGTCCTGGCGCAACGCCCTCTTGATCGGCCTCTTCCAGTGCATCGCCATGATCCCTGGCGTATCCCGCTCGGGCGCGACCATCATGGGCTCGCTGCTTCTGGGCGTGGAGCGCAAGACCGCCGCGGAGTTCACCTTCTTCCTGGCGGCCCCGACCATGGTGGCGGCCACGGCCTACGACCTTTACCAGTCGTGGGACCTGCTGAATTTTGAGGATTTCCTGGGCATCGCCATCGGCTTCACCATGGCCTTCCTGACCGCCCTGCTGGTGGTCAAGAGCCTGGTGGCCATCGTCGGCAGGTACGGCTTTGCCCCCTTCGCCTGGTACCGCATCGCCCTGGGTTCAGCAGCCCTGGCCTTCCTCTATCTCGCCTGAAGCCCCGCTTGGGGGCCTGAGGAGAGGCCGCCGCTGACGGCGGGCAACAAAAGCCTTGCGCCTCCGGGCTCTTTTTCTTGCTTCCGTAACGCCAATCAAGCCTAGGCTCGCCCGCGCCAGGAATTGGCTGCCGACACCTGTGGTGCGGCAAGACGTCCCAGGCATGGGTTCGTCGACCATCCGACATATCTGCTAGTCAGTCCCAGGCCGGGATTTTCGGAATCATCGGTTTCTCTTTGATCTTTGGTCTTCTCAGGTCTTGGTGTGTCGAGTCCTCGACAGTCTATCCCAAGCGGTACCGATAACGTCTGGCTTCGCCCCTGGGGCGGTATTGATTCCCCGACGCAGAGGCAGACGTTGCAGAACAGGCTATTGGCCGCGCTTCCCCCCGGTGATTTTGCGCGTCTGGCCCCGCATCTGGTCCCATTCGAGCTCGAACGCGGGCGCACGCTTCACGAACCCGGCGACCGGATCGATCATGTCTATTTTCCGTTGGCAGGCGTCGTATCGCTGATGACCCTGATGGAGAACGGCGCCGCCATCGAGTCGGCCATGATCGGGCCGGAAGGCGCCGTCGGCCTTCCCGCCGCCGTTCGTCAGAGAACGGCGATCAGCCGGGCCGTGGTCCAGAGCAAGGGCCGGGCGCTGCGCCTCAACGCCGGCATTCTCCACGAGGTCTGGAACGGCAGCCCGACCCTTCGCAGCCTGGTGGACGCCCATGGCGAAGGCCTCTACGCCAACGCCATCCAGTCGGTGGCCTGCAACGCCCTGCACTCGGTCGAGGAGCGGTTCTGTCGATGGATTCTGTCCTGCCACGACAGGGTCGAGGGCGACACCCTGGCGCTGACCCAGGAATATCTGGCTGACATGCTGGGGGTGCAGCGGACGACGGTGACCGCCGTGGCCCGCAGCCTGCAGGACAAGGGCGCCATCCGCTACCGGCGGGGCCAGGTGGACATTGTCGATCGTGGTCTGCTGGAGGCCGCAGCCTGCGAATGCTACGGCGTCGTGCGTCGCAACTATGATCGCCTGCTGCCGACCATGGACCGTCAGGTCATACCGGAAACGTCAGCTGAGCCCTGATCCCGCCGTTGGGTCCGCGCTCCAGCACGAGGTCGCCCCTCACCTGACCGGCCAGGCTCCGCGCTAGCCAGAGACCGAACCGCTCCCGACCGCCTATCGAGGCGGGATCGAAGCCCGGCCCCCCGTCGGCCACGATCAGCCGCACCAGGCCCTCTGGCGCCCGCCGAAGGCTGATGTGGATCAGCCGCGCCTCGGCGCCGATCAGGCCGTGGGTCAGGGCGTTGCCCACCAGTTCGTTGGTGATCAGGGCCAGGGTCGAGGCGGCCTGGTCGCGGACCTTGAGATCCTCCACCTCGACCACGACCTCCACCGCCTGGCCGGCCTGACGGCGGCGCCAGACCTGGGCCATTTCTTCGAGATAGCCGGCGAAGTCCACGGTGTCGCCTGCGCGGCGACGCTCCAGGGCGCCGAGGGCGCCGATGGCCTCGGCCATCCAGGTCATCTGTCGTCGGGCTTCCAGATCGGAGGTCTTCTGCCCCCGCATCCGCGCGAGCGTCGCCAGAAGCTGCAGCGTGTTGGCGGTGCGATGGCGAACCTCAGAGGCCGCCTCCACCTCCCGTTCGCCCTCATGGTCCGACATCCGACGCCCCGCCCGCTCCGTACAAGCTTTACGGCAATAAGCATGGCGACCACGGTCAAGTTTGTCGCCTGCTCGACATAGGAGGAGAATTCTGGACCCTTGCCGCAGCTCTGATCCTTTCGCCTCCAGGCGAGTTAGGCCCCGCAGACAAGCTCAGCCCCTTGGGCGTACAGGTGCGACATGAACGACAGAACGGTTGGCCGGAAGATCGCCATCATCGCCGCGGTGACCTTCGCCATCATGGTTCCGGCCCTCCAGGCCCTGACCGGATGGGGCCAGAGCGCGGCGGAATTCTCCAGCGATGGAAATCAGACGCTACGGGCGGCGGGCTACGCCTTCTCGATCTGGGGCGTGATCTATGCCGGGTTGGCGCTCTATGCCGTCTTCCAGGCCCTCCCCGGCCGCGCCGAGCCCCATCTGATGGCCGCCGTGGCCTGGCCCTCGGCGGTGGCGAGCCTGGGCTGCGGCCTATGGATCATCGCTTCGGCCGCCGATCTCGACTGGGCGACCGTGGTCGTGATCCTGATCTCGGCCGGCGCCGTCATCTGGGGGCTGATTGTCGCGAGGTCGCGGGATCTCGGGCTGGTCGGCCTGTCGCGCTATCTTGTGGTCTGGCCGCTCGGCCTGCTGGCGGGTTGGCTCACCGTGGCCTCGGCGGTGAACATTCTGACGGTTTTCACCGCGAAGGGGATCATAGGCCCAACGACCGCCCTGGCGTCGGCCCTGGTCGGCGTGGGCGTCACGACCCTTATCGCCGCCGTCGTGGCCGAGCGCATAAAGGTCCCGACCTATGGTCTGGCGGTGGCCTGGGGCCTGGCCGCCGTGGGCGTGGCGGAGTGGGCGCCAAAGCCGATGGTGGGCGGCGCGGGCTACCTTGGCGCTGGGGTGATCCTGATCCTTACCCTCTGGCTCGCCTTCCGCCGCAAACCCTTCTCGGCCTATGGCGTCGCCGATCGGTAGGCGCGCATGAAAACGCCCCCGACCTCTGCAGGTCGGGGGCGATCTCGTCTGGCTTGTGAGCCCTGATCAGACGTCGGCGCCGCCGCGGATCGGGGTCACAATCCCGGTGTCGCTGGCCCGGCGGTCACGATCGGCCGGGATCGGCTCACCGCCGATGTCGGCGGCGAAGGAACGCGGCTCCTGATAGCGCAGCCGCTCCTGAGCCACTTCATCGCGGGTGTAGGGCTGGGCGTTGGGGTCGAAGCCGCTCCAGCCGGATTGACGATAGGCCGGCCCGCGCAGCGCGGCCTCGACGCCACGCTGCTGGAGCAGGATCTGTTCGACCCGCGCCGTGTCGTCGCCCTTGGCCTTGACGCTCACCAGGGTGCCGCCGCGGCGAACGCCTTCGGCGTACACATTGGCGTCTTCTTCCGAGTGACCGGCTTCCTTGAGCGCGCCGAGCAGGCCGCCCGTGGCGCCGCCAGCTGCAGCGCCAACCGCTGCGCCGACCGCCGTCGAGGCCAGCCAGCCGGCCGCGACCACAGGGCCGAGACCCGGAATGGCCAGCATGCCGAGGCCGGCCAGCAGGCCGCCAGCGCCGCCGATCAGACCGCCGGTCGCCGCGCCCTTGCCGGCGCCGTCGGCCACGTCGTTCTCGCCATCGCCATTGCGATCGCCCAGGGGGCCAGCGTCCTTGCCGGCGGCCGGGTGCTTGTGGCCCGCATGCCAGTTGTCGGCGTTGTTGGAGATGATGCTGATGCGGTCGTGATCGACGCCCGCGCGCTCCAGGTCGTCGATCGCGGCGAGCGCCTGGGTGTGGCTGTCGAAAAGCCGGGTGATGGTCTTGGTCATTGGAACATTCTCCGTAGCTTGATGGGGGTCAGAGCGCCTGGGCGACTACTGGGTGGTGACTTCGCCGCGGTAATCCACGGACACCTGGACCGAAGCGCCGCTCTGCATGGCCGAGCCCTGCCACAGGCCCTCGGCGTTCTGGGTCAGCGCGCCAACCTCGGTGTAGCCGGCGCTTTCGATGGCGCTGCGCGCCTGGCCTTCGGTGAACGAGCTGGCGCCCGGGGTCTGGCCGGCGTCGCCCGTGGTCGGCTCGGTGTCGATGGCCTCGTTCCGCGGGGTTTCCGAGGCCGACACCATCGGACCCTCGGTCCGGTCGGCTTCGGCGGCCTGATCGTTGTTCCCGCAGGCGGCCAGCAGCGCGGCGGTGGCGGTAAGCGTCAGAATAGATTTCAACATTTGGTCAGCTCCCATTTGTGATGAAGGGAAGCCCCAAAGGCCACGGGTTGTTCCCGGGATCATTTTCGCGTCGGAAGGGAACCATTCCGCCGTTGGTTTCGCGCACGAAAAAGGGCCCGGGGTCGAGACCCCGGGCCCTCCGTCTCGGTGTTGAACCGCTTGGCTTAGCCGAACTGGTTCATGGTGTTGTGGACGCCGCCAGCCTTCAGCGCGGCTTCGCCGGCGAAGTACTCCTTGTGATCGTCACCGATGTCGGAACCCGACATGTTCTGGTGCTTCACGCAGGCGATGCCCTGGCGGATTTCTTCGCGCTGCACCTGCTTGACGTAGCCGAGCATGGCTTCGTCGCCGAAGTAGCGCTTGGCCAGGTTGTCGGTGGACAGGGCGGCCGTGTGATAGGTCGGCAGGGTGATCAGGTGGTGGAAGATGCCGGCCCGCTTGGCGCCGTCGGCCTGGAAGGTGCGGATCTTCTCGTCGGCTTCGATCGCCAGCTCCGAGGCGTCGTAGTCGATGCTCATCAGCTTGTCGCGGTCATAGGCCGAGACGTCCTTACCGGCCGCCTTGTAGGCGTCATAGACCTGCTGGCGGAAGTTCAGGGTCCAGTTGAACGACGGGCTGTTGTTGTAGACCAGCTTGGCGTTCGGGATGACTTCGCGGACCTTGTCCATCATCGAAGCGATCTGCTCGACGTGCGGCTTCTCGGTTTCGATCCAGAGCAGATCGGCGCCGTTCTGCAGCGAGGTGATGGAGTCCAGGACGCAGCGGTCGGCGCCGGTGCCTTCGCGGAACTGGAACAGGTTGGACGGCAGGCGCTTGGGACGCAGCAGCTTGCCATTGCGGCTGATGATGACGTCGCCGTTGCCGACCTGCGAGGCGTCGACCTCATCGCAGTCCAGGAAGCTGTTGTACTGGTCGCCCAGGTCGCCGGCTTCGTGGCTGACGGCGATCTGCTTGGTCAGGCCAGCGCCGAGCGAGTCGGTGCGGGTGACGATGATGCCGTCGTCCACGCCCAGCTCGAGGAAGGCGTAGCGGCAGGCGCGGATCTTCTGGATGAAGTCCTCGTGCGGGACGGTGACCTTGCCGTCCTGGTGGCCGCACTGCTTTTCGTCGGAGACCTGGTTTTCGATCTGCAGGGCGCAGGCGCCGGCTTCGATCATCTTCTTGGCCAGCAGATAGGTCGCCTCGGCGTTGCCGAAGCCCGCATCGATGTCGGCGATGATCGGAACCACGTGGGTCTGATAGTTGTCGACGGCGTCCAGAAGGGTCTTTTCCTTGGCCTTGTCGCCGGCGGCGCGGGCGGCGTCGATGTCGCGGAACATCATGCCGAGTTCGCGGGCGTCAGCCTGGCGCAGGAAGGTGTAGAGCTCTTCGATCAGGGCCGGGACCGAGGTCTTCTCGTGCATCGACTGGTCGGGCAGCGGGCCGAAGTCCGAACGCAGGGCCGCGACCATCCAGCCCGACAGGTAGAGGTAGCGACGGTCGGTGTTGCCGAAGTGCTTCTTGATGGAGATCATCTTCTGCTGGCCGATGAAGCCGTGCCAGCAGCCGAGCGACTGGGTGTACTTGGACGAGTCGGCGTCATAGGCCTCCATGTCCTTGCGCATGATCGCCGCGGTGTAGCGGGCGATGTCCAGGCCGGTCTGGAACCGGTTCTGCAGCCGCATGCGGGCCACGGATTCCGGGTTGATCCCGTCCCAGGTGCCGTTCTTGCTCTGGATGAGCTCACCCATCTTGGTGATGTGATCTTGGTAGGCCATTGCGCTTCTCCTCGAAATCCGCCGGGGATTTGAGGGCGCTCCTACAGGGGATGACGGCTGCGGCGAAACCCCCTGCGAAGTTGGGATGTCAAACTTTACAGATTTTGCTTGTAATGTTGTAAGGTTGGCCACTTCGAGCTAGAGGATCGGCATGTCCACCGAACGCCGCCTCTATGTGGGCGCCAATCTGAGACGGATGCGCCGCGACCTGGGCCTGACCCAGGCCGACATGGCCGCCGACCTGGAGGTTTCCGCCTCCTATATCGCGCTGCTGGAGCGCAATCACCGCCCGCTCAGCGCCGAGATGCTGCTTCGGCTGGCCCAGACCTACCGCATCGATGTGGCGGCCCTGGCTGGTAACGCAGATTCCGATGACGCCGCCCGGCTGCAGGCGGTGCTGAAGGATCCGATGTTCGCCGACATCGACCTGCCGTCCCTGGAGACCGCCGATGCGGCCACCAACTTTCCCGGCGTCACCGAGGCGCTTTTGCGGCTCTACACCGCCTATCAGGAAGAACAGCTCGCCCTCGCCGATCGCACCGCCGAGGCCCACGCCACCGGGGCCGGCGGCGTGCTGGAGGCGCCCGATCCCGTGGCGGAGTCCCGCCGGTTCCTGGCGGCGCGGCGCAACAACTTCCCCACCCTGGACGACGCCGCCGAACGCCTGGCCCAGAACGTCGCCAGCCATGAGGGCCTGACCGGCTATCTGAAGGCCCGCCACGGCCTGCGGGTGCGCCGCCTGCCAGCCAATGTGATGGTCGGGTCGGTCCGCAGGCTGGACCAGCATCGCAAGGAAATCCTGCTCGACGACTCCCTGGACACCGCCAGCCAGACCTTTCAGCTGGCCCTGCAGCTCGCCTATCTGGAGATGCGCCCCGAGGTCGCCGCCGTGCTCTCCGAAGGCGGCTTCGCCACCGAGAGCGGCGAGCGCCTGACCAGGCGAGCCCTGGCCAGCTATGCGGCCGCCGCCATCCTCATGCCCTACACTGCGTTCGCCCGGGCGGTGGAGGCGCGGCGTTACGACGTCGAGGCCCTGGCCCGGCAATTCGCCGCCAGCTTCGAACAGACCGCCCACCGCATGACCACCCTGCAGAAGCCCGGCCAGGAGCGCGTGCCCTTCTTCTTCATCCGGGTGGACGAGGCCGGCAACGTCTCCAAGCGGCTGGACGGGGCGGGCTTTCCCTTCGCCCGCCACGGGGGCGGCTGTCCCCTGTGGTCGGTGCACCACGCCTTCCGCACGCCCCGGCAGATCGTCACCCAGTGGCTGGAGCTTCCGGACGGTCAGCGCTTCTTCTCGATCTCCCGCACGGTCAGCGCCGGCGGCGGCGCCTATGGGGCTCTGCGCGTCGAGCGGGCCATCGCGCTCGGCTGCGCGGCCGAACACGCCGACCGCCTGATCTACACCCAGGGCCGCCCGGGTCCCGAACAGGCCACCCCCATCGGCGTCACCTGCCGGCTTTGCCACCGCACCGACTGCACCGCCCGCTCGGCGCCGCCCATCGGCCGGCAGATCCTGGTGGACGATATCCGGCGCACCAGCGCCCCGTTCGGATTTTCCGACAACTGAGCTGCGGGGCGATGTCTTCCCCAGGATGGGCCATCAGCCGCAAGGATTTGCGCGCTCGCACCCTCGCCTGCGCAAGCTTCATCCGGCAATCTCGGGGCTCGGGCGGCAGGCAGGTGCGCGCTGGCCAAGGGCCTCCCTCGCGATAGGGGCTTCAAAGCCGCGCGCTTCCGTGCAGTAAAGCGGCCGAGCAAGGACGTCGCCCGAGCGTGGCGGCGTCGAGAACGCCTTATCGAGAGCCCGGTTACGCGCATGGACATCAGCAACACCCTTTCGGTCGACGATCTTCTGCACGCCTTTGTCGAAGGCGAGCTGCTGCCGGGCACGGGCGTAGAGCCGAAAGCCTTCTGGGCGGCGCTGGAGAGCGTGCTGGCCGACTTCACCCCGCGCAACGCCGAGCTGCTCAAGCGCCGGGATGAGCTGCAGACGACCATCGACGCCTGGTGGCGCGAGCGCCGGGGCAAGGATGTCAGCATTTCCGAGCAGACCGCCTTCCTGCGCGACATCGGCTACCTGCTGCCCGCCCCGCCGGCCTTCAAGATCGACACCCAGAACGTCGATCCCGAGATCGCGCGCCTCGCCGGCCCGCAGCTCGTGGTGCCGGTGTCGAACGCCCGCTATGCGCTGAACGCCGCCAACGCCCGCTGGGGCAGCCTCTATGACGCCCTCTACGGCACCGACGCCCTGGACCCCCCGACCGGCGGCAAGGGCTATGATCCCGAGCGCGGCGGCAAGGTCATCGCCTATGCCCGCCAACTGCTGGACCAGTTGGCCCCCCTGTCGAGCGGCTCGCACGCCGACGCCGTCGGCTACGCCATCAAGGGCCACGACCTGGTGGTCAGCCTGAAGGACGGGACCGAAGCCAGGCTCGCCACCGACGGTCAGCTGGCCGGCTGGCGCGGGGCCAAGGACGCCCCCGAGGGCGTGCTGCTGCGCCACAACGGTCTGCACCTGGAAATCCTGGTCGATCGGTCGAGCAATATCGGCAAGGACGATCCTGCCGGCGTCGCCGACGTGCTGGTGGAAGCCGCCCTGACCGCCATCCAGGACTGCGAGGACTCCGTCGCCGCCGTGGACGCCGAGGACAAGACGGGCGTCTATCGCAACTGGCTGGGCCTGATGCGCGGTGACCTGGAGGCGAGCTTCCCCAAGGGCGGCCGCACCGAGACCCGCCGGCTGGAGCCCGACCGGGTCTATGCCGCCCCGGACGGCTCCGACCTGACCCTGCGCGGCCGCAGCCTGCTGCTGGTGCGCAATGTCGGCCACCACATGACCACCGACGCGGTGCGCTTCAATGGCCAGGACGCCTATGAAACCGCCGTCGACGCCCTGATCACCGTGGCCGCGGCCCTGCACGACCTGAAGGGCAAGAAGGCCAACAGCCCGGCCGGCTCCATCTATGTGGTGAAGCCCAAGATGCACGGCCCCGACGAGGTGGCCCTGGCTGTCCGCCTGTTCGACCTGGTCGAGGACGCCCTGGGCATCGCCCGCAACACCGTCAAGATCGGCGTCATGGACGAGGAGCGCCGCACCAGCGCCAACCTCAAGGCCTGCATCTATGCCGCCCGCGAGCGGATCGTCTTCATCAACACCGGCTTCCTCGACCGCACCGGCGACGAGATCCACACCGCCATGGAAGCCGGCCCCATGGTCCGCAAGGACGCCATGAAGGCCGAGCCCTGGCTGCCGGCCTATGAGAAGCGCAATGTCGAGATCGGCCTGGCCACCGGCTTCCCCGGCCGCGCCCAGATCGGCAAGGGCATGTGGGCCGCCCCCGACATGATGAAGGACATGCTGGCGGCCAAGATCGGCCACCCCAAGGCCGGCGCCAACACCGCCTGGGTCCCCTCGCCCACCGCCGCGGTGCTGCACGCCCTGCACTACCATCAGGTGGACGTGGCCGCCCTGCAGGCCTCGATGGACTCAACCGAGCCCACGGGCCTCGAGGATCTGCTCACCCTGCCGCTCGCCAAGTCCAACTGGAACGCCGCCGATGTGGCGCAGGAACTGGACAACAACGTCCAGGGCATCCTCGGCTATGTGGTCCGCTGGATCGACCAGGGCGTCGGCTGCTCCAAGGTTCCGGACATCCACGATGTCGGGCTGATGGAAGACCGGGCGACCCTGCGCATCTCCAGCCAGCACATCGCCAACTGGCTGCATCATGGGGTCTGCACCGAGGCCCAGGTGCGCGAGACCTTCGCCCGCATGGCCAAGGTGGTCGACGGCCAGAACGCCGGCGACGCGCTCTATCAGCCGATGAGCCCCGATCTCGAGGCCAGCGTCGCCTATCAGGCGGCCCTGGAGCTGGTGTTCGAGGGCCGCACCCAGCCCAACGGCTATACCGAGCACATCCTCACCCGCCGCCGTCGCCAGCGTAAGGCCCAGGCCGCCGGCGCCTGATCGAGCGTCCCGCCCCTGCGGGGGCGGGATTTGACCAGGCTTACAGCCAAATCCGGTGCGGGGCGGCGACGCCCCCTACGGGCAGCGGCGACGCACCATGCCCGTCGAGCCCTCGGTCACATCGGTCAGGGTCTGGCCGTCCTCGGAGATCTGGAACACCCGACTGTCGACCCAGGTCTCGCCCTCGCCGCTCATCATGGCCTCGACGGCCAAGCGGCCCTCGCCCTGAAGGCGGGTGGCGCTGATCTGACCCTGGCTCTCGTAGAAGCCGATCGTGTCGGCACCAATGGTCAGGCGCGACTCGTCGCCACCTCCGCCACAGGCCGCCAGGTCGGCGTTCCATTCCCCCTGGAAGGCGGGCGGCGCGGTGATGGAGATCGCAGGGGCCCCTGGGTCTGCGGACGGGGCCGACGCTGGACGCGGCTGAGCCTCTTCCCCGGGGGAGCAGGCGGCCAGCAGCAGGACAAGGGCTAGGGTGGGCAAGAGAGGACGCATCGTTAGGGTCTTCCGATCAGGTTTCAGGGCTGGCGAGAGGCTGGAAGTCCCGCACGAACCGTTCCAGCAGGCGCACGGTGAAGCCGGCCGACCCTGCAGGTTTGACCTCATTGGCCGCCCCGTAGGCCATGCCGGCGATGTCCAGATGCGCCCAGGGGATCTCAGGATCGATGAACTCGCCGATGAAGTGCGCGCCCGTGCCGGCTCCGGCCCCCTCGCCGCCGCCGTTCCTGAGATCGGCGATGGTGGAGCTGATGTCGGACCCGTAGCTGGGGTGCAGAGGGAGCCGCCAAAGGGGCTCGTCCACCGCCTCCCCGGCCGCCTCGAGCTGGGCGGCCAGGGCGTCGTGGCGACTGAACAGGCCCGCATAATCATCGCCGAGCGCCGTCCGCACCGCGCCGGTCAAGGTGGCCACATCGACCACGGCGGCCGGCTGCAGGTTGGCGTCGATCCAGGACAGGGCGTCGGCCAGCACCAGGCGGCCTTCGGCGTCGGTGGAGACGATCTCGATGGTCTTGCCATTCATCGCCGTCAGGACGTCGGCCGGGCGTATGGCGCGGCCGTCCGGCATGTTCTCGGCCAGGGCCGCCACGGCGACGACATTGACCGGCGCCCGGCCCTTGGCCAGGGCGATCACCGCGCCGGTGACGCTGGCGGCGCCGGACATGTCCATCTTCATATTGCCCATGTTCAGGTTGGGCTTGATGGAGATGCCGCCGGTATCGAAGGTGATGCCCTTGCCGGCCAGCACCACCGGCTCGGCCGGCGCGCCGGCGCCCCGGTAGCGCACGATCAGCATCCGTGGCGGGCGCGCCGAGCCCTGGCCGACCCCGAGCAGCGCGCCCATGCCCAGCCGCTGCATAGCCGGCACGTCCAGCACCTCGATCGAGACGCCGGGCACGCCGGCCAGCGCCGCCTGAGCCCGGGCGACGAAGACCTCGGGATAGACGATATTGGCCGGCTCATTGGAGACGTCGCGCGCCCAGGCCATGGCCGAGACAATCGCCTCTCCCCGGGGCCGATACTGCGCCTCGGCCGCCGCGGCGGCCTCGCTCACGAGGGTGACGGCCGCAGGCGTCCCGCGCGCCCGGGCCTTGGCCTGGTGGAGGTCGGAGCGATAGTCGCCCAGCCCCAGACCGATGGCGAACTCCGACGCCGCCTCGGCCGGCAGGCCGCCGGCCAGCACGGTCACCGCGCCAGCCTCGTCCATCAGCGCGCGCCCGGCCACAGCGCCGGCGGACTGATAGGTCTTGGCCAGGGGCGCCTCGCCCAGGCCGACCACCAGGATCAAGTCCCAGGCGCCGAGACCGCGCAGGATCAGGGTCTTACGGGCGTCGTAGGAGAAGTTGGCCGTGCTCAGCGCCCGGGCCACCGCCGCGCGCTCAGCCTCCGTCAGGCTCGCGCCCCGGGTGGCGAGGTCAGCTTCGCGGCTCAGGGGCAGGACCAGAAGGCCGCCCGCCGCAGGCGCCTCGGTGGTGAAGCTGACGGCGCGCCATACGGGCTTGACCGCGACGCCCCGGCTGGCCGCCGCCGTCGATCCCCCGCCCTGGGCCTCGGCGAACGTCGGCGCGGCAAGCGCCAGAACGCAGGCGGCGGCGCAGGCAAAAAAGCGGGAATGGGGCATGCAGGGCTCCAGAGAAAGGTCGGGCGACGACGCCGCGGCGGACCAGGGATCAAGGCTTGGCCGCCAGTCAAAGGGCAAAGCTCTCCCGCCGCAAGTCCGGCGCCTCAGCGCCAGGCGAAGACCGGCTGGTCGAGATCGGCGACCCGGGTGACGCGGCCGGCGACCAGTTCACGCAGCTGGTAGACCAGGGCGGCGGTGGGCGCATGCATGTGCTGGTCACCGATCCGCAGGCGGATCACCCGCTTGGGGCTTTCCGGTATGGTCTCAAACGCGACAGCCGTCTCGTCGCCGATATGGTCCAGGCGAATCCGGTGGGCCGAGGCCACTTCGGCCGGGTTCGGACGCATCTCGCAGGCGCCCTCCAGCCAGGCCACCACCGGGCTGATCACATAGCCCGACCGCGTGGGATAGTCGTCCAGGACCCCCAGGATTTCGGAGGCCGGAAGACACACGCCCAACTCTTCCTCCAGCTCCCGCAGCGCCGCCTGCTCCAGGGTCTCGCCGGGGTCGCAGCGCCCGCCGGGCAAGGCCCATTGGCCCGCGTGAACGCGCATGGCGGCCGCCCGCTTGGTCAACAGAAAGGCGGTTTCGCCCGAGCCGTCATCGGCCTCCACCAGGGTCATGGCCACGGCCGCCCGCTTCAGATCGGCGCCGGCATAGGCGATTCGCGGAAAAGCCTGGCAGGCGCGGGTCAGGGTCTCGCGGAACGGGGCGGCGAACGGGTGGCTCATGCCTCATCAGCTACGCTACGACGCGCGGGGCGTGAACCCCGATCCGACGCCGCCGCCTGGGCTGGTTGGACGGCGGCCGAGGCTCAGACCACCTTGAGGCCAAGCCCGATCAGGAGTTGCGCCGCCTGGGCCTTGGAAATGAAGGCGCCGCGGAAACGCCCAGCGTCGGAGAGCCGCAGGTCGCCGAGATCGGCGCCGCGCAGATCGGCGGCTTCGAATCGGGCGTCGACAAGATTGGCGTCGCGGAGATTGCAGGCCAGCAGGACCGCCTCGCGAAAGTCGCATCCGGCGAGGTCGGCGCCCTGGAGATCAAGCGCGTCGAGCTCGGCCTTTCGGAAGCTGACGCCGCGGAGATAGGCGTTGACCAACAGGCAGCGCTCGAACCGCAAGCCCAGGGCCGAAACCTCCTGAAACTGCGCGCCGGTGAGCTTGCAGTCGGCCAGGCGCGCCGCCGCCAGCCGCGCCCCGCGCCAGCGGGTGTTGTTGAGATCGCAGCCCAGGAACTGGGCTTCGGTCAGGTCGGCGGACCCGAAATCGACCCGCCCGGCGCGGCAGCGGACAAAGGCGCAGCCGGCGAGCTCCAGATCGGAGAGATCGGCGCCGGTCAGATCCCAGCCGATGAAACGGCTGGCGCCATGGGCGGCCACCACCGCCGTGACGGCCGCCCGATCCGCCACGGCCGGCGGCGCGGGCGGCTCGAAAAGATCGGCAGGCTGGAACATCGCCCCTGGCTAGTCACCGCCGGGCCTCAAGGCAAGGCGGCCGAGGCTCAGCCGCGCCGCGAGGACCAGTATTCGCGGAAGAACTTGCGGGGGTCCGACACGGCCTCCGTGGGCGCGCCGAACACCAGGGTCGTGCGGGCCTCCAGGTCATAGGCGTCCCAGGCCGGCGTCACATCGTTGTTGGGATCTCCCGTCGCGGCCAGGGCCACCCAGGCCGAAGCGATCTCTCCGGCCAGCCGCTGGTTGTCCGCCGTGGGCCCTGCCAGGGGCGAGCGGATGTCGTACATGGCGTAGGGGACGTCGATCCCGTGGACGGCGCCATAGCGGCCGCCATAGGCCGGGCTGGGGCTCGCCCAGAGGTAGGCCCAAGACTTCGCGCCGCCCGCCGCCAGCCGGCGCTCCAGCATGGTGGAGGCGCCCAGCCGGAACGTGGTGTCGCTGGCCATCCGGGCGCTGATGACGAAGGGCGTCGCCGCCGGATCCTCATCGCGATAGGCGGTCAGCAGCATCTCGGCCTCCTCGCCCACCCGGCGACGGAACCGCTCCAGCACCTCGTCCCAACCCATGTCGAACTTGACCTCGCGATAGGTCCGCTCATCCAGGGCGGTGGAGACGATCAGCGGGATGTCGAGGGACTCCTGCGGCGCGCCCGGGGTGAAGGGATGGTGCGGGATCGCCTCGCCGAGCACCGGGGAGAACGATCTCGGCGCCTCGCCGCGGGACCGTTCGGCGGCCTCTACGTCGGCCTGCGCCGCCAGCAGGGTCTGGTAGGGCACGGCCTGCAGTTCGCGGATCTGGCTGGCCTTCAGGCCCAGGCGCTGCAGAAGCTGGGCGGCGACCGTGGCCGCATCGTCCCGCCGCATGGCGACCAGGCTGGAGCCGCTCATCACCCCGGCGCTGGAGAACAGCCCCCTGGCCGAGGGCATGCCCAGCAGGTGGCTGACCTTGGCCCCGCCGCCGGACTGGCCGAAGATCAGCACCCGGCTGGGATCGCCGCCAAAGGCTTCGACATTGCGCGCCACCCATTGGAGCGCCGCCACCAGATCCTGGACCCCGGCCGCGCCGGAGTCGGCGAACTCGCCCTCATCGCCCAGATAGAGATAGCCCAGCGCGCTCAGCCGGTGATTGACCGTGATCACCACGCAGTCGCCGAACCGAGCCAGCATCTCGCCGTCGCCACCGGGGCCATTGCTGGAGCCGCCGTAGAAGCCGCCCCCGTGGAAGCGCACCAGGACCGGGCGCTTGGTCCGCCGGCTGGGATCGGGCGTCCACAGATTGAGGACCAGGCAGTCCTCGCCCATGCCGCCCGGCTGCACGTCGTTGAGGATCAGGTCGGCATAGGCGTGGCGCCGGTCGCCGGGGATCTGCGGGGCGATCTGGCCATAGTCGAGGGCGTCGCGCACGCCGGCCCAGGGCTCCAGCGGCTGCGGCGGGCGGAAGCGGTTGGCGCCCGAGGTGTCGGCGGCGTAGCGCAGGCCCTTGAAGCTGGCGATGCGGCCCGAGGACAGACCCCGCACCTTGCCCTCGGTGGTCTCGACGATGGGGAACTGCCGGGCCTCGGCCTTGCGGACAGCGGCGAACATCGCCTCGGTCTCGGTCATTTCGGTCTCGTTGCTCATGACGGGTCCTCGGGCGTTCAGCGGTGCAGGGTCCGACCCATCTGCTGGGTCTCGTAGCGGGCCATGAGCTTGCGCTCCTCGGCATGGGGGTCGTGGGCCAGACGCGGCGGAACCTCGAACAGCATCACCGGCCGCTCGGCGAGGTCGTAGGCCGGCCAGTCGGGGATGGCGGCGTTGTTGGGGTCGCCAGTGCGGGCGAAGCTGATCCAGCTTTCGGCCATGGCCTGGGCCATGGCGCGGGTCTCGTCGCTCTCCGGGCCGGTCAGGTGCGTGGCATAGGCGACATTGTCGAACATGAAGGGCAGGTCCAGAGTGTGCTGGCTGATCTTGCGCCCCTCCTCGGCCGGCGAGCGCCAGGTCAGCTGATAGACCCAGGTCGGCGCGGCGCCCGCCCGTACCCGCTGCTCGGCCATGATCGTCTGATCCAGCACGTAGCCACGGGCCGAGGTGATGGTGAAATAGACCTCGCTCGGCGGGGCGTCTGGGTTGCCCGCGCGGAACACCGTCACCGCCTCTTCCACGTCCTCGGCGGGGATGAACTTGGCCAGGCGGCGCTTCATCTCGGCCTCGTCCATCTCGAAGACGCCCTCCTGATAGCTCAGCTGGTTGGAGAGCTCGGTCCGCGTCGTGCCGACCATCATCGGCAGATGATTGGACCGGGCCGGAGCCTCGGGCAGAAAGGGGTGGGCCTCAAAGGTCAGGCCGTCGAGCACAGGCGAGAAGCGCGAGCGGGTCTCGCGCATCACCTTGATCTGGGCCGCGCTGAGCGCGTCCACCGAGGCGTCCAGCAGCCGGTCAGCCTGGTTCGGGGGAATGTCCAGGACCTTGAGCAGGGCGTCGGTCAGCGAGGCTGCATGTTCCGGCGACTGGATGCGCAGGTGCGATCCGCTCTGGACGATGCCACGATTGAACAGGCCCGCGGCGTCGTGGCCGGCATAGCAGAGGCTGACCTTCCGGCCGCCGCCGGACTGGCCGAAGATGGTGACGTTGTCGGGCGCCCCGCCGAAGGCGGCGATATTGTCCCGCACCCAGCGCATGGCGGCGATCAGGTCGAGATAGCCCACATTGCCAGCCGCCGCGTAGTCGGGGCCCAGCCGCTCGCCCAGGAAACAGTGGCCGAAGACATTCAGGCGGTGGTTGAGGCCGACGACCACCACATCGCCGCGCAGGGCCAGCCGGGTCCCGTCATAGACCTTCTGCGAGCCGGAGCCGGCCTCGAAACCGCCGCCATGGAACCAGAGCATCACCGGCCGGCCGGCGCCGTCCGTGTTGGGCGTCCAGATGTTGAGCCGCAGGCAGTCCTCGCTCATCGGCCCCTTGTCGGCCAGCATGCTGCGCATCTGCGGCGACTGGTGGCCATACTCGAAGGCGTCCTGGACGCCAGCCCAGGGCTCCACCGGCTGGGGCGGACGGAAGCGGTTGGCGCCGCCGGTGGGCGCGCCATAGCGCAAGCCCTTGAACACGCTGACGCCATTGGCCCGGCGGCCCCGCACCTTGCCCTGGGCGGTTTCGACGATCGGGGTGTCGGTCTGCGCCTCAGCCGAGGCGTCTGTGGTGGAGGGCATCAGGTCACCTCTTGTCTTCTGGGTTCGGGTCTGGGCGCGCAATCAGGTCGATGAGGGCCGCGGCGTGGGGCAGGTCGTCGAGCCTGTCGACCGCATCCACCACCGCCTGGGCCCGCGCTGCGCCCAGGGCCGGCGTCATCAGCTCCAGGGCCTTGGCGACCACGTCGCCCTTGCCCATGGGGTGAGAGGGGAAGCCCAGGACGTGCGGCACGTAGGCGGTTTCGCAGCGGCCATCTGTGCAGGTGATCGCGACCCTGGCCGACTCCGTCCGCGGCTGGCCCGGCGCGGCCTCCTGGGCCGGGTCGTGGCGGATCTCCACCCTGGCCATCAGGTCGTGGACAGCGACGTCGCCGCCCATACGCTCAAGCGACTGGGCCGAGACGAAATCCAGCCGGCCGTCCAGCAGGATGATCGCCGCCAGATAGCGCAGGTTGAGGGCCGGCATGGCCGCGTCGCGGAAGGCCTGCCAGCGCCCGGGCATTTCGACCAAGACCGAAGCGACCTCGGCCGTCCCGATACGGGCGCGCAGCGCCAGCAGCGCCTCGACCGCCGGCTGGGTCGGCCCGCCCACGGGATAGCGCTTGTACGCGGTCAGCGGCAGCTCCGAGCGCACGCCCAGATCTTCGACCAGATAGGCCCGGTCGGCGTCGCCGCCGGCGAAGATCGAAGCGCGCATCCAGCCCGACGGATGGTCCAGGCTGTCGCGGACGCCGCGGAAGCCGGCCTCCGCCATCAGGGCGGCGTGCAGGCCGTCCCGGGCGCCCATGCCGGCGAAGACGAAGGCCTTTTCGATATGCTCCACGTCCAGCAGCCACTGCCACGAGCCTGAGGCTTGCTGAGCGCAATAGGTCAGCACGTGGGCGACCTCGTCCTCTGACAGTCCCAGGAGGCAGGCGGCGGTCGCGGCGGCGCCAAACAACGGCCCGATCCCGTGATTGGCCACGCCCGCCCGGCGCAGATTGTCGACGCCCAGGGCCTTGGGCGTCCGCCCGGCCAGTTCATAGCCGATGATCACCGCCCGCAGGACCTCGGCCCCCGACAGCCCCCGCGCCTGGGCCAGCGCCAGGGCGACGGACACCACAGCCGGCCCCGGCTGCACGAAGGCCGAGGGGATGAAGTCGTTGATCTCCGCCCCATGGCCGGTCATGGCGCCGGCGAAGACGGCGTCCACCAGGCCCGCGCGGTCATGCGTCCCGAGGATGGTGACCGCGCTCGGCCCCTCGCCGCCACTCAGGGACCGGGCGTAGTTTCGGGCCAGAACCGCCGGCTCCAGGTCGCGACAGGCGACGATGGAAGCCAGGGTGTCGAGGATGTGGCGGCGCGCCAGTTCGGCGTGCTCTGGCGCAGGCGCGCGGTCCCGGCCGCTGGCGATGAAGGCCGCCAGGGCCGGGGTGACCTGGACGACATCGGTCATGGTCTGGCTCATGGTCTGGCCACCGCCTCAGCCATGCGGGCGCAGGTTTCGAGGACCGCCTCGGCGATCGCCTTCGATTTGGCCTCGTCCAGCCGCTCCCGCGGGGCCGAGACCGACAGAGCGGCGATCGGCGCATGGCCCGGCCCGATGACCGCAGCGCCGGTGCTGACCACGCCGGGGCTGTAGCCGGAGACCGCATAGCCGCGGGCGCGGATCTCTTCGAACTCCCCCAGCAGGGCGTCGACATCCAGGGTGCGCTGGGCGGCGATGCGCGCCAGCCGCTCGGGCGCGTCGATCAGCCGGGCCAGCATGGCCTTGCCGCCCGAAGTCAGGGGGGCGGACACGCGGCTGCCCACCCGGGTGCTGAAGCGCACCGGCCGCGGGGCGACGATCTTGTCGAGATAGAGCACGTCGTCGCCGACCAGCACAGTCAGGTTCACCGTCTCGCCGGTGTCACGGTGCAGGTTCTGCAGATATCCAGAGGCCACCCGCTTGATGGGCAGGTCGGCGATGACCCCGGCGCCCAGCTCCCAGGTCTTCAGGCTGGCCGCATAGAGGCCGGACTCCTCCTGCTGGGCGTAGCCGAGCTCGCAAAGCGTGCCGAGGATGCGGTGGACGGTGCTCTTCTGCAGTCCGGTTTGCGCCGCCACCGCCGACAGCCGCACCGGCCCCGACGCCCGCGCCAGGGTCTCCAGAATCTGAAAGCTACGGGATACCGCCCTGTCCACGCTGCGCCTGCCTCCCGGTCTGATGGGGCGACGCTAGCATCGGCGAAAAGGCAATTCTATTGTTCAGCACGCAATTCCGCCTGGCGGAACAAAGACTTGGAGCGGGCTTCAGGCGTCGCCTTGTTCGATCACGCGGCCCCAGGGTGTGACGGGACTATCCCCTCGATAGGGATCGACAACCCCGCGCGCGGCGGCGCACTGGCGCGCCGCCCGTCGCTGGTGACGTGGATCTGGCCGCCGCGCACCACGTAGGCGACTTCGTGGGTCAGATCGCCAACCTGGATCGTGTAGACGGCGCTCGCCGGAGACTTCCGTCTCCGGGCCACAATGAACGCCAGGAGCCCAACAACGACCAGCGCAGCTCTGAACAAGGTGTCGAAGTCAAACTCCATGAACCCGCCGCTGACTGTCACCCTAATCGGTGAGCCGAGCCACCGTTTGGCGAAGACCAACCCCAAGCCTAGGCAGCGCTAGCTCATAAGCGCACGCCTGCGTTCGATGCCGCGCGGTTGGGTCAGGCCGAGCGAACGACCGCCAGCATTGAGCCATGAAGCTCCGCGATGGACGTCGTCTGGAACGATCTACCCGATCTGCGAAGTGGAGCGGATGAAGGGAATCGAACCCTCGTCGTGAGCTTGGGAAGCTCCTGCTCTACCATTGAGCTACATCCGCGCGCTGGCGGTTCTGGCATAGGGTCCTGAGCCTCGCAAGGCGAAAGGGGTCCCTTGCGCAGACAGGCCGCCGGCGCGTTTGATCCCCTGGCGGGGCGCCGCCCCCCGCCTGAGAAGCAGCTTGCTTCCCCGCCCGTCAGCCGCGGTAGGTTCTGCGCCATAACGAGAGATCGGGAGGACCTCACCATGATCGGCTATGTGACCTTGGGCGTCAGCGACCTGGAGCGCGCCAAGAGCTTCTACGCAACCGTTCTCGCGCCCCTGGGCGCCAAGCCGGCCTTCGGCAGCGACCGGATGCAGGGCTATTCCAATGGCGCGGGGCCCATGCTCAGCGTCTGCGCGCCCTATGACGGCGAGGCGCCGAGCGCCGGCAACGGGACCATGGTGGCGCTCGCCGCCCCGTCCCGGGAGATGGTGGACGAAATCCATGCGCTCGCCCTGAAGACCGGGGCGGCCGACGAGGGCGCGCCGGGCATCCGCATTCCGAACTTCTACGGCGCCTATTTCCGCGACCTGGACGGCAACAAGCTCTGCATCTTCAAGATGGGCTAGAGCGCGTTCCGATAAGCGGGAACCGGTTATCGGGACGAAACGCGCTCAAGACTTAGAATCTAGAGCGCCGGCGATCAGCCCCAGGGGCGGAAGTGTTTCGACAGCTTCAGCCCCTGGCGCTGATAGTGGGATCCGCCCTCGCCATAGAGCCGATCGGGCTTTTCGGTGAGCGGCTCATAGACCAGGCGCGCCACGGTCTGGCCGTCCTCCAGCAGGAAGGGCGTCTCGTGGCTGCGCACCTCCAGCACCCCGCGCGAGCCGTGACCGCCGGCCTCCTCGGTGCCGAAGCCGGGGTCGAAGAAGCCGGCATAGTGCACGCGGAACTCCCCCACCGAGGGGTCGATGGGCGTCATCTCGGCGGCCTGCAGCACCGGGATCTCCACGGCCTCCTTTGAGGCCAGGATGTAGAATTCGCCGGGATCGAGCAGCAGCTCACCATGGCGCGGGACCAGGGGCTCCCAGAAGTCCCGCGGGTCGTGGCCGTCTTCCTTGTCCATGTCGATGACGCCGGCGTGGCGCCGCGCCCGGAAGCCGGCCACGCCTTCGGTCAGGTCGACGCCGACGCTGCGCAAATCGAGCTTGGGCGGCGCGCCGCGCTTGAGGCGCAGCTGGTTCAGCCGCGTGCCCGCGCGCACCAGGATGGAAAAGGTCTGCGGCGCGATCTCCATATAGATCGGCCCGCCATAGCCCTCGGCCACGTCGTCGAAGGCCGCCCCATGGTCGGTCAGCAGACGCACGAAGACGTCCACCCGCCCCGTGGAGCTCTTGGGATTGGCCCGGGCGGCCACGCCCGGCGGCAGGGCCAGGCCCTCCTGCAGCTCGGCGATATAGACGCAGCCCTTTTCCAGCACCGCGCCCCGGGACAGGTCGAGCTCGTGCATGGCCACGTCTTCCAGACGCTGGACGACCTTGCGCCCCAGCCCCGGCAGGAAGGAGGCGCGCACCCGCCAGGCCCGCGCCCCCAGGCGCAGGTCGAGGCTGGCGGGCTGGACCTGGTCGGCGTCAATGGCCGTGGCGCTGGTGATCGCGCCCTGGGCGATCAGGGCGTCGATGGCCTGGCAGGGCAGGATGCCGGGCGAAAGCTGTGCGTCATTCATCGCAAGGACACTCGCCGCTGGCCCCGAGTCTGACAAGACGCCGTCTGAGCGCTGCGCCTAGGAGCCGCGGCTCTTGACCGGCCAGCCCTGAGGCGGTTGATGCGCACTCCGAGCTTGCCTGCCGGGAGGAGCCCCCATGGCCGAAGATCCGCGCGACTGGAACCTGGAGACCAAGCTGGTCCGCGGGGGCCTCGCCCGCACGGCCTATGGCGAGATTTCCGAGGCCCTGTTCCTCACCCAGAGCTTCGCCTACGACACGGCCGCCGCCGCCGACGCCCGGTTCGCCGGAGATGCGCCGGGCTTCATCTACCAGCGCTTCGGCAACCCCACGACCCAGATGTTCGAGGACCGGCTGGCCCTGCTGGAGGGCGCCGACCTCTGCCGCGCCACGGCGTCGGGTATGTCGGCGGTGCATGTGGCCCTGACCGGCCTGGTGCGGGCCGGCGACCACATCGTGGCCGGCCGCGCCCTGTTCGGCTCCTGCCGCTGGATCCTGTCGGAGTGGATGCCGCGCTTTGGCGTCGAGGTGACCTATGTGGACGCCGTCGATCCCGAGGCCTGGAAGGCCGCCGTGCGGGACAACACCAGGTGCTTCCTGGTCGAAAGCCCGGCCAACCCGCTGCTGGAGGTCACCCCCATCGGCGCCGTCGCCGACATCGCCAAGGCCTGCGGCGCCAGGCTGGTGGTCGACAATGTGTTCGCCACGCCGGTCTTCCAGAAGCCGCTCGCGCTCGGCGCTGACATCGTCGTCTATTCGGCCACCAAGCATATCGACGGCCAGGGCCGCGTCCTGGGCGGGGCGATCCTGGGCGGCGAGGAACTGATGCTCGAAGCCTATAAGGACATCCTGCGCCACACCGGCCCGGCCCTATCGCCCTTCAACGCCTGGGTGCTGCTGAAAGGCCTGGAGACGCTGGACCTGCGGGTGCGCCGCCAGAGCGACAACGCCGCCCATGTGGCTGACGCCGTGGCCGCCCACGCCAAGGTCCGCAAGACGGTCTATTGCGGCCGGCCCGATCACCCGCAGGCCGCCATCATCGCCAACCAGATGACCGGCGGCGGCAATGTGCTGGCCTTCGATCTTGGCAGCCGCGAGGCCGCCTGGCGGTTCCTGGACGCCCTGGAGATCGTCGACATCTCCAACAATCTCGGCGACGCCAAGTCCATGGCCACCCATCCCTGCACCACCACCCACCGGTCGATGCCGGCGGAAGAGCGGGAGTCCATCGGCCTCACCGAGGGCTGGGTGCGGATGAGCGTCGGCCTGGAGAACGCCCAGGACCTGCAGCGCGACGTCGAGCGGGCCCTGGACCAGGCCTAGCCTCCGGTCAGGCTCTCCGGCGTCATCCGATAGGTCTTGGCGCAGTACTCGCAGGTGACGTGAATCCGGCCGTCCGGCTCGACCATGTCGGCGCGCTCCTGCGCGTCGAACGAGGCCAGCACGCCGCGGATGCGCTCCTCCGAACAGCGGCAGACCGCGCTCAGGGCCTGGTCCTCGAACACCCGCACCCCGTCCTCATGGAAGAGGCGGAACAGCAGGGTCTGGCCCGAGATGGTCGGGTCGAGGAGCTCGTCCTCGCCGATGGTCTCGAAGAAGGCCTGGCTGCGGGTCCAGGCCTCTTCGGTGGAGCCGCGGGCCTGATCCTCGGCGACGTTCTGGATCAGCATGCCGCCGGCCCGCCAGCGCAGGCCCTCGCCCACATCGGCCTGACCGACCGCCAGCCGCACCCGCGTCGGGGTCTGTTCGGACTGGGCGAAATACTGCTCGGCGCACAGCGCCAGGGTCTCGCCCTCGATGGCGGTGACGCCCTGGTAGCGGTCCATGTCCGGGCCCTGGTCCACGGTCATGATGAAGACGCCGCCGCCCAGCAGGGTGCGGGCTCCGGGGCGCACAAAGCCCTGCGAGGCCTCGGCCACGGCGTCGGGATCGAACCGGCAATAGCCGCGCAGGTGGCCGGCCGTGTCGTAGTCGGCGACCACGTAGCGCACGGGGCCTTCGCCCTGGGCCTGGACGATCAGCCGGCCTTCGAACTTCAGGGCCGAGCCGACCAGGGCGGCGAGCGCGCAGGTCTCGCCGAGCAGGTTGGCCACCGGCTCGGGATAGGCGTGGGCCGCCAGGATTTCATCGATGGCCGGGCCGAGCCGCACGAGCCGGCCGCGGACCGCGGCGTCCTCGATCTGGAAGGGGCCGACGACGTCGTCGGGGATGGGAAGCGCGTTCTGGGACATGGTGCGGCCATATAGGGACGCCACGCCCCGATTGCGAGCCCCGAGCGCGCCGGCTCAGATCGCCCCGAAGCACCAGGCCAGCACCGACTTCTGGGCGTGGATGCGGTTTTCCGCCTCGTCCCAGATGCGCGAGCGTGGGCCATCCATCACCGCGTCCGTCACCTCTTCGCCCCGATGGGCGGGCAGGCAATGGAGGAAGATGCTGTCCTTGGCGGCCAGGTCCATCAGCTCATCGTCCACCTGATAGGACTCGAAGGCCGCCAGGCGCTCGTCGTGGTCGGTGTCGCCCATGGACACCCAGGTGTCGGTGATGACGCAGTCGGCGCCGCGGACGGCCGCCCGGGGGTCCTCGGTCATGGTCACCTGGCCCTGGATCTCGGCGGCCCGGGCGAGGTCGGTGAGATCGGGGTGATAGACGGTGGGACAGGCGATGTTCAGCTTGAAGCCGAACTTGCCCGCCGCATGGATGAAGCTGGCGCAGACATTGTTGCCGTCGCCGACCCAGGCCAGGGTCCGCCCCTGCACCGGACCGAGATGCTCCTCGAAGGTGAGCAGGTCGGCCAGGATCTGGCAGGGATGGCTCTTGTCGGTCAGGCCATTGATCACCGGCACGGTGGAGGCCATGGCCAGGCGCTCCAGATCCTCGTGGGTGTTGGCCCGGATCATGATGGCGTCGACCATCCGCGACAGCACCTTGGCGGTGTCCTCGATCGGCTCGCCGCGGCCCAGCTGCATGTCGGCCGAGGTGGAGATGATCACGTCGCCGCCCAGCTGGCGCATGGCCGCGTCGAAGGAGAAGCGGGTGCGGGTCGAGTGCTTCTCGAAGATCATGGCCAGCACCCGGTCGCGGGCCGGCGCATCGGCGTCCACGCGGCCCTTGGGCCAACCGGCGCGGGCGGCCTTGCGGGCCTTGGCGTCGTCCAGGATGGCGCGCAGGTCGGCGGACTCCATCCGCCAGAGGTCGAGAAAATGTCTCGGAGTGGAGGTCATCGGGGAGAAAATCCCATCGACCCCGCGCTAGCGCCGGAAATCCGAAGTGACGCGTCTGGGGCGCGGGGTCCTTGATTGATGAGTCCCGGCGTCTGGCCGGGCGTGAAAAAACCTCAGGCCGCGGCGCGCGCCTTGGCACGGGCCCGGTCGCAGGCGCGCTCGAAACGCTCCACCGCCTCGCGGGCCTCGTCCAGGGTGAGGTTCAGCGGCGGCAGCAGGCGGACGCAGTTGTCGCCGCCGCCCGCGATCAGCAGGTGCTCGTCGCGGGCGTGCTGCATGAATTCGCGGTTGGGGGTGGCGAGCTTGACGCCGATCAGCAGACCCTTGCCGCGGATGTCCACCACCACGTCGGGATAGCGGTCGCGCAGGCCCGAAAGCTGCTGGGTGAAATAGCCAGCGACCTCGCGGACATGGGCCAGCAGTTCCGGCTTGGCCAGTTCGTCGAGCGCCGCCCCGCCGACGGCCATGGCCAGGGGGTTGCCGCCATAGGTGGAGCCGTGGGAGCCGACACTCATGGCCGATCCGGCTTCGATGGTGGCCAGGCAGGCGCCGACGGGGAAGCCGCCGCCCAGGGCCTTGGCCACGCACATGATGTCGGGATTGGCCGCGCCGTCGGCCCAGTCATGGGCGAACAGCCGCCCGGTGCGGCCCAGGCCACACTGGATCTCGTCGAAGATCAGCAGGATGCCGTTGTCGTCGCAGAGCTGGCGCATGGCGGTCATCTCGGCCACCGTCATGGCGCGCGCGCCGCCCTCGCCCTGCACCGGCTCGATGATGATCGCCGCCGTGGTCGGGCCGATGGCGGCCTTCAGGGCGTCAGGATCGCCGAACGGGACCTGGACGAAGCCCGGCAGGGGCGGGCCGAAGCCCTCGAGATAGCTCTGATTGCCCGAGGCGTTGACGGCGGCCACGGTGCGGCCGTGGAACGAGCCGTCAAAGCCGATGATGTCGATGCGCTCCACATCGCCGCGGGCCCAGTGATACTTCCGCGCCGTCTTGATGGCGCATTCCACGGCCTCGGCCCCGGAATTGGTGAAGAAGACCACATCGGCGAAGGTCTCGGCGCAGAGCCGCTTGGCCAGCGCCTCCTGGCCGGGAATCTTGAAGATGTTGGAGACGTGCCAGAGCTTCTCGGCCTGGTCCTTGAGGGCCTGGACGAGGCGCGGATGGGCATGGCCCAGCGCGTTCACCGCAATGCCGGCCATGCAGTCCAGATAGGCCTCGCCGTCCGTGGTGAACAGTCGCGCGCCCTCGCCTCGCTCGAACGCCAGCGGGGCGCGGTTGTACACGCCCATGATGTGGTCGCTGGGAACGGTCGCGGCGGACGTCGCGGTCTTGTCGGTCACGGGAGGAAGCCTCCAAAGGAAACGTCCCCGCACGCCGGGCGACGGGGACTGGAAGGCTGGATGTTTTCCGGCGCGAACGGCGCTCTGTCAATGATTTCGGGGGACCGGCGCCTGTTCGCGTGCGCCCTGTGTCTCGCGTGCCGCCTCAGGTCTTGAGCTTGTAGCCGCTCTCGAACATCCACAGGCAGACGCAGGCGAAGGCCACGGCGATGCCGGCGGTCATGCCGATCCCGGTCAGCAGCGAGCCCTCGGCCGTCCCGATGAAGCCATAGCGGAAGCCGTCGATCAGATAGAAGAACGGGTTGAAGTGGCTGGCCGTGCGGAACGGCTCAGGCAGGCGGTCGACCAGATAGAAGGTCCCCGACAGGAAGGTCATGGGCATGATGATGAAGTTGGTGACCGCGGCCATGTGGTCGAACTTCTCGGCCCACAGCCCGGCCATGATCCCCAGCATGCCCAGGATCGCCGAGGCGATCATGGCGAAATAGAGCACCGCCCACAGGTGGGTCAGCGGCAGGTCGGCGAAGGGCAGCACCGCAAGCCAGGTCACCGCGCCAACCAGGAGACCCCGGGTCGCGGCCCCGAGCGCAAAGCCGGCCACATGCTCCAGGGGGGTCAGCGGCGGGGTCATGAAGTCGCCGACCAGGCCGTTGACCTTGGCCTGCAGCAGGCTCGATGAGGCGTTGGCGAAGGCGTTGTTCAGGATGGTCATCATGATCAGGCCGGGCGCGATGAAGGTGGCGAAGGCCACGCCGGCGACCGCCGGTCGGTTCCCGCCGACGGCGACCACAAAGACCATCATGTAGAGGAGCGAGGTCACCACCGGCGCGGCCAGGGTCTGGGTGCCGACCTTCCAGAACCGCTTCACCTCCCGCAGATAGAGGGTGCGGAAGCCGGGCCAATTGAACCCGTGATAGGCCCGCGGCGCGGGCGGGACGGCGGCGGAGATCTGAGCGGCGCGGGCGGGCGACATATCGTTCATGCCGCACATGTGCGCCCTCATGGCGCAGCCTGCAAGGGTGCGACGCGACGACGCTATATGTAGTTCCTGTGGATGGAAGCAGGGGCGCCTATTGTGGCATTTAAGGAATTCTTTACGATATCTAGTAGTTCGTGGGGCGGGGCAATCGCGTCCCCCACAAGATGTAGTTTCGTTCGGCCGCGCGGGGCGGCCCTCGAAACACGCGGCCGTTTTGGGAGGCTCTGATGGGTTGGACTGACGAGCGAGTCGATACACTCAAAAAGCTCTGGCAAGACGGCCTTTCGGCCAGCCAGATCGCAAAACAATTGGGCGGCGTCACCCGCAATGCGGTGATCGGCAAGGTCCATCGCCTGGGCCTGTCGGGACGCGCCATTCCGTCGAAGCCGGCGCGTCCGGTCTTCAAGGCGCCCCGTCCGCAGCGTGCGGCGGCCACGCCGTCTGCGCCGCGTCGGATCGCTGAGCCCGTCGAGGCCGAAGCCGCCCCGGCCCCGGCCCCGGTCCGCTATGTCGAAGAGGCCCCGGGCTCGGCCACGGTGCTGACGCTCGGCGCCCACATGTGCAAGTGGCCGATCGGCGATCCGTCCAGCGACGGCTTCACCTTCTGCGGCCGCCGCGCCAGCGACAGCCCCTACTGCGCCGAACACGCCCGGGTGGCCTATCAGCCCGCCCAATCCAAGAAGCGCGCCGGCGGCTCCGACCTGGCCCGCTCCCTGCGCCGGTATATCTGACAGCGTTCTAAGATCGGCCCGGCGCTCAGGTGGGCTCATAGCCCGCTTGGGGCCGGGCGGTCTTAAGTCCGGGTTTGGCCACCCGAAGCCGAAAGCCTTCCTTCAGGCGCCGGCGCAGGCCGCTCAGGCAAGCCCTTCATCGTCGCGGCGAAACGCGATCCGCGCGCCTATCCCGCCTGCCTCTCGTCCTCTTCCATCAGCAGCCGACTGATTTCACCAAGTAGGCGGGCGGCGTCGATGGGTTTGGCGACGACGCCATTCATACCGGCGGCCAGATACTCGGCGCGTTGATGAACCATGACGTTAGCGGTCAGTCCGATGATCGGCACCTGGCCGGTGGGACCCTTGAGTCCACGGATGGCGCGGGTCGCCTCAACGCCGCTCATGTGAGGCATCTGGATATCCATCAGGATCAGGTCGAAGGCGCCGGCGCGTGCGGCGCTGAGCCCCTCGACGCCATCCGCCGCTTCCACGACAACGGCGCCCAGCCGGGTCAGCAGGGTGCGCGCCACCAGCCGGTTGGTCACATTGTCCTCGACCAGCAGGATGTTGACGCCGTCCAAAAGCTCCCCTTCATCAGCTGGCACCGAGACCGCATCCGCAGCGGCCGCATCAAACGCCATGCAGAAGGTCGAACCCTCTCCCTCGACACTGGTGTAGGTGATCTCACCACCCATCATTCGGGCCAGGGCCTGTGTGATTGACAGCCCAAGCCCGGCTCCGCCGAAGCGGCGAGCGATGTTGGTCTCGGCCTGGCTGAAGCGTTCAAACAGCCGCCGGCGCGCCTCCTCGCTCAACCCAATCCCCGTATCCTCGACCTCCAGCACGACCGTGCAGCGGCCGGCGGTCGCACGGCTGACGGCGAGGCGGGCCGCGACGTGGCCCTGGCCAGTGAACTTCACCGCATTGCCGATCAGATTGAACATCGCCTGCCGCACCCGCACGGGGTCAGCATCGATCCACAGGTCCTCGCCTGCGATCTCGCAGCGCAGATCGACGCCCTTGGCGCGAGCCTCTGCATCGAGCAGCGCGACCACCGTCTTCAGCGCCTCGCCCACATGCATCGGCTCGGGCGCGAGGTCGAGCTGGCCTGCCTCGATCTTGGAGAAGTCCAGTACGTCGTTGAGGAGCTGCGAAAGCATCCGGCCGCACTCGCTAGCCTGGCGCATCAATTCGCGGCCCTCCAGCGAGATAGACTCCCGTTCAAGCAGGTGGAGAGCCCCCAGCACGCCGTTCATTGGCGTACGGATCTCGTGACTCACATTGGCGAGAAATTCGGCCTTGGCCTGGTTGGCGGCATCCGCCTCGGCCTTGGCCGCCCGTAGGGCGTCCTCGGCGGCGATCCTTTCCGTGACGTCCCGATTGACGTCGATTACCCCCACCGGCGCACCGTTCTCGAACACCAGCTTGGCGCTTGTCTGCAGCCAGACCCAGTGGCCATCCTTGTGCTGTACCCGCAGGGTGAGGACTTCGGGTCGATCAGGACTGGCCAGCATCCTACGCAGCGCCCGCGATAGCTCTGGCCGGTCGTCGGGATGAACAAGCTCGGCGCGAAAGGTGCCAATCAGTTCGTCGGGCTGGTAGCCGAGGACCAGCAGAGACCCCGGCGATACGTAATTGCATAGGCCCCGAAGATCGGAACGGACGATGATGTCCGTCACATTTTCGGCCAGCACCTGGAATTGGTGGAGACTCTCGTTCAGCCGCCTTTGCGACACCTGCGCCGAGGGCGTGTCCAGGGCGCGGCCGAGACTGAAGATCATCGCCAGGGTCAGCGCCAGCCAGACGGCTGTCATCTGCTGCCAGTCTCGTCCATCGGCCACGGCAAATACCGCGAGCGCAGCCATGGCGGGGCTCGCCCCCGCGACCAGGAAAATCAGCGGCGTATTGTGGAACAGCATGACGAAGACGGTCGCGACGGCCACCAGCAGGATGCCGCCGCTTGCAATCCCCTCCACTGTGCCACTGGCCAGGAACAGCGCGCCGAGCACAATCCAGGCCACATTGATCCCGATATAGTTCGCCAGGAACGATCTACGGACGCGCCAAGTGATCGCCTCCCCTCTGGCTGCTGGCCGGGTGGCGGACCACGACCAGACTTCCAGCGCCAGTATGCCAGCGAGCCACGTGGCGACGGCTGACACATCGAGGATCATCAGGGCTGTGACGGCGGCGAGCAGGTCGAGCCCCAGGCGGGCGGGCAGGACGCCACGAACGGCGACCGCCGCCTCGTCGAGAATCAGAGCGAGGCCTGGCTTGCAAACCCGTCCGCCGGCTCGCTCGACGGGTTCGGGAGACCGACGGGGCGAGGCGTCAATATCGGCGGAGTCGGAGGGCGCGATGATCATTGAGATTTCGCTCGCGGGGATTGAACCCTGAAGGTTGTCCCAGACGGGTATGCAGGTCCCTAATGCAAGGTGCGTCATATCGTCTTGTCCGAGGACCTCGGCCGGCGATCCGACCACCCGACCGAGCTAGTCAATGGTCGCCAATGGCATGACCGCCAGCACGGTGATCACCCCGCCTTACTCCCACAGCGCCCCCGCCAGTTTTTCCCCGCGCCCCGGTTTTGCCTCACCGCGAGACGGGCTAGCTTCGCGCCATGAGCGACGCCGCGCCTGACTCCAACGCCCAGCCCTATTCGGTCTCCGAGCTCGCCTTCGCGCTCAAGCGGACGCTGGAGGACCGGTATGGCTTTGTGCGCCTACGCGGGGAGCTGTCCAAGGTCACCCACCACGGCAACGGCCACGTCTATCTGACCCTGAAGGACGAGCGCGCGGCCATTGACGGGGTGGTCTGGAAGGGGTCGGTGCGCGGCCTGTCCATCCGGCCCGAACAGGGGCTGGAGGTGATCGTCACCGGCAAGATCACCACCTTCCCGGCCGGCTCCCGCTACCAGATCGTCATCGAAACCATGGAGGCCGCCGGCGTCGGCGCCCTGCTGGCCCAGCTGGAGCGGCTGAAGGCCAAGCTGGCGGCCGAGGGTCTGTTCGAGCCGGCCCGCAAACGCCCCCTGCCGGCCATGCCCGCCGTCATTGGCGTGGTGACCAGCCCGACCGGGGCGGTGATCCGCGACATCCTGCACCGCATCCGCGACCGCTGGCCCTGCCGCGTCGTGGTCTGGCCCGTGGTGGTGCAGGGGGAACAGGCCGCGGGCCAGGTCAGCGCGGCTATCCGCGGCTTCTGCGCCCTGCCGGCGGGCGGCGACCTGCCGCGACCCGATGTGATCATCGTCGCCCGGGGCGGTGGCTCGGTGGAAGACCTCTGGGCCTTTAATGACGAGGCCCTGGTGCGCGCCGTCGCCGCCGCCGACATTCCGATCATCTCGGCGGTGGGGCATGAGACCGACACCACCCTGATCGACTTCGTCTCCGACCGCCGGGCGCCGACGCCGACGGCGGCCGCCGAGATGGCCACCCCTGTGCTGGCCGAGTTGCGGGCGGGTTTGAGCGACCTGCACGCCCGGCTGCATCGCAGCGGCGGCCGTGTGGTCGAGGACCGCCAGGGTCGCGTGCAAAGCGCCGGCCGCAGCCTAGCCCGCGTGCCCGACCTGGTGGAGATGGCCGCCCAGCGCTTCAACCTGGCCGCCGGCCGGCTGAGCGCAGCCCTGCAACGCAACGCCGCGGCCCATGAGCGCGATCTGGTCCGCGTGGCCTCGCGCCTGTCCGCGGGCCTGTTGTTGCGACCCCAGGAAGCCCAGCGGCAGAAGCTCCAGGTGCTCAACACGCGCCTGACCAGCGGCCTGCAACGCAACGCCGCCGACCATGGCCGCGACCTCGCCCGCATCACCGCCCGCCTGACGCCGACCCTGCTGGCCCGACCCCAGGCTGTTCAGCGCCAGCAGCTCGACGCGCTGGCCGCCCGGCTGACGCCGGCCCTCGCCCGGACAACCGAGCGCCTGGCCGAACGCCTGGGCGCAGTGGAGAAGCTGCGGCTGTCGCTCAATCCCGACCGGCCCCTGTCGCGGGGCTTTGCCCGGGTGCAAAGGGCCGATGGCAGCCTGGCCCTGCAAGGCGCCGCCCTGGAGCCCGGCGAGACCGTCGCCCTGGTCTTCGCCGACGCCACCCGCAGCGCCGTGGTCGATGGCGAGCCGGGCGCTCAGCCGCGCTCCGTCGCCGATCCCCGCCCTAGGCCCCGAAAGCCGCCGCTCCCGCCCGCCAGGACCGTTCAGGGCGATCTCTTCTAGCGGCCGCTGACCGGGGCCTGTTCGAGCCCGGCCCGGCGCGCTACATTGGCGTGATGAACGCCCATGATCGCGACCTTTCCGGCAAGCCCGCCGAGCTTGCCGTCCTCCACTATGGCGACGGCGATTTCGTCGTGCTGAAGCCCGGCCGCTTCGTGGCCTGCGCCGTCACCGGCGTCCGCATCCCGCTGGAGGCCCTCCGCTATTGGAGCCCGGCCCTGCAGGAAGCCTATGCCGGCCCCGCCGAGGCCTATGCCCGGTGGAAAGAGCACAACAGCTGATCAGGGGGCTCTGCGCCTTAGGGCTCAGCGCCGCTTGCGGGCATAGGTCTCGTTGGGCCAGCGCTTGTGGGTCCAGAACCATTCCGCGGGACGCTCGGTGATACGCGCCTCCATGAAGGCGTTGATCTGGCCCACCGCCCTGGCGATGTCGGCGCTGCGGTCGCCCGAGGCGGCCGGCTTGATCGGCGGGTGGACGATCACCCGGAAGCGCGCCTTGCCCAGCCGCTGCACCGACATGGGCTGCAGGACGGTGTCGAACCGCAGCGCCAGGCGCGAGGGCCCCGGCGCGGTGTGGGCGAGCTTGCCGAAGAAGGGCGCCGCCACCCCGCCATTGAACTTCTGGTCGTTCATCAAGGCCACGGACTCGCCGCGCCCCAGGGCCTCCAGCACCTCGCGGGCGCCGTCGCCCCCCTTGGGCGCAAACAGCCGGACCCCATAGCGGAAGCGGTTGTCGCGGATGCGCTTGTCGAAATGCGGATTGTTGGCCGCCCGATAGGTCATGTGGCAGACGACGCCGGAATGGGCGATGACCGCGGGCATGATCTCCCAGTTGGAGAGATGGCCCGAGACGAACACCACCGCCTCGCCATTGCGGGCGATCTCGGCGAGACGCTCGCCATTGACGATCTCGATCCGGTCCCCGGCGGCCACGATGCGGTCGATGATCGGAAACTCGGCGAAGGTGCGTCCGGTCTGGACCCACTGTTCGTCGGCCAGGGCGGCGATCGCTTCAGGGGTGAGATCGGGAAAGGCGATCCTGAGATTGCGCAGCACGACCCGGTGGGCGCTGGTCAGGGGGCCAAGGCGGCGCAGGAGCGCGGCCCCGAAGTCCGAAACCGCGTCGATCGGAAAGACCCGCGCCAGCAGGGTGACGGCGTCATAGGCCAGGGCCTCGATACGCCAGGCCAGGTCCTGGGCCAGCCGGCCGCCGGGGGATGATCGCACGCGCGCCATGTCCCCTCTCTAGTCTCGCCACGGCGCTTCGCGCAACGCGAACCAGGATCGCTTGGCGCGCGACTTGCCGAGCCTGGCCCAGGTCGTCCCCCTTCGGGACGGGTTCGGCTCTTAACCGTGAGGGGGAAAGAGACATGGGCAACGAAATCGATGTCCACCTGGGTAAGCGTCTCCGTCGTCGTCGCCGCCTGCTGGGTCTGACCCAACAGCAGCTGGCCGGCGCCTGCGGTGTGAGATTTCAGCAAATTCAGAAGTACGAGTGCGGCGCCAATCGCATTTCGGCCGCCCGTCTCTGGCAACTCTCCGAGGCTCTGGAGGTCCCCGTCGCCTATTTCTACGATGGGCTCGCGGCGATCGCGCAAGGCCGCGCCGAAGCCTGCGACACGGGGGGCGAGGTGCTGGCCAGCAAGGAAACCATGGATCTCATCAAGGCCTACTACCAGCTTGGCGAGCGTCCCCGTCGGCGGCTTCTGGACCTTGCGAAGTCCCTGAACGGCGACGGCGAGCACGGCTGACGCCGTTCCCACATGCCATGGCCGCGCGGCTACGGGATTTCGCCGCGCGGCGCGGCGGGCTAAACCAGGGGCATGCTCAGCCCTGATCGCCTGTCCGCCCTCGAAGACCTGATCCTCGAGTTGAACCAAGCCGCCGCCGAGGTGGCCCTGCCCCTGTTCCGCGCCGATCACGGTCTGGAGAACAAGGGCGGCGCGCCGGGGCTCAACGCCTTCGATCCGGTCACCGCCGCTGATCGCGGGGCCGAGGCGGCGATCCGCAAACTGATCGCTGCGCGCTTCCCCGATCATGGGGTGATCGGCGAGGAGTATGGCGAGGATCGACCGGACGCCGAGTTCGTCTGGGTCCTCGATCCCATCGACGGCACCCGGTCCTTCATCTCGGGCCTGCCGCTCTGGTGCGTCCTGATCGGTCTGCGCCACCAGGGGCGTCCCATTTTGGGTTCGATCGGCCAGCCCTATCTGGACGAGGTCTATGTGGGCCACGCCGGAGGCTCGCGCCTGGTCTCGCGCGGGACCTCGCGACCACTGAAAGTGCGCCCCTGCCCCAAGCTGACCGACGCCACCATTTCCACCACCGACCCTGAAGCCTGCTTCAACGGCGCCGAACTCGGCGCCTGGACCCAGGTGCGGGCGGCCTCGCGGCTGGCGCGTCTCGGCCTGGACGCCTACGCCTATGCGATGGTGGCGGCCGGCGCGATGGACATGGTGATCGAGGCGGGCCTGAAGTCCTGGGACATCGAGGCCGCCATCCCCGTCATCGAAGGCGCCGGCGGCATCGTCACCGACTGGCGCGGGCAGCCTGTGGGGAACTCCGGCGGCCAGGTGGTGATCGCCGGCGACCGGGCCTGCCTGGACGAGGCCCTGGTGGCCCTCAAGCGCTCGGCGACGACGATCTAGCGATCTCGGCGGCCAGGGCGTCGAACTCCGCCCAGAAGGCGGCGCGCCGGGCGTCGGTCTCCATCAGGATCTCGTGCAGGGCGCCCTTGATCACCACCAGCCGCCCGTCGGGCAGGCTGCGGGCCACGTGATCCTGGGCCTCGTTGTCCACCAGCTTCTCCTGCTCGGCCTGGCAGATGACCACCGGGATCGTCACCGAGGCCAGATTGGCCGGGCGGGCGAAGAAGTCGGCGGCGCGCAGGGCGAAGTCCAGCCACCCCCAGGTCGGCGCCCCGAGCGCCAGATCGCGATTGGCCGCGATCAGGGCCCGGCCGCGGGCGAACCGCCCCCGGTCGTGGGTCAGCACATTGGCGTCGAAGGTGTCGTCGAAGGGCTTGCCAGGATCGCCCATGCAATAGCCGCCAGACCGTCCCGTCAGGCGGTTCAGCCCCACCAGCAGGCGCACCGCCTTGGGATAGCGCCCCACCCGCACCCCCAGCATCGGGGCCGACAGGATGGCGCCGGCGAACCGGTCGGCCTGGCCCTTGGCCAGGGCCAGCAAGGTCAGGCAGCCGCCCATGGAGTGCCCCATGGCGATCCACGGCTTGGGCAGGCGGGCCTCGAACTGCGCCAGCAGGGCGTCATAGTCAGCCAGGAAGGGCTCATAGCCGTCGGCGTGGCCCTTCAGGCGGTCGTCGGCCAGATCGCGGTGGGACAGGCCCTGGCCTCGCCAGTCATGGATCAGCACCACGAAGCCGCGGGCGGTCAGGTCGTCGATGACCTCGAAATACTTCTCGATCACCTCAGTGCGCCCGCTGCTCAGCACCACCGAACCTCGAACCTCGCCCTTGGCGGGGAACAGGGCGGCGCGCAGACGCGCCCCCTTATGGCCGACGACCCACTCCGCCGCCCCGCCATCGGGAACCGGGGCTGTGGGGATCGCGATCAGGGGCGCGGACTCGGACATGAGGGCTCTTTCAGGCGGCTTGGGCGAAGAGGGACTGGATCTTCGACTGCATGGACATGGCCAGGCCCATGTCGGACATCCGCATCCGCCGGGTCATCAGGGCCGTCATGGGGTCGAGCCGGCGACGCCCCAGGGCGACGATGTCATCCAGGCTGATGGTCACCACCAGATCAGCCGGGGCGTCCTGATTGGTCACCTGGTCCCCGGCGATGTGGATGAAGCCTGCGCCCTTCAGATCGATCTTGACCACATGGGGCAGCGCCTCGCCGGCCTCCAGGGTCTGGGCGATGCGGGCGGTGAGCTGTTCGATCGTAGCCATTGGGTCTCCGTGAGGCCGCGGAGCTTGGCCCGCAAGGGCGGTGAAGTAAACCGGCGGCGCCCCGTGACAGGCGCCGTCGAATGAGTCAGGATGTTGCGAACAATTCTTAAAAAGGGAAGACGCCCCAGATGCGCAAGCTCGCCGTCGCTGACCTCGACGCCATCTACCGGGCCCCGGGCCAGGTGGTTCTGGACAAGGTGCTGGACCACGTGGAGCGGCACGGTCGCGCCTTCATCGAACGCTCGACCTTTTGCGTGGTCAGCTCGGCAGGGCCCGATGGGGCGCTGGATGTCTCGCCCCGGGGCGGCGAGCCGGGCTTCGTCCATGTCAGCGAGGACGGCAAGACCCTCTTCCTGCCCGATCGGCCAGGGAACAACCGCCTGGACACCCTGCGCAACATCCTGGCCGGCGAGGGCCGGATCGGCATGATGTTCATGATCCCGGGCTTCGACGACGTCTATCGCGTCAATGGCCGGGCCAGCGCCACCGACGACGCCGATCTCCTGGCCAGCTTCCAGGAGTTCGGTCGCCTGCCGCGGCTGGTGCTCATGATCGCGGTGGAGGAGACCTTCCTGCACTGTCCCAAGGCGATCATGCGCGGCAGGCTCTGGGACGCCGAGGCCTATCTGGACCGCAGCGCCCTGCCCAGCGGCGCCGAAATGATCTCCGATCAGCTGAACCTCGGCAAGCTTCCGGTGACCAACGAGCAGATCATCGAAAGCTATCGCAAGGTGCTCTGAAGACGCCTCAGGTCGGCTTGACGAACCGCAGGGTCATGCGGTCGCTCTCGCCGATCGCATCATAGGGGCTGCTGTCGAAGTTGGGATCGGCAGGCTCGCCCCGGGCGGAGGTGCGGCGCACCGGCGGCAGCGTCCAGACGCCGAACGGATGGTCCTTGGTGTCGCGGGGGTTGGCGTTGATTTCGCTGGCCTCGGCGAGGATGAACCCCGCTTCCTGGCCAAGCCTCGCCACATAGGCCTGCTCCACATAGCCGTTTCCGGCGGCGGGATCCTGGACGCCGCCAGGGTTGGCCCGGTGCTCGACCACTCCGAAGATTCCGCCGGGCTTCAAGGCGGCGAACGCGTCGGCGAAGGCCTTGTCGACAATGCCGGCGGCCATCCAGTTGTGGATGTTGCGCGCCGTCAGCACCAGATCGGCTGAGCCGGCCGGCGCCATGGGGCCGCTGGTGGCCCCGAAGGCCGTGATCTCCACGTCGCCATAGAGCCTGGGCCTGGCCCGCAGCTTGGCGCGGTAGGCCTCGACCACCTCGATGGCCGCGGGGTCGTTGGGCTGCAGGTTGGCGGCATAGAGTTTGCCGTTGGACGCGGCCAGGAAGGGCGCAAGGATATCGGTGTACCAGCCGGCGCCCGGCCACACCTCAACCACCGTCATGCCGGGCTTCAGGCCGAAGAAGGTGAGGGTTTCGACCGGATGGCGGGCGGCGTCGCGGGCGACGTCCTGGGGGTCACGCCAGCCGCCGGCGACGGCTTCTTCCAGGGTCATGGCCGAGGCCGGCACGGGCGGATCGCCCGCCTCGTCCCCCCGCCCGCACCCAGCCAGGGCCAGCCCTCCGGCCGCAAGGCCGGAGAGCATCAGGCCCCGTCGCGATAGGATCGGCGACGGCACGGATCAGGACGGCTTCACGAAGCGCAGGGTCATGCGGTCGCTCTCGCCGATCGCATCATACTTGGCCCGGTCGAAGTCGGGGCTGGCGGTCTCGCCCCGAGCGGCGCTCTGGCGCACGGGCGGCAGGGTCCAGACGCCGAAGGGATGATCCTTGGTGTCCTTGGGATTGGCGTTGATCTCGCTGGATTCGGCGAGCTGGAAGCCGGCCTTTTCCGCTGCGGCGACCACGGTGGCGGTCGAAACATAGCCGTCGCGCACGCCCTCGACCTCGGGCCGCGGATCGGCGCGGTGCTCTTCCACCGCCAGGACGCCGCCGGGCTTCAGCACGGCGTAGAAGTCGGCCAGGACCTTGTCCAGCATGCCGTCGCGGGTCATCCAGTTGTGGATGTTGCGGGCGGTCAGAACGAGGTCGGCCGAGCCGGCTTCGCCCAGGGGCTTGGAGGTCGCGCCGAAGCCGGCATAGCTGATCTCGCCGAACACCGCGGCGTCATCGTACTTGGCGGCGAAGGCTTCGCGGCCCTTGCGGGCGGCGTCGGACAAGGCGGGGTCTTCGAGGTCGGCGACGCCGGCCACATAGGTCCCCTCGGTCTTCAGAGCATAGGGCGCCAGGATCTCGGTCCAGTAGCCGCTGCCCGGCGAGATCTCGATCACGGTCTGGCCGGGCTTGAGGCCCCAGAAGACCAGGCTGTCATAGGGGTTGCGGGCGGCGTCGCGGGCCTGGTGAGCCTCGCTCCGCTGCGGGCCGGCGATCACCTCGCGCAGGACGGCGTCCTGCGCCTGGGCGGCCGAGCCAAGGATGAGGGCGCCAAGCGCGCCAGCGATAAGGGCGGGGAACTTGTCGTGAAACATGGTCTGGAGCTCCGGCAAGTCGATTGAGGTCGTGACCCTAGAGGCGCGAGCCGATCTGGCAAGGGCGCGCCGCGATCAAGGCCTTGAAACCGGTGAAACCCACCCCAAATCCTCTGACGAAGGTGCTGGACTTCCGGGCCTTCCGGCCGCTGACGAGGCCTTCGGGCTCGTCGCAGGTCGCATTTGAACGCAACCTTGCTTAGCCAAGAAGGATGTGACGCACATGCGCACGCTCGATTTTTCCCCGCTCTATCGTTCCGTCGTCGGCTTCGACCGCCTGGCGGGCCTGCTGGAAACCGCCGCGGCCGACGCGGCCACCGGCTATCCGCCCTACAACATCGAACGGACCGGCGATAACGACTACCGCATCGAAATTGCGGTGGCTGGCTTCCGGGCCGAGGAACTCGCCATCGAGGTGAAGGAAAACCTCCTCACCGTGCAGGGTCGCAAGGCCGCCAACGAGGAAGCCCGCCGCTTCCTGCATCGCGGCCTGGCCGAGCGCGACTTCGAGCGCCGGTTCCAGCTGGCCGACTATGTGGTGGTGACCGAGGCGGCTCTTTCCGATGGCCTGCTGTCCATCTCGCTGCGTCGCGAACTGCCCGAGGCGCTCAAGCCCCGGCGGATCGAGATCAGCAACGGGACGCCCTCGACCCTGATCGAAGGCGAGAAGGCGGCCTAAGGGCCGGCCTCCACAACCCAGGCCGAAGAGCGGGCGGCGCGGTGACGCGCCGCCCTTTTCCGTGGTCGGACAAAAAGGTCAGGCGCCGGGAAACTCGAACCCAAGCGCCAGGGACATGTCGGCGCCCCGCAGGCTCGCGCCCCGCATCAGGGCGCCGGAAAAATTGCAGCCCCGCACATCGGCCTCATCCAGGATGGCGCCGGTCAGGTCGGCGCCCTGGGCCTTCACATAGCGCAGCTTGGCGTGGTGCAGGTCGCCGCGGTTCACACGGTCGGCGCTGAGCGGCAACGGCCCCAGGATCGCTTCGCGCAGATCGGCCTTGGTCAGCCGCGCCCCGGCCAGCTTGGCGCCGCGCAGATCGGCCCCCCGCAGGCAGATGCCGCGCATGTCGGCGTTCTCGAGGTTGGCGCCCTGGAGATGGGCGCCGGAGAGATCGAGGCCGACCATCACCGCGCCCCGGGCGCTCATCACCGACAGGCGCATGTTCCGAAGCCGCTGGTCGAGGGGGCGCAGGTCCTGGTTGTTGAAGCTGGCCGGCTTGCCCTCACGGCCCCCGGACTTGCACCAGACCTGGTTGGCCTTGGCCATTTCATAGAACTCGGCGGCCTGATCGACCGCCGCCTGGCTGGGCGCGTGTAGCACCCCATCCATATTGGCGCCAGAGGTGCGCGCGGTGCGAATATCGATCCCGGTCATCACCGCATCGACCAGGCGCGCGCCCTCCAGATTGGCGCCGGAGACGTCGGCCCAGTCCATGATCGCGCCTTCGAGATTGGCGTCCTTCATGTTGGCGCGGTTCAGCTTGGCGCCGCGCATGGAGCAGTCGGTGAAATCGGTGGCGAAGGCCGAGACCTCCTCCATCTGGGAGCCGTCGAGATTGGCCCCCTGGAAATTGGCGTGGTCCAGGTCGCCCTGACGCTGATGATGGGTGAGCGAGGTCAGGCCCTTGGACGGATGCGGCACGGCGATCTGGCCGACGCGGAAATCGGCCTGGGTCAGGTCGGCCTCGCTGAGGTCTGCGCCTCGCAGGCAGGCGCCCCTCAGATCGGCCCGGGTGAGATTGGCCTTGCGCAGGTCGGCCTTGCGCAGGTCGCAGCCGAAAAGATTGGCCCGCGACAGATTGGCGCCGACAAGCCGCGCGCTGTCGAACACCGACGAGGACAGATCGGCGTCCTGCAGATTCCGGCCAGACAGGTCCACGCCGGTAAAGTCGATGAATCGCAGGGCCGCCAGCTTCCCCCCGGGACGGCCGGTGATGAATCGCTCATGGGCGGCAAGGACCATTTCGATCTCGCCGGGCGAGAGCTTGCGGCGGCCGGTAAGAGCGATGGCGGCTGACACCTGGACGGTTCCCCTCGGTTGAGCGATCTCGCGACCTTTAGCCGCACAACTGCGACCTAACGGTTAAGAGACCGGTGTTATCAGATAATATCCTGCAGGCCCCGGGCGCCGCCGCGCCGGGCCCCGGTGATATCGATCTGCTTCAACTGGGCGCCGGTGAAATTGGCCCGGGAGAGGTCTGCGTCCGCCAGGATCGCCTGGCGCAGATCCGCGCGAGCGCAGTCGGTGTTCTTCAGCGCCGCCCCGGTCATGTTGCACGAAAGCAGGCGATTGGAGCCGATCAGCAGCGGTCCCATCTGGGCGTCGCGCAGATCGGCGCCCGACAGCTTGGCGTTGATCAGCCGCGCCCCGCGCAGGTCGGCCCGGCGAAGGTTGCAGGCCCGAAGATCTGCGCCGTCGAGCTGGGCGCCCTGCAGTTGCACCCCCTCCATGTCGAGGCCGTAGAAGACCGCGCCCTTGGCCGACAGGGCCGTCAGGTTGAAGCCGCGGATCGTCTCCAGGGCGCGCAGATCGGCGCCGTCGAACACCGAGGGGCTTCCCTCCCCGCCGCCGGTTTCGCACCAGCGGGCATGGTCGCGGATCATGGTCTTGTAGGGCAGGTCGGCGACGGCCATGCCGGCAGGGGCGTCGGTGAGCACGCCGGCCATGTCGGCCTTGCTGACGTTCCATGAATAGGTCTTGGCGCCCACCAGGATGGCGTCGCGGAGGTCCGCGCCGGCCAGGTCTGCGCCCGACAGGTCGGCGCCCTGCATGTTGGCGCCCGACATATTGGCCTGTTTGAGGTTGGCCCGGACGAGCTTGGCGTCCTTGAGGATGGCGTCGGAGAAGTCGGCTCGTGCGGCCATGACGCCTGACAGGCGCGAGCGCTCCAGATTGGCGCCGGCCAGCACCGCGCCCTGGACCTCGCCCGGACGCGCCAGATGTTCGAGAATGCGCAGCCCCTTGTCCCGGTCGGCTGCGGCGATGGAACCTTCACGCAGGTCGGCCTCGAACAGGTCCGCCCCGGTGAGGTTCGCCCCGCGCAGGCAGGCGCCGCGCAGGTCCGAGCGCCGCAGGGAGGCGTCGGTCAGATTGGCGCCCTGCATGTCGCAGCCAAATAGATTGGCGTTGTCCAGCTTGGCGCCCTGCATCTGGCATTCGTTGAGGCAGGCGCCGGTGAAATCGGCGTCGGCGAGATTGCGGCCGCGAAGATCAAGACCCGAAAGGTCCTTCCAGGCGAAGACCGCCCGCGCGCCCCCGGGACGGGACGTCCAAAGGCGGTCGTGCCGTGCGCATACCGCGTCGACCTCAGCCTGGCTCAGGCTCCTCAGTTCGGGGATCGAGGCGGGGCGGGGGGAAAGCATCTGGCGCCGTTAAGGATGGGTTCGCCTGAGGCTAACGCGGCAAGATTAACGAGCTCCTTCCGACGCTTGCCTCACCGGGTGAGGCCGGGCGGACGGTAGTCGGCGTAGAGCGCGCCGGCCGCCTCGGCCAGCAACCCGACCTCGCCCAGGAGGCCGGCCTGCGCCAGACGCGCAAGGCCCCGCCCGTCGGCATAGGGCGAGGCGTCGCGGCAGGCCACGTTCACCCGCGCCACGCCCGCCCCCGCCAGCCGATCAGCGCAGGCGACCGCACCGCTGGACCTGGCGCCGCAGGGCTCCAGGGTGACAAAGGCGACGGCGCCCCGGGCAGCGGCGCCGGCCATCTCCAGGGCGATCTCCTCGGCATGTGGCCGCCCGCCGGCGGCCGTCGCCCCCTCGCCCACGACGATGCCCTCGGCCGAGACGATGACGCAGCCGACGGCCGGGTTCTCGCCGGTCTGGCCCAGCTGGGCGTGGGCCAGGGCGATGGCGCGGCGCATGTGGGCGGGATCGCCCGCTGTCACGCGGCGGCGGGCAGCGGCTTGGCCCGGGCCTCGTCGAGATAGCGCGCGGCCAGGGGCTTCAGGTCGTCGGACAGCTCGATCAACAGAGGATTTCCGGTGGGGATTTCGACATCGATGATCGCCTCGTCGTCCAGGCCGAACAGCAGCTTGACGATCGCCCGAAGAGAATTGCCATGCGCGACCACCAGCAGGGTGTCGCCGGCGCTCAGGCGGGGGGCGATCTCGGCCTCCCAATAGGGCTGGACCCGGTCCAGGGTGGTCTTGAGGCTCTCGGTATTGGGCAGGTGGGCGCCGGCATAGCGGCGATCGCCGGCAAAATCGAACTCGCTGGCCGAGCTGAGCGGCGGCGGCGGGACGTCATAGGACCGGCGCCAGATCTTGACCTGATCCTCGCCGTGCTTCTGGGCCGTCTCGGCCTTGTTGAGCCCGGTCAGCCCGCCATAGTGCCGCTCGTTCAGACGCCAGTCCTTGATCTCCGGCACATAGGCCTGGCCCGCGGCGGCCAGGGCCAGCCAGCTGGTGCGGATCGCCCGGGTGAGCACCGAGGTGTAGACGCGGTCGAACTGGAGGCCGGCGGCCTTGATCACCTCTCCCCCCTTGGTCGCCTCGGCCTCGCCCTGGTCGGTCAGGTCGACATCCACCCAGCCGGTGAAACGGTTTTCCAGGTTCCAGCGGCTCTGGCCGTGGCGGAGCAGGACGAGGGTCGGCACGGGGCATCTCCTTGGGCGGTCGGGGTCGCCCGTCCGGCTAGGGCTCAGGGGCGGCGGCGTCAAGCGCGCACGCCCCGCCTTGGGCGTGGCCCAGGGCGATGGGAGCGGTTATATCGAAGCCGATGCTAGATCGTTTCTTCTTTCCGTTGCTCGGCCTCGCCGCCGCCGTGACCATCGCCCTGGCCCTGGTGTGGCCTCAGGGCATAGGCGCCCGCTCGCCCGGCCCCTTCGGCCATGAGCCGGTCCTGCAGACGCCCGAGATGAAGGCGGCCATGGAACGCCAGACCAAGGCCTCCGAAGCGCGGCTGAACAAGGCCCGGGAGACCATGCGCGGTCTGCAGGACCAGGCGGTAGCCCCCCGGCCATGAGCAGTTTCGACGCCGTCGCCGTCGGCCGCCGGGTGCTGACCGCCGAATCCGCCGCCCTCAACCAGCAGGCCCAGGACCTGGACGAGGCCTTCGTTCGGGCCGTCGATATCCTGTTCGCCGCCAAGGGCCGCATCGCCTGCACCGGCATCGGCAAGTCCGGCCATGTGGCGCGCAAGATCGCCGCCACCTTCGCCTCCACCGGCTCGGCCGCCTTCTTCGTCCATGCGTCTGAGGCCAGCCACGGCGACCTGGGCATGATCGGCCAGGAGGACGCCATCCTGGCCCTGTCCAAGTCGGGCGAGGTGCGCGAGCTTTCCGACATCCTGGCCTACGCCAAGCGCTTCGGTATTCCCCTGATCGCCCTGACCGCCGCCCCGGGCAGCGCCCTGGGCCAGGCCGCCGACGTGGTCCTACGTCTGGCCGATGCGCCGGAAGCCACCGCCGAGGTCAATGCGCCGACCACCTCGACCACCCTGCAGATCGCGCTGGGCGACGCGCTCGCCGTCGCCCTGCTGGAGCGCCGGGGATTCACCGCCAAGGACTTCAAGACCTTCCACCCCGGCGGCAAGCTGGGCGCTATGCTGCGCACCGTCGGCGACCTGATGCACGGAACCGCCGAATTGCCCTTGGTCGCCCACGACACGCCCATGCCCGAAGCCCTGCTGATCATGACCGAGAAGCGCTGGGGCATTGTCGGGGTCACCGACGACCAGGGCCGGCTGGCCGGGGCGATCACCGACGGCGACCTGCGCCGCCACATTGACGGCCTGCTTTCTCTCTCCGCCGGCCAGGTGATGACTCCCGGGCCGAAGAAGATCGTACCGCCCGCCATGATGGCGTCCGAGGCCCTGGCGCTGATGAGCGATCCGGCGCCATCGGTGACGGTGCTGTTCGTGGTGGAGAACGAACGTCCCGTAGGCATACTGCATGTGCACGACCTGCTTCGGGCAGGCGTGATGTAGCAACCGTCGCGAACCGGCCTTAGTGGCTTCGCGTTAAGCTGGCCTACGGGCCTCTCGTCCTTACAAGCTGTCGACCACCCACCTGCGGAGTCCAGATGCTTCTCGCCCCCAGCGCCGATCTCGTCCCCAATACCCTCGCCTATGAGAACCAACCCCTGGTGAAAGCCACGGGCTTCCGGGAATACGACGCGCGGTGGCTGTTTGGCCCCGACATCAACCTGCTGGGCGTCGAGGCCCTGGGCATGGGCCTGGGCACGCTGATCCAGCAGATGGGCCAGACCAAGATCGTGGTCGGCCACGACTTCCGCTCCTACTCGCTCTCGATCAAGCAGGCCCTGACCCTGGGCCTGATCCAGGCCGGCTGCGAAGTGCTGGACATCGGTCTGGCCCTGTCGCCGATCGCTTATTTCGCCCAGTTCGACCTGGACGCCCCCTGCGTGGCCATGGTCACCGCCAGCCACAACGAAAACGGCTGGACCGGGGTGAAGATGGGCGCCCAGCGGCCCCTCACCTTCGGCCCCGACGAGATGGGCCGCCTGAAGGAGATCGTCCTGGGCGGCGGCTGGGAGCTCAAGCCCGGCGGCAGCCTGACCCACGTCTCCGGCGTCGCCGATCGCTATGTGGACGACGTGGTGGCCGGCGTCAGCCTGAAGCGCCCGCTCAAGGTGGTCTGCGCCTGTGGCAACGGCACGGCCGGCGCCTTCGCCGCCGAAGCCCTGCGCAAGATGGGCGTGGCCGTGGTCTATGAGATGGACTGCGACCTGGACTGGACCTTCCCCAAGTACAATCCCAATCCCGAAGACCAGGAAATGCTGCACGCCATGGCCGCCGCCGTGCGCCAGTACGGCGCCGACTGCGCCCTGGGCTTCGACGGCGACGGCGACCGCTGCGGCGTGGTGGACGACGAGGGCGAGGAAATCTTCGCCGACAAGATCGGCCTGATGCTGGCCCGCGACCTCTCGGAGCTGCACAAGGACGCGACCTTCGTCGTCGATGTGAAGTCCACCGGCCTCTACGCCACCGACGAGGTCCTGGCCGCCAACGGCGCCAAGACCGTCTACTGGAAGACCGGCCACTCCTATATCAAGCGCAAGACCGCCGAGCTGAAGGCCCTGGCCGGCTTTGAAAAGAGCGGCCACTTCTTCTTCAACGACCCGATCGGCCGTGGCTACGACGACGGCCTGGTGGCCGCCGCCGCCATCCTGTCGATGCTGGACCGCAACCCCGACAAGAAGCTCTCGGACCTGAAGAAAGCCCTGCCGGTCGCCTACACTTCGCTGACCATGTCCCCCCACTGCCCGGACGAGGAAAAGTACGGCGTGGTCGAGAAGATCGTCGCCGAGTACGAGGCCCTGCGCGCGTCGGGCGGCACGATCCTGGGCCGCAAGATCGCCGACCTGATCACGGTCAACGGCGTGCGGGTGGCCCTGGAGGATGGCTCCTGGGTGCTGGTCCGGGCCTCGTCCAACAAGCCCGAGATCGTCGTGGTCGTGGAAAGCACCAGCTCGGCCGACGACATGCGCGCCCTGTTCCACCAGGAAGTGAAGCCCCGGCTGGGCAAGCATCCCCAGGTCGGCGGCTACAACCAGGAAATCTGAGCCCGACCGGCGCCGCCCACTCAGCCTCCGCGCGCCCATCTGGCGGCGGAGGTCCAGTTTCGGCTAGACCTGCGCCTTGACCGCCGCGCCTCGCGGCCGCGGCGCGTCGGTGACTTCATGATGGGACGCGGTGCATGCAAGTAGCGATGATCGGGACGGGCTATGTGGGCCTGGTGAGCGGGGCCTGCTTCGCCGACTTCGGGCATGTGGTGACGTGCATCGACAAGGACGCGGGCAAGATCGAGCGCCTGCGGACGGGCGGCATTCCGATCTTCGAGCCTGGGCTCGAGGGTCTGGTGGCGCGCAATGTGGCGGCTGGCCGGCTGTTCTTCGAAACGGAAGCCGCCGCTGCGGTGGCCAAGGCCGATGCGGTGTTCATCGCCGTCGGCACGCCCTCGCGCCGGGGCGATGGCCATGCGGACCTGTCCTATGTCTATGCCGCGGCTGAAGAGATCGCCGACCTGATGGACGGCTTCACCGTGGTGGTGACCAAGTCCACCGTGCCGGTGGGCACCGGCGATGAGATCGAGAAGATCATCCGCGCCCGGCGTCCCGACGCCCAGTTCGCCGTGGTGTCGAACCCGGAATTCCTGCGCGAGGGCGCGGCGATCGAGGACTTCAAGCGGCCTGACCGGGTGGTGGTGGGCCTGGAGGACGAGCGGGCCCGGCCGGTGATGAGCGAGCTCTACCGGCCGCTGTTCCTGAACGAGACGCCCATCGTCTTCACCGGCCGGCGGACCAGCGAGCTGATCAAGTATGCGGCCAACGCCTTCCTGGCCATGAAGATCACCTTCATCAACGAGATGGCCGA
>NZ_JAUXVZ010000004.1 GCF_030680185.1 Phenylobacterium sp.
GTGCGCCATGCGGTGAAGGCCCAGGCCATCGGCTGCGACGCGGTCAGCGTCGACGGCTTTGAATGCGGCGGCCATCCGGGCGAGGACGACGTGCCGAACTTCATCCTCCTGCCCCGGGCGGCCGAGGAGCTGGAGATCCCGTTCCTGGCCTCGGGCGGCATGGCCGATGGGCGATCCCTGGCCGCGGCGCTGTGCCTCGGCGCCGACGGGATCAATATGGGCACCCGCTTTATCGCCACCCAGGAAGCGCCGGTGCATCCCAATGTGAAGCAGGCCCTGGTGGACGCCAGCGAGCTCGACACCCGGCTGATCATGCGGCCCCTGCGCAACACCGAGCGGGTGCTGGTGAACGCCGGTGTGGAGCGCCTGCTGGCCAAAGAAAAGGAGATGGGCGCCGCCATCACCTTCGCCGACATCGCCCCGGAAGTGGCCGGCGTCTATCCGGCCATCATGCGCGACGGGAATATGGACGCCGGCGGCTGGTCCTGTGGCATGGTCGCGGGCCTGATCCACGACATCCCGACGGTGAAGGACCTGGTCGACAAGATCATGGCCGACGCCGAGGCCATCCTGCGCAAGCGCGTCGGCCAGTTCGAGCTGGCCTAATAAGCGTCCGGCGGCGGCGCGGGCGTCCGGGCCTCCCTGGCCAGCGACCGCGCCGCCGCCCCCACCCCCACCATGCGCCTAGCCCTGATCCTCGGCCAGGGTGTGGGCGACGATGGCGATGGCGTGGCCATGGCCCATGCCGTGCTCGGTCTTTAGCAGGGCGACCAGCTCCATGTGTTTGGCGGGATAGTTCTGGCGCACCAGGGCCTGCCATTCGGCGATCGGGCGGCCATAGGTCTTCTCGATGGAGGGAAAGTAGGACGCGGGTCCCTTGATCGGCTTGTCGGTCATGGCAGGGTCCTTCCGATGATCTTGCGGGCCTTGGCTATGCCCAAGGACGACCGTGGCGGCCTGCGCCCGACAACCGAAGGACACCGTCATGAGCCTGGACGCCAACAAGCAGACGGCGTGCGACTTCTACGACCTGATGTTCAACCAATGTCGGCCCCGCGAGGCGGTCGAGCTCTATGTCGGCGATCGCTACATCCAGCACAATCCGGTGGTCGCCGACGGCAAGGCGGGCTTCATCGCCTATTTCGAGCAGATGGCGGCGGAGTATCCCGGAAAGCAGGTCCATATCATCCGGGTGCTGGCCGAAGGCGACTTCGTCGTGCTGCATACCCGCCAGGAATGGCCGGGCGACCGCGACTGGGCCGGGATGGACATCTTCCGCTTCGAAGACGGCAAGATCGTCGAGCACTGGGACGTGCTCCAGCGCACGCCCGCCGAGGCGGCGAACGGCAACTCGATGTTCTGATCTTCGGCCAAAGGAGGCATGATGCCCGGCAACCGGACATTCAGCCGCCCAGCGAGCGCCCCATGACCGAGCACCGCATCTACAAGACCAGCTTCGCCAGCGTCTATCCGCTCTATGTGACCAAGGCCGAGCGCAAGGGCCGCCGCAAGGCCGAGGTCGATCAGATCATCCTCTGGCTCACCGGCTACAGCCCCGAGGGGCTCGCGGCCCGGCTGGCGGATCAGTCGGACTTCCGAACCTTCTTCGCCGAGGCCCCGGCGCTCAACCCGGCCCGGGACGGCATCAAGGGGGTGATCTGCGGCGTGCGCGTCGAGGAGATCGAAGATCCGCTGATGCGGGAGATCCGCTATCTGGACAAGCTCATCGACGAACTGGCCCGGGGCAAGGCCATGGCCAAGATCCTGCGGGGCTGAACCTCATGCTGACCGGATCATGCCACTGCGGCCAGAGCCATTGGACCCTGGAAGGGGACCCGGGCTCGATCACCGCCTGCAACTGCTCGCTATGCCGCCGCTATGGGACCCTCTGGGCCTATGACTACGAGAATGAGCGCATCGCCGTTCAGGGGCCGACCTCGTCCTACCGCCGCGCCACCAAGGACGACCCGTCCCTGGAGGTGCTGTTCTGTCCGACCTGCGCCTGCGTGCTGGCCTGGCGGGGTCTGCGCCCGCGGCCGGATGGCCGGCGGCGGATGGCGGTCAATCTGAGGCTGGCGCCGCCTGACGGGGTGGCGGACCTGCCCATCGACCATTTCGACGGCCTCGACACGTTCAAGGACCTGCCCTCCACCGGCCGCTGCGTCCGCGACCTCTGGGCCTGACGGCGGCGAAATGTTCTCTATTTGTGCTTGATGCACAGCTCAGCTTCGGTAGCATCGCGCCTCAACGCGCCTTGGCGCTAAACAGGCGGAGACCGCGCCATGAGGGCGGCTTGGATCGGGGTGCAGGGCGCCTCGCAGGAAGAGGTTCTGGGGGCGCTTGGGCTGGAGCCCGTACCCGATGCGCCGAGCGACTACATGTTTTCTGGCGACTTCGCCTGTCGGACATTTCCCGGGGGCTGGTTCGTCGTGACGAGCATACAGGGACTGGACTTGGCCGATGACCTCGCCACGGCCGCCGCTGTCACCGATCAGATGGCGGTCGGATGCGAGATGTCCACCATCGTCATGTATTCCGAGGCCCACGGATACCAGGGCGGCCAGCTCCAGTGGTCAGTGACGCACGATCCCGACGACGAGGCCCGCCCCCTGGCGGTGGAGGGATCGCCGCCGGCCATCCTCGCGGATCTCGAGGCCAAGGCGCTTAAGGCGCAGGCGGGCGAGGACGACGTCGATTACGTCTTCGAGGTCCCCATGCAGCTCGTCCGCCACTATACGGGCTTCGTCTATGACGATGAGGAGGCGCCGCTCGACTGGGTGCTCCTGCGCGCCGCAGCCGTGCAGCCTGCGCGGCCTGCGCGGCGCGAACGGCCCGCGAAACGCGAACGGCCTAATTCTGCCCTGTGGCGTTATCTGCTGCTCGCGATCTTAGCCGTCACCCTGCTCAGTTGGCTCTTGCAGACGCTGACTTAGCGACCCGTCTCACTTGCCCTCGGCGTCGACGACGATGGTCACCGTCTTGCCCCGGGACAGGGGCTCCCATCCGGCCCCGATGGCCGAGGCGATGGCCCGGGCCACCAGCTCGGTCCCGATCTGCGAGGGCTGGAGCTGGGGGGCGCCGTACTTGGGCTGGCGCCCGGGGGGAAACTCCACCACAGCCTCGCGCTGGCCCTCCTGGTGGCGGACGGCGATGGCCATGCCGCGCCATCCGGCCGTATCGCTGGACCACTGGGGCTGGCGCTGAATGCGCCAGACATAGGCCTCCCCGTCGACCACGATCGCAAATTCGGGGTTCTGCTTGTTGCGCGCCATGGGAGGCCCTTAGCCCGGCGAGGGCGTCCAAGCCAAGCCGCCACGTCCGATCGCGGTCGGCCTGTGCGCGCCTAATCCTCCAGCACCTTGGGCGGCCGGCGGGGCTCGGTCTTGACCCGGCGGTTGATCCAGCGGTCGAAGGGCGTCGCCCGATGGCCCCTGGCGTGGCGCAGATAGAGACGCGCCTCCTCGGAGGTGGGCCTGTCGGGAAGCCGTGGAAACAAGCGCATGAGTCGCTTCAAGCCCGTCCCCATGACCGACCTCTATCCTGTCCCGACCCTACGCCGAGCCTTCGCCATTTGCGCCATCCCGCGCCATGGCCGTCAAGGCGCGGCGCACGCCTCGCCCAAGGCGTGGGCATCGTCGCTCAAGTCGAGTCGTCACCCCCACGCGCCACTTGCAGGTAACACATGTCACCTAGGCTTTATCCGCACCGGGACTGTGATTCGCGGCGCTGGTGGGGTGTGACGTGTCCAAATCCGACGGGGGCCTGGCCCCGGAACGCATCCTGGAGCTGTCGGCGCGACTGTCCAAGGTGGCCGGCTCCAGCATCGGCGAGATCGCCTCGATCAACCGCGAAGCCAAGATGCTGGCGATCAACGCCATGATCACCGCCGCCCGCGCCGGCGAGGCCGGCAAGGCGTTCGCCGTCGTGGCCGAGGAGTTCAAGCGGATCTCGGCCGAGATCGACGAGGTCACCCACGCCCTGCAGAGCGAGGTTCACGCCGATCTGAACGAACTGAGCGATATCGGCGCGGCGATCCTCTCGCATCTGCGCGGCCAGCGCCTGGCGGACCTGGCGCTCAACGCCATCGAGATCATCGACCGCAACCTCTATGAGCGCACCTGCGACGTTCGCTGGTGGGCGACGGATTCCGCCGTCGTCGAGTGCGTCGCCAACGCGTCCGACGCCGCGGCCCAGTACGCCTCCGAGCGGCTGAAGGTCATCCTCGACGCCTATACCGTCTATCTCGATCTCTGGATCTGCGACGACCAGGGCCGCGTGATCGCCACCGGCCGGCCCGACCGCTATCCTGGCGTGCGCGGCGCCTCGGTGGCGTCCGCCTCGTGGTTTTCCCAAGCCAAGCGCACCGCCTCGGGCAATGACTTCGTCGCCTGTGATGTGGCCAAGGCGCCCCTGCTGAATGACGCCCCCGTGGCCACCTACGCCGCGGCCATCCGCGCCAATGGCGACGCCAACGGCAGGGTGCTGGGTGTGCTCGGCATCCATTTCGACTGGCGGCCCCAGGCCCATGCGGTGGTCGATGGGGTGCGTCTGACCGAGGAGGAACGCGCCCGTTCCCGCGTCCTGCTGCTGGACCATGCCGGCCGCGTGCTGGCCGCCTCCGATCGCCGCGGGGAGCTGGAAGAGACCTTCGCGCTGCCAGGCGATGCGGCGGGGATGGGCAGCTACGCCGCCGCCCAGGCCACCGTCGGCTACGCGCTCACCCCTGGCTACGAGACCTATCGCGGTCTCGGATGGTACGGCTGCATCGTCCAGGCCGAGCCGCAGCCCGCCGCCTCGGGCGCGGCCAAGGCCGCCTGAGATCAGCTTCGCAATCCCGCCATCAGCACGCTGATCAGCCGCCGCGCGCTGGCCTCCCAGTCGGGCTGGTCGTAGCCGAAGCTCATGCCGATGACGGCGCGATAGAGGTCCTGAGACCCGATGTCGGCGCGCACGGCGCGAGCATCGATGGCGGCCTCCAGCAGGCGGTTCATGGCCTCGGTCACCACCGCCCCGCCGCTGGCATAGGCCTCGGCGCCCTCGCCGGCTGAGGCCTGAAGGGCCGGGGCGATCACCCGCTTGGTGGCCATATAGTCCACCAGCAGATGCAGCCAGGCCTCCAGGGCTTCGCCGGCCGGGCGCTGCGCCAGCAGGCTCTCGGCCGAGGCCGCCAGCTGCTCCACCTCCCGCCGGTAGACTGCCGCCAGCAGGGCCTCGCGGCTGGGAAAGTGGCGATAGAGGGTGCCGATGCCCACGCCGGCGGCGCGCGCAATGTCCTCCAGGGGCATCTCGGCGCCGCTGGCGGCGAAGGCGGCCTTGGCCGCCGCCAGCAGCTGCTCGCGGTTGCGCTGGCTGTCGGCGCGGAGCTTCCGCGGCTTTTCCGGCGGCTCGCTCAATGGGGTCCCCTTGAAAACGGAGGAAGCCTCCGCATATTACCGGAGGTCGCCTCCGCTTAATATGGGCAGGCGGCCCCTGAACACGATCCCTCTCTAGCGGAGAATACGTCCATGAGCGGACAATTTGGAGCTGCCTCCACCACCGACGAGGTCCTGGCCAGCCTCGACCTGTCGGGCCAGCGGGTGCTGGTCACCGGCGCCTCGGCGGGCCTGGGCGTGGAGACCGCCCGCGCCCTGGCCGCCCGCGGCGCCCATGTGGTCGGCGCGGTACGAGACCTGGCCAAGGCCGAGCGCGCCACCGCGGAGGTTCGCACCCAGACGGCGAACGGCGGGGGCCTGGAGCTGGTGGAACTCGACCTCGCCAGCCTGGCCAGCGTACGGGCCTGCGCCGAAGCCCTGCTGGCCAAGGGCGAGACCTTCGACGTCATCATCGCCAACGCCGGCGTCATGGCCGCCCCCTTTGGTCACACGACCGATGGGTTCGAAACCCAGTTCGGGACCAATCACCTCGGCCACTTCGTGCTGATCAACCGGCTGGCGCCCTTGCTGAAGGCGGGCTCCCGGGTGGTGGCGCTCTCCTCGGCCGGCCACCGGTTCGCCAATGTCGATCTGGACGATCCGAACTTCGAGACCACGGAATACACCCCGTTTGGCGCCTATGGCCGCTCGAAGACGGCCAACGCCCTGTTCGCGGTGGAGTTCGACCGCCGCCACCGTGAGCGCGGGGTCCGCGCCACCGCCGTGCATCCCGGCGGCATCCAGACCGAGCTCTCGCGCCATATGAGCCAGGCCGATCTCGACGCCCTGATCGCCCAGTTGGAAGCGGCGGGTCCGGCGGGCTTCCAGATGAAGACCATCCCGCAGGGGGCGGCCACCTCGGTCTGGGCGGGCTTCGTCGCCCCAGCCGACGCCGTCGGCGGCCGCTATTGCGAGGACTGCCATGTGGCGCCGGTGAAGGAGGGTGACGTCTCCGTCCGCGACGGGGTTCGTCCCTATGCCATCGATCCCGCCAACGCCGCGGCCCTCTGGGCCAAGAGCGAGGAGATGGTCGGCGAGACCTTCTGACTTCTGTCGGCGGCGGTCCCGGGGTCCGCCGCCGGCTTCAGATCAAGCGATGGGGCGATCCCGGCGGGCCCGCCGCCGGCTTCAGATCAAGGCGATCGGGATAGCGAGCGTGATATTGATCAGCCCGGCCAGTAACAGACCCCGGAGCGCCAGGTAGCCCGCCGCACCCCAGCTGATCGCCAGTTTCTCCCGATACCAGGCCGTCTGGGCGGCCAGAAACCAGGCCAGCGCCATGACCATGGCGGTGACCGCCACCGGATGGGCGCCATGCGCGCGCTGGAGGAAGACGCCGGCGAGCGAGATCACGCCCGCTAGGGGCGCGGTCAGGTAGCACTGGGCGTAGAACGGCGCGCGGACGCTCTCACGACTCAGACGCTCCCCCCGGCGTCGGACCAGACTGACCGCGGCGGTCATGGGGATGAGACTGAACATCAGCGAGCGGAAGAGCACCAGGTTCTGAGGCGAGGCGGTGATCGTGTGCAACAGGGTGCTTTCGCTCGCGGGGAGCTGCTGGTGAAGCGCGACCCCCACCATATTTGTCAGCACGAGGGTCGCCAGCAGCACCAGGGGCGGGCTGATGGCGTCGTCATACCGCGCCTCGCCGTCCTGGCTTTGCTCGGCGTCGGAATAGTTCATGGTGCGCACCGGATGGCGCATGATCCGCCAAAGGGTGAGCGGGTAGAAGATCAGCCAGCTGACCGCCTCGAAGACAAAGTCCTCGAAGCTGCGCAGGATCTTGAGGAAGTCCACGGCCCGCGCCCGCGCCGGCCGCGGCTCAGTTCCGCGCCACGGTCAGGCGATAAGGGGCGGTTTCCCCGCGCCGGGCGCTCGCCCGCGGCTGGAACGGCGTCAGCACATAGGTCATGTCGCGCGGGGCGGTGAGGCTGGCCGCCTCGCCCTCGACCTCGCCGCGGAACAGGGCCGCGCCACTGTGATCGGCGGCGTCGCTGACGTTGAAATAGATGTTGCTGCTCGACGACTCCAGCTTGGCCGTCAGGGTCTGACCGGCCGCCACCGGCACGGCGTAGATCGGCGCCACGGCGCCGTCGGCCACCCCCTCCACCGTCATCTCGCCCACGGTGTCGAAGGTCAGGGTCTCGAGCCGGTCGCCCTCGTCCGTGACGAACTGTTCGGCGTTGGCCACGTCGACGGCCGGCAGCGTCGGGACGGGGGGCGTGGTCTCCGGTGCGGCGGCGGGCGCGGGCGGCGCCTCGGCGGCCGGCGGCTCGGCCCTGTCACGCTCGCGGTCCGAGCACCCAGCCAGCAGAGCCAGCGCCCCTGCGCCAATCGCCAGCCGGCGGACAATCGCGGAACTCGTCATGCCCGATCTCCCATGTTCAGAGGCCACTCAAGTCAGCATATGGCCCAGGCCGCGCCTTGGGGACTCGAAATCTCGGCCTATGGCGCCAAGCTCAGCGTGGCCAGGTCTCCGGGTCCATGGCCAGGACCTCGCCGGCGAAGTGCAGGCCGCCGCAGACCAGGACGTGGGGCGGTGGGCCGTCCAGCGCCAGGGCCGCCGCCAGGGCGGCGGTGACGTCCGCAGCCGTCTGCGCCTCCAGACCCGCGGCGCGCGCAGCCGCGGCGATCTCCTCGGCCGGGGCGGCGTTGGGGGAATCGAAGCTGGTGGCGACGACGCGGGGGGCGAGGTCTGCGAAGGGGGCGAAGAAGCCCTGCGCGTCCTTGCGGGCGAACATGGCGCTGACCAGCACCACCGGCCGCGGATCCCGGGCGGTCAGGCGCGCCACGGCCTGGGCCAGCGCCGCGCCGGCGTGGGGATTGTGGCCGCCGTCCAGCCAGAGATCGGCCCCGCGTTCCTGCGCCATCCTGCCAAGCGTCCCCTCCCGCAGGCGCTGGAAACGGGCGGGCCAGACCGTGGCGGCCAGACCCCGGGCCATGGCGTCCTCTTCGATGCGGGGATCATTCAGGGCCAGCAGGGCGGCGACCGCCAGGCCGGCATTGGCGAACTGGTGGGGGCCAAACAGGGCCGGCGGCGGCAGATCCAGCAGCCGCTCGGGCGTCTGCACCAGCAGGCGGCCGCCCGCCTCCCAGGCGTCGAAGTCCCGCCCCATCAGGGTGAGCGGGGCCGAAAGACTCCGGGCCTCGGCCTCGATGGCGGCCAGGGCCTCGTCCATCTGGCGGGCGACCACCACCGGCCGCCCGGCCTTGATGATCCCGGCCTTCTCCCAGGCGATCTTGGACAGCTCCGGCCCCAGCATCTCCAGATGGTCGTAGTCCACCGGCGTGATGACGCTGAGCGCCGGGGCTTCAAAGACGTTGGTGGCGTCGAACCGACCGCCCAGGCCCACCTCGATCAGGCAGAGATCGGCCGGCGTCTGGGCGAAGGCCTGCAGGGCCAGCACCGTGGTGATCTCGAAAAAGCTGATCGGCTCGCCGGCGTTGGCCGTCTCGATCTCGACGATCAGGGCTTCCAGCCGGTCATCGCCGATCAGTTCGCCGGCCACCCGGATGCGCTCGGCGAAGCGGACCAGATGCGGCGAGGTGAGGGCGTGGACCGACAAGCCAGCGGCCTCGGCCATGGCGCGCATATAGGCCACCGTCGAGCCCTTGCCGTTGGTGCCGGCCACATGGATCACAGGCGGAAGGCGACGTTCGGGGTGATCCAGGGCCGCCAGCAGGCGCTCGACCCGGCCGGTGGTCAGGTCAATCAGGCTGGGATGATTGGCGCGCAGGCGGGCGATGACCGCATCGGACGCCCGGATCGGATCATACATGGGCGAGCGCTCGCGCGGCGGGGCCTTGGGGGAGGATAGCTTTGGCGGGAGTCAGGCGGCTGTTGAGCGGGCGCGTCCCATCATCAGGGTGGTGAGGATCGAAGACAGCATGGCCGGCAGATCCGGGCGGCTGACCACCCGGTCGACCATGCCCCGCTCGGCCAGGAATTCCGAGCGCTGGAAGCCCGGCGGCAGGATCTCGCGAATGGTCTGCTCGATCACGCGGCGCCCGGAAAAGGCGATCATCGCATTGGGCTCGGCCAGGTGCACATCGCCCAGCATGGCGTAGGAGGCCGTCACCCCGCCCGAAGTGGGGTCGGTCAGCACGACGATATAGGGCAGGCCCGCGGCGCGTAGCTCGTTCACCGCCAGAGTGGTGCGGGCCATCTGCATCAGGGACAGCGTCCCCTCCTGCATCCGCGCCCCGCCCGAGGCGGTGAAGATCACGAACGGGCATTGCCGGGCGATGGCCTCATGGGCGGCCTTGATGAAGGTCTCGCCGGCCGCCATGCCCAGGGACCCGCCCATGAAGGCGAAGTCCTGCACGACGACGACCGTCTCCAGGCCGCCGATCCTGCCGACGCCGATGGCCATGGCGTCCTGCTCGCCGGTGGCCTTGCGGGCCGCCTTCAGGCGCTCGCCATAGGGCCGGTCGTCGGGGAATTTCAGCGGGTCTTCGACCACCTGCGGGGTGGAGATCTTTTCGAACACGCCATCATCGAAGGTGATGGTCAGCCGGTCCTTGGCGCCGATGCGCATATGGTGGCCCGAGGGGGTCACCCACAGGGCGGCCTCCAGGTCCGGGCGATAGATCATCTCGCCGCTGTCGGGGCATTTGACCCACAGGTTCTCCGGCGTCTCGCGCTTGACGAAGGCGTTGCGGATGCCGGGCGCAATCCGCGACAGCCAGCCGCCCTGGGTCCCCTGGGGACGGGCCGGCGGGCGGGCGGGTTTTTCGGTCTTCGGGTCTGCCATGTTTTCGATCTAGGCGGGGAGGGAGGTTCTGGCCCGGCGCACAGCCTCGGCCAGGGCTCGGACTTTGGAAAGAACCCGCTCGGTCACGTCTTCGTTCATCGCCAACGCGTCGGCCACCTCGTCCACCAGGGCCGAGCCGACCACCGCAGCGTCGGCCACCTGGGCGATGGCGCCAGCGCGCTCCGGCGTGCGGATGCCGAATCCCACAGCCACCGGCAGGCCCGAGGCGGCGCGGATGCGGGCCACGGCGGGGCGCACGGCCTCGGCGTCGGCCTCCTTGGCGCCGGTCACCCCGGTCACCGAGACGTAATAGACAAAGCCCGAGGTCCGCCGCAGCACCACCGGCAGACGCTTATCGTCGGTGGTCGGCGTGGCCAGGCGGATCAGGGAGATATCGGCCGCGTCCAGGGCGTCGGCCAGGGGATCGGCCTCCTCCGGCGGGCAGTCGACGATGATCAGGCCGTCGATCCCGGCCTTGGCGGCGGCCTGGGCGAAGGCTTCGAAGCCCCAGGTCACCAGCGGGTTCAGATAGCCCATCATGATCAGCGGCGTGGTGTCGTCGCCCTGGCGGAACTCGGCGGCCAGATCGAGCACGCCCTTCAGGGTCATGCCATCCTTCAGGGCGCGCTGGGCGGCCTTCTGGATCGGCGGCCCCTCGGCCATGGGGTCGGAGAAGGGAAAGCCCAGCTCGATCAGATCGGCGCCGGCGGCGGGCAGGCCCTGCAGGATCTTCAGCGCCGTGGCGCGGTCGGGATCGCCGGCCATCACATAGGCGACGAAGGCGGCCCGATCCTGGGCCTTCAGGGCGGCGAACCGCGCCTCGATACGGGATTTCGTCAAATCGTGCGTCCCAGGTGGTCGGCCACTGTGGCCACGTCCTTGTCGCCGCGGCCCGACAGATTCATCACCACAATCCCGCCCTTGCCGACCTTGCGGGCGATGTCGGGCAGGCGGGCGATGGCATGCGAGGATTCCAGGGCCGGGATGATGCCCTCGAGCTCGGCGCAGAGCTTGAAGGCGTCCAGGGCCTCGATATCGGTGGCGGTCAGATACTGCGCCCGGCCCACATCGTGCAGCCAGGAATGCTCGGGCCCGATGCCGGGATAGTCGAGGCCGGCCGAGATGGAGTGGGCCTCGGTGATCTGGCCTTCGGCGTCCTGCAGCAGGTAGGTCTTGTTGCCATGCAGAACGCCGGGACGGCCGCCATTGATGGCCGCGGCGTGGCGATCTGTGCCCATGCCGTCGCCGGCCGCCTCGACCCCGATGATCCGCACCTGCTCGTCGTTCAGGAAGGGGTGGAAGGTGCCGATGGCGTTGGAGCCGCCGCCGACGCAGGCGACCACGGCGTCGGGCAGGCGGCCTTCGGCCTCCAGGATCTGCTCGCGGATCTCGCGGCCCATGATCGCCTGGAAGTCGCGGACCATCATCGGATAGGGGTGCGGACCGGCCGCCGAGCCGATCAGGTAATAGGTGTCCTCCACGTTCGTGACCCAGTCGCGCAGGGCCTCGTTCATGGCGTCCTTCAGCGTCGAGGCGCCGCTGGTCACCGGGGTGACCTCGGCGCCCAGCAGGTTCATGCGGAACACATTGGGCTTCTGCCGCTCCACATCGACGGCGCCCATATAGACCACGCACGGCAGGCCGAACCGGGCGCAGACGGTGGCCGTGGCCACCCCATGCTGGCCCGCGCCGGTCTCGGCGATGATCCGGGTCTTGCCCATCTTCCGGGCCAGCAGGATCTGGCCGATGCAGTTGTTGATCTTGTGCGCGCCGGTGTGGTTCAGGTCCTCGCGCTTGAAATAGATCTTCGCGCCGCCGAAATGCTCGGTCAGGCGCTCGGCGAAATAGAGCGGCGAGGGGCGGCCCACATAGTGGGTCAGCAGGTCGGCCATCTCGGCCTGGAATTCCGCGTCCTCGCGGGTCGCCAGATAGGCGGCCTCCAGGTCCAGGACCAGCGGCATCAGCGTCTCGGCCACATAGCGACCGCCGAACTGGCCGAAGCGCCCCTGGGCGTCCGGATAGGCGGCGAAGTCGTTGGGCGTGGCGGGCGGGGTGGGGGCGTTCACAGGTCGGCGCGTCCTTGCAAAATGCTCGTCATGCGCGGCGCACGGCGTCCAGGAACGCCGTGATCAAGGCCGGGTCCTTTAGTCCGGGACCGCGTTCCACGCCAGAAGAAACGTCCACCGCCGGCGCGCCGGAGAGCGCGATGGCCTCGGCCACATTCCACGGATCGAGGCCGCCGGCGAGGAACCAGGGCCGGGCGAAACGGCGGCCGATCATCAGGCTCCAGTCGAAACGCGCGCCGGTTCCACCGGGGAGCACGGCGTCCTGCGGCGGCTTGGCGTCGAACATCAGGTGGTCGGCCGCGCCCTCATAGCGGACGGCGACGTCCAGGTCGGACGAGGTGGAGATCGACATGGCCTTGATGGTCCTGGCGCCGGTGCGCACGCCTACGGCCCGCACCCGTTCGGCGGGCTCCTTGCCGTGCAGCTGGATGAGGTCGGGATTGAGCCCCGCCTCGATCCGGTCGAGCAGGGCGTCGGAGGGATCGACGGTCACCGCCACGATCTGGGCCCGGCCCCGCGCCGGCTCGGCCAGGCGGGCGGCGTCGTGCAGATCGATGTTGCGCGGGCTTTTGTCGAAGAAGACGAAGCCCAGATAGGCCGCCCCGCCGTCCAGGGCGGCGCTGATCGCCTGCGGCGTCGACAGGCCGCAGATCTTGGTCGCGATACGGGGAGGGCTCATGGTCCCGTGGATTAGGGGATGGCGGGGCCTTAGGGCAAGCGGCCTTGCGCCTCAGGCCTTGGGCGGGGCGCCGTCCTGGAGGCCGTTCTGGACCTTGAGCTGGTCGCGGATCTCCATCAGCAGCGTCTCGGTGGCGCTCGGGGCCGGCTTGGCCTCGGGGGGCTGTTCGGCATCCTTACGGCGCATGGCGTTGACCAGCTTGACCAGCATGAAGACGGCCCAGGCGACGATCACGAACTGGATGAGCGTATTGATGAAGGCGCCATACATGATGGCCACCTGCTCCACCGCCTCGGTGGTGGGGTCTTCCGGCCGCAGCACCCATTTGAGCCGCGAGAAGTCGATGCCGCCGGTCAGCAGGCCGATGGGCGGCATGATGATCTGATCGACCAGGCTTTTGACGATGGCGTTGAACGAGGCGCCGATGATCACGCCGACGGCCAGGTCGATGACGTTGCCGCGGGAAATGAACTCACGGAATTCGGAGACGATACTCAAGCCGGGACTCCTCCGGGCAGGCTAGGACAACAAGATGGGCCGCCGCGGGCGACCGCAGCCTCAATCAGCGTTCAACCGCTCGCGCAGTTCCTTGCCGCTCTTGAAGAAGGGCACATGCTTGGCGCGGACGTCCACCGGCTCGCCGGTGCGCGGATTACGGCCCGAGCGGGCGTCGCGGGCGCGCACCGAAAGGGCGCCGAAGCCGCGAAGCTCGACACGGCCGCCCTCTTCCAGGGCGACAATCATCCGCTCCAGGATCACGCCCACCACGCGCTCGATGTCGCGCTGCGTGAGATGGGGGTTTTCTTCGGCCAGACGGGCGATCAGTTCAGATTTGATCATAGGTCTTTCGCTCTTTCGGCGGCCGCGACCATGGGCGAGTCCCTGGGGATGATCAAGGCTCGATCCGGCCAAGCTCAACCGTCGGCGGAGGATCGACCAAGAAAAAGGCCCCGCCCGGAAAACCGGACGAGGCCTCATTCAGCTTACGAGAGGCTAAAGGACTCTTAGTCCTTGCCGCCCTTTTCGCGCAGGGCCGCACCCAGGATGTCGCCCAGGGAGGCGCCGGAGTCCGACGAGCCGAACTGCTCGATGGCTTCCTTTTCCTCGGCCATTTCCAAGGCCTTGATCGACAGGGACAGGCGACGGGCCGCCTTGTCGACATTGGCCACCTGAGCATCGACGCGGTCGCCCACGGCGAAGCGCTCGGGGCGCTGGTCGGCGCGGTCGCGCGACAGGTCCGACTTGCGGATGAAGGCCGTCATCGGGGCTTCTTCATCGCCCAGACGCACTTCGATGCCGCCGGTGGTGACCTCGGTGACCGTGACGGTCACGGTCTGGCCCTTGCGGTAGGAATCGCCAGCCATCGGGTCGCCGGCCAGTTGCTTGATGCCGAGCGAGATACGCTCCTTCTCGACGTCGACGTCCAGGACCTGAGCCTTGACCATCTCGCCCTTCTGGTAGCGCGTGATGACTTCCTCGCCGGGCGCGGTCCAGTCCAGATCGGACAGGTGGACCATGCCGTCGATGTCGTTTTCCAGGCCGATGAACAGACCAAACTCGGTGGCGTTCTTGACCTCGCCCTCGACGGTCGAACCGACCGGGTGGGTTTCCAGGAAGGCGTCCCAGGGATTGGCCATGGCCTGCTTGAGGCCCAGCGACACCCGACGCTTGGACGGATCGACGTCCAGGACGACGACTTCGACTTCCTGGCTGGTGGAGACGATCTTGCCCGGATGGACGTTCTTCTTGGTCCAGGACATTTCCGAAACGTGGACCAGACCCTCGACGCCGGCTTCCAGCTCCACGAAGGCGCCGTAGTCGGTGATGTTGGTGATCCGGCCGGTGAACTTGGCGCCGACGGGATACTTGGCTTCCACGCCGTCCCAGGGGTCGGACTGGAGCTGCTTCATGCCGAGCGAGATGCGCTGGGTGTCGGGGTTGATCTTGACGATCTGCACCTTGACCGTGTCGCCCACCGCCAGCACCTGGCTCGGATGGTTGACGCGCTTCCAGCTCATGTCGGTGACGTGCAACAGGCCGTCGATGCCGCCCAGGTCCACGAACGCGCCGTAGTCGGTGATGTTCTTGACCACGCCTTCGCGGACTTCGCCTTCCTGCAGCTGGGCCACCAGCTCGGTGCGCTGTTCGGCGCGGGCTTCTTCCAGGATGGCGCGACGCGAGACGACGATATTGCCGCGGGGACGGTCCATCTTGAGGATGGCGAAGGGCTGTTCCTTGCCCATCTGCGGGCCGACATCGCGCACGGGGCGGATATCGACCTGGCTGCCCGGCAGGAAGGCCGAGGCGCCGCCGAGATCGACGGTGAAGCCGCCCTTCACGCGGCCGACGATGGCGCCCATGACCGGCTCGTTCAGGGCGTAGACGCCCTCCAGACGGGTCCAGGCTTCTTCGCGGCGGGCCTTGTCGCGGCTGATGACCGCCTCGCCCATGGCGTTTTCGACGCGCTCGAGGAAGACCTCGACGGTGTCGCCGACCTTCAGGGTCAGGGTGCCGTCGTCCTGGGTGAACTCCTTCATCAGGACCCGGCCCTCGGTCTTGAGGCCCACATCGATGATGGCGAAGTCCTTTTCGACGCCCACCACCTGGCCCTTGACCACGGTGCCTTCCATGAAGTCACGGCCGCCGAGCGACTCGTCGAGGAGGGCGGCGAAGTCGTCGCGGGAGGGGGAGAGGCTCATATCGTCAGCCATAGTGTTCTTTCGTTCGAATTGACCTCAGGGCCCTGGCCGCGCACGGTCTCAGGGACGGAGTCCTGACGTCAGGTTAGGGGTTGCAACCGAAAACGTGAGGCTAGGCCCCACGAGATGAAATCGCCCGCAGCCGTACGAGGAAAAGGCGCGGTTGGATTTGCTCGGCCAGTCTTCCGGTTAGGAACCCTGGCGGGCGCGCGCCGCCTCGACGATGCGGCGGGCCGCATCGGCGGCCTGCTCTATACTCATTTCGGAGGTATCCAGCAAGACGGCGTCGGCCGCCGGCCGCATGGGGGCGGCCTCCCGCCCGGAATCCCGGGCGTCCCGGCGATGGATGTCGGCCAGCACCTCCTCCAGGCTGACGCTTTCGCCCTGACCGCTGAGCTGTCGCCAGCGGCGCTCGGCGCGCACCTCGGGCGCCGCGGTGACATAGAGCTTGGCGCCGGCGGCTGGGCAGATGACCGTGCCCATGTCGCGCCCATCCAGCACCGCCCCGCCGTCCTGGGCGGCGAAGGTCCGCTGCAGTTGCAGGAGCACTTCGCGCACCTGCGGATGGACCGCCACCCGGCTGGCGGCCTCCCCGGCCCCGCGGGTGCGGAAGGCCGGATCGGACAGGGCCTCGGCGGTCAGGCGCCGGGCCACAGCTGCGGCGGCGGAGGCGTCATCCAGATCGCCCCCGTCCCGCTCCAGCAGCACGCCGACGGCGCGGTAGAGCAGGCCCGAATCCAGCACCGGCAGGCCGAACTGGCGTCCCAGCCCAGCCGCGATGGTCCCCTTGCCCGAGGCCGCCGGTCCATCGACAGTGATGACCTGAGCGTGGCTCATGCGGGGTTGAGTTCTGCGGTCTCGATCTGACCGCCCAGGCCGCGCATCATCTCGACGAAGCCCGGGAAGCTGGTGGCGATCATGCCGGGCTCATCGACGCTGACCGGCGCCTCGGCGGCCAGCCCCAGGATCAGGTGGGACATGGCGATGCGGTGGTCGCCGTGGGTGGTCACCCGCGCCCCGCCGGCCACCGGATGATTGGCCCGCACGGTCCCGTTGACGATCAGGCCCTCCGGCTCTTCCTCCACGCCCACGCCGCAGGCGGCGAGACCCGCGGCGGTCAGGGCGATCCGGTCGCTTTCCTTGACCCGCATCTCGCCGATGCCGCGCATCACCGTCTGGCCCTCGGCGCAGGCGGCGGCGATGGCGAGGATAGGATATTCGTCGATCATGGCCGGCGCCCGCTCCGGGGGCACGACGACGCCGCGCAGGGCCGAGTGGCGGGCGGTGACGTCGCCCACCTGATCGCCGCCCTCTTCGCGGACATTTTCGATCACCAGGTCAGCGCCCATCTCCTGCAGGGTGACGAACAGGGCCGCGCGCAGGGGATTGAGCAGCACGCCCTCCACCGTCACCTCCGAGCCCGGGGTGATCAGGGCCGCCACCAGGGGGAAGGCCGCCGAGGACGGGTCGCCCGGCACCTTGACCGGGGCGCCGCTCAGGGTCTGGCCGCCGGGCACGACGATGCGCCGGGCGCCATCGGCCATCAGCTCGACCTCCACCTGGGCGCCGAAGGCCCGCAGCATCCGCTCGGTATGATCCCGGGTGGCTTCCGGCTCGATCACCTGGGCGCCGCCGGCCGCATGCAGGCCCGCCAGCAGTACGGCCGACTTCACCTGGGCCGAGGGCTCGGGCAGCCGGTAGGCGATGGTCTTCAGGTTTCCGCCCCGCAGGGTCAGCGGCAGCCGGCCGCCGGACCGGGCGATCCAGGTCGCCCCCATCTCGCCGAGCGGCTTGAGCACCCGGTTCATCGGCCGGCCCCGCAGGGAGGCGTCGCCGGTGAAGGTGGCGCAAAGATCGTATCCCGCCGCCGCCCCCATGATCAGCCGCACGCCCGTGCCGGCGTTGCCGCAGTCGATCACGTCGGCCGGCTCGACAAAGCCCCCCTGGCCGACCACCCGCCAGGCGCCGTCGCCCAGGCGCGTGACCTCGGCCCCGAAGGCGGTCATCGCCTGGGCGGTGCGTTTGACGTCCTCGCCCTCCAGCAGGCCCGAGATTTCGGTGGTCCCGGTCGCCATGGCGCCGAGGATCAGGGAACGATGGGAAATCGACTTGTCGCCCGGAGCGCGCACACGGCCCCGCAGCGGGCCGCCGCGCGTTGCGGTCAGTCCTGCCGCCGTCATGGAATAAGACGCCTCCTCGGGGCCTTGGGGTGTTCGGTGGGGCTTTGCTTTTGACAGCCGCTCTGGCGCGTGGCAAGGGAGCCGGCTTCCGACAAATCGCTCTGTAGGGGATCGCCCACGTGGCAAATCCAGAGTTGGGCGCCAAGCAGGTTTGCCCAAACTGCCAGGCCAAGTTTTACGATCTGAACAAGCGCCCGGCCTTGTGCCCAAAGTGTCAGACCGAATTCGACCCGGACGAGGCGGTCAAGAGCCGTCGTGTTCGCGGTCGTGCTCCGGCGCCTGAGCCGGAGGCCGAGGTCGAAGACAAGGTCAAGGCCCGCAGCGCCGACGACGACGAGGACGAGGACGAAGAGGCCGACGCCCCCGAAATCGACGAGGAACTCGACGACGCCGTCGTCGAGGACGATGAGGACGAGGACGCCGAGCCGGTCGAACGGGTCGCCAAGAAGAAGGGTCCTGACCCCGATCTGGCCGATCTGGATGACGACGACCTCGATGATGACGACGACGACGAAGCCGTGCCCTTCCTCGAAGAAGAGGAAGAGGATTTCGACGACTCCGACATCGATGGAATCCCCGAACCGGACGAAGATTGAGGTCGCGACGAAAAGCCCTGAAAATGGTGCTTGATCGCAGTCAGACCTTTGACTAGGTTCCGCGCCTCTTCGGACGGCCAGCCGGCCCGGAGAGCCCAGGACCTGGGGCTATAGCTCAGTTGGTAGAGCGCTTGAATGGCATTCAAGAGGTCAGCGGTTCGACTCCGCTTAGCTCCACCATGGAGGCCCGCAGTTAACGCTGCGGGCCTTCGCCTTTTCCGGTGACGACCCGCCGCTGATGCTGCGACGCAGCGGCCCGTGCGGTTGCAATTGTCATCCCCCCAAGGCATAGCCGCCCCCTCGACGGACCTGGCTTTGACCGGGTGGCTCGGCCGGGCGCCTATCCCCCGGACAACTGACGGCTCGTCTGAGGCGCAAAGTCCGCCCCGGGCCCGCGGAACGACTGATCCCGACATATGACCCTGCTCGCTAATCTGCGGCGCGATTGGCTATCCAATGTGCGCGGCGACGTCCTGGCCGGAATCGTGGTGGCCCTGGCCCTGATCCCGGAGGCCATCGGTTTTTCGGTGATCGCCGGCGTCGACCCCCGGGTCGGCCTCTACGCCTCCTTTTCCATCGCGGTGATCATTGCCTTCACCGGCGGACGACCCGGCATGATCTCGGCGGCCACGGCGGCCATCGCCCTGCTGGTGGGAGACCTGGTCCGCGACCACGGGGTGGAGTATCTGCTGGCCGCCACGGTGCTGATGGGCGTGCTGCAGATCGGCGCAGGCCTCGCCCGCCTGGGCGGGCTGATGCGCTATGTGTCGCGCTCGGTGATCACCGGCTTCGTCAATGCGCTGGCTATCCTGATCTTCATGGCCCAGCTGCCCGAGCTGATCGGCATGGGCTGGCAGACCTACGCCATGGTCGCCGCGGGCCTCGGCATCATCTACCTCTTCCCACGCCTGACCCGGGCCGTTCCCTCGCCGCTGGTGGCCATCGTGCTGCTGTCAGGTCTGGCCATCTATATGGGTCTCGACGTCCGCCGGGTCGGCGACCTGGGGGAGCTGCCCACGGGCATCCCCTTCTTCCATCTGCCGCAGGTCCCGCTGACCCTGGAAACCCTGCAGATCATCTTCCCCTATGCCGCCACCATGGCCGTGGTCGGCCTGCTGGAAAGCCTGCTGACCGCCACCATCATCGACGACCTGACCGACACCGGCTCGGACAAGAACCGCGAGTGCCGCGGCCAGGGCATCGCCAACTTCGCCACCGGCTTCCTGGGCGGCATGGGCGGCTGCGCCATGATCGGCCAGTCGGTGATCAATGTGAAATCCGGCGGCCGCGGGCGGCTCTCGGCCCTGGTGGCGGGGTCCTTTCTACTGTTCCTGATCGTCGTCCTTGGCCCCTGGGTCGCCCAGATTCCCATGGCCGCCCTGGTGGCGGTGATGATCATGGTCTCCATCGGCACCTTCAACTGGGGCTCGATCCGCAATCTGCGCAGCCATCCCTGGTCATCGTCGGTGGTGATGGTCGCCACGGTGGTCGTGGTGGTGGCCACCCATGACCTGGCCCGGGGCGTGCTGGTGGGCGTGCTGCTGAGCGGCATCTTCTTCGCCCGCAAGGTGGCCCGCATCCTGTCGGTGGAAAGCCTGCTGGCCGACGACGGCCGCACCCGGCGCTACAACATCCAGGGCCAGGTCTTCTTCGCCTCGGCGGAGACCTTCTCGGCCGCCTTCGACTTCAAGGAGGTGGTCGAACACGTCATCATCGACGTCTCCCAGGCGCACTTCTGGGACATCTCCGCCGTCGGCGCCCTGGACAGGGCGGTGCTGAAATTCCGCCGCGAAGGCACAAGCGTCGATATCGTCGGCCTCAACGCCGCGAGCGCGACCATGGTCGACCGCTTTGGCGTCCACGATAAGGACGGCGCCGAGGCCGGGCTCGGCGCGCATTAGGAGGACTGTCCATGAAGAAGATTCTCTGCGCCATCGACGCCTCGACCTATGGCCCCAGCCTCTGTGACCACGCCGCCTGGTTCGCCCTGCGCGCCGGCGCAGCCGTGGACGTCCTGCATGTGCTCGACCGGGCCGAGACCGGCTCAGGTCCCCACCTCGACCTGTCGGGCAGCGTCGGGCTTGGGGCCAGCGAGGCCCTGCTGGAGCAACTGACCAGGGCCGACGAGGCCCGCGGCCAGGCGGCCCAGGCCCATGGCCGCGCCATGCTGGAGGGCGCCCGCGCCCGCCTGAAGGCCGCCGGCGTGACGCAGGTGAACCTTGTCCACCGCCACGGCGAGGTGGCCGACACCCTGGTCGAGCTCGAAAAAGACGCCGATCTGGTGATCATGGGCAAGCGCGGCGAGAGCCAGAACTTCGCCGAGGGCCATCTGGGCGCCAAGGTCGAGCGGGTGGTGCGCGCCAGCATCCGCCCAGTCCTGGTGGCGCCGCGGGTCTTCATGCCGATCACCCGGGTGGTCGCAGCCTTCGACGGCGGCGCCAGCGCGACCAAAGCCCTCGATCACGTGCTGCAGAGCCCGGTCTTTGCCGGCATTGAGGTGGTGGTCGCCATTGTCGGCGATCCGGGCGCCCAGCGGGACGCCCGCGTCCAGGCCGCCGAAGGCCTGCTCGCCGGCCGGCCGGCGGCGGCGATCAAGGCGCTGGACGGCGATGTGGAGACCGCGCTGAAGGGCGAACTCCGCCAGGGCCAGGGGGACCTGCTGGTGATGGGCGCCTATGGTCACTCGCGAATTCGAGAGCTGATCGTCGGCAGCACGACCACCGCCATGATCCGCACCGGCAAGGTCCCGGTCCTGCTGTTCCGCTAGTCCAACCACGCAAACCCCGCCCAGATATTGAAACGGGGCCATAGGATCGCCAGATAATCATCAACCGGAGGACTCGCGCCAATCCTGGGCGAGGCTTTCGGGGAGTCGCTTGCTGCTTGAGGACTCGAAAGACAGAGATGAGCCGGACGATCCTATTCGACAGCCCCTACCTGCTCGGCTTCGAGCATACCCGGGCCCTGATTGAGCGCGCAGCCAAGGCCGCCGCCGAAGCCTATCCCCCCTACAATGTGGAAGATCGCGGCGAGGGGCGGCTGCGGATCACCCTGGCGGTGGCCGGGTTCAGCCCCGACCAGCTGCATGTCAGCGTCGAGGATCGCCAACTGGTGGTCGCCGGCCGCCGGGACGAGGCGCCCAAGGACGACGACGCCTATCTGCATCGGGGCATCGCCGGCCGCGGATTCCTCCGCAGCTTCGTCCTGGCCGACCGTGTCGTCGTGGAGGGGGCCAGTCTTGAGCATGGCCTGCTGCACATCGATCTGGCCCGGCCCGAGCCCGAAACCGCGATCAAGCGCATTCCCATCCGGACGACGGCCTGAGCCGAGCTCGGCCCCGTCCTCATCCTTCGTCGGCCCAGAAGGGCGACGAATCTCTGCGTCTGAGCCTCGGCTGAACCTGCGGGGTCCTAGGCGCGTTGCATATGTGTGGAGGTGGTCATCATGACGCCGATTTTAACGACTGAAGACTTCGCCGCCCTGGGCGCCCCGGACCTGGTCTATGTCCGGCCCGTCAAGGCTGCGGAAATCCTCGCCACCGCGACCGATAGCGACGCCATGCCGTTGCAACTCGATCCGGAGCGCACCTTCTATGCGGTCCACCGGGCCGACGGCGAGCGACTGGCTGTCCTGACCGACCGTAACGCCGCCATGGCCGCAGCCCTGGCCCACGAGCTGGCGCCGGTCTCGGTTCACTAGAGCCGGGCCGATCCCGCCCGGGGAGCCCTAGGCCGCCGAGGGCGCGGCCTCCTGCACCAGCAGGGCGTAGAGGGCGTCAGGCGTCCGCGCCTGACGCAGATGCTCGCGCAAATCCAGGCTTCGCATCATCCGCGACACCCGGGCCAGGGCGCGGAGATGCTCGGTGCCCGCGTCCGGCGGCGCAAACAGGGCGAAGATTAGGTCGGCCGGCTGGTCATCCACCGAATCGAACGCCACGGGATGATCCAGGCGGAGGAACACCCCGCGAATCCGGTCCAGCCCCTCGACCCGGGCATGGGGCACGGCGACGCCATAGCCGATGCCCGTCGAGCCGGCCTGCTCGCGCTCGGCCAGGGCGTCGAGCAGAGCGCCGGCGTCGAGGCCGAAATTCCGGCCCGCCAGTTCGGCCAGGTGGGCCAGAACCTGTCGCTTGTCGGTCGCGCCGACCCGCAGCGCGATTGCGCTGCGGTCAAGGATGTCGCCGATCTGCATGCTTGGTTCGGAAGGCCTGTTCTTACGGATCCGAACCTGAAGGGCGATCGACGGGGCCTGAAACGCCGGCGCCGCCTCAGGCTGCGCCGTTTGCTCCGGTCCCGTTCACGGACTTCGTGCGTTCGGGGTCAATCCAGCCGATATTCCCGTCGGGCCGGCGATATACCACGGACAATCCGCCGTGGGCGGCGTTCCTAAACACGATTGTTTGAGTTCCCGTCAAGTCCAGGTCCATCACCGCCATGGAAACGGTCATGGTGCGGATGGGCTTTTCGGTCTCGGCGATGACCATGCTGGCCGGAGCGGAATCAGAGCCGCCGCCGTCCTGGCCATCATCCCAGTCGGACTCGTCCTCGCCCTCAGGCGTGCGGAGCACGAAATAGGAGGCCGTCTCGGCCTGCTTGGCCAGGGCCTGCTGATGGTGATCCTTCAGGCGGCGCTTGTAGCGACGCACCCGGGTCTCGATCTTCTGCAGGGCGGAGTCGAACGCGGTGTGCGCGTCCGTGCCGGTGCCCTGGCTCTGGAGCTGTTGCCCCGTGGCCAGGGTCAGGGCGCAATCCACCTTGAAGGTGTAGCCCTCGCGACTGACGACAACATCGGCGCCGCCGCCTTCGCGGTCGATATATTTGCCAATGCTGCTGGTGAGTTCGTCGGTGACCCGCAACCGCAGGGCCTCTCCGACATCGACGTGTTTGCCGGTGACTTGGACTTGCATGTCCTATGAACGCGCCTGCCGCCCGATGGTGTCAAGTCCATCAGAATGCGGAGAGCGCGGCCGCCAGAAGCCTGTGGATAACCTCCGCCGCCAGGGCGAGAACCGTAAAGCTCACCGCCGCCATGACGTAGCCGGCCAGGGCCAGAATCCCGTCCCGTTGCACCAGGGCCAGGCCAAACAGGCTGATCGCCGTGGCCGGCAGCAGGTTGCCGAGCGGCAGGGGCAGCATGAGCACGAAGGCCAGGAGCGTGCAGACCGCGCCGATCACCCGGTCGCCCACAGGCCCAAAGAGAAAGGTCAGCCGCGCGGTGGACACCCGCTCGACCTGCGCCACCCTGGGGATCAGCCGCGCGAAGACCGCCCGCAGACGGCCCATATCGAGCACGCGGCGCTTCAGCCTGGCCGGCAGCCAGGGGGTCCTCACGCCAGCCGCCAGTTGCGGCGTGAACAGCGCCAGCGGCGCCCCGAGAAAGGTGGAAGATCCCGGCGGCAGGGGCAGCATGTTCGGCGCGGCGAAGAGGAACAGCAGCACGCCGAAGGACCGGCGGCCAAAGCGCTCCAGGGTCTCGCCCAAGGTCTCGGCCGCATGGGTCTCGTCGCAGAGATCGGTGAGGATCTCCGAGAGGCTCATCCGACGTTCGGGGGCGGGTTCGGCCAGGCTCATGACGCCCCCTATGAGGCGTCAGACGGCGGCGGGCAATGCGGCTGCGGCGCAGCGCCCGCTTTACAAGCCGCGCCTCAGGGCCTATCGGGCGATCCATGCGGCATCTGGCCACCATGACCATGATTATTAAAACCACTGCGCTCGCGGGCGCAGGGGTCTGGTCGTGGCTGGACGCAGCCGACTGACGATCCCTGCTTGACCCCGCCGGAAGGATGGGGTCGCGGAACGGAACGCCACCCCCCTCCGGCCAGACTCCGGAGGCTCCCATGCCGCAAACCCTGTCCCCCATCCTCGAACGCCCCGCGGTCGCCAAGGCCCGTGCGCCCCGCCCGCTGACCGTCGCCATCGTCGGCGCCACCGGCGCTGTCGGCGCCGAGCTGATCGCCTGCCTGGAGCGCCGCGCCTTTCCGGTGGGCGAGCTTCGCCTGCTGGCCTCGCCGCGCTCGGCGGGTCGCACCCTGACCTTCCAGGGCGCGCCGGTGACGGTCCAGGCCCTGGATGAGGCCAGCTTCGAGGGTGTGGATGTGGCCTTCTTCTCCGCCGGCGCCAGTCTGTCGCGGCGCTATGGCCCGGTGGCGGTGGCCGCGGGGGCCTGGGTGGTGGACAACTCTTCGGCCTTCCGGATGGACGCCGACACCCCCCTGGTGGTGCCCGAGGTCAACGCCTGGCGTCTGGGCGAGGCGCCGGGCCGGCTGGTGGCCAATCCCAACTGCGTGGCGGCTATCGCCGCCGTGGTGCTGGCGCCCCTGCACGCCCGCCGCCTGATCGTGCGGCTGGTGGGCTCCACCTATCAGGCCGCCTCCGGGGCCGGCGCCGCGGCCATGGCCGAACTGCGCGACTCCACCGCCGCGGCCCTGGCCGGCGAGGCCTATCGGCCCCAGGTCCTGGCCCATCCCTACGCCTTCAACCTGTTCAGCCACGACGCCGAGGTCGATCCCGAGACCGGCTATAATGGCGAGGAGCTCAAGGTGATGGCGGAGCTGCGCAAGCTGCTGGCCGCCCCGGACCTGCCGGCCAGCTTCACCTGCATCCGCGTGCCGGTGCTCCGCGCCCACGCCATGGCCCTGACCGTGCGCTTCGCCGAGCCGGTGAGCGTCGAAGAGGCCCGAGCCTGGCTGTCCGAAGCGGCCGGCGTGCGGGTGGTGGACGACCGCGAGGCCAACCACTTCCCCATGCCCGGCGAAGCCTCCGGCGCCGACGACGTGCTGGTGGGTCGGATCCGCACCGACCTGTCGGACCCCTCGGGCCGCAGCCTGTCTCTGTTCATCGCCGGCGACCAGCTGCTGAAAGGCGCGGCGCTGAACGCCGTGCAGATCGCCGAGGCCCTTGTGGCGGCGGGCGAAGTCTAGACGGCTTCCTTCATCGCCCGTCGGCGCTCCACCGAGGAGGGGATCCGCATGGCTTCCCGGTACTTGGCGACGGTGCGGCGGGCGATGTCGACGCCGCCGGTCTTCAGGATTTCGACGATCTGGTCGTCGGAATGCACGCCGGCGCCCTGGGCCTCGGCGTCGATCAACTGGCGGATCTTGTGGCGCACGCTCTCGGCCGAATGGGCCTCGCCGCCGGACGACGAGGCGATCGAGGAGGTGAAGAAGAACTTCAGCTCGAACAGGCCCCGCGGCGTGGCGATGTATTTGTTGGAGGTCACCCGGCTGACCGTGGATTCATGCATGCCGATAGCCTCGGCCACGGTCTTCAGGTTCAGCGGCCGCAGGTGCTCGACCCCATAGGCCAGGAAGCCGTCCTGCTGGCGGACGATCTCGCTGGAGACCTTGAGGATGGTCTTGGCCCGCTGGTCCAGGCTGCGGACCAGCCAGTTGGCGTTGGCCAGGCAGTCGGCGACGAAGGTCTTTTCCTGGTCCGACCGCGCGCCACCGGACACCCGGGCGTGATAGCGCTGGTCCACCAGCAGGCGGGGCAGGGTGTCGCTGTTCAGCTCCACCAGCCACAGGCCGCCGGGGCCTTCGCGGACGAAGACGTCGGGCGCCACCGGCTGGCTGGGCTCGCCGCCGAAGGCCGCGCCCGGCCGGGGCGTCAGGGCCCGCAGCTCGGCCAGCATGTCGCGCAGGTCCTCGTCATCCACCGCGCAGGCGCGCTTCAGCCCGGCCATGTCCCGGCGGGCCAGCAGGTCGAGATTGTCCAGCAGGGCCGACATGGCCGGGTCGCAGCGATCGCGCTCGATCAGCTGCAGCCTCAGGCATTCGGCCACATCGCGGGCGAACACGCCCGTAGGCTCCAGGCCCTGGAGTTGGCCAAGCACCGTCTCGACGAGCGCGGGCGCGCAGCCCAGGCGTTCGGCCGTCTCGGAAAGGTCCAGGCGCAGATAGCCGCCCTCGTCCACGCCATCGATCAGGACGGCGGCGACCGCGGCCTGGGCGGCGGTGAAGCCCAGCAGGGCGGCCTGGTCGTGCAGGTGTTCGGCCAGGGTCTTTTCGTGGGCGGCCAGACCATCGAGGCCGTCTCCATCGCCCTCGAAACTTCCGCCCTTGCCGGCCTTGGACCAGTCGATGGCGCCGCCGGCCTCGCCGGCCTCGGACCCGTCGCCGGTGGCGCGTTCGCCCGGGGAGACCTCGTCATGGGCGGCGTCCAGATCGCTCTGCGCCGAGCCCGCGGCCACCTCGTCCAGGGCCGCCTCGGCGCGGGCCTCGCCGGCGGCGTCGGGGGCCTCGGGGGCCGGCTCTGGCTCGCCCTCGTCCCGGGCCAGCAGGGGATTGCGCTCGAGCTCGCCCTCGACATAGGCCTCCAGCTCAAGGTTCGACAGCTGCAGCAGCTTGATGGCCTGCTGCAGCTGAGGGGTGATGACCAGCCCCTGCCCCTGACGGACTTCGAGTCGCGCGCTGAGCGCCAAGTTCCAGCCCTCCTGGCCTGCTTCTTGCTGGAGAGGCTAGGCCGCCATCCCCCACCGATTGGTTAACCGCACAAAGAAGAGCTGCGGCGAAGCGTCCTGCCTTGGGCGCGGGCGCCCCTTCGTGCTAGGCGCGGGGCCAACGAAAACACGTCAAAGAGGGAATACGCCCATGTCGGACAATGCAGGCCTGCGCCCCGAAACCCTGGTCATCCATGCTGGCGCGACGCCCGATCCCGTGACCAAGGCCCGGGTCACCCCGATCTATCAGACCACCTCCTACGTCTTCGACGACGCCGATCACGCCGCGGCCCTGTTCAACCTGGAGGCGGCCGGCAACATCTATTCGCGCCTGGGCAATCCCACCGCCGGCGTGCTGGAGGCGCGGCTGGCGACTCTGGAGGGCGGGGTCGCCGCCCTCGCCGTGGCCAGCGGCCATGCGGCCCAGCTACTGGTCTTCCACACCCTGATGGAGCCCGGCTGCAACATCGTGGCCTCGCGCAAGCTCTATGGCGGCTCGATCACCCAGCTCAGCCAGAGCTTCAAGCGCATGGGCTGGGGGGTGACCTTCGTCGAAGAGCTGGAGCCCGAGGCCTTCGCCCGCGCCATCGACGACAAGACCCGGGCGGTGTTCATCGAATCGATCGCCAATCCCGGCGGGGTGGTGATGGACATCGCCGGCATCGCCGACGTCGCCCATGCCGCCGGCGTGCCCCTGGTGGTCGATAATACGCTCGCCACCCCCTATCTCTGCCGGCCGCTGGACCACGGCGCCGACATCGTCGTCCATTCCCTGACCAAGTTCCTGGGCGGCCACGGCAACTCCATCGGCGGGGCCATCGTCGACGGCGGCAAGTTCGACTGGACCGGCGGACGCTGGCCGAATCTGAGCGCGCCCAACCCCAGCTATCACGGCAAGATCTTCACCGAGGCCTTCGGCCCGGCCGCCTTCGTGGTCGCCTGCCGGGCGCTGGGCCTGCGGGACCTGGGCCCCGCCATTTCGCCGTTCAACGCCTTCATGATTCTGACCGGCATCGAGACCCTGGCCCTGCGGATGGAGCGTCACTGCGCCAACGCCCAGAAGGTCGCCGAGTGGCTGCAGGCCCATCCCAAGGTCGCCTGGGTCTCCTATGCGGGACTGGCCGGCGATCCCAGCCACGCGCGGGCCAGGCGCTACGCCCCGAAGGGCGCCGGCGCGGTGTTCACCTTTGGCCTGAAGGGCGGCTACGCCGGGGGCGTCAAGCTGGTTGGCGCGGTGGAGCTCTTCTCCCACCTGGCCAACATCGGCGACACCCGCAGCCTGATCATCCACCCGGCCTCGACCACCCATCGCCAGCTGGAGGAAGCCGACCAGCTGGCGGCCGGCGCCGGCCCCGACGTGGTGCGGCTCTCGGTCGGCCTGGAACATGTGGACGACATCATCGCCGACCTGGACCAGGCCCTGGCCGGGCTCTGAGTAAGGTGGGGGCGGTCGGCCTTGCGACCGCCCTCGTCCTTCGAAGCCCTGCTGGCGCAGGGCGCCTCAGGATGAGGTCGGAATAGGACGCCCGCACCGCCGCCCTCATCCTGAGGTGCGAGCGAAAGCGAGCCTCGAAGGACGCAAGGCCTCTCAGGCTCGTCACCCTCGGGCTCGTCCCGAGGGTCCCTGTCGAGGGCGGGCGCAGGCGGGGAGAGGGATCCTGGGCACAGGGCCCAGGATGACGGTGTTGGGGTCTAGGGCGCAGGACGCGTCAGGATGAGGTCGGAATGAAACGCCGGCACCCGCCGCCCTCATCCTGAGGTGTGAGCGAAAGCGAGCCTCGAAGGACGCACGGCCCAGCCGCGGTCAGCCGCCGAAGCGGTCGCCCAGATAGACCCGGCGGACCTCGGGATTGTCGATGATCTCGGACGGCGAGCCTTCGAACAGCAGCTCGCCGGCATGGATGATCGCGGCCCGGTCGATGATGTCCAGGGTCTCGCGGACATTGTGGTCGGTGATCAGGATGCCGATGCCACGGGTCTTCAGATAGGTGATGACCTCGCGGATATCGGCGATGGCCAGGGGATCGATCCCGGCGAAGGGCTCGTCGAGCAGCATGAAGGACGGCTCGCTGGCCAGCGCCCGGGCGATCTCCACCCGGCGCCGCTCGCCGCCCGACAGGGAGATGGCCGGCGCGTCGCGCAGATGCTCGATATGCAGCTCTTCCAGCAGCTGATTGACCGTGGCGCGGGCCTTGGCGCCGTCCCGCTGGCGCAGCTCGACCACGGCCATGACGTTCTGGGCCACGGTCATGCCGCGGAAGATCGAGGTCTCCTGCGGCAGGTAGCCCAGTCCCATCCGGGCGCGCTGATACATGGGCTGGGCGGTGATGTTCTCGCCGTCCAGATAGATGGCGCCATAGTCGGCGGCGATCAGGCCGGTGATCATGTAGAAGCAGGTGGTCTTGCCCGCCCCGTTGGGGCCCAGCAGGCCGGCCACCTCGCCGCGCGCCAGGCGCAGGGAGACGCCCTTCACCACCGGGCGGCCGCGATAGGACTTGCCGATATTGTCGACCACCAGGCCTTCGCCCAGCGCCGCGCCAGGCAGGTCGGCCTGCATCGTCTTATCCAGCACGGCGGCTCCTTTTTAGCGCTTGGCGGCAGGCTGGCCCTGCGACGCATTGGGATAGAAGACGCCGCGCACCCGACCGGAGGATCCGGCGCCCCGGGCGCTGGTCTCCATCCGGGCCTGGCCGGTAGCCACCTGGATCACCAGGCGCTCGCCGCGCAGCACGTTCTGGCCCTGGGCGGCGACCACGTCGCCGGTCATGGTGATGGTGTCGCTGGCCGCGTCATAGACCGCCGCATTGGACCGCACCCGCTGCTGGGGCGTGACATAGAAGACCGACCCTTGCGCCTCCATGCCCTGGAGATCGCCGCAGCTGGTGTCCGACGCCCTGGCGCCCGGGCGGCCCGGCGCATAACGGATGCGCAGGACATCGGCCCGCAGGCGCGAGCCGTCCTGCAGGGCTTCGGCCGAGCCCCGCCAGATGGCTAGGCAATCGGCGTTGACCACTTCGAGCTCGTCGGCGGTGATATCGACGGGTGCGTTGGAGCCGCTGGCCAGTTGCGCCTGGGCCGGCGCTGCGGCCAGACCGAGGATCAGGCCCGCGGCCAGGATCGCCGGAACGCGTGTCCGGGCGCCGGTCGCATGCGGAGAATTCATCTTCAGACGCCTCATTTTCGCATCATCGCGGCGAGTTCGGAGTGATCCGACCGGTCACGCCGCCTTTGAAGACCATGCGCTCGCCCTTGTCGTACACGCCATAGGACCTAGCACGGATTTCGCCAAGCGGGCCGGCGCCGGTGATCAGTCCCTCACCCTCCAGCACCCCGGTGGCGGTGTTGAACACCGCGCTCGGCGTATCGAAGGCCGCCGCCTGATCGTTCAGGGTGACATCACCCTGAAGCCGCAGAATCCCATCGCCCTCATGAAAGACGCCTGAACGGGCCGAGAGCCGCATGGGGCTGAGGCCCTCGCCATCCACCACCATGGCCGGACGATCCAGCACCACCCGCTGATAGTCGTTCTCGTCGCGCACGGCGCTGGCCGCCGTGATCACGAAGGAGCGCCCCTGGATGTCGCGGCCCAGAAAGCGGGGATTAACCAGCCGGATCGGGGCCTCGGACTCCACCGGCTGCGCCGTCTGGCCGGCCAGGCTGCGATAGACCACGAGGCCGACCAGGCTGAGCACGATGGCCGCGATCAACAGGGGAAGCGCCACCCGCAGTTGGCGGATCAGCCGAGAGCGCCGCCGCCACCTGGCCATGGTCAGGGCCGAAGCCGGCCCGCGGGCCTCATATGCCAGGGCGCTCACCTTGGCCTCAACTATGGGCGAAGATGTCGGAGTCCTCCCAGCCGGCCACATCCAGGATGGCGCGATGGGGGAGGAATTCGAAACAGGCCCGCGCCAGGGCGTCGCGGCCCTCCCGGGCCAGCATGGCGTCCAGCCGGGCGCGCACGGCGTGCAGGTGCAGGACGTCGGAGGCGGCGTAGGCGACCTGGTCGTCCGACAGGCTGGCCTGCCCCCAGTCGGAGCTCTGCTGGGCCTTGGAGAGATCGACGCCGACCATCTCGCGGGTCACGTCCTTCAGCCCATGCCGGTCCGTATAGGTCCGGGCCAGCTTGGAGGCGATCTTGGTGCAGTAGACGGGCGCGGTCATCACCCCCAGATGGAGATGGAACATGGCGATGTCGAACCGCCCGAAGTGAAAAATCTTGGTGATCGCGGGATTGGTCAGCAGGGCCTTGAGATTCGGCGCGTCATAGGTGGCCCGATCCAGCTGCACGAGATGGGCGTCGCCGTCCCCGGCCGAGATCTGCACCACGCAGAGCGGGTCGCGCCCCAGGCGCAGGCCCATGGTTTCGGAATCCACAGCCACGGCGTCCACGCCCTGGAATAGACCGTCGGGCAGGTCGCCCTTGTGAAGGAAGTTGGCCAAGACCGCTTGCTCCGCATATGGCGCGGGCTTCGCCGCGGCTTTTCGGACGTCCTGCGGGGGAAAGAAGGGCGACCACCCCCGGATGGACCTTGAGAGAGGGGTGGTGCCCAGGAGAGGACTCGAACCTCCACGGCCGTTAAGCCACTGGCACCTGAAGCCAGCGCGTCTACCAATTCCGCCACCTGGGCCCGGTCCGTCGGATCGGGAGGCGGGACTACTAAGGAAAAGCCAGACGGGCGTCAACGGACCTTTTCGCACATCTTGCAAGTCGCATTGCAGCAGGGGTCCGCATCGTCTATCCGGGCGCTCAGGAACATTGGAAAACAACGGGCCGGGCCATGCAGGATCTCGTCACCGTCTTCGGCGGTTCGGGCTTTGTCGGAAGTCAGGTGGTGCGGGCTCTGGCCCGGGCCGGATATCGGGTGCGGGTCGCGGTGCGCCAGCCGGCGCGGGCCTATGACCTGCTGCTGCTGGGCGATGTGGGCCAGATCCAGGTGGTCCAGGCCAATATCCGCAACACCGCCTCGGTCGCCCGCGCCCTGGAAGGCGCCCAGGTCTGCGTCAACCTGGTGGGCGTGCTTTACGAGAGCGGCCGCCAGAAGTTCATGAGCCTGCACACCATGGGCGCGCGCAACGTGGCCCAGGCCGCCCGCGACGCCGGCGTGCGCCGCATGGTGCAGATCTCGGCCATCGGCGCCGATCCGAACGGCGCCTCGAAATATGCCCGCACCAAGGCCGAGGGCGAGGCCGCCGTGCGCGAAATCCTGCCCGACACCGTGATCCTGCGGCCGTCCATCGTCTTTGGTCCTGAGGACGACTTCTTCAACCGCTTCGCCGCCATGGCGGTCCTGTCGCCGGCCCTGCCCCTGATCGGCGGCGGCAAGACCCGTTTCCAGCCGGTCTTCGTGGGCGATGTGGCCCGGGCGGTCGCCGCCGCGGTGGCCGCGCCCGAGGCGGCCGGCAAGACCTATGAGCTGGGCGGCCCGGCGATCCTGACCTTCCGCCAGATCCTGGAGATGGTGCTGAGCCAGACCCAGCGCCGCCGCTTCCTCGTCCCCCTGCCCTTCCCGGTCGCCCGGATGATCGGCAAGGTCGGCGGTCTGCTGGCCATGACGCCCATCGCCCCGCCCCTGACCGTCGATCAAGTCGAGCAGCTGCGGGTCGATAATATCGCCGATCCCGCCCTGCCGGGGCTCGAGGCCCTGGGGGTTCGCCCCACGGCGGTGGAATCGGTGCTCGGCACCTATCTCTATCGCTACCGCAAGGGCGGTCAGTTCGCCGAGCCCCCGGAATCCCCGGCGATCGGCGTCACCCCGGCATAGCGCGCCCGCGGCCGGATCAGGCCGCCGGTCTGAACCTGCTCGATGGCGTGGGCGATCCAGCCGGCGCAGCGGGCCACTGCGAACAGGGCGAAGGGCGCATCCTTCGGCAGGTTCAGAGTCTCCGACAGGGCCACCAGGGCGAAGTCCACATTCGGCGCCTGGCCGGTGGCGCCCTCCACCGCCCTGCGCAGGGCCGCCAGGTCCGACGGCGGTTCGAACCGCGCCAGCAAGGCCAGCGCCCTGGGGTCGCCCTCAGGATAGAGCGCATGGCCAAAGCCCGGCAGGCTGCGATCCTCGGCCAGCCGCGCGGCGATGGCGCCGGATGGTCCCATCTTGGCCGCCTCGCCCAGCAACCCCCGCATGGCCGCAGCCGCCCCGCCGTGCCTGGGTCCCGACAGGGCCGAAAGTCCCGCAAGCGCCGAGGCGGCCAGGGAGGCGCCCGTGGACGCCGCCACCCGGGCGGCGAAGGTCGAGGCGTTGAGCTCGTGGTCGGCCAGCAGCACCAGGGCGCGGCGGATCAGGTCGGCGCCCCCGTCCCCCCGGGCGCGGCCCCAGGCCAGGGCCAGGCGCTCGTGGATCGCCCCGCTGCCGGGCGTCCCGGCCACAGCATCCGCCAGTACGTCCAGCAGGGTCGCGGCCTCCACCGCCAGGGCCAGGGGATGGCGGCCCAGGGCCGGCGGGTCCAGGCCCGCCCGCGTCGCCAGGACGGTGAAGGCCCGGGCGCGCATGTCGTCCCCGGCCGGCGGCGTCCCCCGCGCGCTTCGCTTCAGCGCCGCCCCGTCGCCGCCTCGCAACAGACGCGCGGTGGATTCGAGCGTCTGGGATTCCGCCAGGACGACGGCCTCTCGCCCCCGGTAATAGAGCCGCCCCTCGACCACCGTGGTGATGGCGGAGTCCAGCACCGGCTCGCCCCAGGCGATGGCGCCGGCCGCCACGGCCGCAGCCTTGCGCCCCCGGGACTTCCGCTCCGCCAGCCCCGCCACATCGGCCGCGCGGTAAAGGCTGCGGCGGGGGTCGGCGGGGTCGGGGCGGGCGCCGACGCGCCCGCGGCTCGCATAGGCGTAGAGGGTCTGGCTGCGCACCTTCAGCCGGGCGCAGGCCTCCTCGGCGCCGATCCAATCGGTCATGAGCCTTACATTGATTATATTGATCAAGATTGACGATGAAGCTTGGCGGCGGACATTCGACGGCGCAAGTCGAAACTGGAGCCTCCCCATGAACGCCCATGCTTCTGCGCCCCCTGAAGGCCTCGAAGGCGTCGTCGCCGCCCGCACCGTGCTGTCCGAAGTCGACGGTCAGGCCGGCCGCCTGATCATCCGCGGTCGCTCCCTGGACGACCTCGCCGGCCACGCCACCTTCGAAGACCTGATCGCCCTGTTGTTCGAAGGCTTCTTCGAGGACCTGCCGACCGATCTGGCCGCTGCGCTCGGCGCCGCCCGGGTCGAGGTGTTCGCCGAGGTGGCCCATCTGGACTCAGGTCTCCTGGCCCGCGAGCCGGTGGAGGCCGTGCGCGCCCTGATGGCCCGGCTGGCCGATGGCGACGATCTCGCCACCGCCCTGCGCCTGATCGCGGCGCCGGCGGTCTTCACCCCGGCCGTGGTCCGCAGCCAGGCCGGCCAGGCGCCGATCGCGCCTGATCCCGCCCTCCCCCACGCCGCCGACATCCTGCGCATGCTGACCGGCGCCGCGCCGACGGCGGCCCAGGTCGCGGGCCTGGACGCCTATCTGGTCACCGTCTCCGACCACGGCCTGAACGCCTCGACCTTCGCGGCCCGGGTGGTGGCCTCGACGCGGGCCGGCCTGACCTCGGCGGTGCTGGCCGGGATCAGCGCCCTGAAAGGTCCGCTGCACGGCGGCGCGCCGGGGCCGGTCATCGAAATGCTGGACGGCATCGGCCAGCCGGAGAACGCCCGGGCCTGGATCGAGGCGGCCCTGGCCCGCGGCGAGCGGCTGATGGGCTTTGGCCACCGCATCTACCGGGTGCGCGACCCCCGGGCCGACGCGCTGAAAGGGCCCGTGCGCGCCCTGGCGGCGAGCGGCGGCGGCGGGGCCGGCCGCGTGGCCTTCGCCGAGGCCGTGGAGGCCGCGGCCCTCGACATCCTCAAGACCCACAAGCCCGACCGGCCCCTGGACACCAATGTGGAGTTCTATACCGCCCTGCTGCTGGAGGCCCTGGACTTCCCGCCCTCGGCCTTCACCTGCGTCTTCGCCATGGGCCGCGTCGCCGGCTGGCTGGCCCACGCCCGCGAGCAACTGGCCGGCGGCCGGCTGGTGCGGCCCCAGTCGGTCTATGTGGGGCCAGAACCGCGGAAGGCGGCCTGACGCCTAAAGGGCGCCTGAGGCGGAAAATCCTCCTGGGGCGCCGCACCGCGAAAGTTTAGGGTCGGGGGATCATGACCGCCGCCGACCCGCCTTCCGCCCCGGCCCTGAGGCCAGACCAGACCGCCGCCCTGACCCGCAGGATCACCCTGCTGTCGGTGGCCGTAGCCCTGGTTCTGGTCGCCCTGAAGACCGCCGCCTGGCTGGCCAGCGGCTCGGTGGCGGTGCTGGCCTCCCTGGCCGATTCCGGCCTCGACCTGATCGCCTCGCTGATCACCTTTTTCGCCGTGCGCTACGCCGTGGTCCCACCGGACGCCGAGCACCGGTTCGGCCATGGCAAGGCCGAGGCCTTCGCCAGCCTGATGCAGGCGGGCCTGGTCTTCGCATCGGCCGCCCTGGTGGGGCGCGAGGCCATCGCCAGCCTGCTCGACCCCCAGCCGATCGCCCATGGGGGCTGGGCCATGGCGGTCATGGCTGGCTCCATCGTGCTGACAGGCCTGCTGGTGGCCGCCCAGACCCGGGTGTTGCGCCAGACCCAGTCGGTGGCCGTCTCCGGCGACCGGGCGCACTATTTCTCCGACCTCGCCTCAAACCTCGCCGCCCTGCTGGGCGTCGCCGGCGCGGCGCTGCTGGGCTTCACCAGCCTGGATGGCGCCGCGGGCCTGGTGGTCGCCGCCATCCTGGTGTGGGCCGCCATCGGCGTCTTCCGCGAGGCCGCCCACCAGCTGATGGACCATGAACTGCCCGAGGATCAGCGGGCGCTGATCGTGCGGCTGATGACCCAGGACCCTCGCCTGACCGACATCCATCAGCTACGCACCCGCGCCTCAGGGCCCTATGTCCATATCCAGATGCACGCCGACCTGGATCCCGACCTGACCCTGGACGCGGCCCACCAGGTGATCGTCGAGGCCGAGCATCGGCTGCTGAAGCATTTTCCCGCCGCCGACATCCTGATCCACGCCGATCCGCGGGGCCGGGCCGAACCGCACGGCGGCGCCTTCGCCGAGCCCCCCGCGACCTGACGCCGCACGGCCGAGCAGGCGCCCAGATGGGGCGCCCAAATCAGGATACGAGACCGCTTCGTAAACGCGCCCTTAAGGCCCGTGCGGGCTTATCGAGGCCTGATCAAACTGTCCGCATTCGCGGCGAAATGCCGGCATGAGCGTCCAACGCACCCTCTACCACTTCCCGCTCGACCCGGCCTCGCGGCAGGTCCGTCTGGCGCTGGGCGAAAAACGCCTGGCGTTCGAGGACGTCGTCGTCCGCTATTGGGAACAGCCCGACGATCTGTCGGCGCTCAATCCCTCGGGCCTGACGCCGGTGCTGGTCGAGGAAGGCCCCAATGGCCGCCTGGTCCTTTGCGAGGGCCGCGCCATCCTCGATCATCTGGAAGAGGCCTATCCCGAGCCCGCCCTGCTGGGCCGCGAGGCCGCCGACCGGGCCGAGGCGCGGCGCCTGCTGCAGTGGTTCGACCGCAAGTTCGACTATGAGGTCGGCTCCTTCCTGCTGCACGAAAAGATGGAAAAGCGCCTGCTGCGCATGGGGGCTCCGGACCTGGCAGCCCTGCGGCGGGGGCGCGAGGCTCTGCGCCACCACATGACCTATCTGACGAGCCTGCTGGCGGAGCGCGACTGGCTGGCGGGACGACGCCTCAGCCTGGCCGATTTCGCCGGCGCCTCGCACCTGTCGGTGATCGACTATTTCGGCGACGTGCCCTGGCGCGACTTCGGCGCCGTCAAGACGTGGTACATGACGGTGAAGTCCCGGCCCTGCTTCAGGCCGCTGCTCGCCGATCGCTGGCCGGGGCTCGCGCCCGCGGCCCATTATGACGACCTCGATTTCTGAATCACCTGAAGACCTGATCCGCGCCAAGGCCCTTGAGCTGGGCTTCGACGACTGCCGCCTGGCGCGCGCCGACCAGCCATGGAGCGCCGGAGCGCGCCTGGCCGAATTCGTCGCCGAGGGTCGCCACGGCGAGATGGCCTGGCTGGAGACCACCCTGGAACGCCGCTCCCACCCCCAGGCCATGTGGGACAGCGCCCGCTCTGCCGTCATGCTGGGGGTCAACTACGGTCCCGACCACGACCCCCGCGGCGTCCTGGAGCACCCCGATCGCGGGGCGATCTCGGTCTATGCGCAGGGCTCGGACTATCACGACCTGATCAAGAAGCGGCTGAAGCAGCTGGCGACCTGGATGGCCCAGACCTTCGGAAGCGAGGTGAAGGTCTTCGTCGACACTGCTCCCCTGCTGGAAAAGCCCCTGGCGCAGGCGTCAGGCCTGGGGTGGCAGGGCAAGCACACCAATCTGGTGTCGCGCCAGTTCGGCTCCTGGCTGTTCATCGGCTCGGTGCTCACCTCGCTGGAGCTTGAGCCCGATCCGCCCGGCGACGACGCCTGCGGGTCCTGCCGCGCCTGCCTGGAGGTCTGCCCGACCAACGCCTTCCCGGCCCCCTACCAGCTCGATGCGCGGCGCTGCATCTCCTACCTGACCATCGAGCTGTCCGGCCCGATCCCGGCTGAATTCCGCCCCGCGCTCGGCAACCGCATCTATGGCTGCGACGATTGCCTGGCCGTCTGCCCCTGGAACAAGTTCGCCCAGACCGCCCGCGAGCAGCAGCTTCAGGCCCGGGAAGTCCTGAAGGCCCCGCGCCTGGAAGACCTGGCCACCCTGGATGACCCGGCCTTCCGCGCCCTGTTCACCAAGAGCGCGGTCAAGCGCCTGGGTCGCGACCGCTTCGTCCGCAACGTCCTCTACGCCATCGGCAACAGCGGCGACCCTGGTTTGGTCGGGGTGGCGAGGGCGCGGCTGAACGATGAGGCCCCCGTGGTCCGCGGGGCTGCCGTCTGGGCGCTATCGCAACTGCTGTCCCCTGCAGCCTTCGCCGCCGAGCGGGCGCTGGCCCTGTCGGTCGAAGCCGATGAGGCGGTGCGGGCGGAGTGGGGGTCAGGCGTGGTCTGAGCGCCAGGGCGGCCAAGCCGTGCGTCCTTCGAGGCTCGCTTTCGCTCGCACCTCAGGATGAGGAAATCATGTGAAAGGCGATGCGCCTCAGTCCGCCCTCATCCTGAGGCGCCCGCAGGGCCTCGAAGGACGAGGGCGGTCGCAATGAGCGCGCCCTCAGTCCGCAAAGACCGGCGCGCGCTTCTCCATATTGGCCATCACGCTTTCCTTCTGGTTCGCCGACCCGATCAGGGCCCCCTGTTCGGCGCTCTCCACCCGCAGGATCTCGTGCTGATCGGCCGGGGTCTCGGACAGTTCGATCAGCCGCTTGGCGCCGCGGATCGCCGTCGGGCTTTTGCTGGCGATCTCACGGGCCAGGGCCAGGGCCTCGGCCAGCGGGTCGGCGCAGACCCGGGTGGCGAAGCCCAGGCGCTGGGCTTCTTCCCCGTCGAAGATGCGGCCGGAATAGGTGAGCTCGCGGATCACGTCGCCGCGGGCCAGGTGACGCATCAGCACCATGCCGCCCATGTCGGGCACCAGGCCCCACTTGATCTCCATCACCGCCATGCGCGAGTCGGCCGTCACGAAGCGCATGTCCGGCGCGAGCGCCAGCTGGAAGCCGCCACCGAAGGCCACCCCATGCACCGCCGCGATCACCGGGACCGGCTGTTCGCGCCAGACCATGACGGCGTGTTGGGCGCGGTTGGAGCCGCCGGCCGAGCGCTTGGGCGTCAGCAGGGTCTCGCCATCGGCCGCCCCGCGGTTGCGCTCGCCCGAGGCCATGGCGGCGAAGGAGCCCATGTCGAGGCCGGCGCAGAAGGCCCGCCCCTCCCCCGACAGCACCACGGCGCGGACGCCCTTCGTGGTCTTCAGCGCCTCGCCGGTCTCGATCAGGGCCGAGAACATGGCGTCGTCCAGGGCGTTCATCTTGTCGGTGCGGACCATGCGCACGTCGGCGACGCCGTCCGTGATCTCCACCTTCACCCGATCGTTCATGAGCATCCTCCCGCTGGTCTCCCGGCTGTCCCGCCGGCGCAGGGAAAGACTGTCACGGATCAGCCGGGCGGGCGATGGCGGATGAGCGCTTCCTGGGTCGCCGAGGCCACCAGTCGACCCTGGCGGTCGAAGATGGAGCCGCGGTTGAAGCCCCGCCCGCCCGAGGCCGAGGGGCTGTCCTGCACATAGAGGTGCCAGTCGGAGAAGTCGCTGGGACGGTGGAACCACAGGGCGTGGTCGAGGCTGGCCACCTGCAGCTCTCCGTCGGGAACGGGATGGGGCCGCAGGCTCGCATCCAGCAGGCTCATGTCCGAGCCATAGGCCAGGGCGCACTGGTTGACCGCCACGTCGGTCCCCACCGACTGGCGGGCCTTGAACCAGACATCGTAGAGCGGCTCCAGCGGCTCGGTGCGGCCGCGGCGCTGGGGATTGACGGGGCGAACCTCCACCGGCCAGTCCCGGTCCCGGGGCGGAACGCCGTCGGCTTCGCGCAGCTGTTCCTCGTTCAGCAGGTCCTCCGGCGGCGCCACGGCGGGCGCCTGATCCTGGTGCTCGAATCCCTCCTCGGGGACCTGAAAGGAGGCGGCCAGGTTGAAGATCTGCTTGCCGTTCTGGATCGCGGTCACCCGTCGCACCGAGAACGAGCCGCCGTCCCGGGCCCGGTCCACCTGGAACAGGATGGGGATGGAGGCGTCGCCCGGCCGGATGAAATAGGCGTGCATGGAGTGGCAGAGCCGGCCTTCGATGGTGCGATAGGCCGCAGTCAGGGCCTGGGCCACCACCTGGCCGCCATAGATGCGGCGCCCTTCCCGGGCCGGCGTCAGGCCCCGATAGAGATCGAGTTCGATCTGTTCGAGATTGAGGATTTCCAGCAGTTCGTTCTGCGGTTCGCTCATTCGAAGATGGCCTCCGGCATGTCCTTCAGGCGGGGCAGGATCTTGTCCTTGTCCGAGGTGATGGCGTCCGCGGGCTCCACCGGCCAGTCGATGGCCAGGTCCGGATCGTTCCAGAGAACGCCCCCCTCGCAATCGGGCGCATAGAGGCCGTCGACCTTGTAGAATAGCTCGCAATCGTCGGTCAGCGTGCAGTAGCCATGGGCGAAGCCCCGGGGGACCAGCAGCTGCTCGCCGCCCTCGGCGGTCAGTTCGGCCCCGACCCACTGGCCGAAGGTGGGTGAGCCTGGCCGCACATCGACGGCGACATCATAGATCGCCCCGCGCAACGCCCGGATCAGCTTGGCCTGAGGGTGGGGGGCGGTCTGGAAATGCAGGCCCCGCACGGTGCCCTTCCTGGCGTTATAGGCCTGGTTGTCCTGCACGAAATCACAGGTCACGCCCGCCTCGCCGAGCGTCCTGCGGCTCCAGGTCTCGGCGAACCAGCCACGCGCATCGCCATGGCGCTTGGGCGTGATAAGCAGAACCTCGGGCAGGGCGAGCGGGGTGATGGTCGTCATGAATCTCTACGAGTCGCGTTTGGAGCAAGCCTTCGCATGAACGAGCCTTCCGGCGAAGACAAGGCGCCCCCGGCGCTGAGCGTCGTCATCGTCGCCTATAATAGCGGGGCGACGCTGGCCCGCTGCGTCGCCGCCCTGGCCGCCCAGACCTTCGCCGATTTCGAGCTGATCATCGTCGATAACGACTCGCCCCAACAGGAGGCGAAGCCCGCCGCCGCCGGATTTCCCGGGACGCGCGTCATCGAGGCCGGCGGCAATCTCGGCTTCGCCGCCGGGGTCAATCTGGGGGCGCGCGAGGCCCTTGGCCGCTGGCTGGTGCTGCTCAACCCCGACGCCTATCCCGATCCCGACTGGCTGGCGCAGCTGGTCGAGGCCAGCCGGCGTCACCCGCGCGTGCTGTCCTTCACCTCCCGCCAGGTGATGGCCCAGGACCGCGCCGTGCTAGACGGCCTGGGCGATGTCATGTCGGGGCCGGCCATTCCCTATCGCGGCGGCTATCAGACCCCCGATCCCGGCGATACGCCCGAGGGCGAGGTCTTCTCGCCTTGCGGGGCGGCGATGATGGTCGACCGCGCCCTGTTCCTCCGCCTCGGGGGTCTGGACGAGAGCTTCTTCTGCTATTGCGAGGATGTGGACTTCGGCTATCGGCTGCAGCTCGCGGGCGAGCCGACCCTGCTGGTCCCCGGAGCCGTGATCGCCCATGAGGGCTCGGCCTCGTCGGGCGGGCCGAAGTCCGAATTCGCGGTCTTTCACGGCACGCGCAATCGCTTCTGGGTGCTGATCAAGGATACGCCGGGCCTGCTGCTGCCGCTGGTCCTGCCGCTTCACCTGCTGGCGGTGGCCGTCATCGCCACCCGGCGGGAGGGCAAGCTTCAGGCGGGCGTCACCTGGCGCGGACTGAAAGCCGCCTTCGCCGACCTGCCAAGGGTCTGGCGTTCGCGGCGCGCCGTCCAGTCGGGCCGGCGGGTCAGCGCCCTCGCCTTGGCCCGCGCCATGACCTGGAACCCCAACGATCTGCGCGGCCGCCGGCCGGTCATTCGCCCGCTGCGGCCCAGTCGACGAGGCGCGCCATGAAGGCCCCGCCCCGCTCCATCTGAGAGACCTCGACGAACTCGTCAGGCTGGTGGGCCTGATCGATGGAGCCCGGCCCGCAGATGACGGTGGAGAATCCCGCCTCCTGGAACTGGCCAGCCTCGGCGGCGAAGGCCACCACCCGGGCCGGACCATTGTCGCCGGCCAGCCGGCGGGCGAAGGCCTCGGCCACGCCATCGGTTTCCGGCGCTAAGGGCGGGGTGTGCGAGCGCTGGACCACCTCGACCCCGGTGTCGGGGAAGCGGGCCTTGAGCGCGGCGTCGGCGGCCTCGCAGGCGGCGAAGAAGGGCGCCAGCACCACCTTGGGGTCCAGACCCGGCGGGCTGCGCAGGTCGAAGAAGAAGACGCATTCCCGGGCCAGGATGTTCACCGCCGTGCCGCCGTTCACCTGACCGACGGTCAGGGTCGCGTGCCTGGGCGTGAACGGCGAGGCCGGATCGGCGTCACGCTCCAGCTGTTCGGCCAGGTCGCACAGCATCCCCATCAGCCGGATGGCCACCATGTTGGCCGAGGCGCCCAGCTGGGTCTGGCTTGAATGGGCCTCATGACCGCGGACCGTGACGCGGAAGGTGTTGATCCCCTTGTGGCCGCTGACGGCCTCCATATTGGTGGGCTCGCCGACCACCACCAGGGCGGGCCTTGGCAGCTCGCTGGCGATGATGCGGATCATGTCCGGCGCGCCGATGCAGCCCACCTCCTCGTCATAGGAAAAGGCCAGGTGGACCGGCTTCTTGGGCTGGGCGGCGAGGATGTCGGGAATGGCCGCCAGGGAAAGCGCCAGGAAGCCCTTCATGTCGCAGGTCCCCCGGCCATAGAGGCGACCGTCCCGCGGGGTGACCTTGAAGGGATCCGAGGTCCAGGGCTGGCCGTCCACCGGCACCACGTCGGTATGGCCCGACAGCACCACGCCGCCGGGAATGTCCGGACCAATGGTGGCGATCAGATTGGTCTTGGTCCCGTCGGCGTTGGGAACCCGGCGATGGCCCACCCCATGGCCGTCCAGATAGGCCTCGACCCATTCGATCAGGGCCAGGTTGGACAGGCGGGAGGTGGTGTCGAAGGCCACCAGGCGGTCGAGGATCTCGAGGGCCCTGGGGGTGAGCGTCTGGGGGAGGGTCTGGGAGGATGACATGGGGCGAGCCTAGACCTCTGTGTCGCCCGGCTCCAGCCATCGCCGCGCAACAGCGCCACGGGACCGCGCCTCATCGGAAAGCGCCCAGCTTTCGCCCAACCGCAGCCGGTCGGTCGCCGATGGGCGCCCACATCCTGGCCGTGTCTTTCACGGGGCGTTAAGTGGCGAGCACCATGATTAATACTCGTCTTGAGGGAGACCGCGCCCCAGGGGCCGCCGGTGCAGTATCCATGAGTGGCCAGTCCGGCGGCGCGTCGCGATGGGTGGATGTGGCGCGTTTCCGCAAGCGGGACGCCCGAATCATCCTTCCGCTCACCTTCGTCGCGGCCGCCGGCTGTCTCGTCTGGCTGGACCCGGCCTTCGTCGCCGCCTGGCTGGGCGTGAACGTCGCCCTGCAGCTTTTCAATCAGATCCTCTGCCGACGGGTCCTGGCCCATGACACGCCCAGTCCGGCGGACGAGTGGGTCTTGGCCGGCTTCACCTTCATCGAGACCCTGGGCTATGGCGCCATGCCCTTCGCCCTGCTGATGACGGGCCAACAGGGCGCCACGGTGGCGGCCATGGCCATGACCGGCGCCGTGGCCCTGAGCGGGGCGTCCGAGCTGCCGGCCTCGCGACGGATCGCTGCCGCCGCGCTGACGGCGATCGGCTTGATGACCGCCGCAGGCCTTCTGGTCAGCCCCCATCACGGCGGGGCGACGACCCTGCTGGTCGCCCTGGTCGCCGTGGCGGCTCTGTTCGCCTATGTGCTGGAGACCGCCCTGCACCGGGAAGCTATCGAGGGCCGGCTCGCCGAGGCCCTGGCTCAGGCCAAGGATCAGGAGCGGGCCGCGGCGGCCGCCAACCTGGCCAAGAGCACCTTCCTGGCGACCATGAGCCACGAAATTCGCACCCCCCTGAACGGGGTGCTGGGCATGGCCCAGGTGATGGCCCGGGACGACCTCGCCCTGGCCCAGCGCGAGCGCCTGGACGTGATCCGGCAGTCCGGGGAAGCCCTGACCGCCCTGCTGAACAATGTGCTCGACCTCTCCAAGATCGAGGCCGGCCAGATGGAGGTGGAGGCCATCGCCTTCGACCTCGCCGCCCTGGTCGGTTCGGCCCGCTCGGCCTTCGCCACCCTGGCGGCCGACAAGGGCCTGGAGCTGAACCTGGAGCTCGCCGAGTCCGCCTGCGGGATTTTCGAGGGCGACCCCACGCGGCTGCGCCAGGTGATCTACAACCTCGTCGCCAACGCCGTGAAATTCACCGACCAGGGCGGGGTCACCCTCGGCGCCGAGGCCGGTCCGGCGGGCGTGAAGATCTGGGTGGCCGATACGGGGCCGGGCCTGGACGGCGCCCAGCAGGCCCGCCTGTTCGCCCGCTTCGCCCAGCTGGACGCCTCCACCACCCGCCGACATGGGGGCACGGGCCTGGGCCTGGCCATCTCGCACGAGCTCTGCGCCCTGATGGGCGGAACCTTGGGCGTGGCCAGCACGCCGGGCTCGGGCTCGGTCTTCACCCTCACCCTGCCCCTGCCGCGGCTGGGGGACGCCGAACCGCCCCAGGCTCTGGGGTCGCCTGCGCCAGACAGTGAGCTTGGCCGACTTCGCGTCCTCGCCGCCGAGGACAACAGCGTCAACCAGGTGGTGCTGCGCGCCCTGCTGGCGCCCTTGGGGATCGAGCCCGTGATGGTCGCCGACGGCGCCGCGGCCCTGGCCGCCTGGGAGGCCGGCGACTGGGACCTGGTGCTGATGGATGTGCGGATGCCGGTGATGGACGGCCTGACCGCCACCCGCGAAATCCGCGCCCGCGAGCTGGCCCAGAGCCGGCGGCGCACGCCGATCATCGGCCTGTCGGCCGACGCCATGGCCCATCAGGTGGACGAGCTTCTGGCGGCCGGCATGGACAACCATGTCAGCAAGCCCATCGATGTCAGCCGCCTCTATGGCGCGCTTGAGGCTGCGCTTTAGAGCGGGGATTCAGCCGCGCTGGACGCGGCCGGGACCGGGCAGCACGTCGATCAGCTCGATACGGAAGATCAGCACGCTGTTGGGCGGGATCGGACCCTGGCCGGATTCGCCGTAGCCCATCTCCGGCGGCACGGTGATGATCCATTCGTCGCCGGGCCGCATCAGGGGCAGCACTTCGAGCCAGGCCGGGATCAGGCCCGCCAGGGGCATGGCCGCGGGCACGCCACGCTCATAGGAGGAGTCGAACACCTCGCCATCGGCCAGCTTGCCCTCATAGTGCACCTTGACCTCGTCGGCCTTGGTGGGCTTCAGGCCCGAGGCCGGCCCGGACCGGACGATCTCGTACTGGACGCCCGAGGGCAGGGTCTCGACCCCATCGCGCTCGGCGTTCTCCTCCATATAGGCCGCAGCCTCGGAGGCGGCCTCGCCCCCCTGGGGAGAGCAGGCGACCAGGGCGAGCGCCGCGGCCAGGGCGAACAGGGGGGCGAGCATCGAGGCTATCCTTGGCTTGAGAAGAGTCAGACGGCGCGGGGCGGATAGCCGCGCTCGCGCAGGGCTTCCATGATTTCCTGGGTGTGCTGGGCGTCGCGGGTCTCGATCATGATGTCGAACTCCGCCCCCTTGGCCGGCACGTCCAGGGCCAGACGGTTGTGGGCCACCTCGACGATATTGGCGCCCATCTGGCCGATGATGGCCGAGACGTTGCCCAGCAGGCCCGGCCGGTCGTCGCCGATGATCCGCAGGGAGACCAGGCGCTGCTCGCGCACCAGTTCCCGGGTCAGGACCGAGGCCAGGAGGCGGGTGTCGATATTGCCGCCGGTGATGATCAGGCCGGCCTTCTTGCCCCGGAACCGCTCGGGATAGGCCAGCAGACCGGCCAGGGCCGCGGCGCCGGCGCCCTCGGCCACGGTCTTTTCCACATTGCAGTACAGCGCCACGGCGCGCTCGAAGAAGGGCTCCTCGACCAGCAGCACCTCGTCGATCAGCGGACGGGCCACCCCATAGCTGACATCGCCCACCTGTTTGACGGCGATGCCCTCGGCGATGGTCGCCCCGCCCGTGCCGCTGGCCCCGTTCACGCCGCGCATGCGAGAGGTGAAGGACGGATACATGGCCGGCTCCAGCCCCACCACCTTGATTTCTGGCCGCAGATGCCTGGCCGCCGTGGCGCAGCCGGCGATCAGCCCGCCGCCGCCGATGGGGATTGGCAGGACGTCGAGGTCCGGCACGTCCTCCAGCATTTCCAGCGCCACCGTGCCCTGGCCGGCCATGACGTCCAGGTCGTTGAACGGATGGACGAAGACCAGGTCGCGATCCTCGCAGATCTGCTTGGCCCGGCCAGACGCCTCGTCATAGCCCTCGCCGTCCAGGACCACCTCGGCCCCGAAGGCGCGGGTCTGCTGCACCTTCACGAAGGGGGTGGACCGCGGCATGACGATGGTCACCGGGATGCCCAGGCGCGCCGCGTGATAGGCCAGGCCCTGGCTGTGATTGCCGGCCGAGGCGGCGATGACGCCGCGCTTCTTCTCGGCCTCGGTGAGCTGCAGCAGCTTGTTGAGCGCCCCGCGCTCCTTGTAGGCGGCGGTGAACTGCAGGTTCTCGAACTTCACCCAGACCTCGGCCCCGGTGATCTCCGACAGGGTCCGCGACAGGCGGCACGGCGTGCGCTCGATATGCCCCTTCAGCCGGTCGGCTGCGGCGCGGATGTCGTCGATGGAAAGCGTCATGAAAGGTCGGTGGTCCGGGGAGGCCGCCCAGATATGGTGCGGGCGGGAAGGCGGGCAACCTATCGGGCGCGGGCGCCCTCCGCAACGTCGGGGCAATGTCAGGTCAGCGTCAGGCCGAGCGCAGGCCCCGCAGGCGGTCGACCCGGCGCATGGCCTTGCCCGGAAGCTCCGACGCCGCGCCCAGCGGAAGGGCTTCGGCGGCCCGGCGCAGGCTGTAGGCGGCCTGGCGCAGCAGGGTGGCCGGCGACAGCACGCCGACGAAGCCATGGCCCACCCGGACCTCGGCGTTGGCCAGTTCGCGCTTGAAGCGGTAGTCGCCCGCCCCCAGGTCCAGGCGGCTGTAGGGCGTCGTGTCCATCCAGCGCAGGATGTCCTGGAACAGCAGCAGGCCCGGCGAGGCGCGCTCGAACTCCGGATTGTGGGCGATCAGCCAGCCGTGAATGGTGCGGCCGCTGCGCAGGTGCAGATGGGCCGCGGCCAATCGGCCCCCGATGTGCAGGGTGAACAGGGTGGCGCCGAAATCGGGATCGCGGCTTTCGAACAGATCGGCGAGCAGCCGCCGCGTCCAGCCGGGCTGGAGAATGTCGAACTGGCCGGTGGCGCGCAGCTGCGCCCGCTTCCAGGTGAGCAGCTGGTCATAGTCGCTGGACGACCGGCTGAACGGGGTGAATACCACCTCGCCCAGTTCCCGCTCGGCCTTGCGGCGCTTCTTGTCGCAATCCTTGAGCAGGCCGACGCCGGCGGCCCGCCGCTCGGTGGCGTAGGCCTCATAGCTTTCGCCGACCTCGATCACGTGGGAGACCGACTCCCCGTGGGAGAAGCCCTGGAAGGGGCCGCTCTCGTCGAGCATGTGGCAGAAATCCAGCCGCTGGACCCGCAGGGCCGAGACGATGGCCCGGGCGTCGATCTCAACCCCTGGCGCGGCCACCAGGCCCTGATAGTCGCAAAAGGGCGCGCCGGCCGGCAGGGCCGTGGCGCCGCCCACATGGGCGGCCATGAAGCCGAGATCCTGGGCGCCGTCGGTGATGACGGCCACCCGCACGCCGCGCGCCCCGCCGCCGGTGCGCGCCTGGGCCCGCTCCACCGCCCGCGCCCAATGGGGCGAGAGGAAGGGGCTGTCATAGGCCGGGTCCGCCTGCTGGCTCTGCAGTTCAGCCCAGCGCTGCAGGCGCGCAGGCGTCAGGTCCTGGGGTCGGACGACCTCGATATGCAGGGCGGACATGGACGGCGGTACTCGACAGGGTTGCGGTCAAGCCACCGTACGCCGCCAAGGGTTTCCGACGGGTTGCCGAAATAACCCGGTTCAGGCCGCGCCGCGGTTTTCCCAATCCACGTCGAATTCCGACACCAGATGCCCGGGCGCCACCTCGGTCAGGCGGGGCACATAGATGGGCGCGAGCGGATCGACGCTGACCCGCGAGGGCAGGAACCGCAGGGCCGCAGCCGGGTCCATCGGGCTGGGCGGCTCGCCGGTCAGCTTCAGCCGCTGGCGGTTGCGCTCGCGCTCGGGGTCGGGGATCGGGGCGGCCGAAAGCAGGGCGCGGGTATAGGGATGCTGCGGATCGGCATAGAGCCTGTCGCGGTCGGCCATCTCCATCACCCGGCCGAGGAACAGCACCATCACCCGATGGCTGATCTCGCGGACCACCGCCAGGTCGTGGCTGATGAAGATCATGGCCAGGCCCATCTCCTTCTGCAGGTCGATGAGCAGGTCGATGATCTGGGCGCGGATCGAGACGTCCAGGGCCGAGACCGCCTCGTCGCAGATCACCAGCTTGGGCTTCAGGATCATCGCCCGGGCGATGCCCACCCGCTGGTTCTGGCCGCCGGACAGTTCGTGCGGATAGCGGTTGATCAGTTCGGGCGACAGGCCGGCGCGGGCCATCATCCCGGCCACCTCGGCGTCCCGGGCGTCGCGGTCGAGCTGGGGGGCGAATATCTTCAGGGGCTCGGCGATGGAGTCGCCGATGGTCATGCGCGGGTCGAGGCTGGCCAGGGGGTCCTGGAAGACGATCTGCAGGTCCTTGCGGGCCGCCCGCATCTCCGCCTTCTGGGCGTGGGTGATGTCGCGGCCCATCAGGGTGACGACGCCGTCGGTGGGCTTGATCAGATTGAGCACGGCCCGCGACAGGGTGGACTTGCCACAGCCGCTCTCGCCGACCACGCCCAGGGTCTCGCCCTGGCGCACATCGAAGGACACACCGTCCACGGCGCGCAGCTGGCGCATCCCGCCCATCAGGCCCTGGCGGATCGGGAACCAGACCTTGACGTCCTTGGCCTCGACGATCACCGGGGCGTCGGCCGCCACCGGCGCGACTGTCGGCCGGCCGCCGCGGTCGGCGCGGTCCAGGCGCGGGATCGCATCCAGCAGGTCGCGGGTGTACTGGACCTTGGGCGCGGCGAAGAGCTCGCGCACCGGCCCCTCTTCCACATAGGCGCCGTCCTTCATCACGCAGACCCGGTCGGCGAGACGGGCGATGACCCCCATGTCGTGGGTGATCAGCATCATGGCCGTGCCGGTCTCACGGCCAAGCTCGGCCATCAGGTCGAGGATTTCGGCCTGGACGGTGACGTCGAGCGCCGTGGTCGGCTCGTCGGCGATCAGCAGTTCGGGACCGCCGGCCATGGCCGCGGCCACCATCACCCGCTGGCGCATGCCGCCCGACAGCTCGTGCGGATACTGCCGCAGTCGCCGCGCGGCGTCGGGAATGCGCACATGGTCCAACCACTGGCGCGCCCTCGCCATGGCGTCGTTAGCCGACAGGCCCAGATGCAGGCGCAGGGGCTCGGCTATCTGCTCGCCGATCCGCACATGGGGGGTGAGGGCCGTCAGCGGGTCCTGGAAGATCATGGTCATCTTCGAGCCACGCAGGCGGTTGAGCGCCCGCGGCTTCAGCCCCAGGATCTCCTGGCCCTGGAACCGCACTGAGCCGGTGGCCCGGCCGTTCTGGGCCAGCAGGCCCATGACCGTCATGAAGGTCTGGCTCTTGCCCGAGCCGCTTTCGCCCACCACGCCGAGGGTCTCGCCCCTGGCCACCTGCAGGCTCACCCCACGGACGGCCTCAACCGGGCCGTCATGGGTGTCGAAGGTGACCCGAAGGTCGTCGATAGCCAGGACGGGCGGGGCGGTTTCGGTCACGGACAAGGGGGAACTCCAGATCGTCTTGCGGCGACCATAGACCGGGCGGCGCCCCTTGTGAAACAACCGGGACGTCCATCCCTATTTCGCCGCCCTGAGGCCTGCACACCCATGTCTCCGCCCTCCGCCGCACAGCCAAGGCCCGCCCTCTTCCTGGACCGCGACGGCGTCCTAAACCTCGACCGGGGCTATGTGTCGCGGTGGGAGGACTTCACCTGGGTGGCGGGCGCGCGCGCCGTGGTGCGGGCCTTCAACCAGGCCGGCTGGTGGGTCTTCGTGGTCACCAACCAGTCGGGAATCGGGCGCGGCTACTATACCGAGGCCGACATGCACGCCCTGCACGACCGCATGGCCGAGGACCTGGCCCAGGACGGGGCGCGGATCGACGCCTTCTATTTCTGCCCCCACCACCCGGAAGCCGCCATCGAGGCCCTGCGCCATCCCGACCCGCCCGACCGCAAGCCCAATCCCGGCATGCTGCTGCGGGCCATGGCCGACTGGCCGGTGGACCGCGCCGCCTCCTTCATGGTCGGCGACAAGACAGGCGACATGGAGGCCGCCGCCCGCGCCGGCGTCGAGGGCCTGCTGTTCGAAGGCGGCGACCTGCGGGCCTTCCTCAAGGCCCAGGGCCGCCTGCCGTAGGAGGCACCAACCCACCCGCGCGTGCCGGCCCGTGGGCCTATGGGGTTGACGATCCTGGCCCGTCAATAGGTGATGGACCGCCATCACTTTCTGAGGTGCCTATGAAGCCGCAAAGGCCCGCCAAGCTGTCGCCTGCCACCCAGGCCATGGTCGACCGGATCGTGAGCCCGAGACGTCCTCACTGGGCTCTCCGCTTTGCCCTGACGGCGCTTGGCCTTCTGCTCTGGGTGGGGGGCGTGTTCATCGCCTATTGGATCCTTGGCGTTCCTGGAATGCGCTTCTGGGCTGCTGTCGTTATCGGTTTTGCGCCGGTCCTTTTGCTAGCGCGGCTTCGTTGGGCGAACCGAATGTTCGATGGCTAAGGTTCTGGCAGGCTCCGTAGGTCCTCCGTCCACTACAGCGGCCATGTCGGTTCAAGCCCGACCATAATGGAGGAACCCGTGCGACCGCCCTCGTCCTTCGAGGCCCTTCGGGCGCCTCAGGATGAGGACGCAATGATGCGCTTCAGCCAACACCGACCTCCCTCATCCTGAGGTGCGAGCGAAAGCGAGCCTCGAAGGACGCAAGGCGCCCGCCCCTACCGCTGCTCCATCTGGTCGAGCATCCGCTCCAGGGTGGAGAGCTCGTCGGCCTCGCCCGGCGGCTTGTCCCAGCGCAGGCGGCTGATGCGGGGAAACCGCATGGCCACGCCCGACTTGTGGCGGGTGGAGCGTTGCAGGCCTTCGAAGGCCACCTCGAACACCAGCCCCCTATGCGCCTCGGCGCGGACCGAGCGGACCGGGCCGAAGCGTTCGATGGTGTTGTCGCGGACGAACTTGTCGATCTCTTTCAGCTCGGCGTCGGTGAAGCCGAAATAGGCCTTGCCCACCGGCGTCAGCACCCGCTCGCCCTCGGACCCGGTCGTCCACACGCCGAAGGTGTAGTCGGAATAGAAGCTGGAGCGCTTGCCGTGGCCGCGCTGGGCGTACATCAGCACCGCATCGATCAGGAACGGGTCGCGCTTCCACTTGAACCACGGCCCCTTGGGGCGGCCCGCCTCATAGATCGAGGTCAGGTGCTTGAGCATCAGCCCCTCGGCGATCTGCGGATCGCCGGCCGGCGGCTCGGCCCGCAGGGCGGCGAGCTCGGCCCAGGTCTCGAAGGGCTGCAGGGGCGAGAGGTCGATGCGCGGATCATTGAGCCTACCCACCAGGGCCTCCAGCCGCGCCCGGCGTTCGGTGAAGGCGAGCGGGCGCAGATCCTCCCCCTCCAGCGCAAGGATGTCATAGGCGCGGATGGCGGCCGGATAGGCCCGCAGCATCTTGGCGTCGACGCTTTTGCGGTTCAGCCGCTGCTGCAGGTCGCCGAACGGCGCCACCACCCCCTCGCGCCGCACCAGCAGTTCGCCGTCCAGGGCGCCCTCGAAGTCCAGCGCCTCGACCACATCGGGAAAGACCGCCGAAATGTCGTCGCCGGTGCGGCTGTAGAGCCGGCGAATCCCCTGCTCGCTGACCGCCTGGATGCGGATGCCGTCCCACTTCCACTCCGCGCCATAGGTGGCCGGATCGAGCCGGCCGAAATCCACGGCCTCGTCGATGGCCTGGGCCAACATCACCGGCCGGAAGCGGCCCGGCGCATCGGGCGAGGGCCGCGCGCCATGACCCTCCAGCCAGGCGAACAGGTCCTCATAGGGCGCATGCAGGGCGTGCCAGACCTCTTCCACCTCGCCGATCGCCACCCCGCCCAGGTCGGCGCAGGCCTGCTTGGCCAGGCGCGAGGAGACGCCGACGCGAAGGCCCCCGGTCATCAGCTTGAGCAGCGCCCAGCGGGCGGTGGGGTCGGTGAGCGCATCGAGCCAGCCTTCGATCAGCCGCTGGACCTCGGCCCTGCTGGCGTCGGCCAGGGCGTCCACCACCTCCGACAGCTCCGGCTCGCGATTGGCGCCGGGCCGCGAGGGCCAGACCAGGGCCACGGTCTCGGCCAGGTCCCCCACATAATCGTAGGACCAGCGGAACAGGATGGCGTCCATCCGTTCTTCCACCGCCTTGCGGATGAAGGCCGGCTTGGCGGCGGAAAAGGTGAGGTCGCCGGTCAGCGCCGCCAGCGCCCAGCCCCGGTCGGGGTCCGGCGTCGTGGCCAGATAGTCCCGCACCAGCGTCAGCTTGGCGTTGCGCGAGGCGGTGAGCGACAGGCGGTCGAGAAGTTCGGCGAAGGCGCGCATCAGAGGCCTGCCCCCGGCTGGCGCGCCGCGTGAGTTCGGCTATAGCGGAGACGACAGCGCCCCTTGCCGGCGCCCAAGCCCGGGAGCCCCTGACCATGGCCGACGCCCGCGTGACCTGCATCACCAGGCAGCCCCGCAAGAGCCCGCACGAGGGGATCACCCACCTGGGCGGCCACGGCTGGAAGCGCACCAAGGCCGAGGTGATCGCCGCCATCGAGGGGGGCCGCGACACCTTCTATATCCAGGCGGGCGTCAACCGCGCCGAGATCGGCGTGCTGAACGGGCCGAACGGCAAGTATCTGCGGGCCTATGAGCACGGCCAGTGGAACGACAGCCTGCTGACCCTGCCCACCTGCATCTGAGCGCGGCCGCCTCACGCCTCGTCCTCTTCCTCATAGCCCACCAGGGCCAGCGCCCGGGCCGGAATGCCCTGCAGTTCGGCCCAGCGGGCCAGGGCCTCCTCCCGGCCATGGGTGATCCACAGTTCGCCGGGGCGGATCTCGTCCACCGTGGCGGTCAGTTCGTCCCAGTCGGCGTGGTCGGAGATGATCAGCGGCAACTCCACGCCGCGCTGACGGGCCCGGGCGCGGACCCGCATCCAGCCTGAGGCGAAGGCCAGGACCGGATCGTTGAACCGGCGACCCCAGCGGTCCACCAGGGCCGAGGGCGGGCCGACCACGATGGCGCCGGCGAAGTCCTGCTTCTTGTCGACGGTGGCGGGCGCCAGGGGGCCAAGATCCACCCCGTGGTCCTCATAGAGGCGGTTCAGGCGTTCCAGCGCGCCGTGGACGTAGATCGGCTTGTCCCAGCCGCCCTCGCGCAGCAGGCGGATGACCCGCTGGGCCTTGCCGAGCGCATAGGCGCCGACCATGTGGGTCCGCTCGGGAAACTGGGCCACCGAGCGCAGCAGGCGGGCGATCTCGCCGGCGTCGTCCGGGTGGCGGAAGACCGGCAGGCCGAAGGTGGCCTCGCTGATGAAGACATCGCAGGGCACCGGCTCGAAGGCCGCGCAGGTGGGATCGCGCCGGCGCTTGTAGTCCCCCGACACCACCATGGTCAGGCCCTTCCAGCGGACCACCGCCTGGGCCGAGCCCAGCACGTGACCGGCCGGGACCAGGGTCACCGCCACGTCGTCGCGGGCGACCGTCTCGCCATAGGGCGCCGCCTGCCGGGCGCCTGCGAAGTCCGCCCCATAGCGCTCACCCATGATGGCCAGGGTTTCCGGCGTCGCCAGCACGGCGCCGTGGCCCGACCGGGCGTGGTCGGAGTGGCCGTGGGTGACCACGGCGCGGGCCACCGGCCGGACGGGGTCGATATAGAAGTCGCCCGGCGCGCAATAGAGCCCCTCGGGGCGGGGACAGAGCAGGTCCTGCGGCTTGATCATCGCCTCTCCAGATGGTGAAGCCCGGGGCTTGCCGCCAGATTACGGAACGTCCACTTCATTACATAGTATTCATATTGTGAAATCGAGCTCATGACCAAGACTTAACGAGTATTTGGAGATCGGCAGAACTATACACGGGTCATCGGAACGCGGCCGACGCGCTCCACCCTCACAAGACCAGAGAGACCCGCCATGATCCGCACCAACCTCCTCGCCTTCGCCAACATCGCCCTGGCCGCCACCCCCATCCTGGCCATCGCCATCGCCGCCTACAGCAACACCCTGCCGCTGTTCTAAATCCTGACTTCCGATGCGGCCGGGCGGCGCCGTTTTCGTTGACCGCCCCGAGGGCAAGCCGCTAGGCCCTCAGGGATGGTCAAGCCGCCCGATTTCATCTCCGCCATGACCGGGCCCCTCGACGAAGAGGCGGCCCGGAACATGGTCACCCGGACGCCCCAGACGCAGGCCCTGGGATTCCAGTTCGTCTCCATCAGTGAAGCCCGCGGCGCCATCCGGGTTCCCTGGCGCGCCGATCTGGTGGGCGATCCCGAGACCGGGGTGATCGCCTCGGGCGTCGTCACCACCCTGCTGGACCATGTGTGCGGCCTATCGATCCGCGCGGCCGCCGCCGTGCCCCAGGGGACGCTGGATTTGCGCATCGACTATATGCGGCCGGCCAGGCCCAAGGCCGATCTCGTGGCCGACGGCCATTGCTACAAGCTGACCCGCACCATCGCCTTCGTCCGGGCTCTGGCCCATGACGGCGACCCCGACGATCCGGTGGCCACCGCCCAGGCGGCCTTCGCCCTGATCGGAGGCGGCGCATGAGCGGCGAGACCACGCCAGCCGAGCGGCTGGCCGCCTTCCTGGCGCGCACCCCGTACATCGCCTTCCTCGGCATGCGGGCCGAGCTGGCCGGCGACGAGATGACCGCCATCCTGCCGTTCTCGCCGCACCTGATCGGCAACACCCTGCTGCCGGCCCTGCATGGCGGCGTGCTCGGCGCCTTCATGGAGATGACGGCCCTGGCCCAGCTGGCGGTGATCACCGGCGGCCCGCGGCCCGCCAAGACCATCGACGTGACCATCGACTATCTGCGGCCGGGCCGGGCCATGGACACCTATGCGAGGGCGGAGATCAAGAAGGCCGGCCGGCGGATCTCATCGGTCCACGTCGAGGCCTGGCAGGAGGCCCGCGCCAAGCCCGTCGCCGCCATCCGCGGCCACTTCCAGACCCCCACCGAGGGCTGAGGACCGCTCTTGCGCGCCGCAGGCGCCGTTAAGGGGGTCACACGAAGAGCACAAAGGGTCGCAAAGGACACGAAGGGCGCCCCGCTCCCTCGCTTTGTGTCCTTCGCGACCCTTCGTGTACTTTGTGTCGCGTCTTTTTTCCCGCCGCGCGCATGCCAGGATCAGGAATGCCGCTTGAGGCAGGCGGCCATGCGCGCTACCGCCTCAACCCATGCTTCAGGGACTTTCACATTCGGCCCAAGGGGCCAAGAGCTGGCCGTTCGAACAGGCGCGCGCCTTGCTGGCGCGGATTCTGCGCCTGCGGCTGTCGGACGCCGAACGGGATCTCGCCGCCACCCTCATCGCCGCCGGCAAGGCCGACGAGGCCGTGGCTGCGCTGGAGCCCCTGCAGCGCTCGGTGATCTTCGAGACCGGCTATGGCCCGTCGGGCCTGCCCCATGTGGGCACCTTCGGCGAGGTGGCCCGGACCACCATGGTGCGCACCGCCTTCCGGGCGCTGACCGACGACGCCATCCCCACCCGGCTGATCGCCTTCTCCGACGACATGGACGGGATGCGCAAGGTGCCGCCGGGCCTGCCCAACCAGGAGATGCTGCACGAGGACCTGGAAAGGTCGCTCAGCGTGGTCCGCGACCCGTTCGGGACCCATGAGAGCTTCGCCGCCCACAACAACGCCCGGCTGCAGGCCTTCCTGGACGGGTTCGGCTTCGACTACGAGTTCATGTCGTCGACGGAGGCCTATCGCTCGGGCCGGTTCGACGCGACCCTGCTGATCGCGCTGGAGCGCTTCGACGCCATCCAGAAGATCTTGCTGCGGACGCTCGGCGAAGAACGCCGCGCCACCTATTCCCCCTTCCTGCCGGTCAGCCCGAAGACCGGCAAGGTGCTGCAGGTCCCGACGCTCGAGCGCCATGTGGACCGCGGGACCATCGTCTTCGCCGACGAGGACGGCGAGCGGATCGAGCTCCCGGTCACCGGCGGCCATGTGAAGATGCAGTGGAAGCCCGACTGGGCCCTGCGCTGGGTTGCGCTTGGCGTCGACTACGAGATGGCCGGCAAGGACCTGATCGACTCCGTCAAGGTCTCCAGCCAGGTCTGCAAGGTGCTGGGCGGAACCCCGCCGGAGGGCTTCAACTACGAGCTCTTCCTCGACGAGGGCGGCCAGAAGATCTCCAAGACCAAGGGCAACGGCTTCTCGATGGAAGAGTGGCTGCGCTACGCCACGCCCGAGAGCCTGGCCTATTACATGTTCCAGTCGCCCAAGTCGGCCAAGCGGCTGCACTTCGACGTGGCCCCCAAGGCCACCGACGAGTACCTGCAGCAGCTGGAATCCTTCAACCGCAAGAAGGCCGAGGGCGCCAACGAGCCGCAGATCGACAATCCGGTCTGGCACGTCCACCGGGGCGATCCCCCGGCCGAGGGCGCGGCGATCTCGTTTGCTTTGATGCTGAACCTGGTCTCGGCGGCCAACGCCTCGACCAAGGAGATCCTCTGGGGGTTCATCAGCCGCTACATCCCCGGCGCGACCCCGGCCGATCACCCGCTGCTGGACCGCCTGGCCGGCTATGCGATCAACTACTACGAGGACTTCGTGAAGCCCGCGAAGACCTTCCGCGCCCCCACCGATCAGGAACGCGCGGCGATCCTGGACCTGGCCGCGCGCCTGCGGGCCCTGCCGGAGGGCGCCGACGCCGAGGCGATCCAGAACGAGGTGTTCGAGGCGGGCAAGGCCGGCGGCTTTGAGCCCCTGCGGGCTTGGTTCACGGCGCTCTACGAAGTGTTGCTCGGCCAGAGCCAGGGCCCGCGCTTCGGCTCCTTCGTGGCCATCTTCGGGGTCGAGCGCACGCTTGAGCTGATCGACAAGGCCCTGGCCGGCGATCTGGTGGCGGGAGATGACGTCGCACCCGCCTAGCCACGCCTTGCGGCGGCTGGGGTCTAGGGGCTAATTGCCCAGGCCATGATCCCAGCGCCGGCCTTCCTGTCCAATCCCGAACGGTTCATGGCGTTCTCCCGCTGGGCCGCGCCGATGTTCGGCGTGATCGCCGGCGTCCTGGCCCTGGCCGGTCTCTATCTCGGCTTCGCCGCGCCCGAGGACTATCAGCAGGGCGATACGGTGCGGATCATGTTCATCCATGTGCCCGCGGCCTGGATGAGCCTGTTCGTCTATGCCTGCCTAGGCACAGCCAGCTTCCTGTCGCTCGTTTTCCGCCATGCCCTGGCCGACGCCGCGGCCCAGGCCGCAGCCCCCCTGGGCGCGGCCTTTACGGCGCTCGCCCTGATCACCGGCTCCCTGTGGGGCCGGCCCATGTGGGGAGCCTGGTGGGTGTGGGACGCGCGGATGACCTCGGTGCTGGTGCTGTTTTTGTTCTACGTCGCCTATATGGCGCTGCGCGCCGCCCTCGACGACGAGGCCAAGGCCGCCCGGGCGGGCGCGATCCTGGCCCTGGTGGGCGTGGTCAACCTGCCCATCGTCAAGTTCTCGGTGGACTGGTGGAACAGCCTGCACCAGGGCGCCTCGGTGTTCCGCGCCGACGGCCCCACCGTGGCCGACGTCTTCCTCTATCCGCTGCTGCTGATGGGCCTGGCCTATATGTCGGCCTTCGGGTCGCTCTGGCTGGTGCGCATCCGCGGCGAGGTCTGGCGCCGCCGGGCCGAGGCCCTGGCGCTGCGCGCGGCGAGGGCCTGACCATGATGCTCGACTTCGACGCCAGCCCCTACGGCGCCTATGTGTGGCCGGCCTTCGCCATCACGGCGCTGGTTTTCGCCGGCATGATCGCCGCCGCCCTGGCCCATGCCCGCCGCTGGCGCGCCCGCACCGAGGCCCTGCGCCGGACCGCAGAAGCCGCCGAGGCCGCGCACCGCGCGGCCCCCTCGAAAGCGCCCGCCCCATGAGCCGCTGGCTGGCCGTCCTGCCGCTGGTGGCCCTGGTGGCGCTGGGCCTGCTGTTTGGCCTCTATTCCCTGAACCGCGACCCCCAGGTGCAGCCCGACGCCATGGTCGGCAAGCCGGTTCCGGCGCTGGCCCTGCCGGCCCTGGCCGACGGCCGCCCCGTGGCGCTCGCCGAAGCGCTCGGCGGCCAGCCCGTGCTGGTCAACTTCTTCGCCTCCTGGTGCCCGCCGTGCGAGGTGGAGCATCCGGTGCTGATGGAGCTGGAGGCCCAGGGCGTTCCCATCATCGGCGTCGCCTACAAGGACGCGCCGCCCAATACGGAAGCCTTCCTGGCCCGCCTGGGCGACCCCTTCGCCACCCACCTGGTGGACCGCGACGGCCGCGCCGGCGTCGAGTTCGGCGTCACCGGCGTGCCGGAGACCTATCTGGTCGGGGCGGATGGGACGATCCTCGCCAAGCACGCCGGGCCGTTGAGCGCGGAGGATGCTGCGGCGCTGTGGGGGCGGCGGGAGTAGGGGCTCGCCGCGCCGCTTTGTGGGTCGCGGACGTCAAGATGGACACCATCACGCCGATCCTGCGTCCTGCAGCGCTACATGGCCGAACGTCGCTGGTCTGTGGAGCGTAGCGAACGAACCTAGAACACCCACTTGAAAGAACGCGGGAATCCGGGAATGAGTCGGGGCGCAGGTGATCAGACCTGCGCCCCTGAAACCGCTGTATGGAGCGGCCCCGTGTTGAGCCCTGATAGAATCAAGAAGCAGGATCGTGGTCAACCTCTATGCGGCATCCCGCAAGGCAAACCATGAACCGCTACGAAGTAACCTCCGCCACCGCAGACGGCTTCGATCCAGATCACCGCATCGACATGATCGGCGGCCCAGACTTTGGCGGATGGCGAATGCTCCAAGACGACGCCATCGCTTTCCTGAAGCGCCGCCAGGGGGCTTTTTACGTGCGCCCTCGACCCATGACTGGCTTCGGCTTCACGCTGGCCGGCTACGAAAACGCGCTCACCGGCTCATTGGACCGGGAAGTTGATGTTGTCGTGCGAGGGAACTCGCTGCTCGCACGCGAGCACCTAACGACAGTTGCCGATGGGACTCAGAAGAACAACCTTTGCTCTCTACCCCCTTGCCCACAAGCATATCAGCTAGTGAGCGAACTTCCCTAGGGAAGAGACACCACGCCAGCGCTTGGCGGGCAGCAAAGAACTGCGAATGCAGCGGGTGCGCCTCGCGCGGCACCTATCGGGTCAAGCGGCCATACTCCCGTTCGATTTGATCCACCGCACCACTGCGCGGGCTTCAGCCCGCGCCCCTTCTCAGGACTCCAACCGCGATCACTCGATGAATGAACACGATGATTTTCTGAGGTCGCTTGATGAAATGGGCGAGGAGCAAGCGAAGCGCATCCTCTCGCGCGGGGCATGGAACCCACGCCGGACCGCATGGGCTCAAGGCTGGCTAGAATCGCTAAACGACACCCGCAGCGAACGCTCTGGCAGGGAGAGCTTGGCGATTGCACGGAGCGCAAAGAATGCAGCGTGGGCCGCCGCGATAGCGGCGATAATCGCCATTCCCATCGCCATAGGCGCCATGGTCATTTCTTACCTTTCTTGGACTTCGCCTCATCCGTAGCGGGCGATTTGTGCGGCTTGTGCGGCGTGTTCACCAGGTTGCCGAGGACGCGCTGAAACTCCGCGTCTGCGTTTTCCCGCTTGTCGGCAGGGGGATCAGCGTCCAATTGCTTCGAGCACACAAAGTCAGGTTGACCTGACGCCCCCTCCGTGTCAGGCTGACCTGACATTCACGGAGGCCTGCGCCCATGTCCGCCACCCCTGCCGACCGGCGCTATATCCGGCGCACCGCCGCCTTCATGACCGGCTATGTGGCGGTCAATCTCGCCGCCATCACCGGGGCCTTCGACGATATCGGCAAGACGGCGGCCTGGGTGCTGGCCCTGGTGGTGGCCGCGCCGGTGGCCGGGCAGATCTGGGCGGTGCTGGTCTGGATGCGCGACAGCGACGAGTTCGTCCGCGCCCTGGCGGCCAAGCGGTTCGTCATCGCGGCGGGCGCGGCCATGGCCCTGTTCTCCGCCTGGGGGTTCCTGGAGACCTATGCGGGCGCGGCCCATGCGCCGGGGTGGCTGATCTATCCGCTGTTCTGGGCGGCGTTCGGCCTGGTCACCCCCCTGGTGCGGAACAGCCGGGCGTGAAGAACCGTCTGCGCGAGCTGCGCACCGCCCGCGGCTGGACCCAGGCCGAGCTTGGCCAGCGCCTGGGGGTGTCGCGTCAGGCGGTCATCGCCCTGGAGAGCGACCGCCACGACCCGTCCCTGGACCTGGCCTATCGCATCGCCGTCCTGTTCGAGACGGACGTCGAGGGCGTGTTCGAAAACCCCCACCGGGCGCCCTAGGTCTTGGTCTGCGTCCTCAGCCAGCGGCGGAGAAGGTGCAGGTGCAGGGCGTGGACCGCGAGATAGACCAGGCTGACAAAGGCCAGCACCAGGCGGAAGGTCAGCCGCTCGTCCGGCTCCACCCAGAGGCTGGCCAGGCTGAACGGCATGAGGGTGAAGGCCGCCAGCAGCGGCGTGAACGAGAGCGCGATCCCCCGCGGCGCCGACCAGGTCGGGACCCCCTTGAGGCTCCACTGCATGGGCAGCTTCATCCCGGCCGGCGCGCGCCGCGCAAAGGCCAGGGACATGGCCGCCAGCGCCAGGACGGTGATGCTCGAAACAAAGGGCGCGCTCAACATGCCGCCAGCTTGGCAGGTTTGGCCCAGGACTCAAACCGGCCGGACGCGCAGGTCGCCGCGCGCCAGACTGGATGGCGAGGTCCGCCAGCGGTGATAGCCTGCCGACATGGCCCCCCTCGCGCCCATACAGCATTCGGTCTCCACATGGGCTCAGCCCCTGCCGCCCGAGGCCTCGGACGAACGGGCGCGGTTGCTGGCTGCCTTGGCGCAGCAGGTGTGCGCCCTGGGGCCGGGGCGGCTCAAGGTGGCGGTGGACGGCCGCACGGCGTCGGGCAAGACCTCGTTCGGTCACGAGCTGGCGCAGGCGCTGGCTGCGCGGGGGCGGCCGGTCCTACGGGCCAGCCTCGATGATTTCAAGCGGCCCTGGCGCGACCGGGGCCTCTATGACCGCGAAAGCGGCGAGGGCTATTACCGCAACGCCTTCGACTATGAGGCGGTGCGCCGCCTGCTCCTGACGCCGATGGCGGGAGACGGGCTGTGCGCCCTCTGCTCGATCGATCCCCGCACCCAGATCGATCATTCCGAGACCTGCGTGCAGGCGCCGCCGGACGCGATCCTCGTGGTCGATGGCGTCTTCGCCTTCCGGCCGGAGCTCAACGACCACTGGGACCTGCGGGTCTGGCTCGAAATCGCCACGGCCGAGTCCATCGCCCGCGGCCTGGCCCGTGACGGGGGCGATGGGTCCGTGATGCGCGACCGCTATGTGGTGTCCGAAGACCTCTATGCCGCAGACGTCGATCCCGCCGCCCGGGCCGATGTGGTGATCGACAACAGCCGGTTCGACCAGCCCAGGCCGCTGAGGGGGCTGATCGCCTAGATCAGCCGCGAGCGGATCGCCTGGGACAGGATGTCGATCAGGGTCACGGCGACGACGATCACCAGGGCGATGGCGGCGACCCGGGAATAGTTGAAGCTGTTCAGGCTATCGAACAGGATCTGGCCGATGCCGCCGGCCCCGATGAGGCCAAGGATGGTGGCCGCCCGGCTGTTGGATTCGAACCGGTACAGCGCGTACGAGGTCCAGAGCGGGGCGACCTGCGGGACCACGCCCCAGGCGATCTCCTGCAGCTTGTGGGCGCCGGTGGCGCGCACGCCCTCGACCGGTCCCTTGTCGATGGACTCCACGGCTTCGGAGAACAGCTTGCCCAGCACGCCGCCGGTGTTCAGCGCCAGCGCCATGACGCCGGCGAACGGCCCCAGGCCCACGGCGACCACGAAGACCATGCCGATGACGAGATCGGGCACCGAGCGCAGGATGTCCATGACCCGGCGCACCGGCCACTGGATGGCCGGCGGCGCGATGTTGCGGGCGCCCAGAAGGCCCAGCGGCACGGCGATGAACACCGCCAGCGCCGTGCCCCACATGGCCATCTGGATAGTCAGCCACATCTGGCTGATGAAGAAGGGCAGCAGGTCGAAGTCCGGGTTGATGAAGGCCCGGCCGAACTCGCGCATATTGTCCGAGCCCGAGAACAGGCGCGGGAACTTCTCGATCTCGGCGGGGCCGAAACTGAGCGCCAGGACGATGGCGATGCCGCCCCACAGCAGGACGTCGAAGATCCATTGACCCAGCGGCCGCGCGGGCGGCTTCAGGGCGGCGCTGGTCGCGATGTCGGTCACAGGCGTCGGGCTCTTCGTCTGATCAGGGCGCAGGCGTCTGGGTCGGCGGAGCCGCCGCCTCGCCCGTGCGGGCCTCCAGGGCCTCGCGCTCGGCGCGGATGGCGTCCAGCGTGGTCTGGGCCTCGGCGATGCGGGCCTGGTCGCCGGAGTTCCTGGCGTTCAGCAGGGCCTCGGTCGCCTCCATCTCGCGCACCGGCAGCAGGTGCGTGGCGTCGGCGGGCAGGAATCCGCCGATGGAGATGGCCGACAACAGCTTGCGCTGGCGCTCGGCCTCAGGGCCCTCGCCCTTGCCATAGGTCAGGAAGAACTGGCGGACCTTTTCCTTCACCGCCGGATCCAGGTTCTTGCGCCAGACGATGGGGTCCTCGGGCAGCTTGGGCGATTCCCAGATCACATTGACCTTGTCGACCACGGTGGGCTGGCCGTTGGCGCGGTTTTCCACGTCGCGGATGCCCTGCAGGCGGATGGCCGTGGAATTGTTGGTGGCCACGTCCAGCACCCCGTTGGCCACGGCGAACAGGTTGGCCTGGTGGTTGGCGGCGCGGACCTGCTTGAAGCAGCGGTCGGGCTCGATGCCCTCAGGGGCGAACAGATAGGTCATGGGCGCCAGCGTGCCCGAGGTGGACTTGGCGTCGCCGATCCCGAAGTCGAGGGTCCGGTCGCACTTGAGCACGTCTTCCAGGGTCAGGCCGCTGGCGGCGGTGGCGATCAGCACCGAGCGATAGCCATCCTCGCCGGAGGGATCGAAGGTGCGGGCGAAGATCTCGGCGTCGGCCCGACGCACGGCCTCCAGCCCCGACAGGTTGGAGAACCAGCCCACATCGGTCTGGCCAAACCGCAGCGCCTCGATCAGGGCGGTGTAGTTGGAGCCGTAGAAGGGCTTCACCGGGATGCCGATCTCCTTCTCCATGTCGGCCAGGATCGGCCGCCAGAAGGTGTCGAGGCTGGTGGAGTTCTCCGTCGCCAGGACCGAGAAGTTCAGCACCTCCGGCGCGTCGCCGGCCGTGCTGGCGGGCTCCGAACAGGCGCTGAGGCCAAGGGCGACCATCAGGCCGGCGGCGAGCAGGCTGCGGCGGATCATTGGGGAGCTCCTTCCCAGAAGACGTCTTCGAATTCCGGACCGTAGATGTCGATAAGCTGTTTGCGGGTCAGCGCCTGGGCCGGGCCATCATAGACCACCTTGCCGGCCTTCAGCGCCACCACCCGGTCGCAATAGCGCATGGCGTAGTCCACCTGGTGCAGGGTGACGATCAGGGTCAGGCCGTCGGCCCGGTTCAGATCGCGCAGGATCTCCATCACCCGGCGGGCCGAGACGGGATCGAGGGAGGCCACCGGCTCGTCGGCCAGGATGATCTTGGCCTTCTGGACCAGGGCGCGCGCAATGGCCGCCCGTTGCTGCTGGCCGCCCGAGAGGGTGCCCGCCCGCTGGCCGGCATATTCGGCCACGCCCACCCGGGCGAGCGCGGCCATGGCCGCGCCCTTGGTTTCGTCCGGCCAGAAGCCGAGCAGGCCGCGCAGAAAACCGATCCGGCCGAGCGAGCCCATGGCCACATTGGTGAACAGGGTCAGCCGGCCCACCAGATTGAACTGCTGGAAGATCATGCCGATACGGATGCGGGTGCGGCGCACATTGCGATCCACCCGCCCCTCGGACTGCACCTGATCGCCAAAGGCCACGATGCGGCCGGCGCCCTTGTCGATCGGGGCCAGGCCGCTGATGGCGCGCAGCAACGTGGACTTGCCCGATCCCGACGGACCGATCAGGGCGATCATCTCGCCGCGGGCGACGTCGATCGAAACGGTGTCCAGCGCGCGGCGGGTCCCGAAACTCTTCGACACTTGGCGCACCGAAAGAACGGCTGCGTCAGACATGAATGGCGAATATCCCCTGGGCGTTGGCGGCCGGACTCATAACCCGCGTGTGATCGCCGAGCCCCACGACGGTTTCATGACATGGAAGACCAAAGAAGGCGAGGGCGCGGCTCGGGGTCTGGCCCGCGGCCCTCCGTCGCCCCAGGGTCGCGGCGGTCGCAGGCGGATTTAACCCGCGCCAACCCCTGGCCCCGCAAGGTTCTTTGGTCCGCGCCCTTTACATCCGATCCATATGCCCCTATTTCGCATGGCTCCGGCGGACCCCGTTGTCCTAAGCGTTGCTAACGCCGGATTGGGTTCAACAATCTGTTGGGGGTTGCGTGAGGTGCATACGTACCATACGCCCCTGGACCTGGTCCGTGAGCGGTCACCGGAACGTCCTGTCGCCTTTGCGCGACCGGACGCCGTGGCCCTAGCGGCGCGCTGGTTCCAGGATAATTTTAAAGGCGACGTCTTCTACGCTGTGAAGGCCAATCCTTCGCCATGGGTGCTTGAAACCCTGGTGGCGAATGGCGTGCGGTCGTTCGACGTGGCGTCGGTTCCGGAAATCGAGCTGGTGGCCAAGCACGCCCCTGGCGCGCGCATGGCCTTCATGCATCCGGTCAAGAGCCGCCGCTCCATCTCCACGGCCTATTTCGACCATGGGGTGCGGACCTTCGCGCTGGATACGCACGAAGAGCTGGCCAAGATTCTTGACGCCACAGGCGGCGCCAAGGACCTGAACCTGATGGTTCGCCTGGGCGTCGCCGCCGAGGGCGCGGCCTATTCCCTGTCCGGCAAGTTCGGCGTCGACATGTACGAGGCCCCCGACCTGCTGCTGGCCGCCCGCCGGGCGACCCAGGAGCTGATGGGCGTCTCCTTCCATGTGGGCAGCCAGTGCATGCGGCCGACCGCCTATCAGGCGGCCATGAGTCAGGCCTCCCGGGCCCTGGTCCGCGCCGGCGTGTTCGCCGACGTGGTCGATGTGGGCGGCGGTTTCCCGTCGGTCTATCCGGGCATGGTGCCGCCGGCGCTCGCCGACTACATGGACTCCATCGACCGCGGCTTCGCCGAAATGATGGTCCACGAGACCACCGAGCTGTGGTGCGAGCCTGGCCGGGCCCTGGTGGCGGAAGCCTCCTCGGTGCTGACCGCCGTCGAGCTGCGCAAGGGCGACGCCCTTTATCTGAACGACGGCTCCTATGGCAGCCTGTTCGACGCCACCCACACCAAATGGCCCTTCCCGGTGAAGCTGATCCGGTGCGAGGACGGCGTGGCCCGTGAGGTCGAAGGCCCGCTGAAGCCCTATCGCTTCTATGGTCCTACCTGCGACTCCCTCGACCACATGCCCGGCCCCTTCTGGCTGCCCGAGGATGTGCGCGAGGGCGACTATGTCGAGATCGGCATGCTCGGCGCCTATGGGGTGGCGATGAACACCCGCTTCAACGGCTTCGGCGACACCGAGACCGTGGTGGTGAACGATCCGCCGATGGCCTCGATGTATGGGCTGGCCCGCCGCTCCATCCCGGTGCCGCGGCCCGAGAGCCAGAATGTCGTGAAGCTGTCGCGGGCGCGGAGCAAGAAACGTCGTCGGCGCTAGGGCGTTCGACTCCCAGACGCATGAGACGCGACCGGTCGCTCCGTCCCGGTCGCGTCCTTTCTCCATGGACGGGCGCTCAAACTCTAGGACTCCAAGAGAATGAACGCTGAGGTTCAATCCAACCGCAAGGCCGAGCTGCTCTCGTCCACCGTCGAGCACGTGGCCATCGACCAGTACGACGCCCGCCCGATCATCGACGCCATGCGTCAGATGAGCTTCACCAGCCGCGACACCGCGCGCGCCGCCGACATCTTCTCCATGGCGCTGGAGGACCCCTCCTGCTCCACCTGGCTGACGCTCGCCGGCTCGACCAGCGCCGGCGGCTGCATGCACATCTATCGCGACATGGTGAAGTACGGCCTGATCGACGCCGTGGTCGCCACCGGCGCCTCCATCGTCGACATGGATTTCTTCGAGGCCCTGGGTTTCAAGCACTATCAGGCGAAAGAGCCGGTGGACGATCGCGACCTGCGCGCCCTCTATATCGACCGGATCTACGACACCTATATCGACGAGGAAGAGCTGCAGACCTGCGACGCGGTGATCAAGGAGATCACCGACCAGCTGGAGCCGCGCCCCTATTCCTCGCGGGAATTCATCTGGGAAATGGGCAAGTGGCTGGCGGCGGGCAACGCCAAGAAGCCGGGCTCCCTGATCCAGACGGCCTATGAGGAAGGCGTGCCGATCTTCTGCCCCGCCTTCACCGACTCTTCGGCGGGCTTTGGCCTGGTCAAGCACCAGGTGGAGCGGATGAAGGCGGGCAAGCCCTACCTCACCATCGACTCCATCGCCGACTTCCGCGAGCTGACCGACGTGAAGATCGCGGCCGGCACCACCGGCCTGTTCATGGTCGGCGGCGGCGTGCCCAAGAACTTCGCCCAGGACACGGTGGTTTGCGCCGAGATCCTCGGACAGGAAGTCGACATGCACAAATACGCCATCCAGCTGACGGTGGCCGATGTGCGCGACGGCGCCTGCTCGTCCTCGACGCTGCAGGAGGCCTGCTCCTGGGGCAAGGTCGACGTCACCTGGGAACAGATGGTCTTCGCCGAAGCCACCACCGTCGTCCCACTGATCGCCTCGGACGCCTGGCACCGCGGTTCGTGGAAGACCCGCGAACGCCGCCGCTGGAACAAGCTGTTCGAAAAGGCGGCCTGACAGCCCTAAGGCCCCGCCCCGGCGGGGCCTTTTATCGGCGAGGAACGCCAGACCCTGCCACGGTCGAGCTCAATATCGCTCCAGACCACACAAAAACGGTCGGCCGTGGAAAACAACCAGGCCATACCCTTATCCACGCTGGGATGCCTTCACGTCCACGGTAGAGACAATCCACTCTTCCGGCAAAGGCGCGTTTCTCGCTGCTTCAAGAGAAGAGAATGAATCTCCTACCTCTAGAGGCGCGCGATCAGCGGAGATAAAAACCCTCCTGTATCTACCGTCCCTGTCTTGGAATATCTGAAGCCGAGGGTGGGATACTTCCGCCCCTGCTCGGGAAATTGGCACTTCGAACAGCTCAGGTTCACCCCAATTAACCGCTATAATTCCAGCTTTAGAGAGCCAATCGTGGTTTTGAACAATTGAGCGTTCAATTGCTGCAGCCATGTTAAGATCTTTCAATGCCGCTTGAACAGCTGCCCTAGTTTCAGCGGTATGCATCTCAAATTCTTTTATCTGAGACTGGAGTGCTAAAAATTCCTCCGGGGCTTTGGATTTCTCGTACAACGCCGTCTCAGCCTCTCCCGGTCCGGCGGCCTCGGTGGCTGAGCTGGCTTTCATTTTGGGGATTTCTAGCTCAAGCTGACGAACGCGAATGACACCACGCCATGCCCAAGCCGACAGGATAAGCCCCGAAATGGCGACGGGGATTGCCAGTAAGTAGAAGACGGGCAACTCAGACATCTGATCCGCCTGCTAGCGGGGCAATATATATGGCGAATCCAAGGCACCACAGTCCCACAACGAAGAGGGCGTATGCCATTGGTGGCATTCCCACGTCTGACACCATTGATTGGACGATTGGTCCCGCGATCATCCCATAGCCCAAGTTGCTCAAGATCTTAACCGAAAGAGCCAGGCGGACTTTCCAGTCCCTTAGCTCACGCTCCGCCTCTCCCATGCGAGTTCCATTCCGGTGCAACTGGTTAATATAGGGCCCGACAGACTTCTTAGCGCAAGTGTTGAACGGAACATGGCCGATAGGCAGATCGTTGGCGACGTGCCGTCGCGGAATTCAATCCGCTTGCGCATTTGTGGTCACCAGTTGCCAGTTCGCGGGTGATGACAGCGTCAAGCTGTGGGACCTAGGATCGAACCAGAGGGAAACAGTAGAGAGGGCCACAAAGGACACGAAGGTGTCGGCCGCCTCGCCTTTGTGTCCTTCGCGCCCCTTTGTGTGCTTCGTGTCGCCCTTTAACGGCGCCGCGGCGCGCAGGACGTCAGTCGCCAGTCTTCAAACCTACTCCGTCACCCTGGGCCCTGGGCCCTGTGCCCAGGATCCCTGCCGACGCTTGCGCCCGCCCCGGGCAGGGACCCTCGGGACAAGCCCGAGGGTGACGACTGGAAAGACGCGCCGCTCCGACTGAAAACTCCACCCCTGAACGGTTGCCACAGGCCCCCCACTCCGCATACTCCGCGCCAAAGTCGATCAAGGGAGTAGCGCCGTGAGTGATGGCGAGATTTTTCCGGTTCCCGAGGCCTGGGCCAAGCGGACGCACATGGACGCGGCCGCCTATGAGGCCGCCTGCCGGCGCGCAGACCAGGACCCGGACGGCTACTGGCGCGACGTGGCCGCCCGCCTGGACTGGTCCAAGCCCTTCACCACCGTCAAGGACGTCTCGTTCAATGCGTCCGACTTCCGCATCAACTGGTTCGCCGATGGCGAGCTGAACGTCAGCGTCAACTGCCTCGACCGGCATCTGCCGGAGCGCGCCGACCAGGCGGCGATCATCTGGGAGAGCGACGACCCGGAGATCCACAACACCCTGACCTACGCCCAGCTGCACGAGCAGGTGTGCCGCATGGCCAATGTGCTGAAGGCCAAGGGGGTCAAGAAGGGCGACCGGGTCACCATCTATCTGCCGATGATCCCGGCCGCGGCCGTGGCCATGCTGGCCTGTTCGCGGATCGGGGCGGTGCATTCGGTGGTGTTCGGCGGCTTTTCCCCCGACAGCCTGGCCGGCCGCATCCAGGACTGCGACTCCCGCATCGTCATCACGGCCGACGAGGGACTGCGCGGCGGCAAGACCGTGCCCCTGAAGGCCAATGTGGATGCGGCGCTGAAGTCGTGCCCGGACGTCACCGACGTGATCGTCGTGCGGCGCACCAAGGCCGCGGTGAACATGGTCGAGGGTCGCGACGCCTTCTATTCGGATCTGAAGGGGCAGGTTTCGGCCGATTGCCCGCCCGAGCCGATGAACGCCGAGGACCCGCTGTTCATCCTCTATACGTCCGGGTCGACGGGGAAGCCCAAGGGGGTGCTGCACACCACCGGCGGCTATCTGACCTGGGCGGCCCACACCCATGAGCTGGTGTTCGACTATCGCCCCGGCGAGGTCTTCTGGTGCACCGCCGATGTGGGCTGGGTCACCGGCCACTCCTATGTGGTCTATGGCCCGCTGGCCAATGCGGCCACCACGGTGATGTTCGAGGGCGTGCCCACCTGGCCGGACAATTCCCGCTTCTGGCAGGTGGTCGACAAGCACAAGGTGGAGATCTTCTACACCGCGCCGACGGCCATCCGCGCCTTGATGCGCGACGGCGACGAGCCGGTGACGAAGACCAGCCGCAAGTCCCTGCGCCTGCTGGGCACGGTGGGCGAGCCGATCAATCCCGAGGCCTGGCTCTGGTACCATCGGGTGGTGGGCGAGGGCCGATGCCCCATCGTCGACACCTATTGGCAGACCGAGACCGGCGCCTGCCTGGCCACCCCCCTGCCCGGCGCCACGCCCGCCAAGCCTGGCTCCTGCGCCAAGCCCCTGCCCGGCGTGAAGTTCCAGCTGGTGGACGCCGACGGCAAGGTGCTGGACGGCGCGACCAGCGGCAATCTGTGTCTCACCGACTCCTGGCCCGGCCAGATGCGCACGGTCTATGGGGACCATGAGCGCTTCATCCAGACCTATTTCACCACCTATCCCGGCAAGTACTTCACCGGCGACGGCTGCCGCCGGGACGAGGACGGCTATTACTGGATCACCGGCCGGGTGGACGATGTGATCAACGTCTCAGGCCACCGCCTGGGCACGGCCGAGATCGAGAGCGCCCTGGTGGGCCACGAGGCGGTCGCCGAGGCCGCCGTGGTCGGCTATCCCCACGACATCAAGGGCCAGGGCATCTACGCCTTCGTCACCCTGAAGTCGGACGTGGAGATGACCGACATCCTGCAGGCCGACATCAAGGGCTGGGTCCGCCGGGAGATCGGCGCCTTCGCCGCCCTCGACGCCCTGCAGTTCGCGCCGGCCCTGCCCAAGACCCGCTCGGGCAAGATCATGCGCCGCATCCTGCGCAAGATCGCCGAGAACCAGACCGACCAGCTGGGCGACACCTCGACCCTGGCCGAACCTGGGGTGGTGGACGACCTCGTCGCCAACCGCGTCGCGGTTTGAGCCCCGACCTTCCCGGGCCCCTGCGCGGGGCCATCGAAGCGCGGCTCGAAGGCGTCTCGCGCCGGGACCTGGCCGAACGGGCGGCGAGGGTCTCGGCCGCCTATCGCGGCGGCGCAGGCTCGGCGGGCGTGGTGCTGACGCCGGACGATGCGCTCGCCTATGCCCTGGCCCGCCTGCCGGCCACCTACGCCGCCGACATGGCCGCCTTCTCGGCTGCGGCCGAGGCCTGCCCCGGCTTTGCGCCGGCCACCCTGCTGGACGCGGGCGCCGGGCCGGGCACCGCCAGCTGGGCGGCCCTGGAAGTCTGGCCCCAGATCGAGGCGGCCCTGCTGCTGGACGAAAGCGGCCCCTTCCTGGATCTTGCCCGGATCCTCGGCGAGGCGGGCCCCCCGGTGCTGGCGGGCGCCGAGCGGCGCCGCGCGAACCTGACGGCCGCCCAGGCCGAGGCCTGGCCGCGGGCCGAGCTGGTCGTGGCCTCCTATGTCCTGGCCGAAATCCCGGGGCCGGCCCAAGGGCCGCTGGTCGATCGCCTGTGGGACGCCTGCGAGGGCCTGCTGGTGCTGGTGGAGCCGGGCACGCCGGCCGGCTACCAGCGCATCCTGGCCGCCCGCACCCAGCTGATCGCGGCTGTGGGGCGGCTGGCCGGACCCTGCCCCCACGCCCAGGCCTGTCCGCTGATCCAGCCCGACTGGTGCCACTTCGTCCAGCGCCTGCCCCGCTCGCGCGACCACCGCCTGGCCAAGGGCGCCGAGGTCCCGTTCGAGGACGAGAAGTTTATCTGGATCGCCGCGGCGCGGCCGGGCGTCGCCATCGCCCCCTTCTCGGCCCGGGTGCTCAGCCCGCCGCGCCAGGCCAAGCCCGGGATCGACCTCAAGCTCTGTGTCGAGACCGGCATGCTCGAACAGCGTTTCGTCCCGCGCCGCGACAAGCCGGCGTTTGCGAAGGCCAGGCGCCTGGACTGGGGCGACGCGCTCTAAGGCGCCGCGGCGCCGCATTTGCTGGCGTTTGAGGCCTGCCTGGTCGGCTTTCGCCGAAAACGGGCCTATTCGAGCGAACCCGGTTCATTTTGGGACTCGCTTCAGGGTAGGTTTGCCCCTATGGGGTGACATCGACGGGGGCGGGCGCGTCAGGGAGCTGAACGTGCTGAAGTTGCGTCGCGTATTCGACATCGAGCATCACCATTATCTGGCGGGTTTCCAGGTCTTCCTGGTGGCCCTGCTGGCCGGCGGCCTCGCCATGGCTGCGCCCTATATCGGCCAGGAACGCCCCGAACTGCGGGTGGCCAAGGTGACCTCCGGCCAGATGGACGCCGTGGCCTTCGCCCGTCTGACGAGCGCCATGGACCCGGCCATGCTGAGCGTGGCCGACCGGTTCGCACCGGCCCCCATCTCCCTGGCCTTCGGCCACATCAATCGCGCCACCGGCGTCATGGAAGGCGTCGATGGCGCGCCCGAACCCGCCATCCTGCGCCTGCAGGACATGGATGAGGCCCAGGCGCGGCTGTGGAATGCGGCCAACCCCACATCGACCCTGCCCAATCCGGCCGCCCGGCCCTTCCGCATTTCCGGCGGCGCCTCGCATCAGGCCCGCGCCCTCGATTGCCTGGCCGCCGCCATCTATTACGAGGCCCGCTACGAGTCCGTGGACGGCCAGCGGGCCGTGGCCCAGGTGGTCCTGAACCGGGTGCGCCATCCGGCCTATCCGGCCTCGGTCTGCGGCGTGGTCTTCCAGGGCTCCGAACGCACCACCGGCTGCCAGTTCACCTTCACCTGCGACGGGGCGCTGGCCCGCGCGCCGGACCCCGACGGCTGGATGCGGTCGCGCCAGATCGCCGAGGCGGCCCTGTCGGGCTATGTGATGAAGGAGGTCGGCAACGCCACCCACTATCACGCCAGCTATGTGGCCCCGTACTGGAGCCCGAGCCTGATGAAGGTGGCCACGGTCGGCGCGCACATCTTCTCTCGCTGGATGGGCGGCTGGGGCCTGCCGGGCGCCTTTGGCGGCGCCTATAGCGGCGACGAGTCGGTCGGCTTCCGGGTCGCCGCCCTCAATCGCCTCTCGGGACCTGGCGAGGTTCAGATGGTGTCTCTGGCCGAGGCGGTCGCCGCCGTGGGCGCGACCCAGGTGGGCGGCGACGCCGCCGAGGGCGAAGGCGCGCATATCCAGGTCGTCGAGGTGGCCACCATCAACCACGACCTGGTGACCGAGCCCCAGGCCGTGGTGGCCCAGGCCGAGGGCCTGGTGCCCGCCGAAGAGCTGGACTGGGCCGGCAGGGTCAAGCCCCGTGCGCCGGCCCGCCTGGCCATGCCCACCAGCAGCTTCTAAAGCCTCAGCCGGCGAGCAGCGGATTCTGCTCGGCGGTGAAGGCGGCCACATCCTCCAGCAGGCCATCGGCGGCCATGCGCACCAGTTCGCCGCCCTTTTCCGGCGTCGCCTGGGCGGGGTCTGACCCCATGCGGCCGTCGGGATAGCGGGCGCGGAAATCCAGGGCCTCGCGGATCGGACCGGTGGGGGCGATCTTGGGCGAATACTCGGCCGTCTTGATCGAGTCCGGATAGGCCCACTGGGTCACCGCGATCTCGGACGGCGTCGCATGACCCCCATGGCCGACGGGAAACTGGCTGGTGGCCAGGCCCATGACGCCCTTCAGCTCCCACCAGTTCTTCAACTTGCAGGAAAAGCCCCGGGGCTTTCCGGCGAAGCTCGCCTCGGCATAGAGCTCGGAGAAGGCCGCCTCGATGGTGGCGACATTGCCCCCGTGGCCGTTCAGGAAATAGAGCCGCTCGAAGCCGTGGGCCGAGAGCGACCGGCACCAGTCGCCAATGGCGGCGATAAAGGTCGAAGGGCGCAGGGAGATCGTGCCCGGGAAGCCCAGATGGTGCTGGGCCATGCCGATATTGAAGGTCGGGGCCACCAGGATGTCGCCGCTCTTCTGCGCCTCATGGGCGATGATCTCCGGGCACAGCCAGTCGGTGCCCAACAGGCCGGTGGGGCCGTGCTGCTCGTTGGAGCCGATGGGGATGACCACGGTCCGCGACCGGTTCAGGAAGCCTTCGACCTCGGCCCAGGTGGACATGTGAAGCAGCATGGCAGGGGTCTCCGCGGTCAGTTGCCGTGTCGGTGTCAATTCGACATAGGCGTTTCACGCAGGAGAGGTAACCCCCGCCACGGCTTCAGATTCCGGCGTACCATTCATAGCCGCGGTCTTCCCAGAATCCGCCCTGGCCGCCGGCGATCTGGGCGAAGCTTTCAACCGCCTCGATCCGCATCACATATTTGGCGTGCTTGTAGCCCAGCTGGCGCTCCACCCGCAGGCGCAGGGGCGCCCCGTGCGCCACTGGCAGGACCTGACCGTTCATCTCGTAGGCCAGGATGGTCTGCTCGTGGAAGGCGTCGACCAGGTCGATGCTCTCATAATAGAGGCCGCGGTCGCCGGCGGCGTTGGGGTCCAGCCGGTCGGCGCAATGGAAGACGATGTAGCGCGCCTGGGGCTTGAGGCCCGCCTCGTCCAGCAGGGCCGAGAGCCGCGCCCCGGTCCACTGGCCGATGCTGCTCCAGCCCTCGACACAGTCGTGGCGGGTGATCTGGGTGCGGGCCGGCCGGGCGCGCAGGTCATCCAGGCTGAGCGCCAAGGGGCGCTCCACTAGGCCGTCGATCTGCAGGCGCCAGTTGGCGAAGCCGGCTTCGACCATCGCCCGATACGCCGGCTCGCCGGGATTACGTGTCCCGTTGGCGCGAAAATCCGGCGAGATGTCCTTGGGCTCGAACTCATGGGCGAGCGCCGTGCGGGACAGGATCAGCCGCTGAGCGGCCTGGGTCAGGCCCTCGGCGCGGGCCAACCCCGCCTTGACCGTGGCGTTGCGGTTGATCTGGTCGCACCCGGCCAGGGTAAGGCCCAGCAGGCTGGCGCCCAGACCCGAGAGCAAGCTGCGGCGGTGTGGCGTCGGCGAGGTCATGACGGGTCTCCATCCAGACGAGATGGGCCGGCGCGTCCGGTGATCATGGCCCGGATCTGGCCGAGGGGGCCTGAGGCCAGCACCATGGCCAGGTGGACGACCACGAAGGCGACGATCAGGCTGGCGGTGATGAAGTGGATGGTGCGGGCCGACTGACGGCCGCCAAAGATCTCGAAGGTCCAGGGCCAGGCGGCGTTGACGCCCGGCGACATGCCCAGGCCCGACAGGACCATCAGCGGCAACAGGACGAAGATCACCGCCAGATAGGCCAGCTTCTGCAGGCTGTTATAGCCGTGCGCCGCCGCGCCCTTCGGAAAGCGCAGCCGGGCGTGCGCCACGATCTCGTCCCACAGGTGGCGCGGCGAAAGCTCAGGCCGCCGGGGCGCCAGGTCGCGGCGGAAATGCCCCGAGACCAGGCCCCAGGCCAGATAGATCAGCCCATTGGCGACCAGCACCCAGGCGAAGAAGAAGTGCCAGCGCCGGCCGTCGGCCAGGGAGCGATAGCTGGGCAGGGTGGCCCAGGCGGGAAAGCCCCGCCGCTCCCCGTTCGACAGGCCAAGCAGGCCCGTGGTCTCGATCCTGATCGGCCCGACCTTGGTGAATCCCGCCCACCGATCGCCCTGACGCTCGGCGGTCATGGCCGCCCAGGGCTCGGCGAAGGTCGAGGTGTGGCCCCAATAGAGGGCCGGATGGGCGTTGAAGATCTGCAGCCCGCTGCCCAGCAGGACGAAGAGCGCAACCACATTGATCCAGTGGGTCAGTCGTACGGGCAGGCTGTGGCGGCGGCGATCAGAGGCGGCGGTGTGGGGTGTCGGCTCGTCCATGCGCATCGGTCCTGGTCCGCCCCCGACAGTCTAGCTCTGGGATCTGGTCGGGAACAGGCCCGCCGCCCCATGCGCTCTGCCTTCATACGCAAACCCAGGAGGCTCAGATGTCTGGACCCGATACGAAACATCGCACCCCGGTGGAAAACCCGCCGCCCGAAGCGCCCGTCCGCAGCCAGGATGAGCAGATCGAACGCACCGGCCGCGGCCCCGAAGTGACCGGTGGAACCGAACAGGCGCCCAAGACCCCGGGCGAAGGCGACAACAAGGCCTGAGGGCCGACCAAAGGGGGCGCCGAGCGTTGCCGTCGGCGCGCGGGCGCCCCTAAGGTCTCCGCCGCCCGCTGGGGCGCAGTGACGGGGGGATGCGACATGGCCTGGAACAGCGGAACCGAAATCTGGGTGGGGGGCGTCAACACCTGGGAATGCGATGAGATGGGCCATCTCAACGTGCGCCACTGGGTGGCCAAGTCCATGGAGGCCCTGGCCGGCCTGGCCGCGGCGCTCGGCATGCCCGACGCCTTCTCGCCGCTGGCCCAATCGACCCTGATCGTGCGCGAGCAGCACATTCGGTTTCTGCGGGAGGCCAAGCCCGGGGCGGCGCTCACCGCCCGCGGCGGGGTGGTGGCCATGGGCGAGGACGAGGCCCGGCTGCTCATCGTCATCCTGCATCCCGACGGGACCCCGGCGGCGACCTTCCAGACCGTGGTGCGCCACGTCACCGCCGACGGCGCCCGGGCCTTCCCCTGGCCCCGGCGGATCGTCGAGGCCGCCCAGGCCCTGCAGGTGGACATCCCCGACTTCGCAGCCCCCCGCTCGATCACCCTTGGCCCGATCGGCGAGAGCCAGGGCAGCCTGGAAAAGGCGCAGGCCATGGATTTGAAACGCATCGGCCTGGGCGTCATCGGCGCCCCCGATTGCGACGGCTTTGGCCGCATGCGCACCGAAATCCTGATGGGCAAGATTTCCGACGGAATCCTGCACCTGCTGGGCCCTGACCGGGGCCTGGCCGAGCCGGCGGTCGAGGGCGGGCCGGCGCCACGGATCGGCGGCGCGGCGCTGGAATACCGTCTGGTGCATTTCGCCTGGCCGCGGATCGGCGACCGCTTCGAGCTGCGCTCGGCCACCGCCCATGTGGAAGAGCGGTTCCGTCTGCTGCGCCACTGGATGATCGATCCCGTCAGCGGCCGCCCCTGGGCCAGCGCCGAGAATGTGGCGGTCGGCTTCGATCTCGACGCCCGTAAAGTGGTGCGCCTTGCGCCCGCCACGGTGGAGGCCCTGCGGGCCACGGCCCGCCCGGAGATGGCGCTTTAAGCAGCGACCTCGCCCACCGCCTGGGCCAGCGCCTCGCGGACCAGGTCCGGGCGCTCCATCGGCAGGAAGTGGCTGGTCCCGGGCACGGTCTCGATCCGGTACCGGCCCGTGGCGGTTAGGTTCTCGATGTGGTCGTCGATCCGGCAGGTGGAGCCCTGCTCGGCCCGGAAAATCCGCACCGGGCGAGGACAGGTCTGCGCCGCGGCCCAGGCCTGGCCGTCATAGACCGAGAAGTTCGAGGCCTCCCAGGCGGGCGCGCAGGCCAGCTCCACCCGGCCATCCTCCAGATCGCGGAAGCCTGCGGCCACATAGTCGGCCAGCTGTTCGCCCGACCAGGTCTTGAAGGCGCCCCGGCCCTGGTAGGCGGCCAAGGCGGCCTCGCGGCTGTCGAACACCGGCCGCCGCCGCAGGGCGCCCTGGACCAGGGGCCACTGGGCCAGGTCGACGGGCGCAAGCTCGGTCCGGTCGGGGCTGAGCACGGGGTCGAACAGCACCAGACGGGCGATCCGCGCCGGGTCCTCGGCTGCGGCCATCAGGCTGGTGGTCGCCCCCATGGAATGCCCCGCCACCACCACGGGTCTTGAGGCCACATGCGGCAGCAGGGCCAGCAGGTCGTCGCGATACTCCGCCCAGCCCGGCCGGTTCTCCAGCACGGTGGGCAGGGTCGTGGCGCCATGGCCCCGCAGGTCGATGGCCAGGATGCGCAAGGTCGTGGCCAGAGGCGCCAGGATGGTCCGGTAGGTCTGGGCGTTGAAGCCGTTGGCGTGACAGAAGATGAGATCCAGATCCCGCTCGGCCGGGCCGAACTCCAGCGCCGCCATTTCCCCGCCCCGGCTGGGCAGGGGAAACCGGCGGACCCGCGGCGTCGCATCGACCATTCCATCCATCGGCGGATCCTTAGTCCAAAGCCATCGTCGGCGCCGTGAAGCTGGGTCAGGGCGCGAAGGCTCCATATATCCTGTCTGACCCCTGACCCAAGGAGAGGTTCGCCATGGCCATCGCCACCATCGGCTATGAGGGCAAGACCCAGGCCCAGATGATCGCGGAGCTCAAGGCCGCCGGCGTCGAGCTGGTGGTCGATGTCCGCGCCGTGGCCGCCTCGCGCCGGCCGGGTTTCTCCAAGACCATATTGGGCGCCAGCCTCGAGGCCGAAGGCATCGGCTATGAGCACCTGCGGGGCCTGGGCACGCCGAAGGCCGGCCGCGACGCCGCCCGCGCGGGCCGCATCGCCGAGATGCGCGGCATCTTCGAAGCGCACCTGGCCGAACCCCAGGCCGTGACGCAGCTGGCCCGCGCCCAGGAACTGGCCAGTAACAAGAAGATCGCGCTCCTCTGTTTCGAGGCCCGCGCCTGCGACTGCCACCGGGCCATCGTCGCCGAACGCCTCTGCGAGGCCCTGGACCAGCCGGTGGAAGATCTCTGAAGGGCTTGGCCTTCCCCCGCGTCAGGGCTGATGATGGGGCAAACACCCCAACAAGCTCAGGGATACGCCATGACCGCCGCCCATCTGCACGACGCCGACGCCATTCCGGCCCTCGGTCCCTGGACCTGTTTCGATGTGGAGATCGAGGCGGGCGTGGCCCATATCCGGCTCAAGCGGCCCGAGGCCTATAACAGCATGATCCGGGATTTCTGGAACGAGCTGCCGGTGATCGTGCGCGACATCAACGACAATGTCCGGGCCCGCTGCATCGTCATTTCGTCGACGGGCAAGCACTTCTCCGCCGGCATGGACCTGGCGGTGTTCGGCGGCGGCGGGACCTCGGCGGCCGATGGCGGCGCCGCGCCCGACCGCTTTATCGCCGCCGAGGGCCAGCGCCACCATATCCGCTGGCTGCAGGACTGCTTCTCCTGCCTGGACGAGGCCCGCATGCCGGTGCTGGTGGCCATCCAGGGGGGCTGCATCGGCGGGGCCATGGATATGACCAGCGCCTGCGACATCCGCTACGCCACCGAGGACGCCTTCTTCTGCGTGCAGGAGATCAATATCGGCATGACCGCCGACGTCGGCACCTTCCCGCGGCTGTGCAAGCTGATCCCCGAGGGCTGGGTCCGCGAGTTGGCCTATACCGGCCGCCGCCTGCCCGCCCAGCGGGCCAAGGAGATCGGCCTGGTCAATGAGGTCTTCCCGACCCACGAGGCCCTGCTCGACCACGTGATGGCCACGGCCCGCGAGATCGCCGAGAAGTCGCCCCTGGCGGTGACCGGCTCGAAGGTGATGATCAACTACGCCCGGGACCACACCATCGCCGATGGCCTGGACTATATCGCCGTCTGGCAGACCGGCATGTTCGCGGGCTCCCACATGGGCGAGGCCTTCAAGGCCAAGGCCGAGAAGCGGCCGGCCGACTTCCCCGACCTGCGGCCCCTGCGGCACGAGATGTAGGGGACCTCAGAGGACCAGTTCGGCGCCGCGCAGGTCGGCGCCGGACAGCTTCGCCCCGGAGAGATCGGCCTCCAGGAAGCGGGCGCGCCGGGCGTTGGCGCCGGTGAGGTCGGCATAGCGCAGGATCGCCCGGTTCAGGTCGGTGCGCAGCAGCCGCCCCTCGGCAATCTCCAGCGGCCCCAGGCGGGCCTCGCGCAGATCGGCGCGGATCAGATTGGCCCCGGTCAGCCTGGCCCCCCGCAGATCGGCGCCCCGCAGATTGGCCTTGCGCAGGTCGCAGCCCGAGAGGTCGGCGCCCTGCAACTGGACGCCCTCCATATCCATGTCGAAGAAGATCGAGCCGGCGGCGGCCAGCCCGCTCAGCCGGCGGCGGCGCAGGGTGCGCAGGCCGCGGAAATCCACCTCCGCCGCCGCGGCGGCCTTGCCCCGCGCCCCCTGGCTGTCGCAGAAGGCCTCGTGGTCGGCGACGAGGTCGTAGAGCGGCACGTCGTCCACATAGAAGATCGCCGCCGGCGCCCGCAGCACCTCGCTGAGATCGACCTGGTTGAGACCGGCGGAGCCGAGATTGACGCCAGCCACCACCGCCCCGCGCAGGGAGGCGCCGGTGAGGTCGGCCCCGTCGATCTGAGCGCCGGAGAGGTCGGCTCCGTCCAGCCGGGCGCCGGCCATCCGCGCGCCCACCAGGATCGCCCCGGTCAGGCTGGCGTCGGTGCAGTCGACCGCCGTCACCACATCGCGCAGATTGGCGCCGGCCACGACGGCGTATTCCAGATTTCCGGCCCGCTCGCCCGGCGTGATGACCCGAAACCCGTCCTGACGGTCCTGCATGGCGATGCGCCCTTCGCGCAGGTCGCACTCGGCCATGTCGGCGCCGGAAAGGTTGGCGCCCCGCAGGCTGGACCCACGAAGATCGGCCCTGGCCAGCCTTGCGCCGCGCAGGTCGGCGTCCCGCAGGTCGGCGCCAAACAGGATGGAGCGGCTGAGTTCGGCCTGGGCCAGGATCGCGCCGCTGAGGCGCGCGCCGGTCAGATCCGCCTCGGTGAGCAGGGCGCCTTCCAGGTTCCAGTCGGAGAGATCGGCCCGGATCAGGCTGGCCCGGCGTCCGCCCTTCAGACCCCGCACATAGCGGGCGTGCGCCTCCAGGGCGGCGCGGATGTCGTCCGCCGTATGGCGGACCAGGTGGGAAGGCGCGGCTTGGGCGGACATGCTTGGCTTTCAGCTCAAGCCGTCAACTTGGCCGCGGCGCCTTTAAGGAAGGGTTTGCGGCGCGACCTTGGGCCGCACCCTATTCCTGGGCGCCGGAAGCCCCGCCGCCCTGGCCGGCGGCCTGGAGAAGGCTGGCGATTCGGTCGGTGGCGTCGGCGGCCTGACTCAGCATGTGCAGCGGGCCCGACCCGGGACGCACGGCGGCCACCATCTGATTGGCGGCCGACTGGGCCACGGTGACGGCGGTGTTCTGGGCCGTGGTGAAGCCCGTCTTGGTGAGGGTTGCGGCCGTGGCGTCCTGATAGATGAAGCCGTGGACCGGATAGGTGGTCGAGCCCAGATCGCCGATGGAATCGTACCAGACCTTGACCTGGCTCCAGTCGCCGGAGGGCGAGACATCGATCACGGTGACGTCGCGCTCGATCTGACCGCGGGTTCCGTTGATTCGCGACCAGTTGGCGTGGTTGATCTGGATGACCCGCTCGGTCAGCACCTGGCTGACCACGGCCACGTGGCCCAGGCGCATCTTGCCGGTGGGCTTGAAGCAGAGCACCGCGCCGGCCTGGGGGGTGTTGCCGGTGTCGTACTTGCCGGCCGCCTGCTTCCACCAGGTCCAGGCGTCGCCAAAGATCTGCACGCCCGAAATCATCCGGGCGAAGGGCACGCATTGCCAGTAGGTGTCGGCGAAGGCCGAGCTTGCGGGCGCCAGGGCCATGACCGCAGCCGCGGTGATGGAACCAAGGACGATGCGTGTCCGTTTGATCATGTTGGGCGTACTCCCATGACGCGAACTGCGGTCATGGATAGTTTCGCCTCACGAGAATGAAAAGAGGGTTTATGCGCCTGCAACCTTTGGCGCCCGCCCTTTCCACATCTCTGCCCACAGCTTCATGTGCGTTCGGGCCGGTTTCTCGATCAGGTGGTATGAGATGGCCGCCAGTGGAACCACGCCCACCAGGAAGACACACCACAGGGGCCAGGGCAGTTGCCCGCTTTCAAGCTTGAGCAGGCTGGTTGCCCCGTTCACGAATACAATCTTCCACGGCACGCAGACCATGTAGATCGAATAGCTGATCTCACCCAGATAGATCAGGGGACGCGCGCTGAGCACGCTGGAACCGGCCTGAGCCATGCGGGCCAGGTAGAAGATCAGGCCCCCGGTGGCCAGGACGATAATCGTGTCGGACATGGCCGTGGCCGCTGCAATCAGGGCGACGGCGCCTGAAATTATGGCGCCGGCCAGGGCGCCCTTGCGGCCGGGACCCGCCCGTTCACGCCACAGACTGTGAAGAGCGCACCCCAGGGCGAAGCAGGGCACGATGCGCAGAGCGCCCCAGCGGATGGTCGCCAGGGTCAGGGGATGACCGGCCCAGGCCTCGAAGCCCGCATAGAGCACCGCCATGAAGATCGCCGCCAGGGCCACAGCCACCAGCGGCCGGGCCTTCAGGGCCAGCGCGGCCCAGGCGAACAGGGGGAAGGTCAGATAGGCGAACCACTCGGCCGAGATCGACCAGGACGGATGGTTCCAGCCCGCCTGCGGCGCCAGGCCCCAGGCCTGCACCAGCAGCAGATTGGCCGGCAGCGACTCCCAGGACAGGATGTTGGGGTCGACCGCAAAGCCGGCCGCCGTGGCGCCCGCCGCCAGCACGCCCATGCCGATCAGGGTGGCCAGATGCAGCGGATAGACCCGCGCCAGCCGCGCCCAGAGGAAGCTCCCATAGGTGAAGCGGCCGGTCTCCACCTCGCTGCGATAGACGTGGCAGAGGATGAAGCCCGAGAGGATGAAGAACAGCTCCACCCCCAGATAGCCCTTGGCCACGAACAACGGGGTCCCCGCGGTCGCCAGGGCCGGCCAGTAGTGGAAGAGCACCACCCAGAAGGCGGCGAAGAACCGCAGGGAGGTGAGCGGGCGGATATGCTGGGCGTCCGTCATGGGTCGAAGGCTTTCTGGCGCGACGTTTCGCCCTAGTCTGGCGCAGGAAGCCTCACCATCGCGTTAGCGCTGGAGCGCGATCCACGTTCGGCTAGAAGGTCGTTACGGGAGCAACGGAGAATCACCCCCGATGGACAGTCTCATGGCCCTCATGGCCGATCCGGCCGCCTGGGCCGCCCTCATCGCCCTGGTGGTGATGGAGGTCGTGCTCGGCATCGACAACCTCGTCTTCATTTCCATCCTCTCCAACAAGCTGCCCGAGGAGCAGCGTAGCAAGGCGCGCAGGATCGGCATCGCGCTCGCCCTGATCATGCGTCTGGCCCTGCTCTCGACCATCGCCTTCCTGGTCGGCCTGACCCAGCCGGTCTTCAGCCTGCCCTTCCAGGGGCCGGTGGATCCCGTTCATGGCGTGCCGATGTTCGAGATGGACTTCTCCTGGCGCGATCTGATCCTGATCGCCGGCGGCCTGTTCCTCCTGTGGAAGGCGACCACCGAAATCCATGAAAAGGTGGACGTCGACAGCACCCACGGGGTTCTGGACGTCAAGGCCCGCGTGGCGGCCAACTTCGGCGCCGTGATCGTGCAGATCCTGTTGCTGGACCTGGTCTTCTCGGTGGACTCTATCCTGACCGCCGTGGGCATGACCGACCATCTGCCGATCATGATCATCGCCGTGGTCGTGGCCGTCGCCGTGATGCTGCTGGCGGCCGATCCCCTGGCCAACTTCATCAACAACAACCCGACCGTGGTCATGCTGGCCCTGGGCTTCCTGTTGATGATCGGCGTCACCCTGATCGCCGACGGCTTCGGCTTCCATGTGCCCAAGGGCTACATCTACGCCGCCATGGCCTTCTCGGGCCTGGTGGAGGGGCTGAACATGGCCTCGCGAAATGCGGCCAAGCGGAAAGAGGCGAAAGCCGCATCAGGGCATGCATCGCCCGCCGGTTCTGATAACGTCTGAGGATTAACCCCGCCTCGGGGCGCTTCGCGGCGCGCCGGGGCGGACTCAGACATTTAGAAAAACCGGAGTGGGCGGCGTTTTTTCGCGTCGCGCAGATCCGCATAATTTGGCGGCGCTCGAACGCCGCTTTGGAAACGCCGCGTTGCAAGAGCCCCAAGTTTTTAACGAGGCCGATCGCCGCCTCACGCTTATCTCGGTCCTGATCGTCTTCCTGCTGAGCGCCATGAGCCAGACCGTGGTGGCCACGGCCATGCCGCGGATCGTCTCGGACCTGTCAGGCCTCCACCTCTACGCCTGGGCGACCACGGCCTATCTGCTGGCCTCGACCGTCATGGTGCCCATCTGGGGCAAGCTCGGCGACATCTATGGCCGCAAGCCCATCCTGCTGACCGGCATTGGCATCTTCCTTGGGGGCTCGTGGCTGGCCGGCCTGGCCGGGGAGTTCGGCGACCTGCCCCTACTGGGCGGCGGCATGGTCCAGCTGATCACCGCCCGCGCCATCCAGGGGATCGGCGGCGGCGCCCTCTTCACCATCGCCTTCGCCATCATCGCCGACCTCTACGCCCCGCGGGAGCGGGCCCAGTTCTCCGGCCTGTTCGGGGCGGTGTTCGGGGTGGCCAGCATCTTCGGCCCCGTCATCGGCGGCTTCTTCACCGATCACGGAACGGTCGAGCTGGCCGGCCATGTGATCGAGGGCTGGCGCTGGGTCTTCTATGTCAACGTGCCCTTCGCGCTCGCCGCCGTGGCCATGATCCTGATCAAGATGCCGGCCCTGCCGCCCCGGGGCGAGGGACGGATCGACTTCGTCGGCGCGGCCCTCATCGTCGTCGGCTTCACCACCCTGCTCCTGGCCATCACCTGGGGCGGACGGGACTACGGCTGGGGCTCGCCCATGATCCTTGGCCTGCTGGCCACGGCCGGCGTCAGCCTGGTCGCCTTCTTCTTCGTCCAGAAGGCGGTGTGGGACCCGATCCTGCCGCTGGAGATGTTCCAGAACCGGACCTTCAACACCGCCAACGGCGCGGCCTTCGTCTATTCCATGGCCTTCATGGGGGTGACCTCCTTCCTGCCCCTCTACATGCAGGTGGGCCAGGGCGTGCCGGCCACCCGCAGCGGCCTGACCATGCTGGCCCTGATGGTCGGCCTGGTGGCGTCCTCCACCCTCAACGGCCGGCTGGTCACCAAGACGGGCGTCTACAAGCCCTTCATGATCGGCGGCGGCGCCGTCTTGATCCTCGGGGTCTTTTCCCTGTGCTTCATCGGTCCCGACACCGCCACCCTGGACCTCGCCTGGCGCCTGCTGATCGTCGGGATCGGCCTTGGCCCCGGCCAGAGCCTGTTCAGCCTGGCGGTGCAGAACGCCGTGCCCATGCACCAGCTCGGCGTGGCCACCAGTTCGGGCCAGTTCGTCCGCCAGATCGGCTCGACCATGGGGGTGGCCCTGTTCGGCGCCATCCTCACCTGGGGCCTGACCGCCGAGCTTGGGCGGCTGTCGGCCGCCAATCCGGCCGTCCAGATGGAGACCCTGGAGCTCTCGGACCTGCAGCAGATGGCCATGGAGCGGGACGCCGACCCCAGCCAGGCCGCCGCCCGGGCCGCCGATCCGGTCACCCGAGCCGCCGACCAGATCATCCGCCAGAGCCTGTCCACCGCCGTGGTCTACGGCATCATGTTCAGCCTGGGGATGCTGCTGATCGGGTTCGTGCTGATGCTGATGATCCCCGGCGTCCCCCTGAAGGACAGCCATACGCCGGCCCCGCCCAAGCCCGCCGAGGTGGAGGCCTGAGGCGCTGACGCCCTCAGTCCTCGGCCACCTCGGGCAGCAGCACGGCGAAGTGGTCCTCCACCGCGCGGTAGCATTCGCAGCAGGCGTCTTCGAGACCGTCGCGGTCGAGGATCTCCACATGGCCATGGTGCTGGCGGATCAGACCCCGGTGCTCGAGCGCCTTGGCGACGCCGGACACGGTGGTGCGCTGCACCCCCAGCATCTCGGCCAGGGACTGCTGGGTCAGGCGGATCACATTGGACTCCGCCCGGTCATGGGTCGACAGCAGCCAGCGGCAGGCGCGCTGCTCCACCGGATGCAGGGCGTTGCACAGCACCGACTGCATCACCTGGGCCAGCAGGCTGTCGGCATAGCGCGAGAACAGGTCCGAGATTTCCGAATGCCGCCGCTTGGTGGATTCCAGGACTTCGGTGGCGATGGCCATGGCCGGGCCGGCCACCTGCACCACGGCGCGGGAGAAGGCGGGCTTGTTTCCGGCGCTGACAATGCCGCCGGCGGCGCCTTCGCGGCCGATGCTGGCGGCCTCGACCTCGCGGCCGTCCCGGGTGACCAGGACCAGCGAGATGATCGCCGGGCCGGCCGGCAGGTGCGTGGTCTCCACGTCATCGCCCGGCTCGAACAGCACCCGCCCCCGCTCCAGGGTGATGGGCCGCAGGTGGGGCGCAAGCTCTCGCAGCACGGCCGGCGGCAGGGCGGCCAGCAGCCGATTGCCGCGAAGGGCGGAAAGGTCTGACGCCGCCGCCGGACGGCGGGGGTCGGGACTGGACTGGCCCATGGACATGGGAACGGGCGCCTCAGATCGGCAGGGAGGAGAGTAGGAACCCTATCAGGCCTAGCGCCTGGGACCCAGCCTGTCCGTCGGCTCCCCGACCTCCCGGCCAAGCTTGCCGCACGCGCGTTTCCCTTCAGAGGAAGCTGTAGGGATCGACGTCGATCGCCACCCGCACAGAGCCCGGCGGCCTCACCCGCGCCCGCCAGGCGGCCAGATAGGCCGAGATGTCCACATTGCGGTCGGCCCGCACCAGGAACCGCTTGCGGCGGCGTCCGCGGATCAGGGCCAGGGGCGCATCGGCCGGGCCATAGACCTCGACGCCCTCGGCGTTGGGGGCGCTGGCGGCCATGGCCTGGACGAAGGCCTCCAACGCCTGCGGGTTCTCGCTGGAGACGATGACCGCGCCCAGGCGGCCAAAGGGCGGCAGACCGGCCAGCTCCCGCTCGGCCATTTCGGCGGCCACGAAGGCGTCACGGTCCTGGGCGGCCAGGGCCTGCATCACCGCATGATCGGGCGCATAGGTCTGCAACAGGGCGCGGCCTGGCCGATCATGCCGGCCCGCGCGGCCCGTGGCCTGGGCCAGCAGCTGATAGGTCCGCTCGGCGGCCCGCAGGTCCCCGCCCCGCAGGCCGAGGTCGGCGTCCACCACGCCCACCAGGGTCAGATTGGGGAAGTTGTGACCTTTGGCCGCAGCCTGGGTGGCCACCAGAATGTCGATCTCGCCCGCGGCCATGGACTCCACCAGCCGGCGGGCGGCCTGGGCGTCGAACACGGTGTCGGAGGAAAACACCGCCACCCGGGCCTCGGGGAACAGGGCGCGGGCCTCCTCCTCCACCCGCTCCACCCCTGGTCCCACCGAGACCAGGCTGTCGATGGCCCCGCAATGGGGACAGGCCTTGGGCTTGGCCATGGAGAAGCCCGTCAGGTGGCAGACCAGCCGACCGGTATAGCGATGCTCCACCAGCCAGGAATCGGTGTCCGGCGCCGTCAGCCGCTCGCCGCAGGCCCGGCAGAGCACCAGGGGCGCATAGCCCCGGCGGTTGAGGAACAAGAGCGCCTGTTCGCCGCGGGCCAGGGTCTCGGTCACCGCCTCGACCAGGGGCGGCGACAGCCAGCGCCCATGCTCCAGCGGAACCTCGCGCAGGTCGATCAGGTCGATCTCCGGCAAGATCGCAGCCCCGTGACGGGCCGACAACCTCAGCCAGCGATAGCGGCCGGTCTCGGCGTTGCGCAGGGATTCCAGGGACGGCGTGGCCGAGGCCAGGATGACGGCGGCGGCCTCCATCTTGCCCCGCACCACGGCCAGGTCCCGGGCCTGATAGATGAAGCCCTCCTCCTGTTTGAACGAGGTGTCGTGCTCTTCGTCCACCACGATCAGCTTGAGGTTCGTAAACGGCAGGAACAGGGCCGAACGGGCGCCGACCACGATGGGGCAGGCGCCGGTGGCCACCGCCTCCCAGACCCTGCGCCGGGCGGGCGGGGCGACGCCGGAATGCCATTCGGCGGGCATGGCGCCGAACCGCTCGGCGAAACGGGCCAGCACCGCCTGGGTCAGCGCGATCTCCGGCAGCAGCACCAGCACCTGGGCTGAGGGATCGGCGGCCAGGGCCGCGGCCACGGCCTCGAGATAAACCTCGGTCTTCCCCGAGCCGGTCACCCCGTCCAGCAGAGCGACATTGAAGCCCCCCTCGCCCATCATGGCGGTCAGCGCCTGGGTCGCAGCGGCCTGGCTGGGATTGAGCGGGCTGCGTGGGCGCGAAAGATCGGGCGTCGGAAAGGCCACGGGCGCCGGCGCCAGACGCACGGCGAGCACGCCCTCGTCGATCAGCCCCTTCACCACCCCGGCGGACACCTCGGCCCGGCGGGCGAGGTCGGCCGGCGCGCCGGAAAATCCCTCCAGCGCGGCCAGCACCTTTTCCCGGGCGGGCGTCACGCGGACCGGCGCGGCGCCGGTGGCGACCACCTGCTTTTCCGGTCTCGCCTTGGGCGCGCGGGCGCCGCGCAGGGCGATGGCCAGCGGCTGGCCCGGTGCATCGACGGCGTAGCGGGCGGCCCACTGGATGAACTCCAGGGTCTTCGGCGGCAGGGGCGGATCGTCCAGCCGCTGCTCCAGGGGTTTCAGCGGCCGGTTGCCGCCGGCGGCTTCGCGCAGGCCGGTGACCACGCCGCGCAGGGTGCGGGGACCTAGCGGGGCCGCCACCTGGTCGCCGACCTCCAGCCCCATGCCGTCGGGCTCGGCATAGTCGAAGGCCTCGGGCAGAGGCATGGGCAGCAGGACCGAGGCGATGCGGCTCATGACCCGACAGGCCCCGAAACTGTCATGCGCTCAGGGTGGCGAGGACTCCGCACAGGCGCTACACACCGCCATCCACTGCGCAGGGAGGCCCAGGCCATGCAGATCTTTCTCGACACCACCGACACGGCCGTCCTGAAGGACCTGGCCTCCACCGGACTGGTGGACGGCGTCACCACCAATCCGTCGCTGATCGCCAAGTCGGGCCGTCCCATGCTGGAGGTCATCGCTGAGATTTGCGACCTCGTCGAGGGGCCGGTGAGCGCCGAGGTCGCCGCCGTCGAGCTTGAGGCCATGCTGGCCGAGGGCCGCAAGCTGGCCGGCGTCGCCCCCAATGTGGTGGTCAAGCTGCCCCTGACGCGGGCTGGCCTCACCGCCACGGGCGAGCTTTCCCGCGAGGGGATCCAGACCAATGTCACCCTGTGCTTCTCCGCGGCCCAGGCCCTGATGGCCGCCAAGGCCGGCGCCACCTACATCTCGCCCTTCATCGGCCGCCTGGACGACCATGGCGCCGACGGCATGGAGCTGATCACCGAGATCCGCGCCATCTATGACAACTATGATTTCGACACCGAGATCCTGGCCGCCTCGGTGCGCCACCCCGCCCACGTCACCGCCTCGGCCCTGGCCGGCGCCGACTGTGCGACCATTCCACCCTCGGTCTTCCTCGACCTGTTCAAGCACCCGTTAACCGAGAAGGGTCTTGATCAGTTCATGAGCGACTGGGCCAAGACCGGCCAGTCGATCCTCTAGAGGACAGGGACGGCGCGCATGGACGGGACCAGCATCGACGGGGCGATGAGCGCCCACGAGGCCAAGGACGAGGTCCGCCGCTTCCTCCTGGAGAACCCCGGCGTCCTGCTGGACGATCCCGACCTGCTGGCCCAGTTGGGCCTGCAGACCCTGCCGGACAATGTGGTGGCCTTCGGACCTGCGGCCCTGGCCCGGGTCCATGCCGCGCACCGTAAAGAGTCGGCCGTTCGGCGACGGCTGGAATCCACCGCCCGGGCCAATTTCGCCGCCCAGGCCCACACCCACGGGGCGGTCATCGACCTGCTGGAGGCCCGCAACCACGCCGATCTGGCGCGGCGGGTGGACGACCTGGCCCAGCTGCGCTTCGCGCTCGCCAGCGGCGTCGTGGCCCTTGAAGGACCCGAGCGGACCCCGGCCGGCTGGCGGCCCCTGGTCGAGGGCCAGGTGGACATGATCCTGGGAGGACACCAGAAACTGACGCGCATGGGCTTCTGGGCGCCGGCGCTCGGCCTGTTCGGGGACCGAGCCGAAGAGGTTAAGTCCATGGCCCTGGTGCGCCTGGCCATGTGGGAACCGGCCCGCGAAGGCATCGTCGCCTTCGGCTCGTCGGATCCCGACGGCTTCACCGAGGACATGGGCGCCGAGCTGGTGGCCTTCCTGGCCCGGGTGATCGAGCGCACGGCGGAGCGTTGGCCGGTCCTGTGAGCCCCATGCCGGGCCAGCACGCCGAGGCCGCCCAGGCGGTCCAGGCCTGGCTCGGCCACCTGGCCCAGGAGCGGCGCGCCTCGCCCCGGACCCTGGAGGCCTATGGGGCGGCGGGGCGACGCTATGTGGCCTTCCTGGAAAAGCACCGCGGCGGCCCCCTGACCATCGCCGCCCTGGCCGGGATCGAGACCGCCGAACTTCGCGCCTGGCTGGCCTATCTTCGCCAGGGCGACCATCCCCTGTCGCCGCGCTCCCTGTCCCAGGCCCTGTCGGCCGTGCGAGGTTTCCACAGGTTTCTCGATCGAAGGCTCGGCGTGGCCAACGCCGCCATCACCCTGGTGCGGGGACCCCGCGTCAAGCCCGGGGCGCCGCGGCCGATCAGCGAGGACCAGGCCTTCGGTCTGATCGCTGAGCCCGGCCTGAACGCCGACCTCGACCCCTGGGAGGCCAGCCGCGACGCGGCGGTCTTCACCCTGCTCTATGGCTGCGGCCTGCGGATTTCCGAGGCCCTGTCCCTGCGTCGCAGCGACGTCCCCTTGGGCGAAACCCTGCGGATCACCGGCAAGGGGGGCAAGGCCCGCCTGGTCCCGGTGCTGCCGGCGGTGAGCGCCGCCATCGCGGCCTATCTGGCCGACCTGCCCTTCGTGCTGGCCGACGACGAGCCCCTTTTCCGCGCCCGCCGGGGCGGGCCGCTCAGCCCGCGGCACGTGCAGGCCAGCATGCAGATTCTGCGGGGCCGGCTCGGCCTGCCCGACAGCGCCACCCCCCACGCCCTGCGTCATTCCTTCGCGACTCATCTCCTGGGCGCAGGCGCCGACTTGCGTTCTATTCAGGACCTGTTAGGCCACGCGTCGCTGTCCACCACCCAGCGTTACACCGAGGTGGACGCTCAGCGGCTGCTCGCCGCCTACGCCAAGGCTCACCCCCACGCATGACCTGCCCGATCCGACTGCGATCCGTCACATCCGCCGACCTGCCGATCTTCTTCGAGCAGCAGCGGGACCGGAGCGCCAACCACATGGCCGCCTTCGGCGCCGCCGACCCTGAGGACCGCGCCGCCTTCATGGCCCGCTGGGACCGGTTGCTGAAGACGCCCGGCGTCACGGCCCGCACCATCGTGGTGGCCGGCGATGTGGCGGGTCACATCATCAACGAGGCGCCCTATGGCGCGCCGTCGATCTCCTATTGGGTGGGCAAGCCCTGGTGGGGCCACGGGGTCGCCACCGGCGCCCTGACCGCCTTCCTGGAGCAGGTCGAGGTCCGCCCCGTCCAGGCCCGGGTGGCCAAGGACAATATCGCCTCGATCAAGGTGCTGCAGCACGCCGGCTTCGCCATCCGCGGACAGGCCAAGGCCTTCGCCCCTGGCCGGGGCGAGGAGGTCGAGGAATACGTCCTGGTGCTGGAACCCGAGACGCTCGCCCAGGCGAGCTGATCTGGCGACGACCGCCGATAGCTATTTCCGTCACCCTCGCGCCTGACGCGAGGGTCCATGGTCACCGGCCAATCAAGGTGTTCATGGATGGTCGGGTCAAGCCCGACCATGACGATGGGAGAGTGCGCGCCCCCGCCCTGCGACCGCCCTCGTCCTTCGAGGCCCTGCTGGCGCAGGGCGCCTCTGGATGAGCACGGACTTCAGAGGCCCGCGCCACCCGCCTCCCTCATCCTGAGGTGCGCGCGTCAGCGAGCCTCGAAGGACGCAACGCCTCGCCTCAGGCCTGCATGGTCCAGCCCTCGACGCCCATGGCGGCCTGGCGGCCGGCTTCCGAGCGGGTCGGGTGCGGATGGCAGATGCGCGCGATGTCCTCGCTGGCGGCCTTGAAGGCCATGGCCACGCAATATTCGCCGATCATCTCGCCGGCCTGCGGACCCACGATGTGGACGCCCAGGATCTCGTCGGTCTTGGCGTCGGCCAGGACCTTGGCGAAGCCGTCGGTTTCGTGGTTGATCTTGGCCCGGCTGTTGGCGGTGAAGGGGAACTTGCCGACCTTGTAGGCCACGCCCGCCTCCTTCAGCTGCTCCTCGGTCTTGCCGACCCAGGCCACTTCAGGGGCCGTATAGACGACGCTGGGGACCAGATTGTAGTCCACATGGCCCGCCTTGCCGGCGATCAGCTCGATGCAGGCCACGGCGTCTTCCTCGGCCTTGTGGGCCAACATCGGGCCATGGATGGCGTCGCCAATGGCCCAGACGCCCGCCGCCGAGGTCTTGAAGTGGTCGGTCTCGATGACGCCGCGCTTGTCCGGCGTGACGCCCACGCTCTCGAGCCCCAGGCCTCCGGTGTAAGGACGCCGGCCGATGGCCACCAGGACGTAGTCGGCCTCCAGGGTCTCGGCCTCGCCGCCGGCCACGGGCTCGACGCTCAGCTTGACGCCGGATTTCGAGGTCTCGGCGCCGGTCACCTTGGCGCCCAGCTTGAAGACGATGCCCTGCTTGGTCAGCGAGCGCTGGAAGGTCTTGGCCGTCTCGGTATCCATGCCCGGCGTGATGCGGTCGAGGAACTCCACCACGGTCACCTCGGCGCCCAGCCGGCGCCAGACCGAGCCCAGCTCCAGGCCGATGATGCCGGCGCCGACCACGATCAGCTTCTTGGGCACTTCAGGCAGCGACAGGGCGCCGGTGGAGTCGACGATGCGCTTCTGGTCGATGGTCACGCCGGGCAGCGGGGTCGGCTCCGAGCCGGTGGCGATGACGATGTTCTTGGCTTCGAGAGTCTGGACCGAACCGTCGGCGCCCGTGACCTCGACCTTGCCGGGGCCGGTGATCTTGCCGGCGCCCTTGATCCAGTCGGCCTTGTTCTTCTTGAACAGGAATTCGATGCCCTTGGTCAGCTGGGTCACCGACTCGGCCTTCTGGGCCATCATCTGCGACAGGTTCAGCTTGGGCTTCACCTCGATGCCGAGGGTGGCGAATTCCTTGCCCACGGCCGCGTCATACATTTCGGAGGCGTGCAGCAGCGCCTTGGACGGCATGCAGCCGACGTTGAGGCAGGTGCCCCCCAGGGTCTCGCGCTTCTCGACGCAGGCGACCTTCAGCCCCAACTGACCGGCCCGGATGGCCGCATTGTATCCGCCGGGGCCGCCCCCGATGATGACGACGTCGTATTGGGACATGGGACTAGGATCCGTTGGTCAGAGGGTCAATAACGAGGATATGGCGAAGCGTCAGGGCCGGGGTCGGCGTAGTGTAAGATCGCCGCCGACGAAGCGTACGGGTCCGGCAGGATCGGACCAGTCCTCCAGCGGGAGCCCCTTCACGCGAATGAATTCTCGGATGTTGGCGGTGACCACGGTCCAGCCTCGATTGAGAGCCTGACCCGCAATGAGGACGTCAAAGCCGCCAATGCTCAGGCCGGAGAGGCGAAGCTCCGCGCGGAGCCGGGCGGCCGCAAGGCCATCCTCTGGCGTCCAGCTCTCCAAGGTCAACTGAGACGCCAGGCGATCGACCTGCGCCATGTGATGGACGGGCCGGTCGCTCTTATGGGCGCCGTACATGAGTTCGTGGAAGACGATGGGGGAGAGATGCAGGCTTTGTCCCTCCCGGTCGACTTGCGCCAGGCAGTCTCTGAAATGCGGCAGCCGCCCGCGAATGATCTCGACCGCAGCGTTCGTATCGAGGCTGATGCTCATTCGTCGAAATCGATCTCGCGCGGGAGCAGTTGCTCTGCGCGATCGGGAAAGGGCGCATCGGTGATGTCGTCTATGTCGCGCCAGACGGCGGCCCAATCCGTCTGGATCGGCTCCAGGATCACCCGTTGACCCTCCTTGCGGATGCGAACCTCCGAGGCGTCGAAGCGAAAAGCCTTGGGAAGCCGCACGGCCTGGCTGCCGCCATGGGTGAAAATCTTCGCACGAAGGTCCGACATAGAACGTATATACGCCCCGTATCTACTCCAGACAAGCGCCTCTGGACTAGAGGTCCAGCAGCAGACGCTGGGGATCTTCGATGGCGTCCTTGACCTTCACCAGGAAGGTCACCGCGCCCTGGCCGTCCACCACGCGGTGGTCGTAGGACAGCGCCAGGTACATCATCGGGCGGATCACCACCTGGCCTTTCACGACCATCGGGCGCTCCTGGATCTTGTGCATGCCCAGGATGCCCGACTGCGGCGCGTTCAGGATCGGGGTCGACATCAGCGAGCCATAGACCCCGCCGTTGGAGATGGTGAAGGTGCCGCCCTGCAGGTCGTCCAGGGCCAGCTGGCCGTCGCGGGCCTTCTTGCCCATGGCGCCGATGGCCTTTTCGACCCCGGCCAGGCTCATATCGTCGGCGTCACGGATGACCGGGACCACGAGGCCCTTCTCGGTGCCGACCGCCACGCCGATGTCGTAGTGGTTCTTGTAGATGATGTCCTGGCCGTCGATCTCGGCGTTGACGTCGGGCACCTGCTTGAGGGCCGCGATGCAGGCCTTCACGAAGAAGCTCATGAAGCCCAGGCGGACCCCGTGGCGCTTCTCGAACACGTCCTTGTATTCGGTGCGCAGGGCCATGACCGCGCTCATGTCCACCTCGTTGAAGGTGGTCAGCATGGCGGCGTTGTTCTGCGCCTCCTTCAGGCGGCGCGCGATGGTCTGGCGCAGGCGGGTCATGCGGACCCGCTCCTCGCGCTCATGCAGCTCGCGGGGCGCGGCGGGCGCCGCGGCCGGCGCCGGGGCGCTGGCGCGAGCCTCCAGGGCGGCGATGGCGTCGCCCTTGGTCACCCGGCCGTCCTTGCCCGAGCCGCCGACCTTGGAGAGGTCGAGGCTGTTTTCCGTGGCGATCCGCTGGGCCGAAGGGGCCGCGGGCTTGCTGGTCATCACCTCGGGCTGGGCCGGCGCCTTGGGGGCTTCGGCCTTGGGCTCGGGCTTGGCTTCAGCCTTGGGCGCTTCGGCCTTGGGGGCCTCAGCCTTGGCCGGCGCAGCGGCCGCGCCGCCTTCGGACATCTTGCCCAGCACCGTGCCGGGCTCGACGGTGTCGCCCTCGCCGGCCAGGATCTCGCTCAGCACACCGTCGGCGGGGGCGGCGACTTCGAGGCTGACCTTGTCGGTCTCCAGCTCGACCAGGATTTCGTCCTTACGGACGGCATCGCCCGCCTTCTTGGCCCAGCGCGCCACCGTCGCCTCGGTGACGGACTCGCCCAGGGCGGGGGTCATGATGTCGGCCATAGCGGTAGATTCCTGTTCTTATTCAGTTCTTAGACGGACGAGGCCCTAGGCGAAGGCTTCGTTGAGGAAGGTTTCAAGCTCGGCCAGGTGGCGGCTCATCAGACCGGCGGCCGTCGAGGCCGAGGCCGGACGGCCCACATAGCGGGCGCGGCGGGGTTTGACGTCCAGACGCTCGAGGGTCAGCTCCAGCCACGGATCGACGAAGGTCCAGCCGCCCATGTTCTTGGGCTCTTCCTGGCACCAGACCAGCTCGGCGTCCTTGAAGCGCTTGAGCTCGTTGGACAGGGACTTCACCGGCCAGGGATAGAACTGCTCCAGGCGCAGGATATAGACGTCGTTGATCCCCTTGGCCTCCCGGGCCTCCAGCAGGTCGTAATAGACCTTGCCCGAGCACAGGATCACCCGGCGGATCTTGTCGTCGGGAACCAGGGCGACCGTGGTGTTCTCGCCCCGCTCGGCGTCGTCCAGCAGCACCCGGTGGAAGGACGAACCCTCCGACATGTCGGTGAGGCGCGAGGTCGCCTTCTTGTGACGCAGCAGGCTCTTGGGCGTCATCAGGATCAGCGGCTTGCGGAACTCCCGCAGCAGCTGGCGACGCAGGATGTGGAAATAGTTGGCCGGGGTGGTGCAGTTGGCCACCTGCATATTGTCCTCGGCGCAGGACTGCAGGAACCGCTCGAGCCTGGCCGACGAGTGCTCCGGCCCCTGGCCCTCATAGCCGTGGGGCAGCAGCATCACCAGGCCGCTCATCCGCAGCCACTTGCGTTCGCCTGACGAGATGAACTGGTCGATGACCACCTGGGCGCCGTTGGTGAAGTCCCCGAACTGGGCCTCCCACAGGGTCAGTGTCCGCGGCTCGGCCAGGGAGAAGCCGTATTCGAACCCGAGCACCGCCTCTTCCGACAGGGCGGAGTCCAGCACCTCGAAGTGCGCCTGGGTCGGCGAGAGGTTGCGCAGCGGGAAGTAGGTTTCCTCGGTCTTCTGGTCGATCAGAGCCGAGTGGCGCTGGGTGAAGGTGCCCCGCGCGCTGTCCTGGCCCGACAGGCGCACCGGATAGCCCTCGTCCAGCAGGGCGGCGAAGGCCAGGTGCTCGGCGGTGGCCCAATCCAGCCCCTCGCCGCTCTCGATGGCCTCGCGGCGGGTCTGCAGCACCCGGGCCACGGTCTTGTGGACGGTGATCCGTTCCGGCGTCGCGGTGATCTTGCGGCCGAGGTCCAGCAGCTTCTGAAGCGGCACGGCGGTGTCGCCGCGGCGGTCCTCGGTGGTGGGCAGGGTCAGGCCCGACCACTTGCCGTCCAGCCAGTCGGCCTTGTTGGCCTTGTAGTCCTTGCCGGCGTCGAATTCCTTGTCGAGGAAGTCGGCGAACTCGGCGATCCAGGCGTCCACCTCCTGCGCCGTGACGACCTTCTCGTCGATCAGGCGCTGGGTGTAGATTTCCCGCGTCGAGGGGTGGCCCTTGATCTTGGCGTACATCAGGGGCTGGGTCATCGTCGGGTCGTCGCCCTCGTTGTGACCGAACCGCCGATAGCAGAACATGTCGATGACCACGTCCTTGCCGAACTGCTGGCGGTACTCGGTGGCCACCTTGGCGGCGAACACCACGGCCTCGGGGTCGTCCCCGTTCACGTGGAAGATCGGCGCCTCGACCATCAGGGCGACGTCCGAGGGATAGGGCGAAGACCGGCTGTTCTTCGGGCTGGTGGTGAAGCCGATCTGGTTGTTGACGATGAAGTCGATCGAACCGCCGACCCCGTAGCCCTTGAGGACCGACAGCGCGAAGCACTCCGCCACCCCGCCCTGGCCGGCGAAGGCCGCATCCCCGTGCAGCAGCAGGGGCAGCACATGGCCGCGGCCGGCCTCGGGGTTTTCCCGCAGGGTGAAGGCCTGCTTGGCGCGGGCCTTGCCGATCACCACCGGATTGACGATCTCCAGATGGCTGGGATTGGCGGTCAGCGACAGGTGGACCGAATTGCCGTCGAACTCACGGTCCGACGAGGCGCCCAGGTGGTATTTGACGTCGCCCGAGCCCTCGATGTCGGTGGGCAGGGACGAACCGCCCTGGAACTCGTGGAAGATCACGCGATAGGGCTTGCCCATCACCGCGGCCAGCACGTTCAGGCGACCCCGGTGGGGCATACCCAGCACGATGTCGCGGACGCCCAGCGCCCCGCCGCGCTTGATGATCTGTTCGAGCGCCGGGACCATGGCCTCGCCGCCGTCCAGGCCAAAGCGCTTGGTGCCGGGGAAGCGGCGGTGCAGGAAGCGTTCGAAGCCCTCGGCCTCGATCAGCTTCTTGAGAATGGCCACCTTGCCCTTCTCGGTGAACTCGATCTCCTTGTTGCGGCCCTCGATCCGCTCCTGCATCCAGGCCTTCTGGTGCGGATCGGAGATGTGCATGTACTGCACGCCGATGTCGCCGCAGTAGGTGCGGCGCAGGATTTCGAGGATTTCCCGGATCGTGGAGGTCTCGAGGCCCAGCACATAGTCCAGGAAGACGGGCCGGTCGTAGTCGGCCTCGGTGAAGCCGTAGGAGGCGGGGTCCAGCTCGCTGGCGTCGCCAGGCACGATGGCGATGCCCAGGGGATCGAGATTGGCCCGCAGATGGCCGCGCATCCGGTAGGCCCGGATCATCATGATGGCGCGGAGCGAATCCAGGGTGGCGGCGCGCACCGCGTCGATCGAGGCGGCAGGCGCCCGCTCGGCCACCTTCTTTTCGAGCTTGGCCTCGACCGCCGGCCAGAGACCGTCCAGGGCTGAAAGCCAGTCGGGGCGCGCGGCGGGCGCGTCAGGGCGGACCCAGCCGGGCTTGGCGGCGGCCTGCTTGATCTCCTCGGCCCGCTCGTGGAGCGAGGCGAAGAAGGCGCGCCACGAAGGCTCCACCGACCCGGGGTTCTCCGCCCACTGGGCGTAGAGATCCTCTACGAAGGCCAGGTTGCCGCCATAAAGGAACGAAGTCTCGGCGAGAACCTCGTTAATCAGACCTGCGTCGTCCGCCATGCTTCCGCTTCCAGACGGCCCGCGAAGCTTCTTGGTGAGAGGAGCCGACGGCGGACCGCCATACGCTTGATTGTGTCAGGCGCCCTTGAGCACCTGGAGCAGGGTTTCGCCAAGTTTCGCCGGAGAGGGAGAAACGCGGATGCCCGCATCTTCCATCGCCGCGATCTTGTCCTCGGCGCCGCCCTTGCCACCCGAGATGATTGCGCCCGCGTGACCCATCCGCCGCCCGGGAGGGGCGGTGCGTCCCGCGATGAATCCGACCATAGGCTTCTTCTTCGGTGAATTCTTGATGAATTCCGCCGCCGCTTCCTCGGCTGCGCCGCCGATCTCGCCGATCATGATGATCGACTCGGTCTCGTCGTCGTCGAGGAACATCTGAAGCACGTCGATGAACTCGGTGCCCTTGACCGGGTCGCCGCCGATGCCGACGGCCGTGGTCTGGCCCAAGCCCACCTGCGTGGTCTGAAACACAGCTTCGTAGGTAAGCGTGCCGGAGCGGGAGACAACACCCACCGAGCCGCGCTTGAAGATATTTCCCGGCATGATGCCGATCTTGCACTCATCCGGCGTCAGCACGCCGGGGCAGTTGGGGCCGATCAGGCGGGACTTGGAGCCCGACAGGGCGCGCTTGACCTTGACCATGTCGGCCACCGGGATGCCCTCGGTGATGCAGATGATCAGCGGGATCTCGGCCTGGATCGCCTCGAGGATCGAGTCCGCGGCGAACGGCGGCGGCACATAGATCACGCTGGCCTCGGCGCCGGTCTGGTTGACCGCCTCGCTGACGGTGTCGAACACCGGCAGGCCGATATGGGTGGAGCCGCCCTTACCGGGCGTCACGCCGCCGACCATCTTGGTGCCGTAGGCGATGGCCTGTTCGGAGTGGAAGGTGCCCTGGCTGCCGGTGATGCCCTGGCAGATGACACGGGTTTCTTTACCGATGAGGATGGACATTAAGCGGCTTCCCGAACGGCCTTGACGATCTTTTCTGCGCCGTCCGACAGATCATTGGCGGACACGACGTTCAGGCCGCTCTCGGCGATGATCTGCTTGCCGAGCTCGACATTGGTGCCTTCCAGGCGAACCACCAGGGGCACCTGCAGGCCGACTTCCTTCACCGCCTCGACCACGCCCTCGGCGATGATGTCGCAGCGCATGATGCCGCCGAAGATGTTGACCAGGATCCCCTTCACGCTGGGATCGGCGGTGATGATCTTGAAGGCCGCGATGACCTTTTCCTTGGTCGCGCCGCCGCCCACGTCGAGGAAGTTGGCCGGCTCGGCGCCATAGAGCTTGATAATGTCCATGGTCGCCATGGCCAGGCCCGCGCCGTTGACCATGCAGCCGATCTCACCGTCGAGGGCGATGTAGGAGAGGTCGTACTTGGACGCCTCGATTTCCTTCTCGTCTTCCTCGGTGGTGTCGCGCAGCTCGACGATGTCGGGATGGCGATAGAGCGCATTGCCGTCGAAGCTGACCTTGGCGTCCAGCACCCGCAGGTGATCGTCCTCGGTGACGATCAGCGGGTTGATCTCGAGCATCTCCATGTCCTTGGCGAGGAACGCCGCATAGAGCTGGCCGAGCAGGGTGGCGGCTTCCTTGGCCAGACCGCCGGTCAGGCCGAGCGACTTGGCCAGGTTCCGCCCGTGATGCGGGAAGACGCCGGTGGCCGGGTCGATGGAGAAGCTGATGATCTTTTCGGGGGTCGAGGCGGCGACCTCTTCGATGTCCATGCCGCCTTCGGTGGAGGCGACCACCGAGACGCGGCTGGTGTCGCGGTCGACCAGCAG
>NZ_JAUXVZ010000017.1 GCF_030680185.1 Phenylobacterium sp.
AGCTCGCCCCCCCGGCCCCGCCGCCGCGGCAGGCCAGGCCCGCCCCACGGACGCCGGAGATCCCGCCCCTGCCCGTGCCGCCACAGCCCAAGGCGCCGACCTACGCCCTGCTGACCGCATCCCAGACGGCCGGCGCGATCACAGTCGGCGCTGGCCCCGGCGGCGGGGCCGGCGGAACCGGGGCCAGCGGCACTGGCGCGGGCGACGGGGCCGGCGGCGGGGGATCGTCCTGCAGCATGGTGGCGCGGCTGCAGGCGGCCCTGCGCAAGGACCCCAACATCCAGGCCACGGTGGCGCAGGCCAGCGCGGCGTCCGGCGCTGGCGGCCGCGCCCTGCACCTGTGGGACGGCCAATGGGTGCAGAGCCCGGGCCAGGCCGGACGGGGACTGGCCGGCGTGCGCCAGGCCATCGCCGTGGAGGTGGCCTTTGCGCCCGAAGCCTGCCGCCGCGACGCCGTCTCCGGCCACGTGGTCCTCAGCCTCGCCGACGGCGCGGGCGCGCCCCGCATCGCACTCGGCGGCGGCCACTGGCGCTGGTCCGAACTGCTTGAGGCGCGGCGGTAGGAGCGTCGTTAAAGAGGGGACACGAAGGACACGAAGGGGCGCAAAGGACACGAAGAAGAACACCGTCACCCTGGGCCTTGTGCCCAGGGTCCCTCTCGACGCTCGCGCCCGCCTCGACGAGGGACCCTCGGGACAAGCCCGAGGGTGATGCGCGGGGGAATGGGCCTCCTCTTCATAGCTTCCCTTCGTGGTTGAGCCCTCTCGCCCATGGTCACGGCGGTGGGGTGGAGGGCGCGGGAGTGGCAGCCTCGCGCGCCGCAGGCGCTCTCAATTCCGGGCGCCGCCTATGCCGCCTCCCCTTCGCGCCCTTTGCGACCCTTCGTGCCCTTCGTGTCCCCTCTTTCTCCAACCCCGCCCCCGCAGTTGCCGACCCTAGGGGAAACCGCGCCATCCTCTCCGACGCGAGCCGAGGGACATCGGCGTTGGGAGGATCAACCATGGCGACGCCGCTCACCGCCTGCATCATCGGGGCCGGCCCCTCGGGCTTCACCACGGCCAAGCGGCTGAAGGACGAGGGCGTCAGTTTCGACGTCTTCGAGATGTCCGACGACGTGGGCGGGACCTGGTACTTCAACAATCCCAACGGCAAGTCGGCCTGCTACGAGAGCCTGCACATCGACACCTCGAAATGGCGCCTGGCCTTCGAGGACTATCCCGTGCCGGCCGACTGGCCAGACTTCCCCCACCACAGCCAGCTGCTGGCCTATTTCCGCAGCTATGTGGACCACTTCGACCTGCGCCCGCACATCACCTTCAACACCGCCGTCACCCGCGCGGCCCGCACGGACGACGGCCGCTGGGCGGTCACGCTGTCGACGGGCGAGACCAGGACCTATGACGTGCTGTTCGTGGCCAATGGCCACCACTGGGACCCGCGCTATCCGGACTATCCCGGGACGTTCTCAGGCGCGGCCTTCCACGCCCACGACTATCGCAGCCCGTTCGCGCCCATCGACCTTAGGGGCAAGAAGGTGGTGGTGGTCGGCATGGGCAATTCGGCCATGGATATCGCCTCGGAGCTGTCGCAGAAGCCGATCGCCAAGACCCTGTGGGTCGCCGCCCGCCGGGGCGTCTGGGTGCTGCCCAAATACATGAACGGCCGCGTGGCCGACAAAGCCGCCATGCCCCACTGGATGCCGCGCAAGCTCGGCCTTCGCCTGGCCGCCAAACGCATCCGCAAGCTGGTGGGAAACATGGAGGACTATGGCCTGCCCAAGCCCGACCATGAGCCGCTGACCGCCCACCCCTCGGTCTCCGG
>NZ_JAUXVZ010000026.1 GCF_030680185.1 Phenylobacterium sp.
GTGCGCGGTGTTGATCGTGATCCCGCGGGCCTTCTCTTCCGGCGCCGCATCGATCTCGTCGTACTTCTTCGCCGTCGCACCGCCAGACTTCGCCAGCGTCATCGTGATCGCCGCCGTCAACGTCGTCTTGCCATGGTCAACGTGACCAATCGTGCCGATGTTGCAATGCGGCTTATTGCGTTCAAACTTCTCTTTGGCCATTTCAAGCTCCAGCCCTGTCCGGGCTCGTCCTCTAACTAGGGTTGGAAGGTCTTAGGCGTACTTCTTGATGACTTCGTCAGCCACATGCTGCGGGACCGGCTCGTAGTGGTCATACGTCATGGTGAACTGAGCGCGGCCCTGTGACATGCCCCGAAGGGTGTTCACATAACCGAACATGTTGGCCAGCGGCACAAAGGCGTTGATGACCGTCGCGTTGCCGCGCATGTCCTGGCCCTGGATCTGACCCCGACGACCGTTCAGGTCGCCGATGACCGAACCCAGATACTCTTCCGGGGTCACGACCTCGACGGCCATGATCGGCTCGAGCAGCTTCGGAGCGCCCTTTTCGCGCAGCTCCTTGAAGGCGGCGCGCGAGGCGATTTCGAAGGCCAGGACCGAGGAGTCGACGTCGTGATAGGCGCCGTCGATCAGGGTGGCCTTGAAGTCGATCAGCGGGAAGCCGGCCAGCAGGCCGTTGTCCTTGGCCGACTCGATGCCCTTCTGGACGCCGGGGATATATTCCTTCGGCACCGAACCGCCGGTCAGGGCGCTTTCGAACACGAAGCCCGTACCCGCCTCACCCGGCTCGAACACCAGCTTGACGCGGGCGAACTGGCCCGTACCGCCGGTCTGCTTCTTGTGGGTGTAGTCGATCTCGCAGCGCTTGCCGAGGCTTTCGCGATAGGCCACCTGCGGCGCGCCGATATTGGCCTCGACCTTATAGGTGCGCTTCAGGATGTCGATCTTGATGTCCAGGTGCAGCTCGCCCATGCCCTTCAGGATGGTCTGGCCCGACTCGTGGTCGGTGGAGACCGTGAAGGACGGGTCTTCCGAGGCGAGCTTGGCCAGGGCGACGCCCAGCTTTTCCTGGTCGGCCTTGGACTTGGGCTCCACGGCGATCTCGATGACCGGGGCGGGGAATTCCATGCGCTCAAGAATGACCGGCGACTTGGCGGGATCGCACAGGGTGTCGCCCGTGCGGGTGTCCTTCAGGCCGGCCAGGGCGACGATGTCGCCGGCATAGGCTTCCTTGATGTCCTCGCGGTTGTTCGAGTGCATCAGCAGCATGCGGCCGACGCGCTCACGCCTGTCGCGGGTGGAGTTCAGCAGGCCCATGCCGGTTTCGAGCTTGCCCGAATAGATGCGGCAGAAGGTCAGCGAGCCCACGAAGGGGTCGTCCATGATCTTGAAGGCCAGGACCGACAGAGGCTCGTCGTCCGAAGCGCGGCGAACCACCGGCTCCTCGGTCTTGAAGTCGAGGCCCTGGGTCGGCGGGATGTCGAGCGGCGACGGCAGATAGTCGACGACCGCGTCGAGCAGGGGCTGGACGCCCTTGTTCTTGAAGGCCGAGCCGCAGAGGATCGGATAGAAGGCGCCGTTCAGGACGGCCTTACGCAGGCACTTCTTGATGGTCTCTTCCGACGGCTCTTCACCCGACAGATAGGCCTCCATGGCCTCGTCATCGAGCTCGACCGCGTTCTCGATCATGTAGGCGCGGGCCTCATCGGCCTTGTCCTTCATGTCGGCAGGAATGTCTTCGTCGGTGAAGGCGGCGCCCAGGCCGTCATTCTCCCAGACCACGGCCTTCATGCGGACCAGGTCCACGATGCCGCGCAGCGAGGATTCCGAACCGATCGGAAGCTGGATCGGAACGGCCTTGGCGCCCAGGCGATCGCGGATCGATTCCACCGACTTTTCGAAGTCGGCGCCGATCTTGTCCATCTTGTTGATGAACACGATGCGCGGGACATTGTACTTGTCGGCCTGGCGCCAGACGGTTTCGGTCTGGGGCTCAACACCGGCGTTGCCGTCCAGCACGGTCACCGCGCCGTCGAGCACGCGCAGCGAACGCTCGACCTCGATGGTGAAGTCCACGTGGCCGGGGGTGTCGATGATGTTGAGGCGCTTGCCCTTCCAGAAGGACGTGGTCGCAGCCGAGGTGATCGTGATCCCCCGCTCCTGCTCCTGCTCCATCCAGTCCATGGTGGCCGCGCCATCATGGACTTCGCCGATCTTGTGGCTCTTCCCGGTGTAGAAGAGGATCCGCTCCGTCGTCGTCGTCTTGCCCGCATCGATGTGGGCCATGATTCCGAAGTTGCGGTAGTCTTCAATGTTGTGCGTACGGGCCATAGCGAAAGGCTTTGCTGAAAGAGGTCCGGAGGTAGCTGCCGGTCGATGTGCTGAACGAACGGCGCGGGCGGTTTAGCTCAAACCGCCCGCGCCGGAAAGCGATGGATGACCGGTCTTACCAGCGGTAGTGCGAGAAGGCGCGGTTCGCCTCGGCCATCTTGTGGGTGTCTTCGCGCTTCTTCACGGCCGAACCGCGATTGGACGAAGCATCCAGAAGCTCGCCAGCGAGCTTCTCGGTCATGGTGTTTTCGCCACGCTTGCGCGCCGCAGTCACCAGCCAGCGGATGGCCAGGGCGCGACGGCGCTCGGGGCGGACTTCGACGGGGACCTGGTAGGTCGCGCCGCCAACCCGGCGGGAGCGAACCTCGATGCCAGGGGCGACGTTTTCCAGGGCCGCATGGAAGGTCTCCAGCGGGCCTTGGTCCTTGCGCTTGGCTTCCAGGATATCGAAGGCGCCGTAGATGATGTTCTCGGCGACGGCCTTCTTACCTTCGTACATCACGTAGTTCATGAACTTGGTGACGACGAGATCCCCGAACTTCGGATCGGGAAGGACTTGACGTTTTTCTGCGCGACGGCGGCGGGACATGTCTTCTTATCCTTACTTAGGACGCTTGGCGCCGTAGAGCGAACGACGCTGCCTGCGGTCCTTCACCCCTTGGGTGTCGAGCACGCCGCGCAGGATGTGATAGCGAACGCCGGGAAGGTCCTTCACCCGGCCGCCGCGGATCAGCACCACGGAGTGTTCCTGGAGGTTGTGACCCTCGCCAGGGATATAGCACACCGCTTCAATGCCCGTGGTCAGACGAACCTTGGCCACCTTACGCAGAGCCGAGTTCGGCTTCTTCGGGGTGGTGGTGTAGACGCGCGTGCAAACGCCGCGACGCTGGGGGCAGCCCTTCAGGGCCGGCACCTTGTTGCGCGAAGGCTTGTCCTTACGCGGCTTGCGGATCAGCTGGTTGACCGTAGGCATATATTCTCTGCGCCATTCCTAGGCTTGTGGGGGCGTGTGCCGTTGGGCCGATGCGCCCCGTTTAAGGGTCGTATTCTTGTTCGGTCTTCGAAACCCGGATCCTAGAACACGAAAACTCGCCGGCGCGCGTCGCTAGAAGCGCTCCGGCGGGCGGGCCGTCTCTTGCAAGACTTTCGAGTCCATCGGGCCTGGGATGAGAATCCCCGGCTTCAAAGGAGCGCGGTTCATACTCGCCCCGGCCGGGCGCGTCAACGTTTGCGCAACATGCGCGCCTGACCAGCGACAATGGTCACAGTTTCGCCCCCCGTCGCCCTCAGCTTGGCCTTGGCGAGCCGGAAGGGACCATGGAGCGCAGCTTACGGAACCTCGCGGCGGCCGCCCTGGCCGTGGTCCTGCACCTGATAGGCCTGGTCGTGCTGCTGTCTCTGGCGCCCGACCTCACCCCGCTGCGCGAAGCGCCGATCTTCGAAGTCGTCCTGGCGCCGCCCCTGGCGACACGACGGCCAACGCCGCCCGCCCAACCGGCTGTAGCCCGCGGCGAGGCCTCCGGCCAGGCGCCGGGGCCGCGTACATCACCGGCAAGCCCCACCGCCATCGCCCCGCCCCCGGCCGTCCCGGACGTCGAAGCCCAGGCGCAGGCGGCGCGGCTGCGATCGGCCCTTCGCCAGACCTTTGGCTGCAGCCAGCCCGATTTCGCCCGCCTGAATGAAACCGAACGGGCCGCCTGCCTGGCGAGGTTCGCCAACGGCGCGGAGGCAGCCCCCTATCGCCCGCCCCTGACAGCATCCGACAAGCAGCAGACCCTGGAGCGCGCCGCGGCGCGCAAACGGGCCGACCGGGCCTATCGTGAGAGCACCACCCCGCCCCTGGGCACCGACACCACCGGCGGCGGGCCCGCGATGAACCCCCTGCCCGACCTTTAGCCCCACCCCGTGCTGGTGGCGTCAGAACGCCCTGGACGTGGGTCAAGGCCCTGAACGCCGGCAAACGGGGCCAGGGCCAAAACAAAACGGCCCGGAGTCGCCTCCGGGCCGTCTGTTTGCCTGGTTCAATAAGACCCTGACCTAGTTGTCGATCGTCTCGGCCTCGGCCTCGGCGGCGATCACTTCGGGCAGCGGCTCCATGGTCGTCTCGCGGCTGGCCGCCAGGGCTTCGTCGCGCTTGGCGGCGATGCGCTGGAGGTTGCGCAGGTAGGAGCCCGTGCCCGCCGGGATCAGGCGACCCACGATCACGTTCTCCTTCAGGCCTTCCAGGGTGTCGCGCTTGCCCTGGACCGAAGCCTCGGTGAGCACGCGGGTGGTCTCCTGGAAGGAGGCCGCCGAGATGAAGCTGCGGGTCTGCAGCGACGCCTTGGTGATGCCCAGCAGAACCGGCTGGGTGATCGCCGGACGACCGCCGCGGGCCTCGGCCTTGGCGCTCTCCTCGTCCACCTCGATCTTGTCGAGATGGTCGCCCTTGAGCAGGCCGGTGTCGCCGGTCTCGAGGATCTCGACCTTCTGCAGCATCTGACGAACGATCGTTTCGATGTGCTTGTCGTTGATCGGCACGCCCTGCAGTCGATAGACCTCCTGGATCTCGTCCACGAGGAATTCGGCCAGCGCCTCGATCCCCTGAATCCGCAGGATGTCATGCGGGTCGGGGTTGCCGTCGATGATGTACTCGCCCTTGCGGATCGTATCCCCGTCATGGACGGCGATATGCTTGCCCTTGGGGATCAGGAATTCGACGGGCTCACCGCCATCCTCCGGGGTGATCTTGATCCGGCGCTTGTTCTTGTAGTCGCGCCCGAACTCGACCCGGCCGTCCATCTCCGCGATGACCGCACAGTCCTTCGGCCGACGGGCCTCGAACAGTTCGGCGACACGCGGCAGACCGCCGGTGATGTCCCGGGTCTTGGCGCCCTCGGTGGGGATACGCGCCAGGACCTCGCCGGGCTTCACCTCGTCGCCATCGCCGACCGAGAGAATGGCCCCGACCGGCAGCAGGTAGCGGGCTTCACCGCCGTTGGCGATGCGCTTGAAGGCGCCGTCGGCGTCGATCACGCCCACGGCGGGGCGCAGATCGCTCCCCTTGGTGGAGGCGCGCCAGTCGGTGACCACGCGGTTGGAGATGCCGGTGGCCTCGTCGGCTTCTTCGCGGACCGAGACGTTCTCCATCAGGTCTTCGAACCGGACCCGGCCGCCCACTTCCGTCAGGATGGGGGTGGTGTAGGGGTCCCATTCGGCCAGGCGCTGACCGCGCTTGACCTTGTCGCCGTCCTTGACCTTCAGGCGCGCGCCATAGGGCGGCTTGTAGGACTCGCGGTCCTTGCCATCGACCTGGACGGTGATCTGCAGGTTGCGGTTCATGACCACGAACTCGCCGTCGCCGGCCTGGACCACATTGCCGCCGCCCACCTTCACCACGCCTTCATTGGCGCTTTCGAAGAAGGACTGCTCGGCCACCTGGGCGGTGCCGCCGATGTGGAAGGTCCGCATGGTCAGCTGGGTGCCGGGCTCGCCGATGGACTGGGCGGCGATGACGCCGACAGCCTCACCGATGTTCACCGGGGTCCCGCGGGCCAGGTCGCGGCCGTAGCAGGTGCCGCAGACGCCGTTCTTGGTTTCGCAGGTCAGGACCGAGCGGACCTTGACCGACTGGACGCCGGCGTTTTCGACCACCTCGATCATCTTCTCATCGAGATAGGTGTCGGCCGGAACGATGACCTGGCCGGTGCCCGGATCCTTGATGTCCTCGGCCGACGAGCGGCCCAGGATACGCAGGCCGAGCGAGACCAGCACGTCGCCGCCTTCGACCACGGCGCCCAGGGTGATGCCCCGGGTGGTGCCGCAGTCTTCCTCGGTGATGATGCAGTCCTGGGCCACGTCCACCAGACGGCGCGTCAGATAGCCCGAGTTGGCGGTCTTCAGCGCGGTGTCGGCCAGGCCCTTACGGGCGCCGTGGGTGGAGTTGAAGTACTCCTGGACGGTCAGGCCTTCCTTGAAGTTCGAGATGATCGGCGTCTCGATGATCTCGCCGGACGGCTTGGCCATCAGGCCGCGCATCCCGCCGAGCTGCTTCATCTGGGCCTGCGAACCGCGGGCGCCGGAGTTGGACATCATGAAGACCGAGTTGATCTCGGATTCACGACCGTCCGCGCCCTTAACGCCTTCGGAGATCTCGCGCATCATCTCGTCGGCGACGCGGTCGGTGGCCTTGGCCCACGCATCGACGACCTTGTTGTACTTCTCGCCCTTGGTGATCAGACCGTCGGCGTACTGCTGCTCGTATTCCTCGACCAGCTTGCGGGTCTCTTCGACGATCGGCTTCTTCCGCTGCGGGATGACGATGTCATCCTTGCCGAAGGAGATGCCGGCCTTGGCGGCCTCGCGGAAGCCCAGGCCCATGATCTGGTCGGCGAAGATGACCGTCGCCTTCTGACCGCAGTGGCGGTAGACGGTGTCGATTAGATTGCCGATTTCCTTCTTGGTCAGGTTCTTCTCAAGAAGCTTGTGGCTGACCGCGGCGTTGAGCGGGAACAGGGCGGCGATCTTCATCCGCCCCGGCGAGGTGTCGATGATCCGGCGGACCACTTCGCCCTCGGGGTTCATCTCGGTGTAGCGGCAGCGGATCTTGGAGTGCAGGGTCACGACGCCTTCGTTCAGCGCCGCTTCGATCTCGCCCAGGTCGGCGAACACCTTGCCCTCGCCCGGCTCGCCGTCCTTGACCAGCGACAGGTAATAGAGGCCGAGCACGATATCCTGCGACGGCACGATGATCGGGCGACCATTGGCGGGCGACAGGATGTTGTTCGTGCTCATCATCAGCACGCGCGCTTCCAGCTGGGCTTCCAGCGAGAGCGGCACGTGGACGGCCATCTGGTCGCCGTCGAAGTCGGCGTTGAAGGCCGTGCAGACCAGCGGGTGAAGCTGGATCGCCTTGCCTTCGATCAGCTTGGGCTCGAAGGCCTGGATGCCGAGGCGGTGAAGGGTGGGCGCGCGGTTCAGCAGAACCGGATGCTCGCGGATCACCTCGTCGAGGATGTCCCACACCGCCGGCTGCTCGCGTTCGACCATGCGCTTGGACTGCTTGACGGTGCCCGACAGGCCCTTGGCGTCCAGACGCGCATAGATGAACGGCTTGAACAGCTCGAGCGCCATCTTCTTGGGAAGACCGCACTCGTGCAGCTTCAGCTCAGGGCCGACGACGATGACCGAACGGCCGGAATAGTCGACGCGCTTGCCGAGCAGGTTCTGACGGAAGCGGCCCTGCTTGCCCTTCAGCATGTCGGCCAGCGACTTCAGGGGCCGCTTGTTGGCGCCGGTGATGACCCGGCCGCGACGGCCGTTGTCGAACAGGGCGTCGACGGATTCCTGCAGCATCCGCTTTTCGTTGCGGATGATGATGTCCGGCGCCCGCAGCTCGATCAGGCGCTTGAGGCGGTTGTTCCGGTTGATGACCCGGCGATAGAGGTCGTTGAGGTCGGACGTGGCGAAGCGGCCGCCGTCCAGGGGCACCAGCGGGCGAAGTTCCGGCGGGATCACCGGCACCACCGACAGCACCATCCATTCGGGCTTGTTGCCGCTCTCGATGAAGCTTTCGATCAGCTTCAGACGCTTGGACGTCTTCTTGAGCTTCATTTCCGAGGTGGTGGTGAGCAGGTCCTCGCGGAGCTTCTCGGCCTCCTTGGGCAGGTCGATGGCGCGCAGCAGGCCCTGGACCGCTTCGGCGCCGATCTCGGCGGTGAAGCTGTCGTCGCCGAACTCTTCCTGGAAGCGCATATAGTCGTCTTCCGACAGCAGCTGGTGCTGCTTCAGCGGGGTCAGGCCCGGCTCGGTGACGATGTAGTATTCGAAGTAGAGCACCCGCTCCACGTCCTTCAGCGCCATGTCGAGCATCATCGAGATGCGGCTCGGCAGGGACTTCAGGAACCAGAT
>NZ_JAUXVZ010000027.1 GCF_030680185.1 Phenylobacterium sp.
GGTGATGAGCGAGCTCTACCGGCCGCTGTTCCTGAACGAGACGCCCATCGTCTTCACCGGCCGGCGGACCAGCGAGCTGATCAAGTATGCGGCCAACGCCTTCCTGGCCATGAAGATCACCTTCATCAACGAGATGGCCGATCTCTGCGAAGCCGTCGGGGCCGATGTGCAGCAGGTGGCCAAGGGCATCGGCCTGGACGGGCGGATCGGGTCGAAGTTCCTGAACGCCGGTCCCGGCTATGGGGGCTCATGCTTCCCCAAGGACACCCTGGCGCTCGTGCGCACCGCCACCGACTTCGGCGCGCCGGTGCAGCTGATCGAGACCACGGTGCGGGTCAATGATCAGCGCAAGAAGGCCATGGCCCAGAAGGTCATCACCGCCATGGGCGGGGACCTGGCCGGCAAGAAGGTCGGCGTGCTCGGCCTGACCTTCAAGCCCAATACCGACGACATGCGCGATGCGCCGAGCCTGGACATCATCCCGGCCCTGCAGGCGGCCGGCGCGACGATCAGCGCCTTCGACCCCGAAGGCGAGCGCGAGGCGCGCCATCTGCTCAAGGATGTGGACTTCGTCGCAGATCCCTACGCCGCGGCCAAGAACGCCGACGCGGTCGTGATCATCACCGAATGGGATCAGTTCCGGGCGCTGGACCTCGACCGGCTCAAGGCCGACATGGCCGCTCCGGTGCTCGTCGACCTGCGCAACATCTACAACCCCGCCGAGGTCCGTCGGCAGGGGTTCAGCTATACCAGCGTCGGGCGGGCCGAGAGTGGGCTCTGACATGATGACGGACCGGGAGCAGATGATGCATCCCAATGTCGTGGACGGGCCATACGACTTGACCTTGAATGGCCGATTTCTGACACAGCCCATCACCGGTGTTCAAAGAGTTGCACGCGAGTTTCTGTCAGAACTCGATCGCATGATCCATGCCGGTGAAGCGGACCTGAGGGTCCGGGTCATGGCGCCCGCGGCGGGTGACTTGATTGAAGCGCCTGTTTTGAAAGTCGTGAGGGTCGAACGGGCAGGGCGATTAAGTGGGCACGCCTGGGAACAGGCTGAGTTGCCATGGCTGGCGGGCAGCGAACCGCTACTTTGTCTGGGTAATACTGCACCCATAGCGAGACTGCTGACGCGCCGTGGTCGCACCGTCACCATGGTCCATGACCTGTCCTACGCCTACTTTCCGGCGGCGTATGACTGGAAATTCCGTGCGCTCTACCAAATCATTATGCCGCGGGTGCTGCGCTGGAGCGACGCCGTTGTCACGGTGTCGGCCTCGGAGCGTGCCGCCATATCGCGGCACTACCCCTTTATGGCCGACGACCCCCGGTTCAGCTTCACGCAGAATGGCGGCCTCGAAGACCGGACGATGGCGGACGCACCGCCCTTCGAAGGCCGGCCAAACGACTACCTCTATGTGGGGTCTCTCACTAAGAGGAAAAACGCCCAAGGCCTGCTAGAGGCAAGCCTCATTCTCGCGCGCGAGGACGGGGCGAGCATCACCTTTGTGGGGGCAAATGGTCCAAGCTTTGAAGGCACAACCCTAGATGTCCCGTCAGACTTAGAGGGAAAACTCAGGTTCCTGGGTCAGATCAACGACGCTGGTAAGATCTTCGAGGAGTACCGCAAAGCCAAGGCCCTTCTGTTTCCCTCCTTTTATGAGGCATCACCTCTGCCTCCAATCGAAGCCATGTCCTTTGGCTGCCCTGTAGTTGCAAGCCGCATCCCAAGCTTAGAAGAACGATGCGGTGACGCCGCGGTCTATTGCGACGCCCACGACACTGGTTCCATAGTCGAAGCCGCGCGTTCCTTGACATCCTCACAAGCCCGGTGGGCCGACTACGCCCAGCGGGGCCGCCTTCAGGCGGCAAAATACTCTTGGGGGCGACAGGCAAGGGACGTGCTCGCGTTGCTGAAGCTTGAGGGCGTTTGATGATGCCTAAGATGCCGACGTGGCGGGTCCGTCTGGTTCATGAAACGAACCCTAGAAAGTACTTTCCAGCGCTATTCGACCTGGCTGAAGCGGGTCAGATTCACCTGACCGGCGCTCATCGCTATAGCGTGATCAAGGAGTGGGCCCGCTCTGCCGTTAAAGACCGGCTCCCTCTCGGCCAGCGAACCATGAACGCCCTCGGCGACCTCGCCTTTCGACTCAGGCTTCCCTTCGTGCGCGGAGAGACGGTGATCCTGGGCTTTGCGCCCTGGGATTTCAGGATGCTGCTCTATGGCGCTCTGAGCTATCGCAACCAAGTCATCTATCACACGTCCTGGCCAGACTGGCGCCTCCGAGCTACGCCCCGGCAGGCAGGCCCCGCAACCGCCCTGCTCCGTTGGATCTGGCTCAAGATACTGAGCGGACCGAACGTCCGCACTGTGGCGGTCACTGACGCCGTAGCCGCAAGTTATGAGCATGAGACGGGCTTGCCCGCCAAGGTTATACCTCACGCTGTGCCGGAGGTTTTTTTCCAGGCGGGCCGCGATCGAGTTGACGCGACGCCCGAGGGCGGCCTGAAGCTGATCTTCGTCGGCGAAGTCTCTGAGAAGAAGGGAATTCCGCAACTTATCACACTCATGTCCAGCCTAGCTGACCAAGACGTCAGCCTGACGATCGTCGGGACAGGTCCGATGTCCAGTCATCTAGAGGGGGGAAGGACGCCGCCAGGCATTACCTATCTGGGACCCATCTTGGATCGACATGAGATGGCCCAGCTCATGAAGTCTCATGACATCATGTTGCTCCTTTCCCAGAGGACTGCAAACTGGGAAGAGCTATTTGGCATCGCCCTCGTGGAAGGGATCGCGGCGGGTCTTCTGGTGGTGGCCAGCGATCACGTCGGACCGCGGACGATATTGGGACCGGAGGCCGAGACAATTTTTTCAGAAGATGACCTGAAGGGCGTGCTTGGGCTGCTCCGGCGTTGCGCTAATGATCGGTCCGCTTTGACGCGCCTTAAGGATGGCCAAAGGCGCGCGGCGAACCGTTTTCATATTTCCCACGTTCGCCAGCTCTGGCTGGACGAGCTGCTGTCCCAACCTGCTGGGTCTGACGCATGACGATGATATCACGCCTCTCTTTCGTTATTGCGCTGGCCTTGCTCTTCCTGGCGGCCCTCCTTGGGCCGGTCGCGGGGTCAATGGGCGTGGCTTTGGTTGTTGCTTGGCTGTTCTTGGGGGGATCGGCGGGAGCGCTCGTTCACGCCATGGTCAATCCAAACCGCGGGGCCGCCTCGCTGATGGCCTACTTCTTCTTTATGTTTTTCGTCGCCTTGCCAGCTGTGGTTCAGATATCGCTAGACCTCTTTCCTTGGGGGTCACGCTACACGCCCGAACACCTGGGCATGACCCACACCATTCTCGCAATGGCGATGCTCAGCCTTATGGCTGGCCAAGCCGCAGTGAAAACCCGCGGCCTTCCCGCGCGCCCAGCGGCTGTTCCGCTTCAGGAACTTGAGTGGAACCGGTACTTCATGGCTGTCCTGGTGTTGCTTGGCCTAGCCTTCTTGGCCATTGTCTATGTAGGCCCCGGCGTGCTGGTCAATACGCGTGGTGGGCTCCGCGAGATGGCGACGGCGGATGGTGGGGCGAGACAGCAAATTATATTTATCGGCCGCTCTCTTGCCCTGCTGTCTCTTGTGATCCTCAGCTATCTGTTTCTCAATACCCCCCGAGGTCAACGGCGACCAATATACGCGGTCTCAATTGTGGCATTGCCAATTGGCTTGCTGCTGTTCTTCCCGCTGAGCCTGCCGAGATTCCAGATGATGGGAGCGGCGTTAGCTCTGATAGTCATGTTCGTGAATCTTTACCGTCCCGCGCTCAAAATTGTCATTGGGACAGTTGGTGGCGTATTCTTATTCTATGTGTTCCCCGTTATTAAGGTTTTAACAAGGGGTGGGAGCTTCACGGAGTTTTTGGACGCACTTTTAGGCGGGCGTGAGCTGTACATGTATATGCTTACGGCGGACTTCGATGCCTATAAACAGGTGACAGATACGCTGATATACTATGGATACGCAGACCATAGGTGGGGGTATAATTTTTTTGGCGCACTACTTTTCTTCGTTCCTAGAGCGCTATGGCCATCGAAACCCTACGATACCGGAAAATATGTCTCAGAGGGCTTGGGGTACACCTACACCAACGTGTCCAATCCACTGCCAGCCGAAGCAATGGCGGCGTTCGGGTTGATCGGGGTCGTCTTCATTCTCTTCCTATTCGGTGTTCTCATTGCCTACATCGAGCGCCGGGCGCTTGTCGCTACCGTCACCAAGTCCGGCCCTGCCGCCTTGTTTGTCTACGCATTGATGGCTGGCTACATAACAATCATACTACGCGGCGCACTTAACGGCGTGGCGCCTCAGTTTGGCAGCGCATTCCTTGCCTGTTTTCTGGTTTGGCTTGCAGTAAGGACGACGACGCCGCAGAGGATGCGGGCGTGATCGACTTCATGATCCTGGGCGCCCAGAAAGCAGCGACCTCCACTCTCCAGGCCGCCTTGAGCGCCGACCCCGACATCTACATGCCTGCAGGAGAAAGCCCGCTTTTCGAGGAGCCGGAGTATAGCGCTGGCTACTGGCGGCGGTTTGGCGACCCGACAAAGAAGGCCGAGATTTGTGGCCTGAAAAGACCTGATAATTTATGCGACGCTGACATTCGCGAGCGAATAGTACGTGATCTGCCAGATGCAAAATTCATCGTCGTACTTCGCGAACCAATAGGCCGCGCCGTTTCGGCTTACTATCATCTTGTGCGCCATGCCCATCTTCCTCCCGTTGAACTGAATCAGGGACTCAATAGCAGCCTTGCAGCATTTCGGCGGGGGGAGAAATCTACATCGTCAAACATCATTAGATATGGATGCTACGGAACCGCCCTCCAATCGTGGCAGCAGAGTTATTCTTCAGACCGATTTCTAATTCTATCGCAGGAAGCTGTGCGTAGGGATCCAATCGGAGCGATTAACGCCTGCCGGACCCATTTGGGTTTGCCTGCCGGCGGCCGGCCGGCCAACGATGAGCCCCAGTCTCGAAACGTGGGCATATACCATCCCCAGTTGCTTCGAGCGGCGTGGTTTGTCAGCAGGTTAAAGACCGAGGTTATGCCTGGAGGGCTGCGGCGCAAAGCGCGGGAACGCTTTGCGCCCCGCGTTATTGGGCAGGTGCTCGGACGAGGCGTCGATTATCTCGCAGCCCGCACGCGTCAGCGCGCTGCGCCTTTATGTGCGGAAATCAGGGCTGAATTGACCGAAATCTATTCGGTGGACGAGGCAATTTTGCGACAGGTTGCCCCGCCCGACGCCATTGATTGGAGCTTCAGCGCTTGAGCAGGCTCGAGAAGAAAACCGCCGTTTGCCGAGCGATCGTGGGCCAAGCGAAGGGTTCAAGATTGGGATTGGCGGGAGATCGTTTCAGGTGTTCGGCATGATCGAGCGCTCTGCGCAGTATCTCCCCAGTGAGCGAGGCTTCATAGGTCGTCAGCCAGTCTTCTCCCACTACCTCAGCCAGCTCGTCGAACAACGGCAAGCGGGAGGCCAAGACGGGCGTGCGGGCGGAGAGGGAATAGATGACGCTTCCGGAGTTAAGCACCTCCCGATACGGCAGCACCACGAGGGTAGCAGCGCGGACAGAACTGGCGAGCTCGTCCTCGGACAGGAACCTGTTGTCGTACGTCACATGGGCACGAGCGTCGGCCGGCAGGCGCTCAAGGGCGGGCTCCAGATCAAGGTCCGGATTGTTGACGCTCATCTTGCCAAGTATCCAAAGATTGGCTGTGCCTGGCTTGAGCTCGCCGAACGCCTTAACCAGCGCTGCGGCGTTCTTGTAGGGAACTATGCTGCCGAAGAAGATGAGGATAGGGGATGTGGTGGGGGCGTCGCCCAGTCGGGCTCCTGGGGGCGGCTCATATGGGCCATGGGGGATAACGGCAGAGGCTATCCTAGCCAAGGCGGGCTCATCGCGGGACGCGATCAGTTTGGAGCTTTCCGTGAGGTAGATGACCCCGTCCAGGGCTGCGATAAATGCGGGCCAGAAGGCTCGCGTCATGAGGGGCCCGTTGCGCTGCCCTACGCGCTTAAGGTTATGCGCCGTCCATACGACCCGCAGGCCGCGCAGCTTGGCGAAGCCGATAATCGCTTTAAGTAGCGCGAGTTTAACTTTCGCGCGCCCAGGTCGAGCCGTTGCTACGAAGACATCTGGCCAGTGAAGGTGCAGAATATCCAATCTTGGCTCGAATAATAGGCGAACTAGGGAGAATTCCTTAATAGACACGCCTTCAATGTTGGACATAGACGAATAAAGAAGGTGTTGATATGGATTTCGACTCGCTGTCGAGTGCGCCGGCCAAGCAAGTATCTTCATATTTAGGGATCCGTGATGTTATATCTTTCAAACCTACACATATAGCCTGTCGAATATACAATAAATTATTTGATGAACCGATGATTCTTGATCAAGGCTAGGGAAGATGTCATGGCAGGTCTTCGGAAGAGATTTTATGCGCCCGTTCGTCAGCGGTTTAAGCAAATTGCCCACGAGTTATCTCAGAATAATTATGCGCAGGATCGAAAGCTAGTTCATCACGGAATACAAAGATCTGGGACAAATTATCTATGCGCAACTCTTGAACTATCAGGATTTTATATTCTAAATAAAGTTGACCCTAGGAGATCAAGCCCAAGGCATAAACATTGTAGGTGGCAGGACGATAAAGATACCATTGTCATGGATAAAGAGTATGATAATAGGTATTCTGTTTCAACAATTATAGATATCAACAAAATATGTTCATATCCCATGATGCAGCAACATATTGTCATATATAAGACGCCGTCGTCGTGGGTTGACAGCATACTTAGGTGGGGATTGGCCAATAAGTGGTTCGCCGATATTGAATCCTTCTTTGAATGTCCTAACCTTGGTTCTGCGTACGTGAGGGAGTGGGACGCCTATCACTGCAAGTGGGCGAGCATGGCTGTGATGAACCCTGAATTGGTGCTCATGCTTTCCTACGAACAGATGGTGGCCGACCCTCATAGGGCATTGCAGGATATCAGCCATTTTGTCGGCCGAGGGCCGGAGGCGACGGCGACGGCGGTGGGGCGTCTGGCAAAGGTCCCGCATTCGAAGGCGCGGCCGTTGGACGGGGCGGCGATAAGAGGCGGCGTCGATGGCCGCATCCTAGATCTAGTCCAGTCGGTTGGGTTTAAGGCGCCTGTTTCAGGCCGCGCTGGGCTGTCGTGAGAATGATCCCGGCGCGGATCATTCGTCAGCTTTCGTCGCTGTTCGGGGTTCGGTTTCTGGCTATTGGCTTGACGTTCGCCCAGACGGTCGTTCTGACGCGCGTTTTTGGACCAGATGCGTATGGCGCTCTAACATTTGCCATTTCTAGCTGCGCCCTCGCCACTCTCGTGGCCGCCTGTGGGTTCGACCAGTTGCTTATGCGTCGCTTGGCGGCCCTTGGTGAGGATGAAGTCCGAACCGATCTGCATTGGCGGAAGCTCCTGGGCTTCAGCCTTGTATTTTCATCCTCTGTGACCGCTCTGATCCTAGTGATCGGCCTGACTTTGCTTGTTTGGCAGGATCTTGGTGGCGCCTACCGGACGACCCTGATCGGAGCCTGTATCGCCCTTCCGTTGATGATCATCCGGAAGTATTGCGAAGCGATCGTCCAAGGGTCTCAACGGGTGCTTCGCTCGATCATCGGCAGCCAGCTGATCTTCCCCTTCCTCGTCATACTAGGCGGGGGAGTAGTCTTCGCGATGGAAGGTTCCAAAGACACGACCTCCATCACTGTCCTGTACGTCCTGGCGATGATCGGTAGCACCCTCGCAGCCCTAGTTGTGCTTGGGCGAAGCTGGAAGGTCCTGGCGCTTCGTGTCAGTTCGACCGAAGGGGACGCTCCGAGGCCCAGGACAATCTTGATTTCGGGGGTAAGTCTCGGCCTTGTTGGTTCTGGGTTTGTGCTGAGCCAAAATATCGACTTCTTTATTCTGGGCGTGCTGGGTGAGCCCTCTGATGTCGCGCTTGTTCGGGTCAGCGCCCGCGTGGCCGAAGCGATTGGCATGCTGCGCGCCGTGGCCCTGCTTCAATACAAGCCCCTACTCGCGCGAGCCAGCGGTCGCGGCGAGACGAAACTGTTCGCTGACCATATCCGCAAGCTCTGTCTTGTATTCACGCTGACTGGCACGCCCCTCTTTCTCATTGCCGTCTTTTTCGGCGAAGAGGTCATGGGTGTGTTCGGCCCGGGGTTTGTCGAGGGCGCATGGATCATGCGCGTCTATGTCCTGGGGGTATTTATTTCGCTTCTCACCGGCGCGAGCGGCCCGGTTCTCACGATGAGCGGGCACGAGAATATCGTGGCGCGGCTGTTATGGGTATCGCTTGGGATCAATATCTTGCTCGACCTGGCCTTGATCCCTTGGGTTGGCGCGATTGGCTGCGGGATTGCGACGGTGGTCGCGCAGACCTTCTTCAATGTGAGCACTGTGGTGATCGCCCGCCGACGCCTGGGGCTCGACCCTTCCATATTGATGTTCGTGCCGGCCCTTCGGCCAGGGGCGCCGAAATGATGGATCGCCGACTCGAGTTAGCAGGGTCTAAGGCGCCCATGCGTGTGTTCCTGGTGGGCTCGCCACGCTCTGGCACGACGCTCTTCCAAACGTGGCTTATGAGCACGGGCCGCGTGACATCGTTCTCAGAGACCCATTTTTTTGCGCGCTTGCAGACAATCGGACCTCGTTGGAAGCGGGTGGCTTACGCTCTGCGAGCGTATAGGTTTCTCGATAAATGGCGACAAACCCAGGGTGTCGAGCGTCGACCACGGCTTTTCTTCGGCGTGGATGGCGCGGCCCGAGAGTTCGTTGCCTGTCTTGATTCTAAAGCTCTTGCTGAAGGCAAGCCGATTTGGCTGGAGAAAACGCCCCGCCATCTCAACTACGTCGCGTTGATCGCCAGAACGACGCCTGGAGCGCGCTTCATCTTTGTTAGACGCGAGCCATTGGGCACGATCCGATCAATGCGTAATGCGCGGGCGCGATGGAGCAAGATCCAAGGAAATGAGGATCTTTTGGCCATCTCGCGATGGTTTGCGGACCGGGCAACCATCGAACTGGAAGCGGCGCGTCGGGATGGGCTGGTTGTCGATTATGAGGATCTCATAGAGAACCCGAAAGAAATGGCGGAGCGGGTCGGCGCTTTCCTGGGGGTGGAGCCCGTCCTGTTTCAGCCTCTCGACCAACTCCAGGCTCATGCCGAGCAGATCGTAAAGCCTCATGAGGTGTGGAAGGCCAATAATCTGGCGGCTCAACCCAATCTGATCAGGGAAGACGACGCTGTGCTACGGGCGGATCTAGAGCGCATTCGGGTGTCTCTCGATAGCGCATTCGCGCCTCTTCGAAAGACTGACTGACATGGTGGATGTTCGCTCCTTGGCGCTAACGGCCGCGTGGGCCATCGGCCGCCTGTCCGGGGGCGGAATGCCCCCAGCATTTATTTCGGGATCGCCGCGCTCTGGCACCACGTGGGTGCTTGAGGTGCTTGAGCACATGACGGATGCGCGCCGGCATTGGGAGCCAATCAACTACTATCTCTATGATCTTGATTACGATCGAGTCGACGACGCCATGGGGTGGATGCGGCCGAATTCCGAGCACCTTGACGGGGGCGGCCCCATGGCCGCCGAAATCCGCCGGGTCCTGGCCGGCGGGGCGCCGCGCCGGCCCGTGATGGCGCGTGTTCGAAGCCTGGGATCACGACGGAGCCTCCAGCGCATCGCCTCGGCGCCCGCGACCCTCATCAAGTTTGTTTTCTTACAGCGTGCCCTGGATTGGGTGGCGCGAGAGACGGTTAACGAAGGCGTCGTTCTCTTGAGGAATCCGTTGGCAGTGGTTGCGTCCCAGCTCAATCACCCGTTCACGCAGGAGGGGGTGGCCAAGCAGCATCCTCAGTGGACCGATGAGGTCATCGCTAAGGCCCATCCCATCGTCTCGCCCGCCGACCTTTCGACATGGCCGCATCTGGCAAACCTGCTGAAGCGCGAGCTCAGCCGCGAAGAACGGATTGCGGTGACCGCCTGTCTCGACATCGCCGTTCCGCTGGCTTCGGAGCATGCGCGGTCACGGTTTGCCTTCGCCTCCTATGAAGGCCTTGTCGCCAGCCCCGAATCCTTTGGGCGCCTAGCTGCCTCCGTCGGCTTGAAGGTGCGCCGCCTGCCTCGGGATGTCGTTGATAAGCCCAGCCGGACGACGGCTGGCGATTCAAATGTGCTGAGCGAACGCGACCCAAGACTGAGCTGGAAATCACGCCTCAGTGAGGAGGCCACGGATCAAGTGCTAGCGATCATGCGCGGCTTCGATCTGCATATGTACTCGACCTCGCCAGACATCGACCTTTCAGCTTTGAAGTCCTTCGGTCTTCGCCGTCTGATCGTCTAATTCAATTTGGAGACCATCAGATCCAAATGGCATTCTCTAATGTAATCCTAGTTACAGGGGCGCCGCGCAGCGGTACTACGCCTATGGGCGCTATGTTGGAGACGCTGCCGAAGGCAATAAGCCTCTATGAGCCAATGGGGCTTTCTGGGGATCGACGAATTACCCAGCGCTTTCCCATGCCAGGTGAGCCAGACTTTTCCCGCCTTGACCTCGCAACTTTTGTCGACGACCTGCGCCACCTGCGTTTGAGGTATCACAGTCAGCGGCGCGATGCCGCCGTAGCTTCGCCCATGCGACGCGCCATGATCCGGTTGATTGGCACTCGAGCCTTGGCCACATATCGGATCGCCAAGCTCATGCCTTATCGCCAGACGCTGATCTGGAAAGATCCCCTCGCGGTATTTTGCATCCCAGAGGGCGCCGATAACGACTTTCGTTCTGTCGTCACCTTCCGGCCGCCGCTCGCTCAGGCCGCCAGCTACCGCCGGCTCGGCTGGTTACCCAAAATTCGGGAAATCTATGATCGCTATCGTAGTGTCTACGGGGCTGTGGCCGTCGTGGAAGATCGGCTAGATCAACTTGAGTTCGACTCCGTCGGGGCTGGCGCGCTCCTATGGCACCTGATCCATCTCAGGCTGCTGAACCTTTCGGGTGCGAGCCTCGAGACCGCCTATTTGTTTGCCCCCGCAGTCACGGGAGAGAGCGAAGCTGTAGCCTATGAACACCTGTTCCATTGGCTGGGCTACGACATGCCGGCGCGCGCCCAGGCGCTGCTTGCAGAGCGTCAGGCCGGGGTGGGACGGGATGTTCCGAAGTCAGGAAAAACTCACGACTGGAACCGAACGGCCGAGCAGGCCAACAGCTACTGGAATAAGGTGTTGTCTGAGGACGAGGCCTGCCTGGTGCGGGACGTCAACGATGACCTTTGGAATGAGGTCCAAGGCGTCATCCAGACTCGCCGCGCCTTCTCGGCCGGCGCCGAGGTCGCCGTCAGAGGGTAATGCCGACGCTCATTGCCACCGCGGCAAAACCGTCTCGGAAGTGGTTCTCATCGAACTGTCTAGCGTGGGCGACGAGAGCGTCTGGAGATACGTCATATAGTGTCTGAGCTTCGAAGGCCTGCAGGGCGGACACCAGTCCTTCGACGCTCTGTTCATTGAACAGAACCCCTGTCTGCCCATCGATCACGGTGTCGAGAGCGCCGCCCTTGCCGAGGGCGACGACGGGGCGACCAGAAGCCATGGCCTCAACGGGCACCAAGCCGAAGTCCTCTTCGCCGGGGAAGACCAAGGCGCGGCAACGGGCCAGATGATGGCGAACCGTTTCGAACGACGCCTTCCCAAGGAAGCGAATGGTCGGGCCAGCATCCCTGGCTAGCGATGAGGCCTCAGCCTGAGGGCCGCCAATGACCACCAGTGGTAGACCAAGGCGGGTGAACGCTGCGATAGCCAAGTCCGGTCGTTTGTAGGGAGCCAGTTCGCCGAGCCACAGGTAGTAATCGCCGACCTCATCTCGTGGCGCGACTTCGAAATCGTCAACTGCAACCGGGGGATGAACCACGGTAGCATCCCGCCGCCAGTACTTCTGAATGCGATTTGCGACGTGCGTTGAGTTGGCGACAAAACTGTCGACCCGCGCGGCGCTGGTTACGTCCCACATCCGAAGACGGTGACTTAGCAGGGGCATGGCCAGTCGGGCGAGGGGGCCAGCCTGCTGCTTGTAAAGGTGGTACTGATCCCAGAGGTACCGCATAGGCGAGTGGCAATAGCTGATATGCACGGCGCTTGGCGCCGGTATCACGCCCTTAGCCGGTCCAGACTCGCTAGAGATCACAAGGTCATAGTTGGTGAGATCAAGCTCTTCCAGAGCCTGGGGCATAAGCGGCAGGTAACTCTGATAAAGTCTGCGCGCCATTGGGAGGCGACTGATGAAGGTTGTTTTGATCCGGTGGCGCGCGATCGTAGGGCTCACAGCATCAGGATCGTAGACATGTGTATAGATATCGGCGTCAGGAAAGATCCGGCATAGAGCCTCGAGAACCTTCTCGCCGCCACGCATGCCCACAAGCCAGTAGTGTATCAGTGCGACCCGCATCTCTGACATTTCTCCGAAGCCAAGCTCGGCGACCGGTGGGAGCGGGTCAACCCACCGCCGCCATCAGCCGGTCTTTCAGCTCGGGACGGCAGACGACCAGGTCGGGCATGTAGACGTCCTTCTGGTTGTAGACCATCGGGGCGCCATCGAGGCGGGAGACGTGGAAGCCGGCGGCCAGGGCCACGGCGACCGGGGCGGCGGAGTCCCATTCGTACTGGCCGCCGGCGTGAACATAGGCGTGGGCCTCGCCGCGGACGACGGCCATGGTCTTGGCCCCGGCCGAACCCATACCTACCAGTTCGCCGCCGAGCACCTCGGCCGCCCGGCTGGCGACCTCGGGCGGGCGCGATCGGCTGACAAGGATCTTCAGGCCGTTCGGCGCGTCGGGCATCTTCGGCGGGGTGCTGGTGTCGAGGACCAGATCCAGGGCGGGGAGGGCGACGGCGCCCACCAACGGTTCGCCATCGACGCAGAGGGCCACATGGATGGCCCAGTCGTCTCGGCCCTCGGAATATTCCCGGGTGCCGTCGAGGGGGTCGATGATCCAGACGCGCGAACGCTCGAGACGGGCGGCGTCGTCTGTGGCTTCTTCCGACAGGACCGCATCATGCGGGCGGAGGCTTTGCAGGGAATGGCTGAGAAACTGTTGGCCGACCGCGTCACCCAGGGCGCCGAGCGGCTTGCCTGTGATGCGGGTCAGTTCGCGCGCCTTGAGGAGCAGAACCCCGGCCTGCTGGGCTAGATCGGACGCGAGCCGGGCGTCATCGGCAAGATCGAACGCTTGAGACATATCGCACCAGGCCCCCGCCCCGGCATTTTACTTAGACTGACCGCAGGCAAGACGCGCGGAAGACTATAGGTAGCTCGTATTGCTCAATAGGAGCCGCTGCGAAGCAGAACGGCCGGCACGGTGGCCGCCATGATCTGCACATAGCGCCGAACGCCGACCGTGCGCGCATAGAGCACGTCCAGGGCGACCCTGCGACGGTAAGAGACGTCGTTGCGGCCATTCACCTGCCAGAGGCCGGTGACGCCGGGCCGAACCGCACAATAGTGGGCGAACCAACGGCCATAGCGAGGGATTTCCGCCGTCACGATGGGCCGCGGCCCCACCAGGCTCATCTCGCCCTTCAGGACGTTGAACAGTTGCGGCAGCTCATCCAGGCTCGACTTGCGCAGGAAGGCGCCCAGGGCCGTAATCCGGGGATCCTTACGCAGCTTGTGATCGAGCTCCCATTCCCGACGGGCCTCAGGGTCGCGCGCAAGCAGGGCGTTGAGGCGAACCTCGGCGTCGGTGACCATGGTGCGGAACTTGAGGCAGTAAAACGCCTCGCCGCCCTGGCCGATGCGGGCTTGGCGAAACAGCGCCGGACCGCCATCCTGCAGTTTGATGAGGCCAGCGATCACCAGCATCAGCGGGGCGATGAACAGAAGCACGGCCAGCGCGATGACGACGTCAAGAAACCGACACATATCGAGGCTGAGCTTATGCCCCCCCTTTACAGCGGTATCTGAGTACAACGCGCCCCCTTGCAGGCCGGTCAGGCCCGTAGTCTGGAGGGTGATGTTCTTCGTGTCGGAAAAATACACGCTGCAGCCCCTTACGGTTGTCGCAGTCTTTACCCTCTGACCCTATGCCGATCTAGTCATTTCGTCGCAGGGTTGAGCGGTCTTATGGATGGTGTTGTCGCTTGGCGCCACCTGTTGAGGCGCCCAAAGTGTGCACTGCGGCAAGAACTGTCATGTCTGAGCGTCCTGAAGGGCTGGAAGGCCTTCTGTGTGCCATTTCCATGCGCTTTCAAGGATTTCTGAAAGACCGAACCGAGGGGTCCAGCCGAGGATCTCGCGAGCCTTGCGGTTGTCGGCCACCAGGGCGGGGGCGTCGCCCTCCCGTCTTGGGGCGTCGGCCACCTCGAAGGGGCGGCCCGAGACCCGGGCTACGGCGTCCACCACCTCCTGCACGGTCGATCCCGTCCCGGTGCCGAGGTTAAAGACGTCAGTGGCTCCGCCCGCCAGCAGATACTTCAACGCAAGGACATGGGCCTCGGCCAGATCCAGGACGTGGATGTAGTCGCGTACGGCGGTGCCGTCGCGGGTCGGATAGTCCCGCCCCATGACCTTGAAACCGGCGTTGGAGCCCTGGGCCGCGGCGATGGCCAGGGGAATGGCGTGGGTCTCCGGGCTGTGCCACTCACCGATCCGGCCTTCGAAATCTGCGCCGGCGGCGTTGAAGTAACGCAGGGCCACGGAGCGAAATCCCGAATACTGGTCGAAGTCCCGCAGCATCTGCTCGACCATCAGCTTGGTGCGCCCGTAAGGATTGAGGGGCGTCTGCGGATGGGTCTCGTCCATCGGCATCTGTTGGGGCTCGCCATAGGTGGCGCAGGTGGAGGAGAAGACCATGGCCTCAACGCCGGCCCGGCGCGCGGCGTTGATCAGGCAAAGCGCGCCGGCGACATTGTTGTCGTAGAACCTGTCTGGCTGCCGGACAGACTCGCCGACCTCGATCAGAGCGGCGAAGTGGAGCACCGCGACGGGGGTGTGTGCGGCGAAGACCGCGTCCAGCCTTGCAGCGTCGCCGATGTCGCCAACCTCGAGGGGGCCCCACTGGGCGAACTCGGCGTGGCCATTGCTGAGATTGTCATAGACGACCGGCAGGAAGCCCGCCTCTGAAAGCCGAAGGCAGGTATGGGCGCCTACATAGCCGGCGCCGCCGGTGACCAAAACCTTCTGCATTCCACCCCCTCGATGAAATTCGCCCTGCAACCATAGGGCGATATTGCTGTCGTCTTCGTTACGCCGGTAAGACTCAATTAAGACAGACTGGAGCCTCGAAAAGAATTCGCTCCGACAGTAGGCCACAGGCCTTGTTGGAGACGGTTTGTTAGGCGCCCCTTGCTAGTAGAGATCCTGTCACTCGGAGGATCCGGACGTGGGCGCCAAACCTGAGCCTAAGATCGCAGAAGCGGTCGCTACACCTGTTACGTCTCCGCAAACGCCTGCGCGTCGATCCGCAAGACTGGCGTCGGCCGAAGACTTCGGGGGCGAAAGCCCGGCGAGGCGGCTTCAAGACCAGTTGCGGGAGTCTCTGGCGCCCCCGGCAGCTGCCCCTTGGTCGGCGCGAAAGACAGTCGCCTTCGTGGCGGTTACCTGCGGATCCTTCTGGATCGCAGCGGCTCTGCTGTTTCAGCTGAGCCTGAAAGCATTGGGCTAGCCCTCACCGAGGGCCAGCTGCTCAGCTCACATAGTACTTCTTGTATTCGGCATAATAGTAGCCGGGATCGCCGTAGCCGTATTTCGACTGCTGCTTCATGTCGACCTGGGTCAGGGCGACGCCGGCCAGATGCGCGCCCGTGCCCGACAGCAGGCGGAACGCCGCCTCGATGGCGTGTTGCGGCGTCTTGCGCCAGCGGGCGAGGAAGACGACGGCATCCGCCTTGGGGGCCAGAACCCGCGTATCCGCCACCGGCAGAACGGGGGCCGTATCCAGAACGATCAGGTCGTAGGAGGCGCGAAGCTGCTCAAGCAGGCGATCCATGGCCGCCGAACCGAACACGTCCTTCGGCGTCAGGCTGGACTTGGCCAGGGGCAGCAGACGGAGGCCCGTGACGCTATCGATCGTCACGACGTCTTCCAGCGTGGCTTCCCCGGCCAAGACCTCGATCAGGCCGCGCTGGGGTTCCTCGCCGAACATCCGGTTCACCGAGCGACGCCGCAGGTCGCAGTCGATCAGGATGACGCTATTGCCCTGTTGCGCGGCGGAGCGCGCCAGGCAGACCGAGGTGGTGGTCTTGCCCTCGCCCGGAAGCGCTGAGGTGATCGCCACGACCTTCACGGTTTCGCCCAGTCGGGAATACATCACCGAGGCGCGGAGGTTTCGGAACGCCTCGGCGAAGCTCGACAGCGGTTTGTCGATCACATAGTCGATGGGGGCCGACGTGCGCCCCTCGGCGACGGAGGCGAGCAGGGGAATGGCGCCGAGATACGAGACGTCTAGTCGCTGTTCCACGTCCTCGGCCGTCGCCAGCCCGGCGTCGAGCATTTCGGCCAAGACCACGCCGGCAACGCCGCAGCCCAGAGCCAGCACCAGGCCTAGCGCCAGATTGAGCGGAACCTTCGGCGAGCTTTGGCCCGTGGGAATCGTCGCCTGGGAGACCACCCGGGCGTCCGACTGCTCGATACCCTGCTGCGAACTCGTCTCCTTGTAGCGGTTCAGATAGCTCTCATAGAGGGTCCGCGACGCTTCGGCGGTCCGCTCGAGCTCATTGAGCCGCACCAGGGCCTGATTGTTGCCGGCCAGGGTGCCGCGGGCGCTGGAAAGGCTGCCGCCGATCGCCCCGGCGCGCTGGCGCGACACCTGGACCTTGGCCTCCAGGTTGGAAATGATCCGCTGGATTTCTGCCTGGATCTGGGAATCGATGTCCGAAAGCTGGCGGTTGGCCGTGAGCATTTCAGGGTGCCTGTCGCCGTAGCGGCCCTGCAGGTCGGCGACCCGCGAACTCACCGTAGCGCGTTGCTGGCGGAGCTGCTGGATGACCGGCGAACTCAGGGCCTCGCCCAGGTCGTCGCCGGTGGAGCCCCGGGCCAGCTGGCTGCGGGCCGTGGAAAGCCGGGCCTCGTCTTCGGCCACCTGGGCGCGAGCCTGGGCAAGGCTTTGATTGTAATTGGAAATCTCGGTTTCAGTCAGGCTGGTGCCGGCGGCGCTCAGCAGATTGTTGGCGATCTTATACTGCTGGACGGCCGCCTCGGCCGTCAGCACCTGTTCGCGAAGGCCTTCGAGACGCGAGTTCAGCCAGTTGGTAGCCTGCTGGGTGGCGTCAAACTTGGCTTCCAGTTGTTCTAAAAGGTAGAGCTCAGCGAATTTGTTGGCGATTGTCGCGGCTTTGGTGGCCTGTTCGGACTCGAAGCTGACATTGATCACGTAGGTAAGCCCCAGACGCCGGACGCTCAGGCGGCTCAGGACGTTATTGACCACCCGCTCATGCGCCTTTTGTTCGGCCACGGCCGGGTCTTGCGCCTCCGGCGGTGATACCATCGCGATAGCCGAGCGCACGCTACCCCTCGCCATGGCGGCCAAGCCCGGCGAGCGGAGGGCGGAATTGAATTCGGGGTCCTTGTCCAACTGGAGCGAGTTGACAACCCGCTCGGCCAGTCGGCGAGATTTCAGGATTTCCACCTCAGTGTCCACGACACTGGAGTCGGCCGGCAGGCCTGATAGCACGGCCTCAACATTGACCACCTGCTCAGCGCGGGTGTCGAGCATGACATTGGCGGTCGCCGTGTACATCGGCGTCGCCGTCATGGTGACCAGCACCACGGCGACAAAGACCAGAGCGGCGATGGCGGCGAAAAGTCGGCTGCGGCGCCGGAACATGTTCGCCAGACGACGCAGATCGAACTGGTCGGCCAAACCACCGCCCTGGCGGCGAGATCCCCCAGCCTCCTCGAAGCCCGGATCAACGGAAGACTGAGAAAATGCGTTCATCGAACTCGATGTCCCGAAACTGGCTTTATGGTGGTGAGGCGTGCAAGGCCAGGGCCACGTTAAGGCCGATAAACGCCGGGATTTGGGCGGCCGGGCTTACACCCCGGCCGCCGCCGGTCAGAACTGCAGGGCGAGGGTGGCGCCGAGCTTGTTGACCTTGAAGTCCTGCCCACCCACCCCGGAGGAATCCATGGTCATGTGGCTGTAGGCCAGGGTCACGCCGGCATAGCGATTCAGCAGGTAGGTGGCGCCGACGCTGGCGTTGAAGCGATCATCCTCGCGGGTGATCCCTTCATAGTCGTCATTGCCGACCGCGGCTTGGCCCGTCAGCAGGATGTTGCGGACCAGTTCGTGGTCCACTCGGACCGCCGCGTTCGCCGAGACATAGCCTGCCGAGCCGGGCGAGGCGCTTTCCTCAATAGTGCGCGAGCCGGTGAAGGTGACCGTCGTCAGCTGGGTGGGGAACCATTCCACCTGAGCGCGGGCGCCGAAGCCGTCGATGTCGTTCAGGGTGGGGTCGTCGTACTGCTGTTCGAAGTAACCCACGCCGATTTCACCGCGGGCCACCGCGCCCAGTTCGAAGTTGGCGCCGACCAGGGCCTGAATCCCATCGGAGTCCCGGACGAGGGTCACCGCCGGACGGGTCAGGCTGTAGTCACGCTCATTGCGGCTGACTTCCAGGAAGAGCGCCGTCGCCGGGCTCACCGCATAGTCGGCGCGGGCCGTGAGGGTGTGGACATCCCGGTCGCGATAGTTTTGCGGGATGACGCCGCCGGCGGCGTTGCGGCCGTCTTCGTAGTCGAAGCTCTTGAAGTCATAGCCGGCCGACAGCCGCAGGCGATTCAGTTCATGGCTGACCGAGGCGCGGGCGCCGGTGGTTTCGTAACGGGTGGGCTCCACGGCGCCGTTGACCGCGTTGGGCGAGGTCCGAGGCTCGGTGAGTTCGGCCCAGTCAGCGCCCAGCCTGAGGAAGCTGTTGCGAAGCATGTCGATCTGGGCGTTCGCCCCGAGGGTGTAGTCCTCGGAGTCTTCCGTATTGGCGTCCTGATAGCGGAGGATCGAGGCCCGGGCATAGGCGCTGAGCGCATGCCGCGACCAATCGGAGGCGATGTTCAGTTCCGGCTCGACCTTCCAGACCAGATCGTCGGTCTCGTTGGTGTCGGTGGCGTAGATGTTGTCGTTGTGCTCAGCCGTCAGGGACAGCTTCGGATAGAGTGTGAAGGCCCCCATCCGACCGCCGACCGCCTGATATCCATCGCGCGGCCGCTGCATCACGCTGATGTTGCGGTCGCGCGCGAAGTTGGTGTCGGCTTCACTTGCCGAAGCCAGGCCGCTGCGGGCCGATTGCTCGCCGGGCGCCCGCTGGGCGGCGGCGGGTTGGGCGACGCTGACGGCGACAGCGATCGCCGCACCAGCCATAAGTACACGTTTGTCCGCAGTCACGGGCATACCCTCAGATTGGAGGACCGCGCCTCGCGCAGACCCTTGTGGAAATTATGACGGGGGCGGGCATCCCGCCCCCGTTACCCAGAGTTTGGCCTGCCGGTAGGCGGCGAGCCTGATCAGATCGCTTACGGCGTGGCACCCGGCGGCACGTAGATCGGAGCGGTGATCGCGGTTGTCGGGGCCGGGGTGCTTCCGAGCGGACCAGCCAAGGCGCCCGGCGCTGCGTTGGCGGCGACTTGAGCGGCCTGGGCCGCAGTGGCGATGGCGGCCGTCACGGCGGGCGTGGAGATGCCGGCGGCGACGAGGATGGCGCTGGCCCGGGAAATTGCGGCGGCGACAAGGGTCGCCGGCAGGCCGCTGGCCGCCACGGTGTTTGCGATGGCGGCCTCGACAGCGGCCTCCTGGGCTTCTTCCGACTGCCCCTCGGTCGCGGCGACCGCTTCGGCGACCGCAGTGGCGATGGCTTCAGCCAAGGCCTCGACCTGAGCCGCCTCGGCGGCGGTCTCCTGGGCCAACGCGATCGGAGCGGGCAGGGCGACCACGCCAAGGGCGGAAACCGCAACCATGGCGCGCGCCGCGGCGCTGAGGCCAAACTTCTTGAGGCTCATGTCGCCTCTCCTTCGTGCAACGTTTCGCGGCGTTAATGCCAGGCTCACCTAAAGTCACAACCCGGGCGGGTTCTCAAGGGGCTTCTTGTGATCGTTTAGTAAAGACCGCTTAGATTGGGGAAAATTTGCCCATTGCGTGGCATTTCTGCAATTAAGCTCAGCGCGTTGACGCTTCCATGCGGCGTTCGGCGACCCTCCGACGGTGTTCACGTTGCATTCGCAGCCGCCAAAACGTGGCTGGCACGATTCCCACCGGTGACCGTACAGAAGAGAGGGCGGCGATCATCTCGGCTCGGCGGCTCGTTCGGGCGAATCCAAAGGCTTCAGATTCAACCCGGGCGCGAAGCTCTGGTGTGAGCTGGCCCCAATGATCGAGGGCGAAACGGACCCGCCAGGCGGCGACGTAATGGTCGAAGGGGAGCAACTCATATGAGAGCTCCAGCGCCTTCATCCCCTCGGGCCCCAGGTCTCCATCCAGGGCGTCGATATAGGCCAGGCGTAGCCTGGCGCTGGAGTCGTAGGGCGCGAGCGCCGACGCGCGAGCCGCCGCTGGCGCGCCCACAGCAAGGTCTGGCGGGGTGGCTGCGAGCGCGAGGTCCGCCCTCCGCCCCTCGCCGATGGCGAGGATAAGAGGCGAGTTTGACGGCGTGGTGGAAGGCGTCACGGAGACCAGGGCGGCGATGGCGGCGCACGCCAGACCCAGGGCGAAGACCCCCAAGGTCCCAATCCATGCGGCTGTGTGCAGGCGGCTCATCGGCGTGATCCCTGCGAGAGGGCGAATTGCAGGCCCAGGAGATAGCTCCACATCATCGCCATGGAGGGGGTTTGCAGCGCAAAGTCGGTGAAGCCGTGGATCAGGAAGACAAGGTCGGCGGCGATCAGGGCGAACAGCACGTGGGTCATGCGGCTCCGCCTCATGCCGCGAACCAGCGCCATGCCCATAATCGAGGCAATGCAGGCGAACATCGGAAGCGCGCCGGCGAGCCCAGCCTCTTCGAGCCACTGGATATAGACGTTGTGCGTGGCGCGGATGCGCCAGACCGACTCCAGCGCCTGGGCGTCAAGAAGGGTGCGATGGATGGTCTCGAACGTCCCCAGGCCGTAGCCGCCCAGAGGGGCGGCTTGAAAGGCCCGCCAGTGCATGGCGAACAGTTCCGCACGGCCCGTCGCCCCGTCGTTGATGTCGGCGAACCGCTCGACGAGATTGCCGCCGAATGCATAAAGGGCCGCGGCGGCGCCGAAAACAGCGGCGAGCAGGAGTATGCTCGCCCGGTTCAAGCTCGCTTGGCCAGCGAAGAACAGCATGATGACGAGGCCGACCGCGCCGGCCGCGGCGCCCAGAGCCGCGCCGCGGGACGCGGTCATCAGCAGGCAGGCGGCCAGCACCAGGAGCGCGATCCAGTAGCCCGAGCCGGCCTGCAGGGCGCGGCTGGCCTGGACGCCCCGCAGATTGCGCATCAGCGGGCCGAGCGTGACCACCAACAGGGCGGCGAAGAAGGTGCCGGCCGTGTTCGGGCTCATCAACATGCCCTCCAGCCGTCCGCGCTGGGTCTGGAATATGGCTCCGGTGGTGAAGGCGAAAAAGGCCCAGAGGCCGAACAGCACAGACAAGGCGATCAGCACGTTCACCGCCGTGCGCGCCCGCTCATCGGAGGCGCCCGTCGTGACGCCCACGACGAACAGGCAGGCGAGGCCGCCGAGCTTGATCAGCTCCAGGATGGTTGCAGAAGGGTCCACAGTGCCTGATCCCGGCCCTGCGCCCACATAGGCCCAGACAGGGTGGGGGCCTCCCAGCGCAAATGGGGTGAGAGATAGCAGGCCCATGGCGAGGACCAGGGCGAACAGGATCGTAGGCCAGACCAGGCCACGTATCCGCAGCAGGTCCCGACGCAGGGGCGGGACGGCGATGCAGACCGCCAGCAGGAGGGCTGCAAGAATGGTGGCGATGAGCGCCGGCTCGATTCGGATCGCGCCATAGGCCATGTGACCGGCGAAAACGAGGCCGACGCCTGCGGCCGACAGGATCAGTCCGTCCGGCAGCCGACCTTCACGACGCGGCGAGGCCTGCGCCCCGGACCTCCGGCTTGCCCTATGTTTCCCCCCCAACGGTCTCGTGCTCCGCTTGCTGGCGCTTGCGCGGCCGCCGGTTCGAATGTTCTGACGTGGGACGACGCCGACGTCGACGCTGGTTTAAGCAAGACCAGCGCCAGACGCCAGCATCGACCTAAAGGCGGCCCCTGAGGGCCAGGTATCCCTGGGCCAGGGCCAGAGGCTCCGCCGGCTGCAGCGAAGGACGGAGCTCGCCTTCGGGCCTGTCGGCCGGCTGAGCCGCCGGTTGTGCGGCCAGGGTCGCCGCCGGCGCCGGGGCGACGGGGCGGGGCGCTCCGGTGACATCGACCATGGACCACCGGAAGGGCGCGCCGGCGACCTGTCGTTCGTGCCAGATCAGGTTGGCCTTGCGCCAGGGCAGGACCCAGGGCGTCAGGCTGTCGAGAACGTAGGCCCCCTGGGCGGTATCGACCAGAAGGACGGCATGGTGCTCACCCCAGCTCGTCGTCGCCACGGCGATGGACAGGGCGGTCTCGGGGACGCCGCCGGCGATCAGGGCCCTGCGCTTTTCCAGCACATAGTCTTCGCAGTCGCCGAAGCCAGTACCCTGGGCCAGGGGCGTGGCCCAGTGATCCTGGACTCCATAGGTGGCCAGGTCGCTGCGCCGACCGATGGCGCGGTTCACCTTGTCATTCGCCTTATTGATCTGAGACCAGAGCTCGGGGGTCATGTCCAAGGTTGCGGGGGCCGCCTGCGCCATCACTGGCGGCTGCGACCGGCTTGCGCGCCGATCTGCGACCGTCCCTGGTCCCGTCCCTGGCATCGCGCCCTGAACCGTCGCTGTATAAGACACCCGCTGGAGCCCAGCGTGGGACGCCCAGGGCGCGTCCGTCCTTGGCTCAAGTTCGGCCTGCTGGACGGCGACCATGGCGGCGGCCACCGCGGCGTTGGAGATTTCCGCCATTTCCCGCCGGCGGCGGGCTTCGGCGAAGGCCTGCGTCCAGTTCACCTGCTGGGCCGCCGGTGCGTGTCGCGGAAGACCTGCAGCGACGCTCCGCTCATTCGACGCGCCCCGCCGGGCCAATTCCATCTCAGCGACCTTTCGAACGACCGGCGCAGGGGCGCCGCCACAGTCCTGAGGCTGGCGCCGACAAAAATCCAGATAGCCGTTCGGCGCCGCTGCAGCTTCGCTCAGCACCATCGGCGTGCTGGCCTCGGGCAGCGTGGCGCAGGCCGAGAGATTTAGTAATGCAGTAACCACGGCTGCCCGTGTAAACAAAGTCTTTCTGACTACCACCACCAGTACCCCTTTCTGGAGTTATCTGATGGCGTGTTTACGATAAGGCCGATTAAGTATTGATCTAATTATATAGTATAGAAACGGATACGATTTACGGTGACTTGTGCGTTAACGTTTACAATGGGTAAATTGGGCATTTCCGTTTGCTAAACACATGGTTCCAATTTCGTTATCTATATGCCTGCCTCTTGCGCAAAGCTGCGTGAGGGGAGTTTCGCGTTTCGCCGCACTGCGGTAATAAAGCGGTAAGGGACGCTGAATGACGTGGAGCGTGAGTTTGATGCAGAGGTTGTTGACGCTGCTGGCCGCATTTTCAGCGGTGCTTCTGGCCATGGCGGCGCCAGGTCTCGGACAGGCCCAGACCCTCGCGCCGGGCGAGGTTCGGGTGATCCCGGATTATCGAATGGGTCCGGGGGACAAGGTGCGGGTGATCACCTTTGGTGAGGAGAGCCTGACGGGCGAGTTCTTCGTCGGGGGGTCGGGCAATATCTCGCTCCCGCTCATCGGCGAGGTGCGCGCCCAGGGACAGACCATCCCGGAATTCCAGCGTGCGATCGAAGCGGAACTTCAGAAAGGCTATCTGAAGGAGCCGCGGGTCAGCGTGGAAGTGCTGAACTATCGGCCATTCTACATTCTGGGCGAAGTCGAAACCCCGGGCGAGTATCCCTATACCAATGGCCTGTCCGTGCTGAACGCGGTTGCGACCGCGGGGGGCTTCACCTATCGGGCCAATAATCGTCGCGTCTTTATCAAGCGCGCCGATGACGATGCGGAGCGGGAATATCCATTGACCCCGATGACCCCTGTGGCGCCGGGCGATACGATCCGCATCAAAGAACGCTTTTTCTAACCCTACGCCGAGAATGGGCGCCTCTGGCGTGGCGCGGATCTTGGGACTGCTCAAATTGAGCCCCTGGATCATTGCCGCCGCTGGGGGCGCCAGCCTTTCCTCCATGAGCGCTCGGGGAAGGGGTTGAGTTCATGGGGATGGTTCGATGACGCCAGGGTGGCTGGAGGCCGGCCTGCGCCTGGTCTTGAACGCGCTTTCGCCGGTGGCCAGGGCCCCTGCGGTGGCAGCCGCCTCGCGGGGCCAGCCAGGCGCCCTCGGGCGGCGGCGGCGCCGGCCCGCAGCCTGAGCCCGGCAGGGGCAATAACAAGCTTAGCATACGAATTTCCGCGGCCTGCAGTTTGCACAGCCCGCCTCACGCATTATGGACTTGTTCATAATCGGACATCGGCGGGCACGAAGAGGCCTGCGCGCGGACGGCCAGGTGACGGAGACGATAATGAGCGACGCAACCCCTATTCCTGGTTTGGACGCCGCCCCGACCCGCCATGCCGGCCTGGTCGCCTGGGTCGCTGAGGTCGCAGCCCTGACCAAGCCGGACCGGGTCTATTGGTGCGATGGCTCTGATGCGGAGTGGGAACGGCTGACGTCGGAACTGGTCGAGAGCGGCACGCTCACCCAGCTCAATCCCGAAATCCGGCCCAATTCCTTCTATGCCGCCTCAGATCCGCGCGATGTGGCGCGGGTGGAAAGCCGCACCTTCATCTGCTCGGCCGACGCGGCCGACGCCGGCCCCACCAACAACTGGGCCGAGCCGGCGCAGATGCGGGCCAAGCTTCAGGGCCTCTTCGACGGCTGCATGCGCGGCCGCACCATGTATGTGGCGCCCTTCTGCATGGGACCGCTGGGTTCGAAGATCAGCGCCATCGGCGTGGAGATCACCGACAGCGCCTATGTGGCCATCTCGATGCGCGTCATGACCCGCATGGGCGCCGAAGCCCTGGAGCAACTGGGCGAGGACGGCTTCTTCGTGCCGGCCATTCACAGTGTCGGCGCGCCCCTGGCCGCTGGCGAGGCCGATGTCGCCTGGCCCTGCAACGACGAGAAGTACATCGTTCATTTCCCGGAGACCCGGGAGATCTGGTCCTATGGCTCCGGCTATGGCGGCAATGCGCTGCTGGGCAAGAAGTGTTTCGCCCTGCGCATCGCCTCGGTGATGGCCCGCGACGAGGGGTGGCTGGCCGAGCACATGCTGATTCTCAAGCTGACCTCGCCACAGAACGAGGTCCGCTATATCGCCGCGGCCTTCCCCAGCGCCTGCGGCAAGACCAATATGGCCATGCTGCAACCGACCCTGGCCGGCTGGAAGGCCGAGACCATCGGCGACGACATCTGCTGGATGCGCTTTGGCGACGACGGGCGGCTCTATGCGGTGAACCCCGAGGCCGGCTTCTTCGGCGTGGCGCCGGGCACCGGGATCGAGACCAACAAGAACGCCATCGACGCGCTGCACGCCAACTGCGTCTTCACCAATGTGGCGCTCACTCCCGACGGCGACGTCTGGTGGGAGGGCCTGACGGCCGAGCCCCCGCCGCACCTCACCGACTGGCGGGGCAATCCCTGGACGCCGGCGTCCGAGACGCCCGCGGCCCACCCCAACGCCCGCTTCACCGTACCGGCCGACCAGTGCCCGGTGATCGCCCCGGAATGGGAAGATCCCGCCGGTGTGCCCATCTCGGCCATTCTGTTCGGCGGTCGCCGCGCCAGCGCCGTGCCGCTGGTCACTGAGTCCTTCGACTGGCGCCATGGGGTGTTCCTGGCCTCCAACGTGGCTTCGGAAGGCACGGCGGCGGCCGAGAACGCCATTGGCGAGTTGCGTCGCGATCCCTTCGCCATGCTGCCGTTCTGCGGCTACAATATGGGCGACTACTTCGGCCATTGGCTCAAGCTCGGCGCCCAGGCCGATGCGGCCAAGCTGCCCCGCATCTACTTCGTCAACTGGTTCCGCAAGGACGAGCGCGGCAAGTTCGTCTGGCCGGGCTTTGGCGAAAACAGCCGTGTGCTGAAGTGGATCGTCGAGCGTCTCGAGGGCCGCGCCCAGGCTGTCGATACGCCCATTGGCCGCCTGCCCACTCGAGAGAGCCTCGACCTGAGCGGGCTGACGCTGACCGACGCCCAGCTCGATCTGCTGCTGAGCGTCGACGCCGACATCTGGAGCCAGGAAGCCGCTCTCATTCCGCCGGCCTATGAGCGCTTCGGCGAGCGCCTGCCGCAGGCGCTGTGGGATGAGCACGCCGCGCTGGTCGGCCGTCTCGAACGCGAGCGCCGCGGTCAGACGGTGGCGGCCGAGTAGGATGCCGCCGCTTGCCCAATCGTGCGGCGGCATCGCCCGGCGTCTATCGGCCGGGGATCGAAACTTGACACAGTGCGTTTCGGAGACGTCTGATGTCTGATGATGTTGCAGCGCAAAAGAGGCTAGGGATGTCTGAGCCGCTCTTCGCCTATTCGATGAGCCAGGATACGTCCGGCTGGGCCTGGAGTGTCTATGACGAGGCCGGCGAGATCGTCGCCTCCGGTCTGGACGCCTGCCAGGAAACCGCCAAGGCGGCTGTCGATCGCGCTATGCGACACGTGGCTTGGATCGGCCTGTCTGGCCCCGGGCGTCGGCTGTCGGCTGCAGGCTCAGCCTGACTCGTCTTGCCGCCGTAGTTCTGTGGCGGAGCTCTCGTACAATCTGAATACACCGGTTCTGGTCTGGCTTGGCGGGTCGTTTCAAAGACGTCTGGTCGTCCTCAGCCGCCGATCGCAGAGCTTTGAGCCTAGGCTCTAGCCCCCCGCCACCACCTTCAGCCGCGGCGCCCCGCCGGGGCGTTGGCCGCGGACCTGGCCGACCAGGTCAAACAGCGCGGTGCGCACGCCCTCCGCATCGGCCTGCTCGGCCAGGGCTTCGAGGGTTTGCAGGTGGCCCGGGGTTATGCCGACGGCGGAATTCGACACCACCTGCATCACCTTGGGCGCGCATGGGGTGGCCTGTTCGTCGGCGTCAAGCAGGGTCTCGGTGAGCTTTTCACCGGGGCGCAGGCCCGTGACCTCAATTTCGATGTCGTGACCGAGGGTGCGGCCCGACAAAGCGATCATCTGGCGCGCCAGATCGATGATGCGGACGGGCTCGCCCATATCGAGGATGAAGAGCCGCGCCTGGGCGTCCCGGTCTTCGGCGCTCGCCGCCGTGGCGTGCAGCACCAACTGGACGGCCTCGGGAATGGTCATGAAGAACCGGGTCATGTCGGGGTGGGTGAGGGTCACCGGCCCGCCCCGCTCGATCTGTGACTTAAAGATGGGCACGACCGAGCCGGCCGAGCCCAGCACATTGCCGAATCGCACGGCGGCGAACCGGGTCTTTCCGCCATGGGTCTGCTGGGCCTGGATGACGGCCTCGGCCAGCCGCTTGGTGGCGCCCATCACATTGGTCGGATCGACCGCCTTGTCGGTGGAGATCAGCACCATCTGAGCCGCCCCGCTGAGGCGGGCGGCCTCGGCCACGTTCCAGGTGCCGATCACATTGGTCAGAACCCCTTCGCAGGGGTGACGCTCGACCATGGAGACATGCTTCAGAGCCGCCGCATGGAAGACGAGATCGGGCGCCTGGGCGGCGAAATGGCCCTGCAACCGGCCGGCATGGCGGACGTCGCAGAGGACGGCGGTGCGTGACACGCCTGGATAGGTTTCGGCCACTTCCCGCTCGATGGCGAACAGCGCCGACTCGGAGCTGTCGACCAGGGTCAGGTGGGCGCAGTCGAAACTGGCGACCTGACGGGCCAGTTCGCCGCCGATGCTGCCGCCGGCGCCGGTGATCAACACCCGCCGACCGCGGATCAGGGCGGCCAGGGGCGCGGCGTCCAGCTCGATGGGCTCCCGCGCCAGCAACTCCTCGACGCTGACATCGCGTAGCGGCATCAGGGCGACGCCCTCGTGATGGCGCAGATCCACGATGCTGGGCAGGCGGAGCATCCGCACGCCCTCGGCCTTGAAGCGCCCCAGATGGTCGGGGCTGAGGCCCTTGATCCTGCTGGGTTCGTCCAGGAACAGCACAGCCCGCGGATAACGATTCCAGCGGCGCAGATCGACCAGGGCCTCATCCAGTCGATCCAGGCTTTCCAGGATGCAAACGCCGCGGACCTGCTGGCCCACATCGCGCAAATCCAGCCCGATGATGCCCACCGGATTGTAGCGGCGGTCATGGGCGCGGGCGGCGTCGCGCAGATAGGTGTCGGCCAGGGCCGGCGGACCGATCAGCAGGAGGGCCGGGGCCTGGGTCCCGGTCTTGGACCGAATCGGGGCCACCTTGACCAGGGCGCGCTCATGGATGGCGCGGCGAAGCACGCGCAGCCCCAGGCAGCCGGTCACATGGAAGACCGCCGCCATGGCCAGAGCCGAACGGGGCAGGGTGGAGGCGCGGTCCATGACCCAGACCGCCAGGAGAAAGAGAACGGCGGTCAGGGCCGCGATCCGGCCGATGACCAGGGCGTCAGGGATGGAGGCGTAACGCCAGGGGGAAAGCTCGCCGCGGAAAAGGGTGGTGAACACCGCGGCGAAGGCGGCGTAGGTGGCGGTCAGCTGGATGATGTTGAGAGACGATCGCCCGTCAAAGCCAAGATCAGGCAAGGCTGAGGGGGAAAGGAGATAGGCGCACAGGAAGGCCAGGGCGGCGATGCCGACATCGACAACGACGGTCTGCGCTCGGAAGGCCATCCGCATCATGGGCTGATCTCCGCGACTCCCTGCGAGCCGACAACATAGCCGGGGCTTATCACCCCTCCAACCAAACTCAATCCGGGGACGAAGCGATCCCCGGCCACCAGGTTCTTGGCGATGTTCTTGCCAAAGCCTGGGATGGCTTTGAGGCGTGATCGTGTTGGAAATAAGAAAGCCGCCGCCTTTCGGCGACGGCTTCTCGTAGTGTGGCTTTTTCGTGCCTTAGAAGGCGGCGGTCAGGCTGGCCACCAGGCGGCCTTCGCCGATGTCGCCAAGGGCGTCTTCATCGGTGTCGTGATAGCGCAGGTCGAGGCCGATGGTGTCGTTGAAGGCGACGCCCAGACCAACGTTCCAGGTGGTGTAGTCACCGCCGCCGTCGAACTCTTGACGGCCCAGAGCGCCGCTCACGCTCAGCTTGTCGGTCAGCGGGGCCGCAGCGTTCACTTCATAATAGAAGGCGTCGCCGATGCCGCCGAAGAATTCCGGCGAATAGTAGACCGCCGCGCCGATTTCAGCCGGGCCAGCCGGGATCGTACCCGAGGCGGCGAATTCCCAATAGTTGTAGTCCGAGCCGGACGGCGCATCGACATAGGCGTAGTAGATCGCCGCAAAGTCGGCCGACACCGGACCCAGGGTGGGCGTGATGCCCGCGTAGAAGTCGACTTCAGCAGCGGTGTCGTCGCCAAAATCGACGTTAGAGGCCCACACGCCCGCATAGCCCATCTCACCGATGGCGAGGTCGACGCCGCCGAACACCTGCGGACCTTCATCGGTTTGGCTGACGCCGCGGAAAACGTAGTCGGACGCAACGCCGACATTGAAGCTGACAGGCGATTCCTGAGCAGCGGCGACGCCGCCCATGGCGACAGTAGTGGCGGCGGCGAGAAGCGCGAGCTTGAGAGTTTTCATTTATTATCCCCTTGAGTTCCCGATCGGGCCTTGCCCGACCGATGTTCTGCATCCTCATGGTGAAGGAGAGCAGATCAACGGAGGTTGGCCCCTCGGAGCCTTGAGCTTAGACCGTGGCGAAATATTCGGCACGCCCCGGAAACGGCGCCCAAATAAAAGGCTCGCCACTGTCACGCTTCTGCCACAGGTTTAGCGCATGGCCAGCGGGGCATACCCCAGGTGAGTCCCCGCATCGACCAGCAGGGTTTCGCCGGTGATGTGACGGGCTGCTGGCGAGGCCAGGAAGACGGTCGCGCCCGCCACGTCTTCGGCGGTGGACGCCGCCTTCAGGGGCGTAGACGCCGCCGCCCCCTCCCGCATCTTTTCGGCCCGCCCGGCCGGCAGTCCCTTCTCGAACCAGGGCGTGTCGATGAAGCCGGGACAGACGGCGTTCACCCGGATCTTCGGCGCCAACGCTCGGGCTAGCGAGATGGTCATGGTGGTCAGCGCGCCTTTCGAGGCGGCGTAGGGCACCGACGAGCCGATGCCCATGACGCCGGCGACCGACGACGTGTTCACCACCGCCCCAGGCTGCGGCGCGGCCTCCAACAGGCTGCGGCAGGCGCGCAGGGCCTGATAGGCGCCCACCACATTGACCCGGTAGAGGTCGAGAAAGTCGTCGGCCGAGACCGCATCCAGGTCCGCATGGTTGGGGGCGAACCGGGTCATGCCGGCATTGTTGAACAGGGCGTCGATACGGCCCAGCGGCTCGGCGGCCGCGGCGATCTTCCGGCAATCGGCGTCGTCGCCCACATCGGCCTGGACCAGGATGGCGCGGGCGCCCTGGGCCTCCACAAGGCGGCCGGTCTCCTCGGCTTCATCGCGGCTGCGGGCATAGTTGACGATGACGGCCCCGGCGCCGCGGGCTGCGGTTTCGATGGCGATGGCGCGCCCGAGGCCGGTGGAGGCGCCCGTCACCACCACGACATAGTCCTTGAAGTCCTGACCGCTCATCGATGTTTCCTCCGGTGATGCAGATCTTCGTCTGCGCTAATAGATCTGACCAAGGTTTAGCGAGGCGGCCCTGCGCTGTCGCCCCTGTGCGAACGGTTGCCCATGGTCCGAACCAGGGCTAAAGCCCGCCCATGGAAGAGACCCATCTGACCCAGCTCGGCCAAGCCGTGGCGGGCTTCGCCAGTCCAGAGGACGCCGTGCTGGAGCGGGTCGCCAACCCGCAGGCCGACACCCTGTACCTGGCGCGTTTCACCGCCCCTGAATTCACCTCGCTCTGCCCGGTGACGGCGCAGCCGGACTTCGCCCATCTTGTGATCGACTACGCCCCGGACCAGTGGCTGATCGAGTCAAAATCGCTGAAGCTCTATCTGGCTTCGTTCCGCAACCATGGCGCCTTCCACGAGGACTGCACGGTCGCCATTGGCCGTCGGATCGTCGAAGTGGCTCAGCCCCGCTGGCTTCGGATCGGCGGTTACTGGTACCCGCGCGGCGGCATTCCCATCGACGTGTTCTGGCAATCGGGACCGCCGCCCGAGGGCCTCTGGCTGCCCGATCAGGGCGTGGCCCCCTACAGGGGGCGGGGTTAGAATCCGAGTTCCCGGCTGATGCGCCAATGTTCGCGGCGGGGACCAAAGATGACGTCTCGCAAGCCGAAAGCTTAGACGAACCCGTGATTCACCCAGGTCATGGAGACCCATTTTGGGTTTCGGCCAAATTCGGGGCCGACTGGCGGGATGGCTTGCGATCAGCTATATAGAAGCTGCCCAACTCTCCTCGGGCGTGTCACCTGGGGCCGGGCGGCGCATCTGCGCCGTCCGGCCTTTGTGATTCCAGATCCGGCCTTTTTGGGGCTTCGCGAACCTGCTTAAGCCGTCCAGCGGCTGACCAGTCCGGTCCAGTCGGGGCGGTCGCGCTCCAGCGGCGGCTCCTTGGCGGTCCCGATCAACACATAGCCGGCCACACGTTCCCCGGCCTCCAGGCCCAGGATGGTCATCGCCTCGGGATCATAAGCGTACCAGTCCGTGATCCAGTTGGCGCCGTAGCCCATGGCCGTCGCGCCATAGAGCAGGTTGGCGCAGACCACGGCCGAGGACAGAAGTTGCTCCCATTCCGGAATCTCGGACGGCCGCGGCCGCGAGATCACCGCCACCCCCATGGGCGGGGTCTTGAGCTTGGCGAGCTTGGCGGCGGCCTTGGCGTCATCGCGGCTGAGCGCGAGCGCCTCCAGGCGCGCGGCGAACTCGGTCTTGGCCGCAGGTTCCAGGACGATCATTCGCCAGGGGGTCAGCTTGCCATGGTCGGGCACGCGGCTCGCCAGGCGCAGGAGCGTGTCGAGTTCGTCAGCCTCGGGGCCGGGGGAGGTCAGGGTCAGGGCCGAGGCCGAGCGTCGAACGGCCAGGAAGTTCAGAACTTCCGGGCTCGCCGCGATCGGCATCGGGGTTCCAAGCGGGGAGGGCGCAGGGAGGGCGTGGGTCAAGGTGTTCCTTTTCGTGGACGTCGGCGTGATTCTATCGCTGGCATCAGCATAGGCCTGTCATTCTAGTTGAGAATATGTCGCAAAAACCTCCCTGGCTCCAGCCCCATGGTCGCCCATGGGGCGCAGAGGCCCCCCGGCGCGTCTATGAAAACCCTTGGATCGCCGTGGACGAGTATGCGGCGAGCGCCCCCACAGGCGTCTCAGCCCCATATGGTGTGGTCAAGTTCAAGAACCTCGCCCTGGCCGTCTTGCCTCTGCACGAGGATGGGACCGTCACCCTGGTGGGCCAGAACCGCTTTCCCCACCGGGACTACAGTTGGGAGATTCCCGAGGGCGGCGGGCCGTTGGGCGAAGATCCGCTGGAGGGCGCGCGCCGCGAGCTGAGGGAGGAAGTGGGCCTGGCCGCCGCGACCTGGCGCGAAGTGTTGCGGGCTCAGCTCTCCAACTCGGTCACCGATGAGCGCGCCGTCGGCTTCCTGGCGACGGATCTCACCCCCACGCCCAGGGCGCCGGACGAGACCGAAGATCTGGCGGTGGTCAGGGCGCCTTTCCGCGAAGTGCTGGAAACTGCGCTATCAGGTCATATGTTAGATATGCTGACCGTGGCGATGCTGCTGCGCGTCTACCATATGGCCCGGGAAGGGGCCTTGCCGTCGGCGCTGGCGCGTCGGGTGCTGAGCTAGGGAGAGAGCCCATGGGCCGCGAAGACGCCGCAAGGCTGGAAGTCATCGATCCGGGCCACGCCCCGCCGGTCTGGGCGGCGTTGCGAAACGAGGCCGAGCGGGCCGCTCGCGACGAGGCGGCCCTGGCGTCGTTGTTGAACGCCGTGATCCTCAGCCATGACAGCCTGGGCGACGCCCTGTCCTACCAGTTGGCGCGGAAGCTTGGGGACCAGGAACTGCGGGCCATGAGCCTGCGTGACATCGCCGAGCAGGCCTATGCCGCGGCGCCTGAACTGGTGGAGATCGCCGAGGCCGATCTCAAGGCCGTGTTTGAGCGCGACCCGGCCTGCAAGGGCTATGTCCAGCCCTTCTTGTTCTTCAAGGGATTCCTGGCCCTGCAGACCCAGCGGGTGGCCCATTGGCTCTGGGGCCAGGGCCGCGACACCATGGCCTTTTATCTTCAGAGCCGCATGTCCGAAATCTTCCAGGTGGACATCCACCCGGCCACCCGGATCGGCTCGGGCGTCTTCATCGACCACGGCACCGGCATCGTCATCGGAGAGACGGCCGTCATCGGCGATGACGTCTCGCTGCTGCAAGGCGTGACCCTGGGCGGCACGGGCGCCGAGCGCGGTGATCGCCATCCCAAGATCGGGCGTGGGGTGCTGCTGGGCGCCGGCGCCAAGGTGCTGGGCAATATCACCATCGGCGACTACGCCAAGGTGGCCTCGGGCTCGGTGGTGCTGAAGCCCGTGCCCGCCCACTGCACGGCGGCCGGGGTGCCGGCCCGCCTGGTCAATTGCCCGACCTGCGACGAACCGGCCCGCAGCATGGACCACACCCTGGCCGAGGCTGTGTACGACTACGTCATCTGACCGAATTTGGTCCGGCCGAGGTTTAACAGGAGGCCGCGAGCGTCTAGGTTCGCGGCCTCGTTAGATTCCAAAGGAGCCCCCCGTGGACGAACGCGCCATGCGTAAAGTCGAAGGCCACCTGCGCGGCACCTTCGCCAACGCCAGGATCACCCTGGTTCCGCGCCCCAAGCAAAAGGACTCCGCCGAGGTCTATATCGCCGATGAGTTCATCGGCGTGGTCTTCGAGGACGAGGACGAAGACGGGTCCTTCATGTTCGAAATGGCGATCCTCGCCGAGGATCTGCCCTGAGGCTTCGCCTTCGGACGGCGCCTGAGAATTAGGCTGAACAAGCTCATCCAAACGTCGTTTGACGTGTCATTAACTCCCACAGGTTGAATCTCTCCCGGACGGGTTCTGGGTGGGTTTCGAATGTTTGGAACTATGCAGCTTTGGGGCGACGGCGTCGGACCGAAGTTCGACGCCGAATCTCTGCGTCCGACGCTCCGGCGAATGGCGCAGGCCGCCCGGGCGCATTTCGCCGCCCATTCCGTCGAAATCGTTCTGCACGACGGGGATGACGCGTTCCGTTGCGGCGAAGACGGCGTTCTTCAACTGGTCCTGGACGCCGGCCCCGAGGTGCTTTTCGCAGAGCCCCTATGGTCGGTTTCGAAAAGGCGGAACGCCGAACTCGGTTTTGAAGGGGCGGATCTGGCGGCGAGCGCGCCGGTCCGGTTCACCGCCCAGGGCCTCCGCGGCCGCTTGACTATCTTTGCGTCATCCCGCCCCCGCGACGAGGCTCTGGCGGAGATCCTGGCCGATCTGGCCGACGGCGTCGCCACCACGGCCGAGCGGCTTTACGCCGCCAGCCGCCAGGATCAGGCCCGGGCCGAAGCCGGCGCCGCCGAACAGCTCCTGCTCAACATGATGGCTTCGGCGCCGGTCGCCCTGGCCGTCACGGACCGCGATCTGCGGCTGATGCATGCCAGCCCTCGATGGAGCCAGGAGCTTGGCCTCGAGGGCCAGGGCGTAATCGGCCGGCCGATGGCCGAGCTTCTGCCGGACGTCGCCGCGCGCTGGGGTGAACGCATCGAGGCCTGCCTCGAAGGCGACACGCTGAAGGCCGACCGGATCCGGTTCGCCACCGCGGATGGCCGGCATATCTGGGCGCGGGTCGAGGTCACGCCGTGGCGCGATCCGCAGGGCCAGATCGGCGGTCTGCTGTTCCTGTCCCAGGATATATCCGATCTGGTGGAGGCCCTGGACCGGGCGCAGCGTTCAGAACAGCGCATGCGCGTGGCCATGGCGCTCTCGGAAATCCACGTCTACGAGATCGACTACCAGGCCCGGGAGCTGTTGAAGATCGGCGCCGAGGACACCTTCTTCGACAAGCCGCTGACCTATGCCGACCTGTACGCCGATGTCTGGTCGAGCGTGCTGCCGGAGGACCGACCCGCGGCCAAGGTGGTCTGGGACCGGCACCAGGCCACCGGCGAGCCCTTCCGGGTCGAGTACCGCGTCAATCGCACCGACGGAAAGGAAGTCTGGGCCTTCTCCACCTCGGAGCTGATATCCGACAGCCAGGGGCGGCCGCAGCGCCTGATTGGGGCCCTGCAGAACATCACCGCCCGCAAGGTCGCCGAAGCGGAGATGGCCCGGGCCCGGGACGACGCCGAAGCCGCCAACCGCGCCAAGAGCGAATTCCTGGCCAATATGAGCCACGAGATCCGCACCCCCATGAACGGGGTGATCGGCATGAACTCCCTTCTGCTGCGCAGCACCCTGGCGCCAGAGCAGCGCAAGTTCGCCGAGGCGGTTCAGAGCTCGGCCGAAAGCCTGCTGGCGATCATCAACGACATTCTCGATGTCTCCAAACTTGAGGCCGGCAAGGTCGATCTGGAGGCCATCGACTTTGATCTCACCGACCTCGTGGAGAATGTGGCCGAGTTGCTCGCCCCCAGGGCGGCCGAGAAGAACCTGGAGATCGCCTGCTATCTGGACGACGGCGCGCAGGGTGGCTTTACCGGCGACCCCACCCGCCTGCGCCAGATTTTGCTGAACTTGGCGGCCAACGCGGTGAAGTTTACCGAACGCGGCTTCGTCGCCATCGAGGTCAAGTCCGAGGACCTGTCTCAGGGGCGTCGGCAGCTTCGCTTCGAGGTGGCCGACACCGGTCCTGGCCTCAGCCGCGAGGCGAAGGTCGGCCTGTTTCAGAAGTTCCATCAGGCCGACGGCTCCATCACCCGCAAGTACGGCGGCACGGGTCTCGGACTCTCGATCTGCCGGCAACTGGTCGAACTGATGGGGGGGCGGATCGGGGTGAGCGACCGGCCAGGTGGCGGTTGCGTCTTCTGGGTCGAGCTTGAGCTCAGCCCGGCCGCGGCGCCGCGCGCCGTACCTGCTCAGCCCTGCATGCTGGATGGCGTGCGAGTGCTGGTGGTCGACGATATCGATCTCAATCGGCACATCTTCCGTCGTCAGCTCGAGGCGGAAGGCGCGTTGATCACCGAGGCCGAAGGGGGCCGCGAAGCTCTGGCTCTCATGGCGAAGGCCCGCGACGATGGCGCCCCTTTCGACATCCTGCTGCTCGACCACATGATGCCTGGCATGGCCGGGGACGAGGTGGCCAGAGCCGTCCGCGCCGCTGGCGGGGCCGATCAGCCGCGGATCGTCATGGCGTCGTCCATGGGCGCCCCCAGCCGCACCGAACTGGAGACCTGGCCGGCCCTGGACGCCTTCCTGACCAAGCCCGTCCGCCATCACGTCCTCACCGAATGCCTGGGGCGCATGGCGCTGTCATCTCGCCCAGGCCCAGCCTCCGCGCCCGCTGCGCCTGAGGCGGTTGTCACCCTGCCGCCCGAGCCGGACGCGCCGGCGGCCCGGATCCTTCTGGTGGAGGACAACGAGATCAACACCCTGCTCACCAAGACGCTTCTGAGTGAGATCGGCTGCCATGTGGACTGTGTTGTGAACGGCGCCCTGGCCGTCGCCGCGGTCGAGGCCGAGACCTATGATCTGATCCTGATGGACATGCAGATGCCGGTGATGGACGGGCTGGAGGCCACCCGCCGCATCCGCACCGTCGAGGGGCCGGCAGGTCGAACCCCCATCATCGCCATGACGGCCAACGCCATGCAGTCCGATCAGGATGCCTGTTTCGCCGCCGGCATGGACGATTTCGTGTCCAAGCCGATCCAGCCGTCGGCCTTTCTCAAGACCGTCGAACGCAACCTGTCGCCGCAGGAAACGCCGTCCACGGAACTTGAGGGTTCCGCCGCCTGAGGCCCAGGGCTAAGGGGGAGGCTCATCTCCGCCGAGGCGCGTCGCATCCATGTTGAAATTCATCGCCCTGGGTCTCGGCGTGCTGCTCGTGGCCTGGATCGGGCTGGGCCTGGCCATCGAGGCGGCTTTCGCCCCGAAGAGCCTGCGGGGCGAGATGGTCAACCTCGGCGATCGGCGCCTGCGGCTGGTGTGCGAGGGTCCGGAAACGGGGCCCCTGGTCTGGCTGGAGGCGGGCGCCTTCGGGTTCTCCGCCGACTTCGCCGACCTGCAGGCCACCCTGGCGCGGGAGGGCTTCCGCGCCTGCGCCTATGACCGGGCGGGCCTGGGATTCTCCGACCCTGGCCCTTGGCCGCGGGACAGTGAGGCCATCGTAAGCGACCTTGATCAGCTGATGACGCAAGCCGGCGTCACAAGGCCGGCGATCCTGGTGGGCCACTCCATGGGCGGCCAGCACGTCCGCCTGTTCGCCGTGCGCCATCCCGAGCGGGTGGCCGGTGTGGTCCTGCTGGACGCCGCCACCCCTGAGGCGGTCGAGATCCCCATGGTTTGGCGGTTCGTCGCCACCTTCGGCCGTCTGTCGCAAGGGGTCGCCCTGCTCACCAGTGCGGGCCTGGCCAAGCCGCTCTTCTTCCTCGGGGATCGGATCGGCCTCAGCGGGCCGGCGGTGCGCGAGAAGCAGGCGGCGTTCGTGTCCGGCCGCCATGCGCGTAACGCCGCCAATGAAGCCGCCCATTGGCTGGAAAGCGCAAGGATGACGCGCGCGGCGGGACAGCTCGATCCGGCCTGGCCGGTGGCGGTGGTCACCGCCGGCCCTTCGGCCCGCATCCGCGACAGCGCCTGGGCGGACGCGCGCTTGGCGCCCGTCGAGGCGTCGCAGCATGGCAGCTATGCGGCGGTGTCCGCCGCTGGCCACGCCACCTTGCTTTCGCACGCCCACAATGCCGAGATCGTGGCGGCGGTGAAGCGGGTCAGCGCCAGCCTTGACCAGACGCCTGCCAATGGGGCGGCCAATTAGGCGGCTTTCAGGGCCGCATCGTCGAACTCGGCCTTCCAGGCTGCGATCGTGGGGCCGGTCGACTTCTGATCCCAGGGATGGAAGCCTGGGCGGTACCAGGCCAGGTAGGTCTTCCAGCCCCGGCGGAAGAGGCCAGGTCTGATCCAGACAAACTGCTTCACGGCCTTGAGCGCGGCCTGCGGCGTATAGCCGTCGGCCTCCAACAATCGGGCGGCGTAGCGGCTGATGTTGCGGGTGAACATCACCGTGATCAGCGCCATGGCGATGCAGCGGCGGCGATAGCGCAGGAGGGGCGACCAGTCCTGGGTGGCGGCCATGAAGACGTCGAAGGCGACCGCCTTGTGCTCGGTCTCTTCCAGGGCGTGCCAGCGCCAGAGCCGTTCAATGGCCGGGTCGGTCTTCTGGAACAGCTCGTCCCGGTGGCGGATGTGCACCTCGGCCATCATGGCTGTGAAGTGCTCCAGGGCGATGGTCGAGATGAGCATGGCCATGGGGCCGCGGCTCCGGCTGAAGGCCACTCGTTCGCGCACCCGGGCTTCAATCTCAGCGACCGGATAGCGTTCGCGATCGATCAGTTGGTTGAGGCTGTGATGCTCCCGCGAATGGATCGCCTCCTGGGCGATGAAGCCGCGCACGTCCTCGGCAAGCTTACCCGAGACCCGGTCGCGATAGTGGCGCACCGCGTCCATGAACAGCCGCTCGCCATCGGGGAAAGTCAGCGACAGGGCGTTGAACACCGCCGTGGCGACCGGATCGCCATCCAGCCAATGGCCGGAATTGGTGAGGCTGGCGTCGAAATGGATGTCGCGGGGGCTCACCTCGACATCGGCGGGCGTGGTCTTGCGCGTCATGGCGTGATCCTGTGGAACAGGGGTGTTCGTCCCCCTGCGGCTTGTTCGGGCTCCAAGTTAGAGTTACCTACAAAAATGTCAATAGAGTCTGCCCGCCGTGTGCGCCGCTCGCCAGAAGCGGCCCGTGAGAACATCCTGCAGTCGGCCGAGCGCCTGCTGCTGGAGCGGGGGCCGCAGGGACTGAAGCTGGTGGAGGTGGCCCAGGGCGCTGGCGTCTCCCATGCCACGGTCCTGCACCACTTCGGCTCCATCGACGGTGTTCAGACCGCCCTGGCCGAGGCCATGATCCGTCAATTGGTGGCCCGCGTTCTGGAGGCTGAGCGACCCGACGATCCGGAGGCGCAGCTGGAGGGGGTCGGGCAGGTCCTGTTCGATGCGTTCGAGTCGGCCGGCGGCGCCCGCCTGGCCGCCTGGCTGGAACTGACCGGCGAGACCCGCCGCCTGACCCTGGTGCGCGAAGCCGTCGCCGAGGTCATTTCCGGTCCCATGGCCCAGAAGGGGGTCGATCCTGAGCGGGCGACCAACCTGATCCTGGTGGCCGTCTCGCTCGCCATGGGGGTCGGCCTGATCGGTCGGTCGCTGGCCGAACTGGTGGGGCGTCCGCCTGAAACCACTCGAGAGGCGGCGCTCGCCTTCCTCAAGACCGGTCTGGCCGCAGCGATAAAGACCTAGGGCCGGGCGGGCAGGAGCGCCGCCCGGCCGCAGGACCTCAGAGGACGCCCAGCATTTCGGCCACCAGCGGGTGGCGGACGATGTCGCGATCCTTCAGGCGCACCACGGCGATGTTGCCGACGGTGTCCAGCTTCTCGGCCACCGGCCCCAGCCCTGAGAGCTCCGGCAGCAGGTCAGACTGAGCCGGGTCGCCGGTGACCACCATGGTGGAGTGCCAGCCCAGGCGGGTGAGCAGCATCTTGAGCTGCACATAGGTGCAGTTCTGCGCTTCATCGATGACCACGAAGGCGTTGTTCAGGGTGCGGCCGCGCATGAAGCCCACCGGCGCGATCTCGATGGCGCCCTCGGCCATCAGCGAGCGGACCCGCTTCATCGACAGGCGGTCGGACAGAGCGTCATAGAGGGGCCGGAGATAGGGGGCGAGCTTGTCCTCCATCTCGCCGGGCAGGAAGCCGATGGATTCGCCGGCCTCCACCGCCGGGCGCGACAGCACGATGCGGCCCACGCGCCCAGCCTCCAGGGCTTCGACCGCCTTGGCGATGGCCAGATAGGTCTTGCCGGTGCCGGCCGGACCCAGGGCCAGGACCAAGTTCTTGGCGTCGATGGCGGCGATCAGCTCCTCCTGGCCTGGGGACTTGGCCTTGATCGTTTTCAGATAGCCCTGCTCACGGCCCTCCTCGGCCACGCCCAGCGGCGACCAGCCGCGTTCAATGGGCAGGCGGCGGATTTTTGAATCATCGAACTGCTCAGCATCGAAGGCGCCTTCGCGCAGCTGTCGCTTCAGGGCTCGCTTGGTCATCAAAGCCTCCATAGGGGCATGAAAAAGGGGCGAGTCCTGCGCGGACCGCCCCTTGGGGAGGACGAAAAGAAGGAAGAGGGGCATGCGGCGCGCCCGATGGGCGGCCCGGACCCGACCGTGGCCGGGACAGCGGTTGCGGGGGGACCCCGCCAGGACCACAAACGCAGCGACATGCACTCCGTCCAACTCGAACCTGCGGACCGGAAGCCGGCCCGGCGGCGCGTCGAGAGCGGTATGATCGCCTCGAATCGCATCGCAACTATGATGCTAGCGTGATTAACGAAGGCTGAAGTGCGACGTTTTCGACAAGATGTGAGGTGTACGGATGGCTGTCTATAACTTGGGCGATGTGGCTCCGGATCTGCCGCCGGAGGGTGAATACTGGATTGCCCCCACCGCTGCGGTGATGGGCAATGTGATTCTCAAGCAAAACGCATCCGTCTGGTTCGGCGCGACCCTGCGGGGCGACAATGACCCCATCATCATCGGCGAAAACTCCAATATCCAGGACGGCTCAGTTCTTCATACCGATGCGGGCTCGCCCTTGACCATTGGCCGCGATGTCACTGTCGGACACATGGTCATGCTTCATGGCTGCACCATCGGGGACAACAGCCTGGTGGGCATCGGCTCGATCATCCTGAACGGCGCGAAAATCGGGAAGAACTGCCTAATCGGCGCCAACTGCCTGATCACCGAGGGCAAGGAGATCCCGGACAACAGCCTGGTCATGGGCGCGCCCGGCAAGGTGGTCCGCGAAGTCTCCGAGGGCCAGGCCCGCATCCTGACCGCGTCGGCCCACCACTATGTGGAGAACTGGAAGCGCTATCATCGCGAGCTGCGGGCGGTCTGATAGGCCGCGCCCGCGCCCGCCGCGGAGGCGATGGCGCAATCCGCATGCGCCAGGGCCTGATCCCCATTATGGTCTCGCTGGCTTGAACCGGCTCGCCCGAGCAGCGGCGAGCAAACCTCTGAGGTCCATCATGAGATTTTCCCCCATCATCGCCGCTACGGCCATCCTGCTGGCGACGCCGGCCTTCGCCCAGGCGCCGGAGATGCCTGGCCAACCCGAGGCCGCCCGCGTTGCGGCCGGGACCTACAAGGTCGATCCTCACCACACCCAGGCGGTCTGGTCGGTGGATCACATGGGCTTTTCCACCCTCTATGGGATGTTTGGCGAGATGAGCGGCACGCTCACCCTCGATCCGGCCAATCTGTCGGCGGCGAAGCTGGCCATCGACATCCCGCTTTCGGGCCTGACGGTGACCTCCAGCGACTTCGCTACGCACCTGGCCTCGGCCGACTTCTTCGAGGTGGAAAAGTACCCCACGGGTCGCTTCGTTTCGACCTCGGTGGTTGCTGACGGGACCAAGGCCACCATCACCGGCGACCTGACCCTGAAGGGCGTGACCAAGCCTGTGGTGCTGGAGGCCGAGCTGATGGGCGCCGGCGCCAATCCGATGAGCCAGGCCCAGACGGTGGGCTTCACGGCGACCTCGACCATCAAGCGCAGCGACTTCAATCTCGGCTATGCGGTCCCGGTGGTGTCCGATGAGGTGAAGCTGAAGATCACCGCGGCGTTCGAACGGGAAGCGAACTAGGACTGATCTGCCTCGGCCTTGCCGGGCCGGCGGGAGGCGTTGGCCCGAGGGGGCCGACGTCTCCGTTGTCGCCGGCGCTGCGGTGAGGCTTGACGGACGCAAGGGCGCCTTAGGGAAGGTCTTCAAAAGACATAAGGGAGCGCGCCATGGCCTATGAGTTCATCAAGGTGGAGCGGGAGGGGCCGGTGACTGTGGTCACCCTCAACCGTCCCGAGGTCATGAACGCGCTCCATTCCCCGGCGCACCATGAACTGCATGAGGCCTTCGACTCCTTCGCCGCCGATCCCGACCAGTGGGTGGCCATCGTCACCGGGGCCGGTGAGCGGGCCTTTTCCGCGGGCAACGATCTCAAGCATCAGGCGGGCGGCGGCGGCATGGGCCTGCCGCCTTCGGGATTTGCGGGGCTGACCGAACGCTTTGATCTCACCAAGCCGCTGATCGCGGCGGTCAATGGGGTGGCCATGGGCGGCGGTTTCGAGATCGCCCTGGCCTGCGACCTGATCATTGCGGCCGAGACCGCCACCTTCGCCTTGCCCGAGCCCCGCGTCGGCCTGGCGGCCCTGGCTGGCGGCCTGCATCGCCTTCCGCGCCAGATCGGCCAGAAGCAGGCGATGGGCATGATCCTCACCGGCCGGCGCGTGGCCGCCGCCGAGGGGCGCGAGCTGGGCTTCGTCAACGAAGTGGTCCCGGCCGCCGAACTGATGGACGCCGCCCGCCGCTGGGCGGCGCAGATCTGCGAGCTGTCGCCCATGTCGATCCGCGCCTCGAAGGAGGCGGTGTTCAAGGGTCTGGACGAACCCACCCTGCAGGCCGCCATGGCCGGTCAGATGCGCTATCCGGCGACTTCGGCCATGCTCCGGTCGGAGGACTTCAAGGAAGGCCCGATGGCCTTCGCCCAGAAGCGGCCGCCGCAATGGAAGGGCCGCTAGGGCCAGTTATTCAAGAGAACGGGCAGCCAGCCCGGCGTGAGTTTCAGGGGAGGCCGGTCACATGGACCGCTACGACTACATCATCATCGGCGCCGGCTCGGCCGGCTGCGTGCTCGCCAATCGACTCAGCGAAAACCCGGCCACCAAGGTGCTGTTGCTGGAGGCCGGCGGCCGGGACAACTCCATCATGGTCAAGATGCCGGCCGGCGTCGGCGGCCTGATCGGCAAGGAAGGCCCCTACAACTGGGGGTTCTGGACCGAGCCCGAGCCGAACCTGGATGACCGCAAGCTCTGGTGGCCCCGGGGCCGGGGCTGGGGCGGCTCGTCCTCGATCAACGGCATGATCTATATCCGCGGCCACGCGCGCGATTACGACCAGTGGCGCCAGATGGGTCTGACCGGCTGGTCCTACGCCGAGGTGCTGCCCTACTTCAAACGCTCCGAAGCGCTGGAAGGCGGCGGCGACGCCTGGCACGGGGGGGAGGGGCCGCTGAAGGTCTCCAAGGCCTCGTCCACCAATCCCATCTACGCCGCCACGGTCGAGGCCGGACGGCAGGCTGGTCACCCGATCACCAAGGACTTCAATGGCTTCCAGCAGGAAGGTTGGGGGCCATATCAACTGACCGTTCACGACGGCCAGCGGTGGAGCGCGGCCAAGGCCTATCTGCATCCGGCGCTGAAGCGACCCAATCTGACGGCGCTGACCGGCGCGCGGACCAGCCGGATTCTGGTGGAGAACGGTCGGGCGACCGGCGTCGAGTACGTCGACGACAAGACCAAGGAGGTCCGCAAGGTCTATGCCGAGGCTGAGGTGCTGCTATGCGCCGGCGCCGTCCAGTCGCCGCACATCCTGCAACTGTCGGGCATCGGCGATCCTGAAGAGCTGACCGCCCACGGCATCACGCCGGTGCATGAACTGAAGGGCGTCGGCGCCAATCTGCAGGACCATCTGGACGTGACCCTGTCCTGGGAATGCCCGCTGCCGATCACCGCCTATTCCATGCGCAAGGGCCTGATCAGGACGCTCGGCGTCGGCATGAACTACATGTTCTTCAACAAGGGCCCCGGTCGCCAGCAGTTCCTGGAATCGGGCGCCTTCCTGCGCTCGCGGCCGGATCTTGATCGCCCCGACCTGCAGATTCACTGCGTGCTGGCCATCATGCAGGACCACGGCAAGGTCTCGGTGGCCAAGGACGGCTTCACCTTCCACGTCTGCCAGCTGCGTCCCGAGAGCCGCGGGCGGGTGGGCCTGCGTTCGGCCGATCCCATGGCCAACCCCGCCATCTTCGGCAACTATCTGGCCACCGAGGAAGACCGCCGGGCGATCCGCGAGGGCGTCAAGATGATGCGCCATGTGGCGGCCCAGAGCGCGCTGGACCCCTATCGCGGGGCGGAGTTCTCGCCGGGCGAGGCGGTGCAGACCGACGCCGAAATCGACGCCTGGATCCGCCGGACGTCGGAGACGATCTATCACCCGGTGGGCACCTGCAAGATGGGGACGGCTGACGATTCCATGGCGGTGGTCGACGGCGAACTGAAGGTCCGGGGGCTCTCGGGCCTCCGCGTCATCGACGCCTCGGTGATGCCGACCCTAGTGGGGGGCAATACAAATGCGCCAACCATCATGATCGCCGAGAAGGCTTCGGATATGATCCTGGGGCGCCCGGCCCTGCCGGCCGAGGAGGCGCCAGTTTACGAGGACGGCCAGAAGGCCGCCTGATCATAATAAGGGAGGCCGCTCATGGAGCTGCGCAGACTGGGACGTTCCGACCTCATGGTGGCCCCGCTGGTGCTGGGCACGAACGTCTTCGGCTGGACGGCCGATGAGAAGACCTCGTTCGCGATCCTCGACGCCTTTGTCGACGGCGGGTTCAACGCCGTCGACACCGCCGACGTCTATTCCCGCTGGTCGCCGGCCGGCGCCGGGGCCTCGGAGACCGTCATCGGAAACTGGATCGCCCAGGGCGGTCGCCGCGACCGGATCGTGCTGGCCACCAAGGTCGGCTCGGAGATGGGCGAGGGGATGAAGGGGCTGTCGGCTCACTATATCGAGCAGGCGGTGGAGGCTTCCCTCAAGCGCCTGCAGACCGACTATATCGACCTCTACCAGTCCCACCGCGACGATGCCGATACGCCGCAGGAGGAGACCGCCAAGGCCTATGAGCGGCTGGTCAAGGCCGGCAAGGTGCGGGTCATCGGCTCGTCCAACTTCAGCCCAGAGCGCCTGAAGTCCGCGCTGGAGGCGTCCAAGGCGCTCGGCGCGCCGCGCTATGAAAGCGAGCAGCCGCTCTACAACCTCTATGACCGGGCGGGCTTCGAGGCCGGCCTGCAGCAGGTCTGCATCGCCGAAGAGGTGGGGGTCATCCCCTATTACGGCCTGGCCAGCGGGTTCCTGACCGGCAAGTACCGCTCCGAAGAAGACCTGGCCAAGAGCCCCCGCGGCCGGGGCGCCAAGAAGTACATGGACGACCGCGGCATGAAGATCCTGGCCGCCCTCGATCAGGTGGCCGGCGCCCACTCGGCCACGCCAGTTCAGGTGGCTCTGGCCTGGGTGATGGCTCAGCCCGGCCTCACCGGACCGATCGCCAGCGCCACCAGCGTCGCGCAGCTGGATGAACTGATGGGATCGGCGCGGCTCAAGCTGACGCCTGAGGACCTGAAGGCGCTGGATACGGCCAGCGCCGCGGCCTGAGGTCCGATTGACTTCGCCTGGGCTTGATGGGCTTGCTGACCGCATGGCGAGCGCGCGCACATTGCGAATCCGAATTCGAGGGCGGGACCTGGCGGCAGGCTCCGAGCCCCGAGCATGCGCTGCGTGTCAGCCAGGCTCGGGGTCAATCCGCCGTATCTGACCGCCGGGGCGAGCATGAGCCGTCCTGGCTCCATGCTCATTCCTGCAATCGGATTGCCACCATGTCAGCCCCCGACTCCAAGGCCCTGCGCCCCACCATCATCATTTGCGAAACGGACGCCGAGCGCGTCACCGACCTGGCTCTGAGCGCGCGCGCCCGCACGCCTGGCCTTGCGGATCTTTTGCTGGAAGAGGTCGAGCGCGCCGAGGTGCGTCCAGACGGGGCGATGCCCGACGACGTCGTCGGTATGGGCGCCTGCGTCGAGTTCATCGATCTGTCCCACGGGGGCAGCCGGACGGTGACGCTGGTCTATCCGGGGGAGGCCGACATCAGCGCCGGGCGCGTCTCGATCCTCACCCCCGTGGGTGCTGGCCTGCTTGGCCTCCGTCCAGGCCAGTCCATCCAGTGGCCCGACCGCGAAGGCCGTGAACGGGAACTGCGCGTCGTCAGCGTGCGCAGGCCCGAACCGGCGATGGCGACGTAATGCGAGGCGCGGCGCGGTGTTGAGCGATCCGGCCTTCTACGCCCTGGCCATCCCGGCGGTGATCCTGCTGGGCCTGGCCAAGGGCGGGTTCGCTGGCGTGGGGGCGGTGGCGCTGCCCCTGATGGCGCTGGTGATCTCGCCGGTGAAGGCGGCGGCCATCCTGCTGCCGGTGCTCATCGTTCAGGACATTGTCGGGGTCTGGGCGTTCCGGCGCAGCTGGGACCGGTCGATCCTCGCGCTCATGATCCCATCCGCCGCCGTCGGCATCGCCTTGGGCTATCTGCTGGCGGCGCAGGTGTCGGCCACGACCATATTGGCCGTGCTGGGCGCCATCAGCATCGTCTTCGCCCTTCACCGGCTCTGGCTCGCCCGCGGCGGCCGTATCCAGGCTCCCAGCCATGCGCCCCTGGCTCTGGGCGGTGTGCTTGGCGTCGCATCGGGCTTCACCAGCCAAATCGCCCACGCCGGGCAGCCGCCGTTTCAGATGTGGGTCCTGCCCAAGGGATTGCCGCCGGCCGTCCTGGTCGGCACGACGGCGATCTTCTTTGCGGTGATCAACTGGCTGAAGGTCCCCGCCTATCTGGCGCTCGGCCAGTTCACATCGGAAAACCTCCTGACGGCCGCGGCCCTGACGCCGGTGGCGATCGCCTCGACCCTGGCCGGGGTCTGGCTCGTTCGGCGGATCAAGCCCGAGCGCTTCTATACCGCCATCTATCTGCTGATGATCGCGGTCGGCGCCCAGCTGCTGTGGAAAGCCTTCGCCGGCTGAGCGCCCACTCGCGCTTGATGGGGACCATCCCGCGCGAGTGGGTTCGATCTGTCAGATCTTCAGTACCGATAGCGGAGATAGGCCCCCAGGCTGCGGGGACGGTTCAGGGTGAGCAGATCGACCCCCAGGCTGTCGATGTTCGAGATCGAAACCTTGTAGGTCTCGTCAAACAGGTTGCGCGCGAAGAGGCCAAGCTCGATGCGCCCGTCCGGCGCCTGCCAGCCCGCCTGCGCGCCCACGACCCAGACGGCGTCCTGCGAGAGGCGCTCGGCGTTCGAATTGTCGAAATAGACCTTCGACGAATAGGCCGCATCGAGCGTGCCCACCAGTTCGCCGCCCTGGGGCAGGGGATGGCGATAGTTGGCCGCCGCATTGAAGGTGACTTCCGGCGACTGCGGCAGTCGATTGCCGGTGAAGTCGTCGCCCTCCGAGAAGTACTCGCCGTAGGTGGCGTCAAGGAGGGAGAGCCCGGCGTCGATCGACAGGTTTTCGCTGACCCGCGCGGTCGCCTCGATCTCAGCCCCATAGACTTCGGAGTTGGCGGCGTTGTCCAGAACCAGCACCGTCAGCCCGTTGCGCAGGGCCTGGGCGAAGACCTGCTGATCCTGGTAGTCATAGTAGAAGGCCGACATGTTCAGCCGCACGCGCCGGTCGAACAGTTCGGACTTCAGGCCCACCTCGTAGGCGTCCAGCTGTTCGTTGTCATAGGGGATCAGCTCCTCGGGCGTCGTCGCCAGACCGCCGAAGAAGCCGCCGCTCTTGAAGCCGCGATTGTAGGTCGCATAGAGGTTGAGTTCGTCATTGACCTCGTAGCGCAGGCCCAGCCGGCCCGACCAGGCCGAGAAGGTCTTCTCCTGTTGCGAGGTGAGCAGGACGATCAGGCCGCCTTCGGCCTGGCTGCGGTAGTCGAAGGACTTTTCGTCGGCCGAATAGCGCAGGCCGACCGTGGCGGTGAGGCGCTCGGCGAGCTGGTAGTCGGCCTGGCCGAAGAAGGCGTAGCTCTTGGTCTTCTGGGTGTAGGGATAGCTGAAGGCCGCGACGCTGTCGGCGAGGCTGAAGCCGTCCGGGAACAGCGGACGCAGATCGCGCAGCACGTCCTGGGTCGAGGCGTCCTTGACCGTTTCGTCCATATAGTAGCCGCCGGCCACCCACTTCAGGCGATCGTCGCCTGTGTCGTTCGACTGCAGCCGCAATTCCTGGGTGAACTGGTTCTGGCGAGCCAGATAGTTGATTTCCAGCATCTGGTTGGGGCTGGAGTCGGTGTTCTCAAACGCGTTGCGGTGCGCCCAGGAATAGGCGGTCACCGAGACCAGGGAGATGGCGCCCAGGTCCCAGTCCACCTGCGCTGAGGCGCCGAACAGGTCGATCTTGTCCTTGCCCTCGGCGTTGGCGTCCAGGGCGCGGTCGTCGCCGTCGGTGTCGCTATAGCCAAAGGCGTCGCCGCACAGGCCCGAGCCATAGAAGGTCGGCGCGCAGAAGCCGTCGGGACCCGTAGCCTCGGCCGTGAAGGGAAACAGCGCCCGGTGCTGCGGCTGGGTGGCTTCGCCGCGATTGACGAAGCGGTTGACCTGGAACAGCGCCTCGACGTCCTCGTGGGGCGTGTAGAGGGCCGACAGGCGGATCGCCCAATAGTCGGTGGCGTTGACGTCGTCGCCCGTGACGCGGTTGTAGGTGGTCCCGTCATCGCGCACGACCTGGCCGGCGGCGCGCACGGATAGCACGTCCTCAATAACCGGACCGCTCACCGCGCCGGTCAGATTGACCGCATTGTAGGTCGCGTACTCGGCGGCGGCCTCGGCGCTGAAGGTGCGGGTGGGCCGGTTGGTGGTGACGTTCACCGCGCCGCCGTTGGTGTTGCGGCCATAGAGCGTGCCCTGCGGCCCGCGCAGAATCTCGATCTGGCCGATGTCGAAGAAGCCGGCCATCTGCGCCAGCGGCGAGCTGACATAGACCCCGTCCACATAGATGCCGACGCCGCTCGATGAGTTGGGATTGAAGTCGCTCAGGCCCACGCCGCGGATGAAGATCTTGGGGTTGGCGGCGGCGTCGCCGCTGCTCACCCGCAAGCCGGGGGCGAGGTTGTTGAGCCCGGTCACATTGGTGACGCCGCGGGTGCTCAGCGCCTCGCCCGAGAACGCCGTCACTGAGACCGGCACATCCTGAAGGTTCTCGCTGCGCTTCTGGGCGGTGACCACCACCTCCTGGATCATCATGCTGTCAGCGGTCTGCGCCATCGCGCTTCCGCCAGACAGCGCCACCACGGCGCAACTCACGAACAATACGGCTCTCATCGGGATCCCCTCTTCACATCATTCTTGCGACCCCGCTTATACGATAGTAAAAACTATGCAAATCAAGTGAGCTGCTCGTCGCCGCGATCGCATCTGCGGGGATGATCAGGTTTGCGGCGCCGCACCGAGCTTATGACCGAGGCTTGGTCGAACGGCCTTTGCGCGGGCATCGCGCCTTGCGAACGATAGGGACTGCTACTCTTCTCGAACGAAAGGGGCGTCGATGCTGGCCTGTTATACCGACCGCCTGAGCGTACGACCGGGCGAGCGTTTTGCGTTGCACGCCACCGCGGCGCGCGGGCCCTGTCGCCTCTCCATGGCGCGGGTGGGCATGGACCGGCGCGAGGTCCTGGCGCTGGAGGGCGTCATCGTCGGCGACCACCCGGTCCCGCCCCATGCCGACCGTGATGGGTGCGGCTGGCCGGTGGCCCTGGAGGTCGAAGTCGGCGGCGACTGGGCGTCGGGCTATTACGACATCGTGCTGACCGATGCGGACGGGGAGGAGGCGCACCACTTTGTCTGCGTCAAGCCGCCCCTGGGCGAGCGCCGGTCCAGCGCCGTCATGGTGCTGTCGACCAACACCTATCAGTCCTACAACTACTGGGGCGGGGCGAACGCCTATGCCAACGTCGCCGAACTGATGTCGGGCGAGACGCCGTTCGATCAGGCGATGGACGAGGCGATCGGGGTCCTGTCGACCCAGCGGCCCTTTCCACCTTTGATCGTCGCGCCGCCCGCCGATGTGCCGCGGCTGGTCAATCTTCGCAAGCGCGGATATCGCGAGCGGCCCTGGGCCTCCGACTATGCCTGGATGTCCAAGCACAAGGCCTCGCCCTATGACGGCTCGGCGGGTTTTCTGCATAAGTGGGAGCACGTGTTCGTGGCCTGGGCCGAGGCCGAGGGCTACGTCCTCGACTTCGCCACCGACTACGACCTGGAGGTCGAGCCCAACTTCCTCGACGGCTATGAGGCGGTGCTGTTCGTCGGCCACAGCGAATACTGGTCGGTGGGCGAGCGCGACCAGGTGGAGCGCTTTGTGGACGCCGGCGGCCGGGCGGCGATTCTGTCGGGCAACACCTGCTTCTGGAAGGTGCGCTGGGAAAACGACGGCAAGACCTATGTCTGCCACAAGTGGCGCGGCTTCGAGGCCGAGGACGTCCCGCCGGAGCAGGCGACCCACCTCTGGTCGCACCCGGCCTTCGGCAAGCCCGAGGCCGAGATTACGGGCCTGAGCTTCGTCTTCGCCGGCTACCACCGCCTGGGCCTTTGCGTGGCGCGCGGGCAGGGGGGCTTCACAGTCTATGACGACCGCCATTGGGCGCTCGAGGGATCAGACCTCTTCTATGGCGACCTGTTGGGCGGCGACCTGCCGCTGATCGGCTATGAGAGCGACGGCTGTCGCTTCCAGTTCGGGGATGACGGCCTGCCGCGGGCGACGCCTGCCCTCGGCGTGCCGGCGAACCTGGAGATCATCGGCATCGCGCCTTGCGCCTTCGGCGAGGAGGCCGGCCGCGGCTACAATCCGATCATCCCGCCAGAGAAGCTGGACGTGATCGCCGACGTGATGTTCGGGGAAAGCAGCCCCGAGGCGCAGGCTAAGGTGCTGCGGGGCCATGCGGTGCTGGCCAGCTTCAAGCGCGGCGCGGGCGAGGTGTTCAACAGCGGCACGACCGAATGGGCCCATGGCCTGGGCGCGCGGGACCCGTTCGTCGAGACCATCACCCATAATGTCCTGCGCCGCTTCGGCGTCAGCCGGCCGGGCGCGCCCGCCTGATCTGAAGGCGGGGCGCGTTCGGCCGTCCGATCAGTGGTCGAGCATCTGGGTCATGAAGGCCAGCTTGGCCGGCGCCTCCAGGGGACCGGCGGCCTTCATCAGCTTGAAGGCGTCGTCGGCGGCCTGGACCGCGAAGTCGATATCGCCGTCCGTCATGGCCGCGCAGATGAACATGTTGTGCCAGGGGTGCACGTAGACCCCCCGCTTCATCAGCGCCTGGGCCCAGAAGTAGCCCTTGGCCAGGGCCGGGTCGTCTTCGAACATGATCAAGGGCATTTGGGCCGGGCCGCTCTGGCGCAGGGGGAAGCCGTGGCGGCGGGCGCTTTCGTCCAGGCCATCCCGCAGCCGCTGGCCCAGGGTCTCCGTGCGCTCGAGATAGTCGGTGTCCCGGATCCGGGCCAATGTCTTCAGGCTGGCCGCCATGGGCGCCGCCGAGAACCAGAAGGAGCCGGTGGCGTAGATCGTCATCGCCGCCTCGCGGGCGACCTCCGCCCCCATCAGGGCCGAGATGGGGTGGCCGTTGGCGATGGCCTTGCCCCAGGACGACAGGTCAGGCTTCACGCCCACCAGGGACCAGCTTGAGTCCCGCGCCAGCCGGAAGCCTGCGCGCACGTCATCGACGATCAGCAGGGCGCCGTGCGCGTCGCAGAGCTCTCGGGCCCGCCGGGCATAGGCCGGATCGGGCAGTTCCTGGTCGATGAAGGTGTCGTGCTTGATCGGGGCTGCGAAGATGGCCGCCAGGTCGTCGCCGGCTTCGCGCACGGCGGCCTCAAGGCTCTCCACATCGTTATAGTCGTAGAAGACCTGATGGGCCCGATCGCCTGGCGAGACGCCCCGCTTCAGCGGCGTGCACCAGGGGGCGGCCCCATGGTAGGCGCCGCGGGCCAGCAAGACCGTATTCTTGCGGGTGTGGTTGCGGGCGATCATCAGCGCCATGGTCGTGGCGTCTGTGCCGTTCTTGCAGAACATCGCCCAGTCGGCGTGGCCGACCATGCCCACCATGGTCTCGGCGAGTTCGACCATGACTTCGGCCGGCCCCGTCATGGTGTCGCCCTGGCGCATCTGCGCGACATAGGCGTCGTCGATTTCGCGGTCGCCATAGCCAAACAGGTTCGGGCCATATCCGCCGAGGAAGTCGAGGTAGCGGTTGCCGTCCACGTCCCACAGGTGGGCGCCCTCGGCGCGGGCGAAGAACTGAGGGTAGTCGTCAGGCAGGAGCGCCACGGACTGATGCCCGTACATGCCCCTGGGGATAACCGCTTGCGCGCGTTCGACGAGCGCCTTGTTCTTGCTGTTGGTCCAGCTCATCGCCTGTAACCCCATCAGAAAAGATAGCTTTGACTACCTTATATGCGCAAGGCTACAAATCAACCACGCATCGGACGGAGATAGCATGACTGGCGGCCTACTCTGTATCGGGCTGACCACGCTGGACGTGGCGGCCCGCCCCATCGACGCGCTGCCGAAGGGCGAGGGGACGCGCCTGATCGAGGGGGTCGCCGTCGCGCCGGCGGGCACAGCCGCAGGGGCGGCGATGGTGGCCGCCCGCCTCGGCGTCGCGACGCAGCTGGCGGGCAGCATCGGCTCCGATTTCATGGGTCGGGTGGTGCGGCTTGGCCTGGAAGAGCAGGGCGTCGACACCTCTCTCCTCCAGGTCATCGAAGGGTCTCCGACCTCGGCCACGGTCCTGACGATCGATTCAGGCGGGGGCCGCCCGAACTTCCACGCCCTCGGCGCCGGGCTGTTTGCGCCGGTCGGCGAGCCGGTCATCGCCGCCGCAAAGGCGGCCGCCTTTTTCCACTACGGCGCCATCGGCGGGCCGGCCACGGATGGCGGGCCTGGCCTGGCCGTCATGCAGGCGGCGAAGGCGGCGGGCGCGGTCGTGACCTGCGACCTGATCTCGCCGCAGGCCACGGCGCTGGCCGAGCTGGAACGGCTGCTGCCCTATACCGACTACTTCATGCCCAGCGTCAGCGAGGCCTTCGCCCTGTCGGGCGCGCAGGATCTCTCGGCGGCGGCTGATGTGTTCCTGGGTCTGGGCGCCGGCGCCGTAATCATCAAGAACGGGGGGGCCGGCTCCTATGTCGCGCTGGGGGCGGAGCGGACGGTTCTGCCGGCCTATGACATCACGCCTGTCGACACGACGAGCTGTGGCGATTCCTACTGCGCGGGCTTCATCGCCGGCCTGAGCCGCGGCCTCGCCCCGTTGGACGCCGCCCGTTTCGCGACGGCGGTGGCGGCGCTGGTGGCGCAAGGCCTGGCCACCCTGGGCAAGCTGGACTCCTATGACGGCGTCCTTCAGGCGATGAGGACGATGCGCTTGAAGGAGCCGGGCTGATGTCGGCGGACAAGGAAGCCAGGCTACGGAGCCGAATGGTGGAGACCATGCGGGCCATGGACGCCCGCGGCCTGAACCGTGGCACTTCGGGCAATCTTTCGGCCCGACTGGGCGAGGGGATGCTGGTGACCCCCAGCGGCGTGCCGCCGGAGCGGCTCACCCCCGAAGCGATGGTGTTCGTCGCTGCTGACGACTCCATTCCCGCAGGCCAGCTGAAGCCGTCCAGCGAGTGGCGGATGCACATGCAGATCCTGCGACGGCGGCCCGATGTCGGCGCCGTCGTCCATTGTCACTCCCGCCACGCCACCATCCTGGCCTGCGCCGGGCGGCCGATCCCGGCGGTTCATTACATGGTCGGCGTCAGCGGCGGGCCGAGCGTCCCCTTGGCGCCCTATGCGACCTTCGGCTCCGAAGAGCTCGCCGATCTCGTCGTGGCGGCGCTGGATGGCCGGAATGCAGCCCTGATGGCCAACCATGGCCAGATCACGGTGGCCCCGACGCTCGGCGCGGCCCTGATGATCGCCGAGGAGATTGAGGAACAGGCCGCGGTCTATTGGGGCTGTCTGGCCATCGGCGGTCCTAATCTGCTGTCAGACGACCAGATGGACGAGATTCTGGTGCGGTTCGGCTCCTACGGGCAGACGAAGTGAGCGCGTCGGCCGAGACTCTGGAGCGGCCCGAGCCACTGAACTTTGCCATCCTGCATATCGGCATCGTCGCCCTTCTGATCGCGGGCCTGCAGCCCCTGGTGCTGGGCGGGCTGGCCGAGGCCGGTCGACTGACGGTCTCGGGCATCGGGCTTGCCGCCACGGCTGAACTGCTGGCCCTGGGGGCGGTCTGCGGCCTGGCCGCCGCCCTGCTGCGGCCCACACATCTGCGGGCCAAGCTGGCGGTGGCCTGCCTGGCCCACGCCGCCTGTAACCTTGCCAGTGTCTGGGGCGCCGATGGGGTCCTGATCGGCCTGCGGGGCCTGGCCGGGGCTGCGGCCGGCGTGATGCTCTGGTCGACCATCGGGATGATCTCGCGCTCGGTCCGGCCCGAGCGTCAGGCCGGCATCTTCATCACGGGTCAGACCCTGGCCCAGCTGTTGCTGGCGGCGCTGCTGCCGCGGACGGTCATGACGGCGTTTGGCGTGGACGGCGCCCTTGTGGCCCTGGCCGTAATTTCGCTGACTGCAGCCCTGGCCGCCCTAGGCGCGCCGCGCAGCTTCGCCCCCTTGCCGCGACCGACCGCCGGTGCGACGGGCCTGCCGCCGCTGGCCTGGGTCGGGCTGTTTGCGGTGTTCCTCTACATGGCCTTCATCGTGGCGATCTGGGTCTATCTGGAGCCCCTGGCCGCCGCTGCGGGCCTGGCGCCGGCGCAGGCTCACGACGCTGTGGCGGCCGCCTTGGCCATGCAGGTCCTGGGCGGTTTGGCGGCGACCCTGATCGGCGCGCGCCTGAGGGCGAGCCACGTGATCATCACCGCAGCAGTCATCAATCTTGGCCTGGTGGTCGGCCTGTCGGCCCATCCCGCCGGGCTGGTGTTCATCGGCCTGGTGGCCGCCTTTGGCTTCCTGTGGCTGTTCGTGCTTCCGTTCTACACCGTGCTTCTGATCGGCATTGACCCGACCCGCCGCTCCGCCATGCAACTCGGCGCCGCCCAGCTTCTGGGCAGCAGCGCAGGCCCGCTGGCGGCGGCGCTGCTGGTGGGCGAAAGCAATGCGGACGGGGCGATGAAGCTGGCCGGCGTCTGCCTGGCCGCGGCGCTTGTCCTGTTTGTCGGCGTCGTGGTGGCGCTTGCGCGCAAAGGCCCGCTGCCAAGCGGCGTTTAGCTCTTGGCGTAGCGCTCGGCCAGCCGGCGATAATGCATCGCCACCATCCAGCAGACGTCCTCGTTGATCCGATCCTCGTCCTCGGTCGGCTCTTCCAGCACCATCTCCGTGGCGGCGTACATCATCTCGGTGGTGAGGCGCGCTGAGCGGAACAGCTCGACTTCGGGAACGTCCGGATAAGAGCTGGTGAGGCGCGCGCTGATCTGCGCGGCGACCTGGTCGCGCGACGCGATGCGGATGTCCCGCAACAGTGGCACAGCGCGAAGGGCGCGCATGATCCAGATCCCGCCGGGGCTGTTGCGGGTGATTTCATTCACCTGGCGCTGCATCTCCCGGTTCTTCGCGACGGCCTCATCAAGGCTGGCGGCCTGCAGACCGCCGGACTGAACCCAGGCGAACACGGCTTCGTCCTGCGCCTCCATCAACCGGCGCGCCAGCTCTCCGAGGATGGCGTACTTGTTCGGGAAGTACCGGTAGAGGGCAGGCGGCGTGATCCCCGCCCGCTCGCAGACGAGGTTGGTGGACAGGCGCTCGAAGCCCACCTCGCCCAGAAGCTCGCCCGCCGTCGAGAGCACGGCCTCAAACGTGTTGCGCGCGCGGCTTTGCGAAGGCGTGGCGCGGGCGTCGAGCGAGACGAGCATCGGCTCGGCGGGCAGCGCTACGCGCTTGGGCATCTCACCTCATCAGGAGTTGTCGCGCGGACGGGCCGCTTTTCCGTCTTAAGCTTATCTCATCGGCGCCGCAGGGTCATCCTCGGCGCCGAGAGCGCTGGAGAGGTGGCGCGCCGCGCGCCCAGGATCCTAGGCGATGCGGCGCCCGTCGATGGCGGCCAGGCGCAGGCGCGGCGCGGCCTGGTTGGAGGCGCCGCCCTTGCGGATATCCACCAGGGAAAAGCTCAGCAGCGGCAGGCCCTTGAGCCGGGCGACCATGGTCAGGGGCTGGTAGAGGCAGAGGAAGCGGTCGGGACCGTCTTCCGGGCCGGCCAGCGGCGCGAACAGAATCTCCATGCCGATGGCGACGCCTTCAGCATGGGCCTTGGCGGTCACGACAATGGGCTCTGGCCGTCGGCGCGCCATCTCCAGGGCGGTCTGCAAGTCCATCCGATCCTGAGCGCTGAACAGCGAAAGGGCGTTCTGCTGGCGCAGATCGCGCTGGTGCAGTTCACCGACCAGGGCGCCGGCCAGACGGATCGGATAGATGCCCGAACAGACCCGCCCCAGCATCACGACCTGGGGCAGCAGGTCGGCAAAGTCAGCCGGACTGATCGACGTCCGCGGCGGCGGCCCCCCCGGAAGAGCCCGATCTTGCCAATAGTCTATCAACCGTTCCGTGTTTGGATGGCACATCGACATCGCTGCGCGGCTCCAGTCGCGGCCAATCGCGGCCGCATGGGGCTTGCAGAAGAATTCGGACCAAGCCGGCTCTGTCTCCTTCCGGGACAGTCGTGATCGGGCGGCTCCTCACTCAGGAGCCTCTCGGCGTGAAATTTGCAGGGGTCCGCAGTATTGAGTTGGGAGGCCGAGATGGCGCCGCAAAAGACCCTGCTTGGCTTGATCCTGGGATCGGGTCTGTTCCTCTTGGCAGGCGCCGCGCCCGAACGGGCCGAGGCCTGCTGTGAGCCCCCGCCGCCGGCATGCTGCACGCCGCCGCCGCCGCCCTGCTGCAAGCCGCCGCCCCCGCCGCCGCTGCCCTCCAATCCCCCCTGCTGCACCTCGCCCGGTCACGGCGTGAAGGTGCCGGGCGTCAATGTGGTGGTCGCGCCCACCGTGGTGGTGAACGCCAGCGCCGGCGCCAGTGTGCGCGCCTCGGCCGGCGCCGGCGCCGGCGCGGGTTCGGCGGTCTATTATGGTGGCGGCGGAGGCGGCGGTTATTACTCGCCCCCCGTGGCCACGGGCCTCATCCAGGGTCTGAACGTCGAGGGCGGCCGCAAGATGAAGCGGACGGCCTATGAGGCGACCCGCTCCAGCACCCGTCGCGTGGTGATCCAGGCCGTCTGCATCGACGATCGTCAGTCGCCGCACCCGGCTGCGCAGCTCTTCCCCGAGCGCGATGTTCGCGACATCTTCGACGGCGAACTCTATCGCTGCCTGGCGGGCACGCGCCTGCAGGCGACCATCGCCGAATATTCCGGCCAGGTGGACTTCTCCGGCGGCCAGTCGCTGGTCTGCGCCAAGGGCGAGGCCCTTTATCACGCCCCCGGCGGCCAGGTGACCTGCCGTCCCCAGAAGCCGGCCCGCGACTGCAACGAGCGCTCGCTGCTCCGTCGCTTCGGCGCCGGCATCAAGATCCTGACCATGGTCAGCACCGAGACCTACACCGCCTATCGCGAGGAAGAGGAATACTCCGAGTCCTCCTCCTCGATGGCGCTGAGCCTCGACGGCGGCGTCGGCGGCACGGTCTACTAAGGGGCGCTCAGCTCTCCGGGACCACTTCGATCTTCCAGGCGCGGTCGGGCGAAAGGATTCGCTCGGCCGCGCGCTGCACATCGGCGGCCGTGACCCGTTCAGTGCCCGGGATGACGGCGCGGATGGCTTCCAGGCGGCGGGGGTCGGTCTGGGTTCGGGCCAGCTCGCTTAGCCAGTAGTCATTGCCGACCCTGGCGCGTTCGATCCGCTCCAGCCGCGGCTGACGCGCCCGCTCCAGCTCGTCCTCATCGATAGGATTGCGGCGGAGATCATCGGCGATCTCGGCCACGTCGGTGAAGAAGGCGTCCAACCCCTCCGGCGGAATCTCCACGCTCGCCGAGATGTAGCCCCAGCCCGTCCAGACATAGGAGTGGTTGTAGTTGACCGACGGGGAATAGGTCGCGCCCTGGCTCTCGCGCAGCTCCTCCACCAGCCGAAGCCGCAGAACTTCCCCGAGAACGGCGGCCTCGCGGGCGGCCTGCGGATCGGCGAAGAAGTCGGTGCTGGGCCAGGCCACATAGCCGATGGACTGATCGGCGCGTCCCTTGTGCGTACGCCTGACCGGTGTCGCCGTGGGCGGGGGGAAGACGACCGGCGCCGCTTCGGGCCGAGAGACATCAGCGCGAGCGGGCAGGGCGCCCAGGGTGCGGGCGACCGCGTCGGTAGCCTTTTCCACCGTGGTGTCGCCGACGATGATCACCTCGATCGGCGCGCCAGAGAGCGGACCAGCCAGCTGGGCCTTCAGGTCGTCGGGTGTGGCCTGGGCGATCTCTGCCTTGGTGGGGAAGGTCCACCGGCGATCCCCGGAATGCAGCAGGCCCGACAGATCGCGGGACAGGACGCCGCCAGCGGTCGCCTCATACTGTTCATGGATCGTCGCCCCGGCCGCCTGGATGCGCGCGAAGGCCTCCGTGCGCCAAGCCGGATCGGCCAGATAGGCGCTGAGCACCTGCATCTGGACGTCGAGGTCCTCGGGCCGGGTGGAGCCGGACAGGGTGAAGGCGTCGTCGCCTACCCGCAGGCGGGCGCCATAGACGTTGGAGGCCAGAACACGTTCCATATCCTCGGCGGTGATCTTGCCGAGGCCGCCTTCCACCAGGGCCTGGCTCGCCCAGGCCAGGCTCTGAGTGTCGGATGGCAGGCTCTGAAGCCCGTCCCCCACATGGACGGCGACCAGGACCTCGTCATCCTGGAACCGCGTCGGCTTGATGGTCAGGCGCACGCCGTTGTCGAAGTGGACAAAGACCGTATCCAGGTCGGCCACGTCCCGGGTCTCGACGACCTTGCCGGGCGCGCCAAACTGGCTGTAGGGCCACTCCACCGCGCTCAGGGCGGCAGGCGGGGCGACCTCCGTCTGGCGCGCAGCCTCATAGGCGCTCAGCACCGCAGCCTCGCCGCCTTCGACCATGGTCGGGGTAGCCAGGAAGATCAGCGGGCCCTGACCCTGGAAAGCCTCTTGCAGCGCACGGGAGACGGTGGCCGCCTCAAGGCCATCGACGGCCTCCTCGAACAGCGCCAGGTCCTGGGCCGGACTGGTGACCACGTCATTGTCCGCCGTGGCGCCCAGGATCTGCTGGGCGAGGCTCGAAGGCCGCCGGGTGGCGGCGCCGGCCACGCTGGCGCGCAGGCGCGCGCGGTACTCGGCGATCTCCCGGTCAAGCTCATCCTGGCGCACGCCGTGGAGGACGGCGCGGCGTTGCTCGATCTCGATGGCCTGGAGGGCTTCACGCCAGCGGCCCTCCTGAGCATTGGCGATGATGCTGGTGGTCTCGGCGGCGCCGAACTCGTCGTTCACGAAGGCCGCCGCGCCGAGGAAGGGCGGATCAGCCGCCCGCGACAGGACCGATAGGCGCCGGTTCAGCACCGAAAAACCAAGCTGTTCGATCACATCGCCCCGGCGACGCGCCTTGGTGTCGGTGGACATGTCCGGATCACGGACCCAGGCGATTTGCAGCGCCCCCTGGACGCCGGGCTCCACGGCCACCTTGGCCTCCAGGCCTCGCCGCTGGACGCCGCCAAGGTCGGGATCATCGCCTGGCGCGCCCGCGGCGGTCCAGCCGCCGAACGCTTCGATGATCTGGGCTTCCATGGCGTCGACATCGAAATCCCCGACCGCCACCAGCAGGGCGCGCTCGGGGCGGTAATAGGCGTCGTAGAAGTCCCGAAGCCGCGAGGCTGGCGCACTGCGCAGCACCTCGACCTGGCCGATCGGGTAGCGGTCGTTCAACCGCTGGTCCTTGAGCAGGAAGGCCAGGCGGTCCTTGTAGGTGCGATAGGAGGGCGCATCCCGGGAGCGTTCCTCCGACAGCACGATGCCGCGTTCACGATCCACCGCGTCCTGGGCGATCAGCAGGTTCATCGCGGTCTCTCGCAACAGCATCAGGCTGGTGGACAGGATCTCCTCGTCGGTCCGCGGCAGGTCCAGCTTGTAGATGGTCTCGTCAAAGCCGGTCGAAGCGTTGGTGTCGGCCCCGAAGGCCAGACCCAGGCGCTCCAGGATCTTGACCATCTCGCCCTCCGGCACGGCCTTGGAACCATTGAAGGCCATGTGCTCCAGGAAGTGGGCGAGGCCCTGCTGGTCGTCGTCCTCCATCAACGAGCCGGCGTCGATGCGCAGCCTCAGGGCGGCCTGGCCAGGGGGAATGGTCTGGCGGCGGATGGCGTAGCGCATGCCGTTGGGCAGGGCCCCGAACCGGATTTCGGGATCGACCTCTACGTCGGAGATGGCCTGGGGCCATTGGCCCGGCGCCAGATCCGCGGCCGCCGTCGCATGGGCGCCGACATGGGGCGCGGGCTCTGCGGTCTGCGGGGCGGCGTTGGCCAGGCCAAGATGGCCGGCAAGGGCGAGGGCGGCGGTAAGCGCAAGCGCCGCTCGCTTCAAAAAGATCATGGATGCGTCCGCAATTCACCAGAATAGCGCGCACCATCGCCGCCGGATGGGGCGAGGGCAAGGCGCGATGGCGACGGACGCGGAGCTCTCGCCCCGACAACGCTACTGGCCGGAGGGCCGGCTCACATAGTAGCTGGCGGTGTTGCCGACGGCGTTGGCGACCCCGGTCGCCGAGCGGGCGTAACCGGTGACGTTCACCGAGCTGGTGGCGCTGACATCGGAGTTGTTCACCTGCTGGCTGGTGGCGACGATGCGCCCCTGGCAGTCGCTGCAGGCATAGCCGGTCGCCGCATTGCCGATGGCCGTGGCGGTGGAGGAGGCGTCATAGCCTTCCGCGCCGGTGAAGTCGGCGATGACCTCGACGCCGCCGCCCTCGTTCAGCTGGACGGCGTCGATCAAGGTTTCCGAGCCGAAATTGCCGGCCATGAAGGAATTGCCTACCCCATAGGCGATGCTGGCGGCCGAGCCGAACTGATAGGCCGAGGCCTCGCTCTGGGCCCGCACATAGGCCTGGTTTTCCTGGCCGCTGGTCACGTCCAGCAGCCCGCCTTCGTTGGCGGTCGAGATGTTGTTGCCGCTGGCGGTCGCGCTCGTGGTGCTCAGATAGGCGTTGCCATGGGCCGTGAACTGGCTGGCCTGGACCAGGCCGGCCTGATTGTCCTGGTCGATGATGTAGCGCTGCCCCGATCCGCCTATGCCGGAGGCGGTGACATTGGTTCCGGTGGCTGTGCCGGCGAAGGTCGCCGCGCCTTCCACATAGCCATAGGAGCCGCCGCCATCGGCGACCACATCGGCGCGGTTGGTCTGGTTCACCCGAGCACCGACGACGCTGTAGCTGACGCCGAAGCCCTGGCTGACGCCCAGCGCCTGGGCCGACGCGGTGACATCGCCCACCTCGGCGTTCGGCGCCTCGATGTGGCTGTGGCCATAGATGACGCCCGGGCCGGTCTGCTGGTTGTAGACCCCGGTCAGCGTCCCTTCGTAGATGTTGGACTCACTGGTCACGCCGGTGGCGGCGGTGGTCAGGCTGGTGACGGCGCCCGAGCTAACAGCCGCGTCCAGCCGGGTGTCGGCGGTGACGTCGGCCTGCAGGTTCTGGTTGGCGCGCACGTCGAGGGTCACCCCTTCGCCCGAGCCGTCGAAGGCCGCACCGGTGGCGGTGGTGACCGCTGTGGTGGCTTCGGTGATCTCGACCACGTCCAGGGTCTGACCGGAGAACACGTCTCCGGTCTGGACCTGGTCGCTGACGATGACGCTGTCGAGAACCTGACTAGTAGCGGCCGCGGACGTCAGAGTCGCGGCTGACGTTCCAGCGATTAGGATCTTCGCGAGTCTGCGCATTGTTGGTCCCCAGATTGTTGTAGGCGGGGACATAGGCCCCTGTGAGGCCCACCGTGGTCCCGGCTAGGGGGTCGGAGGACAGGCAGGCCTGGGGACCAGGCATGCCGTAGAGATTGGCGGTCATCTCGACCACGGCCCGCTCCACCAGCGAGCGGACGGCCAGCTGCATGGGTTCGAGCGCGCCTGTGCCGGCGGAGACGTCGAAGACGTTGCCGCCCAGGAAGTCGAACATGCCGACACCCACTTCACGGCCGATCACCTGCTTCTGGTAGGAGATGACGTCGACCACCTCCAGGGTGCGGGTATTGATGAGCCGCAGGTCCAGGCCGATGTTCATGACGAACAGGCGCCCGCGGATATTGCCCTTCAGATCCCGGGGGTCGGGATCGCCCGCGCCGACATCGAAGCCTGAGGATCTGATGTTGAAGTTCAGCTCGGTCAGCCCGCCCGCGACATAGAAGTCCGAGCCCGGCACCTGGCCGGCCAGGATGCGGCGGTATTCGGCTGGCATGTTGGGGGCCGGATTGGGCTGGTCGGAGATCAGCTTGTTGTTGGCGTACTTCAGTTCGAGCTCGGACACCGAGGTGTCGAACCGCTCCACCAACGGCATGCCGGCCTTGGCGAAGGCCGACATGGCCATCAGCGAGGCGCCCTGCGTGATCTTGCGGCCGCTGCCGTCCGACTCCGCCTTGCCGGTGTAGTCGGCGATGCGGCCGATGGCGATGCGCGGCGCAGTGATGTTGGCCGTGCGCGCATAGCCCGCCATGCAGACCAGCGCCGTGGAGTAGGGCGTCGGGTTGGACGTCACCGGCGCGCTGCCGATCGGATTGCTGTAGTTGCCGCCGGGACCGGCCACGGGGGTGGCGCAGGCGCTCAGCGCGATCGCGGCCGCGCTCAGAACGCCAAGGGCGCGGAACGTATGCTTAGTTTCCATCGCCGACCCCGCCGGAGCTCATCTGCACGCCGGCGCTGACATTGCCGTTGTTGATCTGGGTGGAGTCGATGATCACCGTATTGTAGTTGCCCTGGGTGACCACGACGAGGTTGTTGCCGATGGCGCTGGAGCCGCCGGAGCTTGCGCCGACGCCGGCATATGCGTCCGCCGAACCCCAGGACCGGCTGAAGGACGACTGGTCTTCGCCGGTCAGCATCAGGCCGTCCACGATGACCCGGTTGCCGTTGGCGTCGCGGGTGGAGACATCGACGGGGTGATTTTCGGAGCCGGCATAGCGACCCCAGCCGGCGTTGAAATCCGCCGAGTTGGTGGTCATCTGCTGGGCCTGGGCGCCGCTGGCCGCCAGGGCGCTGGCGATAAGCATGGCGGCCCATGTCGCAGATCGGGGCTGGGCCTTTGGCCTCTCATCGGTGGGGGCGATAGCCATGAACTTGGCGGACTCCGGACAGCGGCGGCGCTAGGCCGTCGTTAAGCAAACCACGTGCCAAAGATGGACACTGGCGTCCTATCTAGGGGGGCAACCCTCGCAAATTCGTTAAGGCTGGCGCCTTGCAAGTCTGAACGCCTCTGGAGGGCCCCTTTGACCGAACCCCGCGAGCCCATTTTCAAAGCCCCATGGCCGGCCATGGTCCTGGTGGGCGCCATACTCGGCGCCTTCGCCTGGCAGGTGTTTGTACTGGGGGAGGGGGCCTATGCCCGCTTCGGTTTTTCCCCGGCGGGTTTTGAGGCGGGCGGATGGGCTGGCCTGCTGACGGCGCTCTTCATACATGGGGGCGCGGTCCACGCGGCCATGAACGCCGCCGGCGCCCTGGCCTTTGGCGCCCCTGTGGCGCGCCTGTTCGGTCTGCGGATCTGGGGCGGCCTGGTCTTCTTTCTCTTCTATCTGGGCTGCGGCGGCCTCGCCAACCTGGCCTTCGCCAGGCTGCACCCCGGGGAGGAGATCCTCCTGGTGGGGGCGTCTGGCGCCGTGTTCGGCCTGATCGGGGCGGCGACCCGCATTCTGGCGGGCGGAGGGCGTCTTGCGCCGGTGTTCGACAGGCGGGTCCTGTTCATGAGCGCCATCTGGATCGGTCTCAACCTGATGATCGCCGTTCTGGGTTTCGCCCCGGGGCTCGACGGCGCCGTGGCCTGGGAGGCTCACATCGCCGGCTTCCTCGCGGGCCTGCTGCTGGCGGGACCAGCGGTCTGGCTGGCCAACCTGGGGGCGCCTCCGCCGTCGGAAATCCCGCCCCGGGCGTGACGGGTGATTGCCAGGACCGTCGTTATGCGACAGGCTGCACATCTGTAGGATGAGGGCTGGACGACCTATGCTTGTATCCCAGATCCTGAAGGCCAAGGGCGACCTGGTCTTCACCGTCACCCCAGGCGACACGGTGACCGCGGTCACCGCCCTGTTGCACGCCCGCCGGGTGGGCGCCCTGGTGGTGGTCGACGCCGGCAAGGTGGTCGGCATCGTTTCCGAGCGCGATGTGGTTCGCAGCCTGGCCGAGCTTGGCGCGCCGGCCCTCGATCGCCCCATCTCCAGCTGCATGACCAGCGATGTGCTGTTCGCCCGTCCTGGCGAGACCGTAGACGCCCTGCTGGAGCGGATGACCGACCGGCGGGTGCGCCACCTGCCGGTATGTGAAGACGACAAGCTGCTGGGCATTGTCTCGATCGGCGACCTGGTGAAGCACAAGATCTCCGAAGTGACCGCCGAGGCCGATGGGCTGAAGGCCTATATCGCCGCCGGTTGAGCGTGCGACTTCCCCGGCTTGAGGGCGATCGGGTGGCCGTTCGTCCCCTGGAAGCCTCCGACCTGCAGGCCTGCCATGATCTCTATGATGAGATCGGCTGGTCAGACCCTCGTCTGGGCGCGGCCGAAAACCTGGCCTTGCGCCGGGATTGGCTGGACTGGACCGTGCGCAGCTACGACCAGCTGGCCGCCCTGCATCAGCCGCCCTATGGCGAGCGGGCGATCACAGATTCCGATCAAGGGTTCGTCGGTCTCGTCGGGACCGTGCCCCGGCTTGAGCCTTTCGGACGACTGCCTGGTCTGGGCGGGCGGCCCGATGCGCGCAGGACGCCGGAGGTGGGCCTCTTCTGGGCGGTGCGGCCAGCCTTTCAAGGGCGCGGCTACGCCACGGCGGCGGCTGGTCTGGTCAGCGCCTGGCTGTTCGACACAATGGGACTGGCGCGGATTCTGGCTGGGACCGAGGCTGACAATGCCGCGTCGATCGGCGTCATGAGGCGGTTGGGGATGCGGATCGAGCTGAATCCGGGCCCGCCGTCGCCGGGGTTCGATGTGACCGGCGTGCTCGAGGCGCCGCAGGCGCCCCCGCTTTAGAACTAGGCCTGGAACACTTCGCCGCCATCGCCGGTCGCGGCGTCGGCCAGGCTGTAGCCCTCCAGCACCGAAGCCGTCGCGTCGCGGGCGCGGAGCAGGGCCTCGCGCAGGGTGCAGGTCGCCAGATCTGGGCAGTCATCGCATTTTCGAAAGGCCGTGCGGCTGACGCAGGGGGCGAGCCCCAGGGGCCCGTCGATCACCCGGATGACCTCCGCGAAGGCGATGTCCCGGGCCGGCCTGGCCAAGGTATAGCCGCCGAACTTTCCGCGGCGGCTGACCACGAGGCGATTACGGGACAGTTCCAGCAGGATGGCTTCGAGAAACTTCCGGGGGGCGTCGGCCCGCAGGGCGAGCTCGCCGGACGTCAGCTGGACGCCTTCAGCCCGAGCCAGCTCGACGAGGGCGCGCAAGGCGTAGCGGGTCTTCTGCGACAGCATGGTCAGAGGCGCCTCCCTTACGCGCCCGTGCCCTCCATAGGCGCCGAGCGCCACGGTGGGCAAGCTCGGGCGCCTCATCGTCGTGCGACATACCGTCGGGGAGGGGAGTCTTGACTCACGATGGGTGGCGCGCTAAATACGCTCCCCTGGCCGAAACGACGGGCGAAGACGTGGCGTTAGCCGAAAGGCTGTTGACCTCTTCTTAATCTGTCGTTAAGTTCCGGTCCTTCAATCGAATCGCTGCGGACATATGAGGGCAGCCCCTCGGCGGCCCGGAGTGATTTTTGCGCCAAATTTCTCCGGAAAGATGACGCAAAGAAAGTCCGCAAGGATCGATTGACAGGTGTCGGGGTGGCGACTAGATACGCCGCTCCTCGCCGGGGCCGGAAGGTTGGCGGGGCTGGCGGAAGCCGGTTTGGTCTTTGACATTGTTGAATTGGAAAGAGAAACGCAGGCGGCGGTGTTCTGGCGATGGTTCTTCGGAACTG